>NZ_JBSXMZ010000043.1:0-113940 GCF_054073265.1 Kribbella sp. CWNU-51
CAACTTCCGCCCCATCACAACACCCTCCAACAATCAGGCGTTGCAACAATCCCCTGAATCTGCCCACCCGATCCGGGACGAGATCCTCCCCGCCCGGCTGGCAACCGGCACAACGGGACCGGCTGCCGGGACTTGAACGCGGCGAACCAACCCACCCACGGATGCGTCAGAAGAACCGGATATCCCCTTGAATGACGGGGGTCAGCTGCGGTGGATTTTGTGGAGTTCGGCGGCTACCTGGTTGAAGAGGTCTTCGCCGATGGCGGCGCCCTCGCGGCGGACCTGACCTGGGTCGATCCGGAGGACCCGGTCGAGCCGGACCTCGCTGCGGCGGCCCTCTTTATCCCAGGCGCCGCCGCCGATGTCCATCCAGATCCGCCCCCAGCGTGCCTCGTCGGCGGCGTCGCGATCGTGGTCCTTGCTGGTCAGGATCAGCGCCAGCAACCACGGTCCGTCCGATCCGACGACCAGCACGGGCCGGTCCTTCCCGCGGGTGAAGTCCTCCTCGAACGGCACCCACGTCCACACGATCTCGCCCGGATCCGCCACCCCGTCATCCGGGTGCGGCGTGTACTCGACGTGCACGGTCCCCTCGAAGTCCCCGGCGTACTCCGGCCGCTCCACCACGTGATCCGCCATGCCACCCGAGGTTAGCGCCCTCACATCTCAGCGCCCTCACACCGTTCCAACTCCGTGGAAAACACCGTGCACGTGGAAACCCGACCAGCCAACCGGGCCGCGATCCTGACCGTCCTGCTCACCGGGCAGTTCATGGCGAACATCGACACCGCGGTCGCGAACATCGCCGGCCCGTCGATCGGCGCCGATCTGCACGCCTCCGCGGGCGCGGTGGGTCTGGTCGTCTCCGGGTACGTCGTCGCCTTCGCCGTACTGCTGATCACCGGCGCCCGCCTCGGCTCGTCGCTCGGCTATCGGACGACGTTCCTGCTCGGCCTGACCGTCTTCACCGCGGCCTCGCTGGCGTGCGGCCTCGCTCCGAACATCGTCACCCTCGTCGTGGCCCGCTTCGTCCAGGGCGCCGGCGCCGCGCTGATGGTTCCGCAGGTGCTCAGCGGCATCCAGTTGCACTTCCAGGGCCGGGACCGGCTGAAGGCTCTCGGCTACTTCTCGATCGCTCTCTCCGGCGGTGCGGTCGCCGGGCAGGTGCTCGGCGGCGTCCTGATCGCGGCCGACCTCTTCGGTACCGGCTGGCGCCCGATCTTCCTGGTCAACGTCCCGATCGGCATCGCACTCGCCATCGCCGCTCGCCGGGCGCTTCCCGCCGACCCCGACGGCCATCGCGATCGCCTGGACCTGCTCGGCGTACTCAGCTTGTCCACAACGGTTCTGCTCGTCATCGTCCCGCTCCTGCTGGGCTCCGAGCGCGGCTGGCCCGCCTGGTCCTGGGTCTGCCTGGTCCTGAGCCTCCCGGCCCTCGCGCTCTTCGAGTACGGCGAACGCCGTACAGCCGCACGTGGTGGTCGCCCACTGATCGCCCGCCAGGTCCTCCGCAACCCGTCCGTCCGGGCCGGCCTGCTCGCTCACGGCTGCACGTCGGGCACGTACTTCGCCCTGCTCTTCGTGCTCGCCCTCTACCTGCAGGACGGCCTCCACAAGGGCCCTGCGTACTCGGGCTTCGCCATGGTCGTCTGGGTTGCCGCCTTCGGTCTGGCCGGGCCCATCCTCCCCAGACTGCGCAGGGGAGTGCGGTGGATGCCGGTCATCGGCTGCCTGGTCCTGGCGGTCGGCTATCTCTCCGTGCTGGCCTATCTGCTGCTGGGCGGCCGTAGTGGGCCACTCCTCTTCGCACTGCTCGGCGTCGGCGGCCTAGGCCTGGGGATCAGCGCCAACACCCTCATCGGTGCAATCACCTCGAGCACGACCCCGCAGTACGCCGCTGACCTGTCCGGGGTGGTCGCCACCAACGCACAGCTCGGCGGCGCACTTGGCGTCGCTCTCGCCGGCTCTACGTACGCCGCGTTGGCTACTGACCCCGGTCACGCGCTGGGCGTCGTACTGGCTGGGTTGATCGTGCTGACGCTTGTTGGGGCCGGTGCGGCTCAGCGGCTCGTCAGATAGCGGTAGCGATACGCCTCGCGGTAGCCCAGGCGGGTGTAGGTGGCCAGGGCGGGTGCGTTCTCCTCCAGCACCTCCAGATAGGTACGGCGACCCCCCAGCGGGCCGGACCAGCGGGCCAGGGCCTGCAGGATCGCGGTGCCGAGGCCTCCGCGGCGGTACGCGGCGTCGACACGGATCGCGTCGGCACCCAGCCAGTGGCCAGTCATCGATCCACGTCCCACCGCGGCCGTCGCGCCGTCCAGCGTGATGGAGGCGAACACGGCCTTCGGAGCGCCCTCCAACACGGCCGGTGCCGACTCGGGCACCGGCCCGTCGAACGCGGCCGCGTACCACGCGTGACCCGGGTGCTCCGCGACCAGTACGTCGTACGGCGGCGCAGCGTTCACGTGGTCGAGCGTGGTGTGCATGACGAGTACGTCGGACTGCTCCGGGCGGGCGTCGATCCACCCGCACGCACGGAGCTCCTCCGCCTCGGGGCTGCCGAGCCGGACCAGGGCCTGCGGGGGCAGGCCCCGCTCGTCGTAGAAGGCCTCAGCGTGCTTGAGGGCCTCGGTCACGGGTATCCCGGGGCTCCCGGCCGGCAGCAGCGAGTTGCCCCGGCCGGTCCAGCCTGAGGATGCCCGGAGCAACCAGTGGCCGACGTACGACGTCTCGACCGCGGGGCGACCCAGTGCGGTGGTGAGGAACAACTGCTCGACGTCCACCGGCCGCAGCGGCATTTCGGGGATCGTTTTCGCCGCCGTCACGTCACCGGCCTGGATCTGGTGCACACTGGCATCAGCGTGGCGAACGACCAGGCCGGCGGGATTCCAGGACTCCAGTACTCCGATCACGTCGGTGAGGCCGCCCGGAATGCGGTGCCGGACCACTACACGGTGGCCGATATCACGGGCGCTCAGGCCTGACACGATGCGGACTCCTGGCAGAGTGGGCGAAGTACTACCGTGATACTAGAGACCTTGCACCACCGCATCGCAGCACCCCAAGTCGAACGCTGCGCTTGCCTGCCATAGGAGGAGTAGCAGTGACCTACGTCATCGCGCAGCCGTGTGTTGACCTGAAGGACCTCGCGTGTGTTGAGGAGTGCCCCGTCGACTGCATCTACGAGGGCAACAGGATGCTGTATATCCACCCTGATGAGTGCGTCGACTGCGGAGCGTGCGAGCCGGTCTGCCCGGTCGAGGCGATCTACTACGAGGACGACACTCCGGAGCAGTGGAAGGACTACTACACCGCGAACGTCGACTTCTTCAACGACCTGGGCTCGCCCGGCGGCGCGTCGAAGATGGGCAAGATCGACAAGGATCACCCCTTCATCGCCGCGCTCCCGCCGCAGGAACACGACGAGTGAACAGCTGAAAAGCAGAGGCGGAGTGACAGCCGCCCTGCCCCCGCAGGAACACGACGAGTAACTACCTGACTGCACACTGAGGCGGGGCGTCCAGATGGACCCCCCGCCTCAGGCTTCACAGGCGGAGAGCTACCGGGCCAGGACGTCGACGTGGACGTGGTCGAGGTGGCGGAGGATGGCTGGGTCGCCAGACCGCTCGGGAGGGGTGTAGTCGCGCCAGCCGCTGTCCGAGCGGCCCCCGGCGGTCCAGATCTTGTCGCTGAAGATGACCGTCTGGATGTTGAGCAGCTGGGCCCGGGCCACCAGGTACTGCGCCATCGCCCAGCCCTTGGTCGTGTTCGGCACGGAGATCGGCCGCACGAACACGTCGACCGCCCGGCCGTCGTAGTGCGCCGAACCCTCCGTGTGTCCGCTCCGCACACCACCCGCGGCGTACCCTCCGGTCGGCAACGTGCCGAAGGTCCGGATCAGGTCCTTTCGTACGGCGTCCGCCCGCGGTGGCAGCCCATTCCGGCCGACCGTCTCGGCCGGCACGGAGTCCGTGTTCACCGTGCAACTGAAGACACTCTTCGACTGCCCGGTCAACGCCGACGCCAGGACCCGCGCGTCCGCCTCGTGATCGGCGTACGCGTTGGGGAACGCGCTGCGCTGCACCCGGTCGGCCGCGACCGTGACGGAGAGCTTCTGGTAGTTCTTGATCTTCACCAGCGCGTCGTAGAACTTCCCGGCCGCGTAGTGCGGATCCCGCACCTGCGCCACGGTGCCCCAGCCCTGCGACGGCCGCTGCTGGAACAATCCCAGCGAGTCCCGGTCCCCGTGCGCCAGGTTCCGCAGTCCGGACTCCTGATACGCCGTCGCCAGTGCGATCGTCGCCGCCCGCGCCGGGAGCCCCCGTCGTACGGCGACACCCGCGATGATGGCCGCCGACTCGGCCTGCTCCAGATCCAGTACGACGGTCTGCCCGTTGACCGTGGCCTCGCACTGCTCCTGTGGGGGCAGGATCGACGCGATGTTCTTCCCGCCGATCCACGCGATCCCGACGCCGACGGCCAGGCTGAGCGCGCCTATCGCACCCAGGGCAACCACGACGCCCCGCTTCATCGGCATACCGCTCCCAACGTCCGGGGGCGGTGGGCGGGTTCCGATCTGCCGGTCACGAAGTGATTGACGTGCACAACCTCACATTGGTTGGCGCCGATCACGCGTTGGCGTGCAGGGCTTCGTTCAGCGTGATGCCCTCACCCTTGCGCGGCCGCGCCTCGACCGCTCCGGTGACCGAGTTGCGGATGTACAGCAGACCGGGCTGCCCTGACAGGTCGCGGGCCTTCACCACGCCGCCGTCCGGGAGGGTGACCTTGGTGCCGGCGGTCACGTACAGCCCCGCCTCGACCACGCAGTCGTCGCCGAGCGAGATGCCGGTGCCGCCGTTCGCGCCGAGCAGGCAGCGCTTGCCGATCGAGATGACCTGCGTGCCGCCGCCGGACAGGGTGCCCATGATCGACGCGCCCGCTCCGATGTCGCTGCCGTCGCCGACCACCACGCCGGCCACGATCCGGCCCTCGACCATCGACGTCCCGAGCGTGCCGGCGTTGAAGTTCACGAAGCCCTCGTGCATGACCGTCGTCCCCGCGGCCAGGTGCGCGCCCAGCCGGACCCGGTCGGCGTCACCGATCCGGACCCCGCTCGGTACGACGTAGTCCGTCATCCGGGGGAACTTGTCGACGCTGGTCACCGACAGGTGCTGACCGGCCGCGCGGGCCCGGAGCCGGACCTGCTCGATCTCTTCGACCGGGACCGGACCGATCGACGTCCACGCGTTGTTCGGCAGGGCGGCGAAGATGCCGTCCAGGTTGAGGCCGTGCGGGCGGACCAGGCGGTGTGACAGCAGGTGCAGCCGCAGATACGCGTCCGCGGTGCCGGCCGGCGCCTGGTCCAGCGCGATCTCGGCCGCCACGACCTCACGCCGTACCTGCCGCAGTTCGTCATTGCCCTCGGCGGCGATCAGCTCGGCGGGCGCCTTCGCGCCGGCCGGCTGCGAGCCGAGCTCAGGCGCCGGGTACCAGACGTCGAGGACGGTGCCGGCGGCGGTGACGGTGGCGAGGCCGAAGCCCCAGGCGTGCGTGGCGTTCTCGGTCATACCCCCAGCCTGCCAGACTGCTGTCCGGGCCATCGAACCCGACCGCTATCCGAGCGGCCGGCACGCTCGGTGACCGGCGCCACCGACCGGAAGGATGCCGATGACGACCGCTCTGACCCTGGACACCGACATCGGCTCCGATGTCGACGACGTCCTGGCCCTGGCCACGATCTTCGGCTCACCCGAGCTCGACCTGGCCGCCGTGACCACGGTGTACGGCGATACGTTGCTCAGGGCAAGGATGGTCGCGCGGGTGACCGGCGTGGCCGGCCGGGAGCCGGGGCTCGTGGTAGCCGGACGCGCCGAGACCCGCTCCGGCCGGGCGGTCTGGTGGGCGGGACACGAGGGCGCGCTGCTGCCGGACCTCGAGCGGGAGAAGGTCGACATCGAGGCCGACCCGATCGACGTACTCGCGACCTCGCCGACGGTCGTCGCGGTCGGTCCGCTCACCAACGTGGCCGAAGCCGTGGAGCAACCCGGCCGGGTTGTCGAGCACTTGTTCCTGATGGGCGGCGACTTCTCGCCGAGCGAGGTCGAGCACAACATCAAGTGCGATGTCGATGCGGCCGCGGTGGTGTTCGCCAGCGGGGTCCCGGCGACCGTGATCGGGCTCGATCAGACGACCCGGATCCGGCTCGGCGGCGCGGTGGTGGCGGAGATCGAGGCCGCCGGGCCGCTCGGCCAGTTGCTCGCCGCGGAGATGCGGCAGTTCTGGAAGTTCACCGCCGAGGACTCCAACGTGCCGCACGACCCGGCCGCCGTACTGATGCTGACGGACCCGGAGTTGTTCACCTTCGCGACCGGCCGGATCGAGGTCGACCCGACCGGGCTCACCCGCTTCACCCCCGGCGACGGGCCGCACCGGATCGTCGCCGATCTCGACACCGGCCGGGTCGGGCGGCGCATCGTGGACCGCATCCTCACGGCGTGCCGGGCGACCGGCTAATTCGGCGGCGCGCGTACGGGCGGTTGTGATCTACTCGTCGAATGCTTCCCGCCTGGCTCCCGAGCGTTCCAGTTCTCCGGGCGACCGAGGCGCCGTCGGTCGACGCGTTGAGTGGTGAGCTGTTGCGGCAGTGGGGATCGTCGGAGGTGTGGCGGCTGTCGTACGGGTTGCGCAGTGTGATCGTGAAGCGTGGCACGGACGCGCAGTCCGGTGAAGGTACGGCGTACGAGCGGTTCGTGATCCCGTTGGGCCTGCCTGCTCCAGAGTTGATCGCGTCGGCGGACGGCGTACTGGTCCTGGCGGATGTGGGACGGGTGACGCTCGAACAGGAGCCGTCGGTGGACGGGTTCGTGGCCGCGGCCGACGTGCTGGCCGCTATCCGGCGTACGCCCGTCGAGGGAACGAGTGGGTTTCCACCTGAGCATGTGAAGGAGCTGGCCGGCCGGATCGGCCGGATCTCCTTCGATATCGGCCCGTTGACGGAGGCGTTGGCCGCGCTCCACCGGGACGTCGCGTTGCACGTGGTCCATGGTGACTTCGTGCCGAAGAATCTGGTCACGGATGGCACGCGATGGACTGCGGTCGACTGGCCGCTCGTGTACCTCGCGCCGCACCTCAGCGACCTCTACACGCTGGTCCGCGATGCCGTTGCCCTCGGCCACGACCGCGAACCGATCGTGGCCCGGTACGTCGAGTCCGCCGGGGCGGATCCGTTCCTGGTCGATCGTCAGGTGACGGTCGGCGGCGCGTGCTTCTGCCTGCGGGCGCTGGACTTCGTGGTCGCCGAAGGTGTCAGGACGATCCCCGGTTCCGAGGACTGGATCGACCCGCTGCTGGCCGAGCTCGAAGGTCTCGTGGAGCAGCTCCCGTGAAACTTCTCGTCCTCGGCGGCACCAAGAACCTCGGCCGCCACGTCGTCGAAGCCGCCCTCCGCGACGATCACGAGGTGACGCTGTTCAACCGCGGCGTTACGAATCCCGGGCTGTTTCCTTCGGTACGCCGCTTGACGGGTGAGCGCGCGGATCCCGGCGTACTGGCCGCGGGCGAGTGGGACGGCGTCATTGACATGTCCGGTTTCCTGGTCCGCGACGTACGCCTGAGCGCGGGGGTGTTGCGGGACCGCGTCGGCCACTACACCTACATGTCGTCGATCGCCGTCTACGCCAGCAAGACCACGCCGGGCATGACCGAGTCCGCACCTCTCCTGCCGTGGCCGGTCGGTGCGCCCGAAGACCACTTCACCATGGACCTCTACGGTCCGTCCAAGGTCCGCTGCGAGTCGTTGCTATCAGCCACTTTCGGCGACCGCACCGCCGCCGTACGCTCCGGCTTCGTCGTCGGCCCCTACAACCCGGACTTCGGCAACTGGGGCTGGGCACTGGCACACAACACCCCCATGGAATGCGCGGCCCGCCCCACCCAACCCATCCAGTACGTCGACGCCCGCGACCTGGCCGCCTTCCTTCTCCACCTCACCGTCAGCGGTCACCCCGGCCCTTTCAACGCCGTCGGTCCCACCCGCACGATGGCGGACCTGGCCGACTCCTGGCGCTCCGTCGTACCCGACCCACCGCCCATGAACTGGTCCCCCACCGTCGACCGCTTCTACCTCCCCCACGACGGCACCAACGACGGCACCTTCCAACTGGACAACACCCGCGCCCGCACCGCGGGCCTCCGCCTACGCCCCGCCGCGGAATCCGCCCGCGACTACGTGGTTTGGGTCCAAGCTGGCAACACCCCACCACCCCCACCCCACTGAGTTCGGGGCAACCTCGCGCTTCCCGCCTGAACGCCAGGGCGGATCTGCCGCACTCACCAACTCCAGCAATCAGCCACCATCAGCCGCGGCTTGAGCGTGCCCAACCCCGGTCCCACGCAGTTGGTGAGTGCCACACGTCCGCACCGCTACCCATCGTGGCCGTGGAATGTTTGGCAGTTGGCAAGCGGCCGTCCAGGATGGAAACATCCCGCCGACTTCGGCGCACTGATACGTAACATTGCGCCCGTGATGATTGAGGTAGGTGGAGGTCCGGGTGGGCCGACCAGTCCGGAGGCCGGGTTCAGCAGCGTGGAGGGGACTCGGTATACGGGAACCAGCGGTGGGCGGCAGGAGGGTGGGGTGCCGGTCGCTGGTGGTGTGGTCCGGGCCGGTGATCGGTTGCGATACATGGTCTATCCGGAGCTTGATGAGCAGCTGAGTTACGCGGCGACGTACGTCGTGGTGGATCTCGTCTTCGCGGACGGGAGCCGGCTGTCTGAGCTCGGGGTCGTGGATCAGTACGGGATGGCGTTTGACGCGGCTGGGCAGGGGGCCGCGAAAGTCCTGTACGCGAATCAGTGGAATGACGTGCAGGTGGACCTGACCGCGGCTGTCGGGAAGACGGTTGAGCGGGCGCTGGTGGTGGTCGAGGCGCCTGGCTCCGGGGTGGAGTTCCAGGGGTGGGTTGATGACGTCGAGGTTGGCCCGGCGCCTGAGGTGCCGGATGGGAGCGACCTGCTGGCGTACGTCGACACGCGGCGCGGGACCAACGCGAGTCACGACTTCTCACGCGGGAACACGCTGCCGATCACAGCTTTGCCGAACGGGTTCAACTTCCTGACGCCGGTAACGGACGCGTCGACCCATCGGTGGCCGTACGAGTATCACCGCGCCAACAACGCGGATAACCGCCCGGAGCTTCAGGGGTTGGCGTTCTCCCATCAACCGAGTCCGTGGATGGGTGATCGCGACCAGCTGACGATCATGCCGGTCGCCGCCGCGGAGCCGCTCGGGGATCCGGCCGAACGCGCCGCCGCGTTCAGCCACGACGACGAGATCGCCCGGCCGGACGTCTACTCGGTCGACCTGACCACTGGCGTCCGCGCCGAGCTCGCACCGACCGACCACGGCGCGATCTTCCGCTTCACCTACCCGGCCGACGCACCCGGCCGGCACCTGGTGTTCGACACCATCGACGAGAACGGCGCCTTCGCGTACGACGGGACCGCGCTGACCGGCTGGGTCGAGAACGGCTCGGAGTTCGGCCGGACCCGGATGTACTGCTACGGCGTCTTCTCCTCCGCCCCGACCGGCTTCGGACCGACCACCGGCGGCCGGGACAACGCCCGGGCGGCGACGTTCGACGTACCGGAGGTGACGCTGCGGATCGCGACCTCGTTCATCGGCGTCGACCAGGCCCGGCACACCCTGGAGCTCGAAGGCCGCAGCTTCGACGACGTCCGGCAGGCCGCGAACCAGGCCTGGAACGAACGCCTCCAGGTGATCCGGCCCGAGGGCGCGACCCAGCCGCAACTGCGCACGGTCTACGGCAACCTCTACCGACTCAACCTCTACCCGAACTCGTACTTCGAGAACGCCGGCACCCACGACCAGCCCGATTTCCGCTACGCGAGCCCGGTGCTGCCGACCGAAGGTACGGCGACCGATCGAGACACCAATGCGGTTGTCAAGCCGGGCAAGATGTATGTCAACAGCGGCTTCTGGGACACGTATCGCACCGCGTGGCCGGCGTACGCGTTCCTCTATCCGGAGCTGACCGCCGAACTGGTGGACGGCTTCGTGCAGCAGTACCGCGACGGCGGCTGGATCGCTCGCTGGTCGTCGCCGGGTTACGCGGACTGCATGACCGGGACGAGCTCGGACGTGTCGTTCGCGGATGCCTATCTCAAGGGTGTTGCGCTGCCCGACCCGTTGGCGACGTACGACGCCGGTCTGCGCAACGCGACCGTCGCACCGACCGAGACCGAGGTCGGCCGGAAGGGTTTCGCGAGGGGGCTGTTCGCGGGCTACGTGAGCACGGACACCGAGGAGAGCGTGTCGTGGTCGTTGGAGGCGTACCTCAACGACTTCGGGCTCGCGGCGATGGCCGAGCGGCTGTCTCTCGATCCGACGGTTCCTGAGGAGCGACGGGCTCGGTTGCGTGAGGAAGCGGCGTACCTACGACGGCGGTCGCTGAACTACGTGCTGCTGTTCGACCCGGACATCAACTTCTTCCAGGGCCGGCGGCCGAACGGGCGGTTCGCGAAGACGCCGGCCGAGTTCGACCCGTGCGAGTGGGGCGGCGACTTCACCGAGACCGACGGGTGGAACTTCGCATTCCACGTCGCCCACGACGGTCGCGGTCTCGCCAATCTGTACGGCGGTCCCCGCGGTCTGGAGGCGAAGCTCGACGAGTTCTTCGCGACGCCGGAGCTGGCGACGAAGAAGGGCACCTACTCGATCGTCATCCACGAGATGCTCGAGGCCCAGGCCGTCCGGATGGGCCAGTTCGGCTTCAGCAACCAGCCGGCGCACCACATCGCCTGGATGTACAATTACGCCGGCGCCCCCCACAAGACCCAGGCCATCGTCCGCGAGGTCCTGCAGCGTCTGTACGTCGGCGAGCAGATCGGCCAGGGCTACCCCGGCGACGAGGACAACGGCGAGATGTCCGCGTGGTACCTCTTCAGCGCCCTCGGCCTCTACCCGCTCCGCGTCGGCGCACCGGAGTACACCATCGGCTCACCCCTGTTCTCCCGCGTCGTGGTCACGCCGCTTGGCGCCGACCCCATCGTCATCACGGCGACCAACCCCGAGCATCCCTATGTCCAGGAACTCCACGTCGACGGCAAACCATTGCCCACAGCATCGATCACCGACGCCGAACTGCGCGGAGCTCGCCAGATCGACTTCGTCCTCGGGCCGAACCGTTCCGATTGGGGCACCCTGGGCACCCCACCCGCCGTCACGACGGACGACGCGATCCCGACGCCCTTGATCGACCTGATCCCACGCCGGTCCGATCCGCTCTTCGACGACGACTCCGCAACCGAAACCCACTTCGACACGGGCACCCCGACCATCACCTGGTCCCTGCCCGAGCCGGCCACCGGCGCCTTCTACACCCTTACCTCGGGCCACTCCGAAGGCGACCCCACAGCCTGGCGCCTCGAAGCCTCCACAGACGGCACAACGTGGTCGGTCCTCGACGAGCGCACCGAGCAGTCGTTCGTATGGCGCCGCCAAACCCGCCCATTCACGATCGCTGCACCAGATTCGTACGTGCACTACCGCTTGGTCATCACGGCGTCGACCTCCGTCGTCAGCCTCAGCGAGATCGAGCTACTTACCTGATCATCGGCACCGGGACCCAAGGCACTGATTGCGCGCACTAGCATCACGGCATGCCTCTGCTCGTTGATCCGGCCTTGTCACAAGGAACACTGCGGGACGTCGCGCAGCCGCGGCTGACGACCAACGACGGACTGGTACTGCGGCCGTGGCGGCGGAGTGATGCCGACACGGTGCGGACCGCGTTCGCCTGTTCCGACATCCAGCGTTGGCACGTCCGGCGATTCGACACTCTCGAGGAGGCAGGTGAGTGGGTCGGGCAGTGGGCCGATGGCTGGGACAGCGAGACAGCGGCGAGCTGGGCGGCCGTCGATGGCGACGACCAGCCGCTCGGCCAGGTCGGACTGCGCAACATCTCTCTGGCCGAGGGCTCAGCCAGCCTGTCCTACTGGGTGACCCCGGCGGCCCGGGGCCGAGCCATCGCCGCGAGATCAGTGGAGGCCTTGTCTGCCTGGGCTTTCGGGCAGATCGGGTTCAACCGGCTGAACATCCACCACTCCACCTCCAACACCGCGTCCTGCCGGGTCGCCGAGCGCACCGGATACCGGCTCGAGGGCACGCTGCGGCAGGCGATCAAGCACGCCGACGGCTGGCACGACTGGCACCTCCACGGCCGCCTGCGCACCGACAGCCGCCATTCGGAACCAGCAGGAGTTGTCAGGGGACCTTCGCGCTGAGAGATCGGGTCGTGTCTGGCGAAGCCCGGCCGGTGCGGATGCGGCGTGTCCAGGTGGGATATCACTGCAGGTATGCCCACCGTCTTTCTCGTTCGCCACGCCGAACCCGGCTCCCCGCAGATCGACGCAGAAGGCTGGCGGGGTCCCGCCCG
This sequence comes from Kribbella sp. CWNU-51, assembly GCF_054073265.1. NCBI lineage: Bacteria > Bacillati > Actinomycetota > Actinomycetes > Propionibacteriales > Kribbellaceae > Kribbella > Kribbella sp. CWNU-51. Next base: position 12,456 of record NZ_JBSXMZ010000043.1, read on the forward strand.
CCGCCCCGTGACCGGAATGCTCCGCAAAGCGCGACCCGTGTCGTTCTTACTTGTTGCTTGGGGCTGAGGTGGCTCGGATGTGGAGTTCCGTGCGGAGCGTGACAGTTGACGCGGGCGTCCGGGGGAGGCGGTCCGGTCCTTCAGTAACAGGCCGGCGGTGCGGCCCAGTTCGTACGTCGGCTGTGCCACCGTCGTGAGGCTTGGTACGACGAGGTCCGCCCACGGGATGTCGTCGAAGCCGACCACGGCGATGTCGTCGGGGGCGCGCAAGCCCTTTCTCGCCAGGCACTCCAACGCGCCGACCGTCATCAAGTTGTTGGTGGCGAACAGCGCTTCCGGCGGTTCGGGCAACTCCAGCAGGCTTTCCATCGCGGCGTACCCGCCGGCCTCGCGGAAGTCGGCGTGGCGGACCAGGTCTTTGTCGTAGCGGATGCCGCCGGCCCGGAGCGCCGACCGGTATCCGGCGAGCCGGTCCATCGCGGTGCTGACCTTGCGCGGACCCGTGATGCAAGCGATCCGCTGGTAGCCGCCGTCGATCAGGTGGTTGACGCCCTCGCGCGCGCCGTGCTCGTTGTCGACCAGCACGGTGTCCGCCTCGATGCCATCGACGCGACGGTCGATCAGGACGAGCGGGATCTTCGCGTCCGCGAGCAGTTGCACGCCTTCCGCCGTACTGGTCGGGGAGATCACCACACCCGCCATCTGGTCGGTCAGCACGGCCGACGCGTACGCCGCTTCTTTCGCCGGGTCCTCGTCGGAGTTGCATAGGACAACGTGGTAGCCCTCGGTCTGGGCGACGTCCTCCAGGCCACGGACGAGCGAGGTGAAGAACGGGTTCTCGATGTCGGAGATGACCACGGCCCACAGGTTCGTGCTGGACTTGCGCAGGTTGCGGGCCACGCCGTTCGGGCGGTAGCCGAGCTCGGCGACCACGGCGCGGACCTTCTCGGACAGCTCCGGATCCACGGTGCGCCGGCCGCTCAGCACCCGCGAGACGGTCGCCGGAGACACGCCGGATCTACGCGCGACGTCGTAGATCGTCGTCATGCCCGCTCCCCGCTGGAGGTTCGATGGTGCTCTGGATCGCACTCTAATCCCGATCCAGAGCAGAGCGGTCAGGGTTCAGGGCCAGGGGAGTAGGTCGGGGGTGGGGCCGGTGATCGGGCCGGGGGGTGTGCGGCCGGCGTACCAGGCGGTCAGGTCGGTGAGGGTGCCCGTGAGGACTCGATCCTCGCCGGTGCCGGTCTCCCAGGTGGAGCCGTTGTCGGGGTGCAGGACGAGGTGGATGGCTTTGGGGGTGCGGGGGCGGAGGAAGTCGAGGAGATGGAGGCAGAAGGCGGGGGACCAGTCGGCCGGGGTGATGCCTAGGTCCAGGTCGACGGTGTGGACGGCTAGTTCGCGCCAGGTGGCGTTGAGGCCGGCGGAGAGGTTGCTGTTGCGGTGCAGGATGGGGCGGGTCCAGTCGTCGGGGCCGACCTTGTCCCAGGCGGTGACCAGGGCAGTTGTCGCGCGTTCCAGGTGGGTGGTCAGCTCGACGGCGGAGCGGTGGGCGCCGGCTTCGATACCGGCGTCGCGGGCTGGGCGGCCGCCGTCGTACATCTCGACGACGCGGCCTTGCAGAGCCTCTTCGACCTGGCGGGTCATGGCCTCGGAGACGTTGGCGATGTGGGTGATCACGTGACCGCGAGACCAGCCGGGGAGGCCGGACGCGGCGCGGGCGGTGGCGTCGTCGAGGTCCGTGAGCAAGGTGTTCAGCCGGGCGACGGCGGTCTTGACGTCGGTCAGGGCCACAAGCGCTCCTTGATCCAGTGGTTCGGCTCATCCAGGCGGTAGCGGAGGCGAAGGTGCCGGCGGTCCGGATCCGCCTGCCAGAACTCCATTTCGTCGGCCCGCAGCGTGTACAGCGTCCAGCTCGGCGCTACGAGCCCGGGGTCAGCAGTCAACCGCGCGGTCTGCTCGGCGTACGCCGTCGCGAGATCGGAGGGATCGTCCAGTACGCCGCTCTGCCGCGCAGCCAACGCCTCGGCGCGCGCCGGCATCGGGCGAGCGAGGAAGTCGCGCGCGGAGTCCACCGGGTCGGCTGGCGTGACACTGCCCTTCACGCGCACCTGGCGCCCCAGCGGGATCCAGTAGAACGTCAGCGCGGCGTACGGGCAGGCAGCGAGCTCTTCACCCTTGCGGCTGGCCGCCGACGACGCGAACTGCAGCCCGTCCGCCGTGACGTCCTTCAGGATCAACACCCGGCCGTTGGGCCGCCCGTCCGCACTCACCGTCGACAGGGTCACGGCGCACGGCTCCGGGATCTGCCGATCGACGGCGGTCAGCAGCCAGTCGACAACAGTTCGTACGGCGACTCCGGGGCGCGCGTGGGGTCGAACGGGGGCGGAGTGCCAGTCAGCGTGGGGACTGCGCGCAGCCTGGTCCGGAGGTCGGTCACGAATCGAGACCCTAGGCCACCAACTCATACGGCAGCAACCGGATATCCCATTAGACTGCCCACATGAGTACGTTGGCTTTCGCTCTCGCGGCGACGATCAAGCACGACGGACAGGGCGGTGTCGCCGACCTGTTGGCGACTCCCGCCGAGGCCACTGCCTGGCTTGACCAGCACCACGACCTGGTCACCGAGGTCCTCGGCCGTCCCCTCGACGCCGTGGACGACGCGGGCGTGGACGACGCGGGCGTGGACGACGCGGGCGTGGACGACGCGGGCGTGGACGACGCGGGCGTGGACGAGGAGGACTCGGACGAGGAGGACTCGGACGAGGAGGACTCGGACGACGCGGGCGTGGACGCGCGGGATGCGCACGCGGTCGTGCGCGACGAGCTGGTGCGCGTTCGGCGTGCGGTGCGGGCGCTTTTCGCCCGAGCAGTCGCGCCAGAACCGCCCAGCAAGGCGGACGCGGATCGGTTGATGGACGCCGACGCTGCGCTGCGGTTGGTCAATCGCGCCGCCGACCGGCTCGGCACGATGCAGCTCGACTGGCCCGACGACGGCCCGCCCATCACGCGCTGGGCCGGCCGGACCGAAGACCCGGTCGCGCTGCTGGTCGCTGCGGTCGGGCGGTCCACGATCGACTTCCTGTCCGGACCGGACCGGGTGCGGCTCCGCGCGTGTCCGGCGGCGCGGTGCGTCAAGTACTTCCTGCAGGACGATCCGCGCCAGCTGTGGTGCTCACCATCCTGCGGTAACCGTGAGCGCGTGAACCGCCATTACCGCAAGCGTCACGGCCTATAGCCTTTCCGTTATGACCATCGCGCGTTTCAAGGACTTGTGTGTGGATGTGATGTATCCGAGTCCGATGACGGCGTTCTGGGGGCGGGTGATCGGGCTGACCTCGCCGGCCGACAACCCGAACGTGCTGGTGGGGGACACGCCCGGGAAGACGATCTGGATCAACAAGGTCGACGAACCGCGGACGGTGAAGCAGCGGGTGCACCTGGATGTCCACACCGGCGCGATCGCGGACCTCGAGCGGGAAGGGGCGACGGTCCGATCACCGATTTCCGCGGACCGGCCCTGGGCGGTGATGGAGGACCCGGAGGGCGGTGAGTTCTGCGGACTCGTCCGCGATACGGTCCCGGCGTACCGGCTGATGGAGCTGGTGGTGGACTCGGCCGACCCGGAGGCGCAGGCGCGATGGTGGCAGGGTGTCGTCGGCGGGGAGCTCGGCAAGGCTCCGGACAACGCCTGGTACTGGCTGGAGAACGTGCCGGGTCTCCCGTTCCCGTACTGGGTCTTCTTGCCCGTGCCGGAGCCCAAGACCGTCAAGAACCGGATCCACTGGGACGTCACCGCGCCCGCCCTGCAGCCGGTGCTCGACGCGGGTGCGACACTACTGCGGCCCAAGGACCAGGGAATCGGCTGGCACGTCTGCGCCGACCCCGAGGGCAACGAGTTCTGTATTTTCCTACCACCGGCAGAGGACGCCTGATGAGCAAGCTCGACCTGACCCTGTCCGGCGCCGATCTGACCGAGGCGCTGGTGAACATTTCCTCGGTCAGCGGGACCGAGGAGAAGCTCGCGGACAAGGTCGAGGCCGCGCTGTCGGCGTACGCGCATCTGAAGGTGTTCCGGCACGGCAACACCGTGGTGGCGCGCACCGACTTCGGCCTGGACGAGCGGGTCGTCCTCGCGGGCCATCTCGACACCGTCCCGCTGAACGACAACCTCCCGGCCCGCCGCGCCGACGGCCTGATCCACGGGCTCGGCGCCTGCGACATGAAGGGCGGTGTCGCGGTCGCGCTCCGGCTTGCGGCCACGCTGGACGAGCCCAATCGAGACGTCACCTACGTCTTCTACGACTGCGAAGAGGTCGGGGCCGAGCGGAACGGCCTGTTCAAGCTGACCCGATCCAACCCGGAGCTGCTTGAGGGCGTGTTCGCAGTCGTGATGGAGCCGTCGAACGCGGTGGTCGAGGCCGGCTGCCAGGGCACCATGCGGATCGAGGTCACCACTCGCGGCGAGCGCGCGCACTCGGCCCGGTCCTGGATGGGTCGCAACGCCATCCACGCGGCGGGCGAGGTGCTGGCGCGGCTGACGGCGTACGAGCCGCGGCGAGTGCCGATCGACGGGCTCGAGTATCGCGAGGGGCTGAACGCGGTCGGGATCAGCGGCGGCGTCGCGGGGAACGTCGTACCGGATCTGTGCACGGTGACGATCAACTACCGGTTCGCGCCGAACCGGTCGGAGGCGGAGGCCGAGGCGCATCTGCGCGAGGTGTTCGAGGGGTACGTCGTCGTCGTCATCGACTCCGCGCCGGGTGGGCTGCCGGGGCTGGAGCGGCCGGCCGCGGCCGCGTTCCTGCGGGTGGTCGGGGGTGAGCCGAAGCCGAAGTTCGGGTGGACCGACGTGGCCCGGTTCACGCTCCTCGGCGTACCGGCGGTGAACTACGGGCCGGGTGACCCGCTCTACGCGCACAAGCAGGACGAGTTCGTGCCGGAGGCGGAGATCGCGCTGTGTGAACAGCGCTTGAGGACTTGGTTGACGGATCGCGCCTAGACAGGTCCAGACTCCGGCTAGGTCATAACCTGGAGTCATGGCAGAACCCTCGATCCACCCCGACCGTCCGATCGGCCAGCAGCAGCGCGGACCGGTCGTGATGCGGCGCAAGCAGGTGCAGCAGTCCACGTCCGAGCAGCGGCTGCTGGACAGCCGCGGGCCGTCGGACTGGGTGCACACCGACCCGTGGCGCGTGCTGCGGATCCAGTCGGAGTTCATCGAGGGATTCGGCATGCTGGCCGAGCTGGGCCCCGCGATCAGCGTGTTCGGCTCCGCCCGGACCAAGCCCGACGACCCGATGTACGCCGCCGCGGAGGAGTGCGGTCGCAAGCTGGTCGAGGCCGGGTACGCGGTCATCACCGGTGGTGGGCCGGGCGTGATGGAGGCGGCGAACAAGGGTGCGTCCGAGGCCGGCGGGGTGTCGGTCGGGCTGGGCATCGAGCTGCCCTTCGAGAACGGCCTGAACGAGTGGGTCGACATCGGGATGAACTTCCGGTACTTCTTCACCCGCAAGACGATGTTCGTGAAATACGCGCAGGGGTTCGTGGTGATGCCGGGCGGGTTCGGCACGCTGGACGAGCTGTTCGAGGCGCTCACGCTGGCTCAGACGCGGAAGGTCACGTCGTTCCCGGTCGTGCTGTTCGGTACGTCGTACTGGGGTGGGCTGGCGTCCTGGCTGCGGGACACGATGCTCGCGGACGGGAAGATCTCGTCGGCCGATCTGGAGATGTTCACCATCACCGACGACGTGGACGAGGCGATCAGCTACATCGTCAAGGCCGGCGAGGGCGCCGACGCGGCGGCGGAGGAGGCTGCCGCGGCGGCCGCCCGCGAGGTGGCCGAGGCGGACAGCCCGGAGGCGCGGGCGCGGCGCGAGGGGCACCGGCTCGGGTCCGACGGGAGCTGAATCCCGGGCATTTGTGCGGTTGACTGGTGCGGCATGGCACGATCGGTCCCGTGATGTGGTTCTTCGGGCTGATCGTGGTGCTGTTGATCGGGGCTGTCGCAGTGGTGGCCTCGGGTCGTTGGGGTGCCATGAGTACGGCGTACGACGACCGGCCCGACATGACCGTCCCGGCCCGGCAGGCGCTCACCTCCACCGACATCGAGTCGGCGCGGTTCGGCGTCGGGCTGCGCGGCTACCGGATGGACGAGGTGGACACGCTCCTCGAACGCGTCGCCAAGGAGGTCGCTGAACGCGACCGCCGGATCGCCGACCTCGAACGCGCGGTCGCCCCGATCGTGGAGGCGCCGTACGGGGCCGGCTTCACGTCCCGCGGCACCTACGACCCGGCCGAGTTCGACGACACCGGCGTACAACCGCCCATCCTCGTCGGCGGCGACTTCCCCGAATCCGCCATCCCCGAGCCGGCACCCACCGCCCCAATCACCACCGAACAGCCCGCCGTAGACCAGCCCACCGCGGGGCAGCCGCCGACTGCCGAGCAACCCACCACGGCCCAGCCGCCGACAGCCGAGCAGCCCGCCGTGGGGCAGCCGTCCACTGCCGAGCAGGCCGCCGCGGGGCAGCTGTCCGCCGAGCAGGTTGCTGCAGGGCAGTCCACCGCCGGGCGGTCGGCTGGACAGCAGTTCGTCGCCCAGGGACAGCCAGGCGCCGGGGAGTCCACCGGCGGGCCGTCAACCGCCGGGCAGCCCGCACTCGGACACCTGACCGCTGACCCGCTCACCGGGGAGCAATCGGCCGTCGGCCAGTCCGCCCTCGGGCAGCCGACCGGCGCGCCGGCCAAGCCCTCCGCCGAAGCCTCGGTCGAGGACGACGAAGAGGACACCCGAGAGGTCCCACGGACCAGCCACGCCGCAGCCGCCGACGAATACGAGCGCCTGCAAGCCGAAGCCCGAGCTCTCCTCGAGGCCCAGTCCCACCCCACCGCCGCCCGCCGCACCCCCGCCGACCCCACCACCACGCTGCCCCAACATCCCGAGACTCACGCCCAGCAGCCAGAGCCCAACACCCCCCAGCAGCCGGAGGCGTACGCGCCCCAGCAGCCCGAGGCCTACGTCAGCCAGCAGCCTGAGCCGCGCCCTCAGCAGCCGGAATCCGGCGCACTGCAGCAGCCAGGGGTGTATCAGCAGCAGGCGGAGACGTACACCCCGCAGGAGCCTCAGGCTCATGGGCAGCAGCAGCCGGGGGCCTACGCACCGCAGCAGCCGGAGGGACCCGCTTCGGTGGCGGATCCGGCGGAATCTGCGGCGTGGTTCCGCGGGGATGAGCCGCAGGCGATGCAGGAGCAGGTGGCTCCTCCGGCTGAGGCTCAGCAGCCGAGGCCTTCTGTGCCACCGGTTGGGCAGCCTGCGCCGACCCCGCACTGGGTGCTGCCCGCACCGGCTCCGCAGTGGCAGCAGCCGTCCGCTCCGGACGCACAACCGCCTGCGCAGCAGCCAGCCCAGCCCAGCTATCAGCAGGAGCAGTCAGCGGAGCACCAACAACAGGCTGCGCAGCCCGTGTACCAGCAGGAGCAGCCACCGACGCAGCAGCACGCGGCACAGCTTGGCTACCAACAGCAGGCGGTGCAGGAGGAGCAGCCCCGGTATCACCAGGGACAACCGACGGCGCCGGAGCAGCAGCAGGCGGGACAGGGGCAGCAGCAGGAGGGGTGGCAGTTTTGGCCGCCGGCGGAGGAGCAGGGTGGGCCGGTGTGGCCTCAGGCGGCGGGGAATGGGCAGGCGGGGGACCAAGGGGATGAGGCTTCGCAGGGGCGGCACAGTGGAGCTTCTGATGAAGGTGCTTATCAGCGGCCCAACTGATCTACTCGGGTGATGGAATCCGAGGCGAGCTGTCACGCGGAGGCGTCGATCGAGCTGCGGCTGGAGCCGCAGGCCGCGTGGGACGTGGTGATGGATTGGGAGCGGCAGTCGCGGTGGATGTTGTTGACGCGCGTCTGGGCGACTGAGCAGGGCGGTGCCGGTGTGGGCGGCGGTGTCGCGGCGCGGACTTCTGTCGGTGCCTTGGGGTTCACTGACGACATGGTCATCACACACTGGGAGCCACCGCGCGAGTGCACGGTGAAACACCTGGGCAAACTCGTCCGCGGCACCGGCACCTTCACGATCACCCCCACATCCACCACGCCCCCCGGGTCCGCCACGACCGCCGGGTCCGCGGCGACCTCTGGATCCGCCGCGACTTCTGGGTCCGGTGCGGCTGGAGCGAGTGCTGGGTTTGGCGGGGGCGGCGGGTGCACGTTTACGTGGGCTGAGGATGTTGTGCCGCCGTTGGGGCGGATCGGGGTGCTTGGCTGGCGTGTGGTGCGGCCGGCTTTTGAGGTGATGATGCGGGTCTCGTTGCGGCGGTTGGTGCGGGAGGTAGGGAAATGACGGTGATCGGGCCGGATGGGCAGCCGCGCTGTGGGTGGGCGACGTCGGCGCCGGAGTACGTCGAGTATCACGACAACGAGTGGGGTAAGGAGATCCGCGACGACCTCGCGTTGTTCGAGCGGATGACGCTGGAGGGGTTCCAGTCCGGCCTCTCGTGGATCACCATCCTGCGCAAGCGGGAGAACTTCCGCGCCGCGTTCGCGCACTTCGACCCGACGATCATCGCCAAGTACGACGCCGCCGACTTCGACCGGCTGATGGCCGACCCCGGCATAGTCCGCAACCGGCTGAAGATCAACGCGACGATCACCAACGCCCGCGCGTTGCTCGAGCTCGACGACGGCGAGTTCAGCGACTTCCTCTGGTCCTTCCGGCCCGCCGAGCACAAGGCCCCGAAGACCCCCGGCGACGTGCCTGCCACCACGCCCGAATCGGTGGCCATGTCCAAGGCCCTCAAGAAGAAGGGTTTCGTCTTCGTGGGCCCGACCACCGCCTACGCGCTGATGCAGGCGACGGGCATCGTCAACGACCACCTCTCGACCTGCATCGCCCGCTGATTCGTCGTCGATGGCACGTGCAGACGGGTGTTCTTCGAGCGCCGAGAGCGCCTGCACGTGCAGGTGATTTGTGCATCTGCAAGCCTCCCTGAGAAGTCCCTAAATTGCCCAAACACAAACGGCTGAACGAGTTGTGCTTTGGGCACTGAACGTGATGGAGTGTTCGGCGGGCACCCCCGACTGTCAGGTGGTTGTCCGGCCGTGACTCGCCCGGCCGGAACGCGGTCGGGGGGCCCACCAACGTTTACGGGGACTCGTTCTGACCCGCCGGCGTGAAGGTGGTGTGGAAGACGTCGGTGTTGGTCAGACCGGACAGGTGGACGCGGGTCGGCGTCGCGGTCAGATACACGTTTGCTTCAGCGAACGGATCGGCCGCGTCGTCGTCGGCCGTGCCGAACTGACGTGTCCACGTCCGGGTGCGATCGGGAGAGTACGTCGCGAGTACGGCGTCGAACTTGCCGAGTGGAGTTCCCAACGCTCCGTCGGTGAAGCCGGCAACGTAGAGGTTGCCTGACGGGTCTACCGCAACCGCGGCCCCTTTGTCGTTCCCCGTCGTACCGAACTGGTCCCGCCACGTGAGTACGCCGTCCCCGTCGACGCGCGCGACGAGGAAGTCCTTGTCTCCGGCCAACGTGCCGGCGAAGTCGCCGGCCGTATAGCCGGTCAGGTAGACGCCGCCGGAAGGATCAGCTGTCAGCCCCAGGCCTCATCGGACGCAGGTGTGCCGAACTGCTGCATCCACAGGGGTTCACCGGACGACGAGTAGCGCGTGACGAAGCCGTCGACCCCAGCCGCCGATGTACCGAGGGTGCCGGCCGTCATCCCCGCCGCATACACAGCCCCACCGGAGATCGCGACCGCCATCCCCTTGTCCTCGCCGGTACTCCCGACCTGCCGCAACCAGACCTGCCGGCCGTCACCATCGAGCCGAGCGACGAACACGTCCTTGTCGCCCTGGTTCGCCCCACCCAACGAACCCTTGGTGTAACCAACGACGTAGATCGCGGTCCCGTCGACAGCCACCGAGTAGCTCCGATCCGCCACCCCGGGTACGCCGAACTGCGTCAGCCACCGGCGATTCCCGTCACCATCGAACTGGACCACGAACCCATCATCCGAAGCGTTCCCCGCATGCGCCCCGTCGAGATCACCAGTCGTGTAGCCGGTCACATCGACATGCCCGTCGGCATCGACGGCCACGCCGTACGCGCGTTCCGTCCCGCTGGTCCCGAGTGATCGCGTCCACTCGCGCGTCCCGTCCGGTCGCGACTTGATCAGCGCGACGTCCTTCCCGCCGGCGTACGGCTGACCGTCCAGCGGCCCCTCCACCGCGACCGCCTGATAAACATTGCCTGAGGCATCAGTCGCGATCCCGCCGGCCCGGTCCTCACCCGCCGTACCGGTGATCGTCGCCTGCATCGGCGTCGCCGGCGGCTTCCCGATGTACTGGAAGATGTACTTCGCCCCGTCCGCGAAGGACGGCCCCCAGACGTCCCAATCGTGCCCGCCGTTGACGACCCGGAACTCCGACGTCAGGTTCGGCACCCGGACCGCCTGGTTGAACACGATGTGCGCCTCGAAGTCGAGGTCGTGTGTCGCGTCGATCGCCTTCGGGTTCTTGTACTCGTCGTCGCCGACCGCGATGTACAGGTGCGACTGCAGCCCCGTCGATGCGAACGACTTCAACGCGGCCGGCCAGTTCAGCCGTAGGTACGTCGCCTCCGTGAACGGATCCGTACCCTTGCCGAAGGCACCGAAGTCCCGGGTGCTCGAGTCCGCCGGCGGCAACGGGAAGTACACCGCCGGGCTGAGCACGATCGACGCACCGAACACGTCCGGATGCGCCAGCGAGTACCGCAGTGCGCCCGCCCCGCCCATCGAGTACCCGGCCACCGCGCGCCCGCTCCGGTCCGCGATGGTCCGGTACGTCGCATCCACCTGTGGCACCAAGTCCCGGAAGAGCGCGGTCTCGACCGGACGCCCCGGGTCCGCGCCGCGATACGCGGAGTCGACGTACCAGCTGGCGCGGCTGCTCCACGGTGCGTCCGGCATGATCGCGATCGTCGGCGGGATCTCGCCGGAGCCGATCAGCTCGTCGAGCCGGCTCTTCACCTGCGTCCAGGCCGCCATCGAGTCGCCGCGACCGTGGAGCAGATACAGCACCGGGTAGCGCTGCGTCGAGTCGGCGTACCCGGCCGGCAGGTAGACGTTGTAGTCGATGTCCTCGCCCAGGGTTGCCGACCGTACGGCGGCAGGGGTGATCACTCCGGGCGAGGCGGTCGGTTGAGCACTCGAACCAGGCATGACAAGACTCCCAACCAGCGTGGCGACCGTCAGGGCAGCAGGCAGCAGCAGTTTCCTCACAGCAGCTTTGTAATCGCTTACGTAAACGATTACAAGATGTACGGAAGAACGGGTAGTCGTCGGCGCCGAGACTGTCTCCGCGGCGTACCGGCGGCGTGGACTGCGCGGCGGAGGGGACTACTACCCGTCCGTCGGTACGGAGGTCACCGGCCTTCGAAGGTGGGCCTCTGCTTGGCGACGAACGAGGCGACCGCATTGCGGTGGTCGTCGGTGTCGCCGGTGAGTTGCATCTTGCCGGCCTCGAACGCCAGCGACTCGGTCAGCGTGTGGGTCGCCGAATACCCGAGCGACTGGCGGACGGCGCCGTACGCGACGGTGGGCCCGGTGGCGAGCTTGCCGGCCAGGTCGGCGACGGCGCCTTCGAAATCAGCGACCGGGACGACCGACGTGGCGAGGCCGAGGTCGAGGGCCTCGGCGGCGGGGATGGTGCGGGGGAAGTACAGCATTTCGAGCGCCTTGGCGTGCCCGATCAGCCGGGGGAGCGTCCACGAGATCCCGGTGTCGCAGGACAGCGCAATCCCGGTGAAAGCGAGATTGAACCCAGCCGTGTCCGCGACCACCCGGAAGTCGCACGCGAACGCCATCGACGCGCCGGCGCCGGCGGCGACCCCGTTCACCGCCGCGATCACCGGCTTCGGCATCTCCGCCAGTGCGAGCGCGATCGGCGCGTAGTGGTCCGGCACCGTGCTCCACAGCGCGGCCGTGTCGTTCGCCTCGAGCAGCCTGATGTGCTCCTTCAGGTCCTGGCCGACGCAGAACGCCCGCCCGGTCCCGGTCAGCACGACCACGCGGACGGTGTCGTCCTCGGCGGCGGCCTGGACGGTGTCGCGGAGCAGGACCTTGGTCGCGATGTCGAGCGAGTTCATCGCGTCCGGCCGGTTCAGTGTGATGGTGGCCACGCCCTCGGCGACGGCATAGGTGACGGAGTCACTCATCGTGGTCAGCTCCTTGACAGTCGGTGAGAATTTCAGTGCAGTGTCAGGCAGTCGTCGACGAAACGCCCGGCCGCGGGGCTCAGTCGTTCGGCGTGGAAATCGAAGAACGCCGCGGCCCGCGTTCCGGCCCAGTCGTCCGGCAGCAGCTCGGCCGGCAGCCCCGGATCCCGGAACAGGAATTTGCGCCACTCGTGCACGAGCTCGGACCGGACCGCGAAGGCCTGCTCGTCGGTCGTGTCCGAGGTCGGTTCGTGGCCGGCGCCGTCCACCAAGGCCTTGGCCTCGATCAGCCAGGCGTCATACGACGCGCCGAGGTCGTCCAGCCGCCAGACCCGGCGGGCGAACTCGACCGCGCGAGAGTCCACAGGGGCGCGGAACCGGTCCGCGGCGATCCCTTCCACGCCGAGGATCTGGTCCACCTCGGCGTCGTTGCGCAGTCCGACCCAGGCGCCGTCGGACAGCGGAGCCCAACCCAGGAAGGCGAGTTGGCTCGCCAGCTGTTCGCGGCGGCGCGCGTTCGGGACCTCGCGGAGGATGCCCAGATGCCAGTGCCGGTCCCAGTCGCCGGAGCCCTCCGCGCCCGCTCCGACCGGGGTGCCGTCGGGGGCGGTGCGGTAGATCCGGGCGGCCGCGTCGTCGAGTCTGCGACGCGCCCGGGAGGTCAGCGCGTATCCGGGCTGGCCGTCGAGCCGGACCGGCTCCAGCCAGCCCTGCCGGACCATCCGGGACACCGCGGTCCGGACCGCCGGCGGATGGACGCCGAGCGGCGCGAGCAGCCGGACCAGGGCCGCGACCGGGGCGCGCGCACCACGCGCGCGCAGGTGGTCGCCGTACAGGTCGAAAAGGGCTGAACGGGCGTGCACAAGACTTGAGTCTGCCGTATGGTGCACGGCTCTGGCCTGCGATCGGGAATAATGGGGTCCGATACACACTGCGATACGCGCCGACGGCGCATCACCGCAACGGCGCCGGCGACGGTTCCCCGCGCGGTGTCGTCGCTCAACACCGAGACTGGGAAGGGGTGCGCGCATGGCGGCGATGAAGCCGCGGACGGGCGATGGTCCGCTCGAGGTCACCAAGGAGGGTCGGGGGATCGTGATGCGGGTTCCGCTCGAGGGCGGCGGCCGGCTCGTCGTCGAGCTGAATGCGGACGAGGCCACCGAGCTCGGCAACGCGCTCAAAGCAGTCGTCGGCTGACCGAATCCTCCGGGGGTGCCTCGCACCTCAGCCAATCACTTCGACCCCGGTGGGTGCCCTTTTCGGCACCGGCCGGGGTCGTTACGGTTGGCCCGGCCAAATATCACCTTTTGATCAAACCAGTGAGGTCGTCCTAGTGGCTCGCCGCAGCATCACTCCTCCGTTCCCGACTCTTCCGGCCGTGACCTGGCAGCCCGGTCTGCCGGTGCACGGCGCCCCGACCTGGGTGATCGTGGTCGGCGAGGGCGGCCTGCCGGCCGCCGGGAAGGAGGCCGGTGAGCGCCTCGGCGTCGACCTCGGCCGATTGCTCGAAGCCCAGCAGGCGACCGGCTTCACGCCATCCGCCGGCGCGACCGCGGCGTACCCGCTGCTGTCCGGCGAGGTGACCGAGATCCTGCTGGTCGGCGCCGGTGACGGCAGCGCCAAGGACCTGCGACACGCCGGTGCGGCGATCGCCCGGTTCGGTCGCGGCAAGGACGAGCTCACCACGGTCGTTGCCGAGGGCATCGATGATGCGGCACTGCAGGCGTTCGCCGAGGGCGTCGTGCTGGGCTCGTTCACGTACACGCTGAAGACGGTCGATGCGGGCAAGCCGATGCTGACCAGGCTCGTCCTGACCGACGGCTCGGCGACCGCGCGGCAGCCAGTGCTCGACCGCGGCGTGGTGATCGGGCGTACCGGCTGGCTGGCGCGGCAGCTCGCGATCACCCCGTCGAACGAGAAGGACCCGGCGTGGCTGGCCGACCGCGCGACCGAGCTGGCCGCGTCGACCGGGCTGCAGGTGACGGTCTGGGACGAGAAGAAGCTCGCCGCCGACGGGTTCGGCGGCATCCTCGCGGTCGGCCAGGGATCGACCCGGCCGCCGCGGTTCATCCGGCTGGACTATGTGCCGGACGGTGCCACGAAGGACACGCCGTACGTCGTCCTGGTCGGCAAGGGCATCACCTACGACACCGGCGGGCTGTCGCTGAAGCCGCGCGAGGGCATGGTGTCGATGAAGCGCGACATGACCGGCGGCGGCTCGGTGATCGCCACCCTGTCCGCACTGCGCGAGCTCGGGGCGCAGGTCAAGGTGACGGGACTGATCTGCGCGGCCGAGAACATGCCGTCGGGTTCGGCGTACCGGCCCGACGACGTGATCCGGCACTATGGCGGCCGCACCACCGAGGTGAAGAACACCGACGCCGAGGGCCGGCTGGTGATGGCCGACGGGCTCGCGTACGCCGTCAAGGAGCTGAAGCCCGATGTGGTCGTCGACATCGCCACGCTGACCGGCGCCATCAAGGTATCGCTCGGAGCGATGCTGTACGGCGGAATGTTCGCGACCGATGACGCCCTGGCCGACAACCTCGCCGACGCGGGCCGGGTCTCCGGTGAGGAACTGTGGCGGATGCCGCTGCCGGCCGAGTACGAGGAGCTGATCGCGACCCCGATCGCCGACTCGGTCAACAGCTCGAAGGGCCCGGGTTCGATCACCGCGGCGCTCTTCCTGAAGGCCTTCACCGGCGGCATCCCCTGGGCCCACCTCGACCTGTCGTCGATCGCGGAGTCCCCGGCCGACCGCTTCGAGTACTCAACCGGCGCCACCGGCGCCGGCGCCCGCCTCCTCACCACCTGGCTGACCTCCGACACCCCAACCTCCGGCATCGGCTAACCCGCACCCAGACCTCGCCGCGATCGTCGAGCGGTTGGCCGGCGACCGGACCCTGGGCCGGCTGACGGCCGCCGAGGGGCCGCGCTACGTGCGCGAGCTGCACGACGGCCGCAGGAGCGTCGAGGTGCTGCTCCCGTTCCTGGCCTGACCGATCCGGCTACGCAGTCAGGGAACGACCGCGGCGCTAGGCCCAGTGACTGAAGGCGCGCACGATCTGCGGGTACGCCGCGAACGCCGTACCGAAGTGGTCGACGGCGCCCATCGAGTGCACGGTGACCCGCGCACCGCGAGCCCGGAGCCCGGCGGCGCAGGCATCCGCGTTCGCGGCTACGACGTCCGTGTCCTTGGTGCCGCTGTAGAGGTGGATCGGGACGCGCGGGGTCCAGTCGTGGCAGATCTGGTCGGCTGCCTGGAGGGCCCGCAGGAAACGGCCGGTCGGGTGCTGCAGCCGCTGGGCGAACTCTGGCGTGAACAGCTTGTCCGGCGAGTCCGGCAGCGCGGCGGCGATCTCCTCGTCGGGGTGTGAACCGTCGAATAGCCCCTCGACTGTCTTCGCGTACGGCGCCTGGAACGCTTCGCGCGGATCGTCGTACAACCCGACGGTCCGGTTCCAGGCCGTGACGAAGTACGCGAGGTAGAACGCCGCGGTCGCGGGCGCGACGCCGCCGTCGAAGGTCGCGGGCAGTTCGCTGCCGAGCAGGTCGTACGGCCCGGCGACGGCCTGCAGCGCACCGAGCCGGAACGGCCCGGCCTCACCTCGGCTCAGCGCCCGCCCGAGGGCGATCGAGGCCCGGCCGCCCTGCGAGAAGCCGGTGACCAGGACGTCCCGCTTCAGTGCGACCCCGTGCCGCGCCGCGAAGGTCCGCGCCGCGAGCAACATGTCCGCCGAGGCGGTGGTCTCGGTCTTGGTGTCGATGTACGGGTGCAGACCCGGGCCGAGCCCCAGCCCGAGGTAGTCTGGCGCGACGCCGACCAGTCCCGCGCCGGCGAACAGCGCGGTGACGAGCCGGTCGGTCGAGGTGTCGTCGACCGAGGCCGCGTAGGCCTTGGTCGCATTCGTGCCGTGCAAGTACTCCACCGCGGTCAGTGCACCCCGGCGCCCGTCCGGCAGCACGATGATGCCGCTCGCGGTCGTCGGCCGGCCAGTGTGGTCGACGGTCCGATAGATCAAGCGGTACGCCGTGACGCCGTACTTGGCCGGTGGTGTGTCTGGGAAATCGGCCGCGGCGGCGTCCAGTTGAGCCGCCGTCAGCGAGGCGATCGGGACGGCTGAGACGAGCACACCACGTGGGGCGTGGACGCCCGTGACGGCAGCCTCGGAGAGCGTCGGCTGGCTGACAGAGGCGTACGCCGACAGCGGGAGCGTGAGCAGTGCAGCGCCGGCGAGCGTCGCGCCGACGGTCTTGATAAGGCGAGAAGTCATACCTCAACCCAACCGCCGCCCAACCTCCCTGACCATGGTGCGAGCCCCCGGCCCCAGGGTGGGGTTTCCCCTACCCGAGCAAGCTGTTGTAGAGCCGCACGGTCCGGTCCGCGACGGCGTCCCAGCCGAACTCCGACACCGCGCGCTCACGGCCGGCCTTGCCCATCGCCTCGGCCTTCGCCGGGTTGTCGACCAGCTCGTTGATGCCCGCGGCCAGGCCGCGCTCGAACGTGTCGATGTCGTTCTCGTCGTACGGGACGAGGATGCCGGTCACGCCGTCGTCGACCACCTCGGGGATCCCGCCGACCGCGCTGGCCACGACAGCCGTCTCGCACGCCATCGCCTCCAGGTTGACGATGCCGAGCGGCTCGTAGATCGACGGGCAGCAGAACGCCAGCGCGTGCGTCAGCACCTGCCGGACCTCCTCGCGCGGCAGCATCTCGGAGACCACGAACACGCCGTCCCGGGCCAGCTTGAGGTCGTCGATCAGCGCGTCGGTCTCCGCCTTCAGCTCGACCGTGTCGGCCGCGCCGGCGAGCAGGACGAGCTGCACGGACGGGTCGAGGCGCAGGCCGGCCCGGAGCAGGTGCGGCACCCCCTTCTGCCGGGTGATCCGGCCGACGAACGTCACGTACGGGCGGCCCGGGTCGACGCCGAGCCGCTCGAGCACGTGGGTCGCCGGGTCCGGCTGGTAGAAGTCGGCGTCGATCCCGTTCGAGATCACGTGCACCTTGGCCGGGTCGATCGCCGGGTAGCAGTCCAGCACGTCGTCGCGCATCCCGCGGCTCACCGCGACCACGGCATCGGCCGCCTCGTACGCCGTCTGCTCGGCCCAGCTGGACAGCCGGTAGCCACCGCCGAGCTGCTCGGCCTTCCAGGGCCGGCGCGGCTCCAGCGAGTGAGCGGTCACCACGTGCGGTACGTCGTACAGGAGCTTCGCCCAGTGACCGGCCATGTTCGCGTACCAGGTGTGGGAGTGCACGAGGTCCGCGTCGCCGACCCCGGCGGTCATGGTGAGGTCGGTGGACAGGATGCGCAGGGCCGCGTTCGCCTCCGGCATCCGCGGGTCGTCCTCGGAGTGCGCGGTCGCGCCGAGCCGTGGCTCGCCCATGCAGTGCACGTCCACGTCGATCAGGCGACGGAGCTCGCGGACGAGGAAGTCCACGTGCACCCCCGCCCCGCCGTACACATCCGGAGGGAACTCACGCGTCAGGATGGCGACCTTCATGAGCCCGACGATAGGACATCAGCTCATCCGTGTCGGTACCCAGAAGCGGAGCTTTCCGTGTCGTTCGTCTTCCAATTCGCCACCGGCCGACTCGATCACGCGGCGCGAGCCCTCGTTGTCCAGGTCGCAGGTGACCAGCGCGGGATCGATTTCGAGGGCGGCGGCGATCGGCAGTGACTGGGTCAGCATCCGGGTCGCGTGCCCCTGGCGCCGGGCCGACGGGCGGACGTAGTACCCGATGTGGCCACCGAGCTCGGTCAGGGCCGGGGTCAGGTGGTGCCGGATCGACAACCGACCGAGCCACTCGACGCCGTCGACGAACCAGAGCACGGTCTGGTGCACGATGCCCGGCGGCAGCGCGGTCTCCGGGTCCGCCTCGGCCCGGATCGCCTCGATCATCCGGGCGAACTCGGCCGGATCGGCCGCCTGACCGCGGCTCCACTCCTCCTCCGCGCCGGCCACCGACCGGGCACCCATCCACCGCTCCTCCTGCGGCCCCGCTTCGTCCCAGGCGGCCAGGAACGAACGGTGAACGGCAGCTGTCGGTACGACGAGGATCGGCATCCTCACAGTGTCGCGACACTCGCAAGCGCTTATGCCAGGGGGAGATCGAGGATTAAGGTGCGGACATGGCAAAGGCGCCCAGAGTTCTCGGAATCGTGCTGGCCGGTGGTGAGGGCAAGCGGCTCATGCCGCTGACGGCGGACCGGGCCAAACCGGCCGTCCCGTTCGGGGGCAGTTATCGCCTGATCGACTTCGTGCTGTCGAACCTGGTGAACGCCGGCATCCGGAACCTGTTCGTCCTGACGCAGTACAAGTCGCACTCGCTGGACCGGCACGTCACCGTCACCTGGCGGATGTCGACCCTGCTGGGCAACTTCGTCAGCTGTGTGCCGGCCCAGCAGCGGCTCGGCCCACAGTGGTACCAGGGCAGCGCGGACGCGATCTACCAGTCGATGAACCTGATCGACGACTTCCAACCCGAGATCATCGTGGTGTTCGGCGCCGACCACGTCTACCGGATGGATGCCTCCCAGATGGTCGCCGCGCACATCCAGCGCGGCAACGGCGTCACCGTGGCCGGGATCCGGGTGCCGCGGGCCGAGGCGTCGGAGTTCGGCGTGATCAAGACCGGCGCGGACGGGCACGCGATCTACGGGTTCCTGGAGAAGCCGGCCGATCCGCCGGGCCTGCCGGACTCGCCGGACGAGACGTTCGCCTCGATGGGCAACTACGTGTTCAGCGCCGACGTGCTGGTCGAGGCGCTGCGCAAGGACGCCGCGAACCCGGCGTCGCGGCACGACATGGGCGGCGACATCGTTCCGATGATGGTTGCCGAGGGCAAGGCCGGGGTCTACGACTTCAAGGACAACGACGTCCCGGGCGCGCTGGACCGCGATCGCTCGTACTGGCGCGACGTCGGGTCACTGGATTCGTACCACGAGGCGCACATGGACCTGGTCTCGATCCAGCCGGTGTTCAACCTGTACAACTCGGACTGGCCGATCTTCACCTCGCACCCGCAGCTGCCGGGCGCGAAGTTCACCGACGACGCGACCGTCGGCGAGTCGATCGTCTGCCAGGGCTCGATCGTGTCCGGGGCGCATGTCGACCACTCGGTGCTCGGGTCGAACGTGATCGTCAGCGCGGGGGCGGACATCACGCGCTGCGTGATCATGGACAACTGCAAGATCGGCGCCAACGCGGTGCTCAAGAACGTCATCCTGGACAAGAACGTGGTCGTCCCGGACGGCGTCGAGATCGGCGTCGACCCGGATCTCGACCGGGAGCGGGGGTTCATGGTGTCCAAGGGTGGGGTGACCGTGCTCGGCAAGGGGCAGGTGATCGAGCCGCCGCCGGTGGCCGCCAAGCCGGAGCCGGCTGCGCCGGAGGTACCGGACGAGGTTGCCCAGGCGTGACCGCGGAGGATGACGCGCTGAAGCTGGATGTCGCGGATCCCGGGCACCGCGACCTCTTCGACGTACCCCCGGCCCAGGGCGGCGACTACCCGGACGTGGCGTACTTCGCCGGCAACTCGCTCGGTCTGCGGCCGCGAGCGACCCGGGTCGAGCTGCTCGAGGATCTCGACGCCTGGGCCGCGCTCGGCGTCGAGGGGCATCTCGACGCGGCCCGCCCCTGGCTGCCGTACCACGAACTGCTGACCGGTCCCGCCTCCCGCCTGGTCGGCGCGCTGCCGAGCGAGACCGTGGTGATGAACTCGCTCACCGTCAACCTGCACCTGCTGATGGTCTCGTTCTACCGCCCGACCCGCTCGCGGCACCGGATCGTCATCGAGGACTCGGCCTTCCCCTCGGACAGCTACGCCGTCCGCTCGCAGGCTCGGTTCCATGGGTACGACGCCGACGACACGATCATCCGGCTGCGGCCCCGGCCGGGTGAGGACAGCCTGCGTACGGCGGATGTCGTCGAGCAACTGGGTGGCGATGTGGCCCTGGTGCTGCTGGGTGGGGTGAACTACCTGACCGGTGAACTGATGGATATCCCGATGATCACCAAGGCCGGTCATGCGGCCGGTGCGATCGTCGGGTGGGATCTCGCGCATGCCGCCGGGAATGTCCCGTTGGCGTTGCACGATTGGGGTGTGGACTTCGCTGCGTGGTGTTCGTACAAGTACCTGAACGCGGGCCCTGGTGCGCTCGCGGGCGCCTTTGTGCACGAGCGGCATCTGGGCGGTGAGCTGCCGCGGTTCGAGGGGTGGTGGAGCACGGAGGCGTCGACCCGGTTCGAGATGACGCCGGAGTCGCGACCGCCCGCGTCCGCGGATGCCTGGCAGGTGTCGAACCCGCCGATCTTCTCGATGAGCCCGGTCCGGACCTCGCTCGAGATCTTCGACAAGGTCGGCATCGGGGCGCTGCGTGAGCGCAGTCTGCGGCTGACGGCGTACCTGGAGACGCTCTTGGCCTCGGTGACGGATGGACGGCCGCTGCGGGTGATCACACCTGCCGAACCGGCCCGACGTGGTGCGCAGCTGTCCTTGAGGGTCGATGGGATGCGGGCGGGTGAGCTGGCGCGGCGATTGCGGTTCGAGTACGGCGTGATCGCGGACTCCCGGGAGCCCGACGTACTGCGGTTGGCGCCGGTGCCGTTGTACTCGACGTATCAGGACTGCTGGCGGGCCGCGTCCGCACTGGCCGGGGCGGTGCCGGCATGAGGGTCGCGATCGTCGGAGCGGGGCTGACGGGGAGTCTGCTGGCGTGTTTCCTGGCACGGCGTGGGTTGCCGGTGACGTTGTACGAGCGGCGGCCGGATCCGCGGGTCGGTCAGGCCGAACGCGGGCGGTCGATCAACCTGGCGATCTCCGAGCGTGGGCTGGACGCGCTGCGCCGGATCGGGCTGGTCGATCAGGTGATGGCGGACGCGTTGCCGATGAAGGGCCGGATGATCCATCCGGTCTCCGGGCCGCTGGATTTTCAGGCCTACTCGGCGTCGGGTGATCGGGCGATCAACTCGATCAGCCGGGGTGCGTTGAACAACGCTCTGCTGTCTGCGGCGGCGGACGCTCCCGGGGTGACGGTCGAGTTCGAGCACCGGTTGGTGGAGCTGGACTCGCAGGCGGGGCGGATGGTGTTCGCGACGCCTGCCGGGAAGGTGTCGGCCGCGGCGGACGTGGTGCTGGGGGCCGACGGGGCCGGCTCCGCGGTGCGCGAGCAGTTGCTTGCCGAGGGCATCGTTGCGGAGGCCGTGGACTTCCTCGACTACGGCTACAAGGAGCTGTCGATCCCGGCGGTGTCCGGTGACTTCGCGCTGGATCCCGGGGCGCTGCACATCTGGCCGCGCGGGACGTCGATGATGATCGCGCTGCCGAATCCGGATCGGTCCTTCACCTGCACGCTCTTCTGGCCGGCCGGCTCCTTCGACGCGCTGACCGATCCCTCGGGGATCGAAGCGCATTTCCGGGAGAACTATCCGGATCTGTTGCCGTTGGCGCCGGACCTGGTGGACGACTACCTGTACAACCCGGTCGGCGTGCTCGGCACAGTGCACACGCTGCCCTGGCAGGCTCACGGGCGTACGGCGCTGCTCGGCGACGCCGCCCACGCCATCGTCCCGTTCTACGGTCAGGGGGCCAACTGTGCCTTCGAGGACGTGGTCGAGCTGGACCGCTGCCTGGACGACACCGGCGGCTCCTGGGCCCGGGCGCTCCCGCTGTTCGAGGCGCGCCGCCGCGAGAACACCGAGGCGATCGCCGACATGGCCCTCGACAACTTCGTCGAGATGCGCGACAAGGTGTCGTCGCCGGTCTTCCGGCTGACGAAACGCGTCGAGCACGCGTTGGAGCGCCTCCTGCCCGGCACCTACGTCTCCCGCTACGAACTCGTCTCCTTCTCGACCACGCCGTACGCCGAGGTTCAGCAGCGGGTACGTCGTCAGCACCAGGTGCTCGGGATGGGTACGGTCGCCGCGGCGGGCGTGCTGATGGGGCTCTTGCGAAGGAGGGGCCGGCGATGAGCCTGTGGACATCCGAGTTGCTGACCGGGCAGCCCAGCTCGGTCGGGCTCCTGCGGCACTTCGTCGACGGCGCGTTCGTGGAGAGTCCGTCGACGTTCGCGAAGATCAGCCCGGTGACGGGTGAGCAGATCTTCGACGTGTGCGAGGCGGACTCCGAGACTGTCGACGCGGCGGTGAACGCTGCCCGGGCGGCGCTGCGTGGCCCGTGGGGACGCATGAGCGAGCAGGAACGGGCGGCGGTGCTGCGGCGGGTCGCGGACGAGTTGGAGCGGCGGTTCGAGGATCTGGTCGCGGCCGAGGTGGGGGACACCGGGAAGTCGATCAGCCAGGCGCAGACGCTCGACATCCCGCGCGGCGCGGCCAACTTCCGGGCGTTCGCCGACTTCGCGACCACGGCGGCGACCGAGTCGTACACGACCGTGCTGCCGGACGGGCGGCGGGCGTTGAACTACGCCGTCCGGAAGCCGGTCGGTGTGGTGGCGATCGTCGTACCGTG
Source organism: Kribbella sp. CWNU-51 (assembly GCF_054073265.1). Taxonomy (NCBI): domain Bacteria; kingdom Bacillati; phylum Actinomycetota; class Actinomycetes; order Propionibacteriales; family Kribbellaceae; genus Kribbella; species Kribbella sp. CWNU-51. The sequence continues at coordinate 35,118 of NZ_JBSXMZ010000043.1, forward strand.
GAATCTGCCGTTGCTGCTGCTCACCTGGAAGGTCGCGCCGGCGCTTGCCTGTGGCAACGCGGTGGTGGTGAAGCCGTCCGAGGAGACGCCGGCGTCGGCGACCGTGCTGGCCGAGGTGATGGCGGCGGCCGGCGTACCGCCCGGTGTCTTCAACCTCGTGCACGGATTCGGCCCGTCGTCGGCGGGGGAGTACCTGACCCGGCACCCCGGCGTCGACGCGATCACGTTCACCGGCGAGTCCGCGACCGGTACGGCGATCGCCAAGGTCGCCGCGGATCGGGTCATTGCCGTGTCGTTCGAGCTCGGCGGGAAGAACGCCGGGCTGATCTTCGCCGACGCTTCGCTGGATGCCGCGGTCGAGGGGTCGGTGCGGTCGGTCTTCACGAACGGCGGGCAGGTCTGCCTGTGCACCGAACGCCTCTACGTCGAACGGCCGATCTTCGACGAGTTCGCCGCCCGGCTGGCCGCGCGCGCCGCCGAGCTGACGTACGGCTGGCCCGCCGACGAGGCGACGATGAACATGCCGTTGATCTCGAAGCAGCACCGCGACAAGGTCCTGTCGTACTACGACCTCGCGCGGGCCGAGGGCGCGGACGTCCTCGCGGGTGGCGGCGTACCGGCGTTCGGCGACGCCCGTGATGGTGGTTGCTACGTGCAACCAACCGTGGTGGCCGGGCTGCCGCCGGACGCGCGGACGAACACCGAGGAGATCTTCGGCCCGATCTGCCACATCGCGCCGTTCGACACCGAGGAAGAGGCGTACGCGCTGGCGAACGACAGCGACTACGGACTCGCGGCCACGGTCTGGACCCGGGACGTCGGCCGCGCGCACCGTGCGGGTCCGGCGCTGGACGTCGGCATCGTCTGGGTCAACACGTGGTTCCTCCGCGACCTCCGCACGCCTTTCGGCGGTATGAAGCTGTCCGGGGTCGGCCGCGAGGGCGGCAGGCACTCCCTCGACTTCTACTCCGAGCCCACCAACGTCTGCGTGGAGCTCACGTGACCGACTCCGGGGCCAGGCTGGTCGAGGGCAAGGCGACGCCGCGCGGCCGGTTCCCGCACGTCAAGGTGGCGGGTGGATTTGCGTTTGTGTCAGGTACGTCGAGTCGCCGGCCCGACAACACGATCGCCGGCGCCACCGTCGACGAGCTCGGGACGACCACGCTCGACATTCGGGAGCAGACGCGGGCGGTGCTGGAGAACATCCGGGACATCCTGGCGGCCGTCGGGGCGGGACTCGGGGATCTCGTGAGCGTGACGACGTACCTGGTGTCGATGAACGACTTCGGGGGGTACAACGAGGTGTACGGCGAATTCTTCGACGAGTCCGGGCCGAGCCGGACAACCGTCGCTGTCCATCAGCTGCCGCATCCCCAGTTGCTGATCGAAATATCCGCTGTCGCGGCGATCCCACAAGGACACAGCCCGCACAAGGAGGAGTAGGCATGGCCAACCTGGAGTCGACGAACTTTCCGCAGTGGATCGAGGAGAACAAGCACCTGCTGAAGCCGCCCGTCGGCAACAAGCAGATGTTCCCGACCGGGGACGACTTCATCACGATGGTGGTCGGCGGGCCGAACCAGCGCACCGACTTCCACGTCGACCCGTACGAGGAGTTCTTCTACCAGATCAAGGGCACCATGCACGTCGACGTGATGACCGACGACGGCCCCGCCCGGGTGGATATCAACGAGGGCGAGATGTGGGTGCTGCCGCGGAGCATGCCGCACTCGCCGCAGCGCGACGCGGACTCGATCGGCCTGGTGATGGAGCGGGTCCGCGAGCCGGGCACGCTGGAGAAGTTCCGCTGGTACTGCGCCAACTGCAACGGGATCGTGCACGAGGTCGAGCTCCAGGTGACGGACATCGTGGCCGACCTGCCGCCGGTCTTCAACGCGTTCTACGAGAGCGAGGACGCCCGGACCTGCCCGCAGTGCGGCACCGTGCACCCCGGTAAAGGCTGATGACTGTCGATGTCCACACTCACCTGGTGCCGAAGGGCTGGCCGGATCTCTCGGTAGCGTGCGGCGGCGACGGCTGGCCGTGGTTGCGGATCGACTCCGAGCGGGCCGCGATGATCATGGTCGGCTCGACCGAGTTCCGGCCGATCGGCCCGCAGGCCTGGGACCGAGACGTCCGGCGGGCCGACATGGATGCCGACGGCATCGACCTGCAGGTGGTCTCGCCGACGCCGGTGTTCTTCGGCTACGACCGGCCGGCGGATCAGGCGGTCAAGCTGGCCAGGATCTTCAACGATCTCACGCTGGAGACGCTTGCCGGCGACGACCGTTTCGTCCCGTTCTGTCAGGTGCCGCTGCAGGATCCGGACGCGGCCTGCGCGGAGCTCGATCGCTGCCGGGCCGCCGGTCATGTCGGGGTCGAGATCGGCAACCACGTCGGCGACAAGGACCTCGACGACGCCGGGATCGTTGCCTTTCTCAACCACTGCGCCGAGACCGGGACGCCGGTGCTGGTGCATCCGTGGGACATGCCCGGTGGTCCGCGCCTGGACCGCTGGATGGCCCGCTGGCTGACCGGGATGCCGGCCGAGACCCATCTGTCCCTGCTGGCGATGATCCTGGGCGGTGCGTTCGACGCGCTCCCGCCGTACCTGCGGATCTGCTTCGCCCATGGCGGCGGGAGTTTCGCGTTCTGGCTCGGGCGGCTGGAGAACGCCTGGCACCGGCGCGGCGACATCGTCCGTGGTTGCTCGCAGCACCCACCGTCGCATTACCTGGACCGGATCCTGGTCGACACGGTGGTGTTCGAATCAGCGCCTTTGCGGCTCCTTGTCGATACCTTGGGGGAAGACCGCGTTCTGGTCGGCAGTGATTATCCCTATCCACTGGGCGAGCGGCCGGTCGGGGAGGTGGTACGGACGGCCGGTTTCCTGACCGCGGATCAGCAGCACAAGCTGCTGTCCACGAACGCACTGCACTTCCTTGGAATTCAACGCAGTCTCGGGAGGTCTGAATGAGTGAAGACCGATCGGTTCTGTCCCGCGCGGCGCGCGGGCCCGATGAGGAGCTCCGGTACGGCGACCACGCGGACCAGGTGATCGACTACTGGCACGCGAAGGAGTACCGGCCGCTGGTCGTGTTCGTGCACGGTGGCTTCTGGCGGCCGAAGTACGACCGGATGCACGCGCGCCCACTCGGCGAGGCGCTCTCCGACCTCGGCTGGCCGGTGCTGTCCCTGGAGTACCGCCGCGAGCCCGGCGATCCCGATGTCACCGCGACAGACGTCCGTACGGCGCTCGAGGCGCTACCCGACCTGGTCGACGTGCACGCGGGGTACGTGCTGATGGGCCACTCCGCCGGCGGCCAGCTCGCCCTCTGGGCGGCCTCGACCCTCAACCCGGTTCGGCTCCGCGGCCTGATCGCCCTCGCCCCCGTCGCCGACCTCCTGATGGCCGACCGGATGGGTCTCGACGGCGGCGCCGTCCAGGCCTTCATCGGCACCGGCGTCCGCAACGACCTCGACCCCGTCCACCTCGCGGCATCGATCGCCCCGGTCAGCCTCATCCACGGCACCGGCGACACGATCGTCCCGATCAGCGTCACCGAGTCCTACTTCACCGCCCATCCCACCGCCCACTTCATCCGCGCCCAGGACTGCGGCCACTACGAACTGATAGACCCCCTGAGCGAACCCTTCCACGACGTAACCGCCGAACTCACCCGCCTGACGGGCTAGCTGAGGCGTTTGGCGGCGGTGAGGAGGCCTTCGGAGGTGGGGAGGAGGGCCGAGACGAGGTCGTCGTCGTCGCGGACGGCGCGGATCAGGTCGCGGAGGGCGGTGGTGTCGGGGTCGCGGCGGGCCGGGTCGGCGACGCGGCCGCCGGTGAGGACGCCGGCGAAGGCGACGATGCCGCCGGGGCGGAGCAGGCGCAGGGCTTCGTGCAGGTACGCCGTGTTCTCGCGCCGGTCGGCGTCGCAGAAGACCAGGTCGTAGTGGCCGTCGGTGAGCCGGGTGACCACGTCCAGCCCGGCACCGGCGATGAGGCGGAACCGGTTCGACGGGACGCCCGCGCCGAGGAACGTCTTGCGCGCCAGTCGCTGGTTCTCGGCGTCGATGTCGACCGTGGTCAGGGTGCCGTCGGTGCGCATCCCGCGCAGCAAGGCCAGCCCGGAGACGCCGGTGCCGGTGCCGATCTCCACTACCGCCTTGGCGCCCACGCCGGCGGCGAGCAGGCTCAGCGCGGCGGCCGCGCCGGGGCCGATCGCGGTGATCCCGCTCTCGTCGGCGCGCGCCCGCGCACCGGTGACGACTTCGTCCTCACCGGTGTAGTCCTCGGCGTACGCCCAGGACGTCGGGTCGATGCCGGTGGCGATGATGCCCTCCCAAGATTCTGCCGCTGCGCTCCTCATGCTGATCCGAAGCCTAGCGGCAAGAGGTCCGCATTCCGTGTCTCCCGCGCGGAGACTGCGCACTCTTGCTCATTACACGGGGCCTTGAATCAGATATGATCGTCGAACGAGACAAGACCGGGCCCAGTAAGGGAGGTGCGCAGTGCGGTCAGGCGCGGATGACGTCGATGCCGGCTTCCTTGAAGACGGTCAGCTGGGATTCGTCGGCCTGGGCGTCGGTGACGAGCGTGTCGATCTCGCTCAGCTCGCAGATCCGGGCGAACGCGCGCTGCCCGAGCTTGGAGGAGTCGGCCACCACGACCACCTTCGCGGCCCGGCTGACGATCAGCTGGTTGATGTTCGCCTCGCCCTCGTGATGGGCGGTGGCGCCGGTCTCGTCGATCCCGTCGACGCCGATGAAGGCGATGTCCAGGGACAGGTCGGACAGGATCCGGTGCGACAGCGGCCCGATCATCTCGTACGACTGCGGCCGCGCGACGCCGCCGGTCAGAACCATCTTCACGTGCGGCCGGACGATCAGCTCGTTGGCGATGTTCAGCGCGTTGGTGACGAGGGTGAACGCGGGCTCGCCGTGCTCGGCGGACAGCTCCGGCCGGGTCGCCAGCGTGCGCGCCACCTCGGAGATGGTGGTGCCGCCGTTCATCCCGATCACCATGCCGCGCCGCACCAGCGTGGCGGCGGCCTGCGCGATCCGCTGCTTCTCGGACGCGAAACGCGCAGTCTTGTAGCGCAGCGGGAGGTCGTACGACACCGCGTTGGCGACCGCGCCGCCGCGGGTCCGGGTGAGGAGCTGCTGCTTGCCGAGGTGGTCGAGATCGCGCCGGATCGTCGCCGCGGACACGTGCAACTGCTCGGCGAGCTCGTCGACGTCGATGGCGCCCTTCTCGGCGAGCGACTCGAGCAAGGTGTTCAGGCGTTCATAACGCTTCACCCGGGGCTCCTCCTTCACACAATCGGTCAGCCCGGTGGCGGCTGGTTGGCACCATTCGATCACGTTCGAGCAGTTTCGACCATGACAAGTGCGGAGACGACATGACGCAGATGCCTTTTGTGAGCACTGAGATCGCCACTCAACCAGACCTCTGGCGACAGGTCGCGGACGGTTTCGCGCAGTACGGCGGTTCGTTGCCGAAGCCCGGTCAGCGGGTCGCGGCCGTCGGCTGCGGCACATCGTGGTTCATGGCGATGGCGTACGCCGCCCTGCGCGAGGATCTCGGCCAGGGTGAGACCGACGCGTTCGCGGGATCGGAGTTCCCGGCCGGCCGCGCGTACGACGTGGTGGTCGTGATCAGCCGCTCGGGTACGACGACCGAGGTGCTGGACCTGATCCGGGCTACGGACGTGCCGACCGTCGCGATCACCGCGACCCCCGGCTCGCCGATCGTCGAGCTGGCCGACCAGACCATCATGCTCGACTTCGCCGACGAGCAGTCCGTCGTGCAGACCCGCTTCGCGACCACGACGCTGGCGTTGCTGCGCGCGTCGCTGGGCGAGGACCTCACGCAGGCCGCCGCGGACGCTCAGACCGCGCTGACCATCGACGTGGACGATCTCGCGAAGCTCGAGCAGGTCACGTACGTCGGCACCCGGTGGACCGTCGGTCTGGCCCACGAGGCGGCGTTGAAGCAGCGTGAGGCGGCGTCGGCGTGGACCGAGGCCTACCCGGCGATGGACTACCGGCACGGTCCGATCGCGATCGCCCAGGCCGGGCGTGGCGTCTGGGTCTTCGGCGAGGCGCCGGCCGGCCTGCTCGACGACGTCGCCGCCACCGGCGCGACCGTCGTACACCACCCGGATCTCGACCCGATGGCGTCGCTGGTGGTGGCCCAACGGGTCGCCGTCGCCAAGTCCCTCGCCCTCGGCCTGAACCCGGACCAGCCCCGCAACCTCACCCGCTCGGTCATCCTCAGCTGACCACAGGACGCGATGTCCCGTCGACGTACTCCTTCTCCCGTCCTGTGTCGGGGGGACAGGGAGGAGAACGTCAGACCGTCTCCGCGATGACGAGTTGAGGTACCACGTACTGGATGCCGGGCTCGGGGTCGGGTTCGAGCAGGCGGGCCGCGACCTGGCGGCCGATCTCCTCGAGCCCGACCTCGATCGTGGTCAGGTGCCGGCTGACGCGCTGGTCGTGCATCAACTGCTCCCAGTTGTCGACGCCGATCAGTGCCACGTCACCAGGAACCTGCCGGCCACTCGCCCGGACGACGCGCTCGGCGCCCCGGGCGATCGCGTCACTGCCACAGAAGATCGCGTCGACGTCGGGTGCCGCGGCCAGGACCTCGCGAGCGGCCTCCTCGCCCCAGCTCTCCCGCCAGCGGCCGAAGCCGACCGGCGTCACCCAGTCGAGTCCGGCGTCGGCGAGGACCTGGCCGGCACCCACGGCCCGGCGCTGCGCGGCGTTGTCGTGCGGCTCGGCGGTGATGTGGGCGATCCGGCGGCGGCCGGTCGACAGCAGATGGGTCGCCGCGAGCCGTCCGATCGCGGTGTCGTCAGAGGTGATCGTGACGTCGTCCGGGTCCTCGGTGAAGGTGAAGGCGTAGATCACCGGTACGTCGAACCGGCTGGTGAGCGACAGGGTCGGGAACGACGTGCCGGTGCCGATCACGATCACGCCGTCGATCCGGCGGGCCCGCAGTTGCAGGATGCTCTCGGTGACGTCCTGCTCGTCGATCCGCGCGTCGTAGAGGAGGATGGCCTGCTCCATGGCGCCGAGCTCGGTGGCGGCGGTGGCCAGCACGACCCGGGTGAACGGGTTCGAGGCGCGGTGGGTGAGCACACCGATGGTCTGGCTCCGGCCGCGGGCGAAGGACCGGGCCAGCGCGTTGTGCCGGAAGCCGAGCCGGTCCGCGGTGACGCGGACGTGCTCACGGGTCGCCGCCGAGATCCGATCGGTGCCGTTCAGGGCTTTGGACGCCGTCGACAGCGACACCCCTGCGGCAGCGGCCACGTCGGACAGGGTGATCAGCTGGTCGGCCACTCCGTCATCCTAGTCAGCTTCGAGCTGTTGAAAGCAGCCTCGCCGGGTGGTCTGTGCACGCGTGGCGGTGGTCTCCGGTTGAGCTGGCCGGGACACCGGCCGGCGCGACGGGTCAGGGCGGTCGGGTAGCGGGCGGATGACCCGGTGTAGGTGACCTGGAACTGCCCGGGGCACCTACGCCGATGCGGAGTGGCGCGCCTAGGATCGGGGCGGGACATCCGACCGGAGGAGTACGAGTTGAGTCACACCGTGGTGGCCGAGCTGGTGGCCAATGTGCTGAAGGTCACAGCCAAGGCCGGCGACACGGTGGGGCCGGAGGACACCCTGGTCATCCTGGAGTCGATGAAGATGGAGATCCCGGTGCTGGCCGAGGTAGCCGGCACCATCGTCGAGCTGAGGGTGGTCGAGGGCGAAGTCGTCCGCGACGGCGACCCGATCGCGGTAATCGAAGAGAAGTGATTCAACCGAAATGGCCGCCCACGCGTCTTTACCTATGAGGGCACCGGCCGGGAACTTCCGGCCGGGGCGTCGCGTTGAGCCGTCGTACGACGAACTCAGGGTTCAACCCGGGTTCTCCCGACGTGCGCAGAGGACGGTGACCGCGGCACCATGGCCTTCACGCTTATTGCCGAGAGGACCCTGGGAGGCGTTGCGGTGAAGCCGCTCGACACCCCGACGGTGCCTGCGCCCCAGCCCGTTCCGGACGCGCTGCCCTCGTGGGACGAGATCGTCCGCACGCACTCCGCCCGCGTCTACCGGCTGGCGTACCGGCTGACCGGCAACAAGCACGACGCCGAGGACCTGACCCAGGAGGTCTTCGTCCGGGTCTTCCGCTCGCTGTCGTCGTACACCCCGGGGACCTTCGAGGGCTGGTTGTACCGGATCACCACGAACCTGTTCCTGGACGGCGCCCGCCGCCGGCAGCGGATCCGTTTCGACGGCCTGCCCGACGACGCCCACGACCGGCTCCCGGCCAAGGGCGAGGGCCCGGCCGAGAAGCTCGACTCGGACCTGTTCGACCACGATGTGCAGGACGCACTGGACGCGCTGCCGGAGGACTTCCGCGCCGCCGTCGTGCTCTGCGACATCGAGGGCATGACGTACGACGAGATCGCCGACGTCCTGGATGTGAAGCTCGGCACCGTCCGCAGCCGGATCCACCGCGGCCGGTCGATGCTGCGCAAGCACCTCGAGCACCGGGCGCCACGATCCGGGCAGACCCGGGTCGGCGGTCCGCCCGCCGACGGACCATTGATCGGTGGAGGTGAGCACCGATGACCCTGCAGCATCCGATGGACAAGCTCAGCGCCGTCGTCGACGGCGAACTCGACCACGACTCCCGGGACAAGGTGCTGAGCCACCTGGTCGGCTGCGACACCTGTCGCGCCGAGGTGGACGCGCAGCGCCGGCTCAAGGCCCGGATGGCGGCCCTGGAGCAGCCGGACCCGTCCACCGACCTGATGCAGCGCCTGATGGGCGTCCCGTCGTTCTCCCCAGAGCCGCGTGAGGAGGTCCGTCCGGTGCTCACGCCGGCGGTCACGCTCTTCCCGCAGCGGTCCGCGTTCCCGGCCGGGCGCTCAGGTGGCACCCGGCCGGGCGCCCCCCGGACCACGCGCTCCCGGCGGCGCACCGGCGTACTGGGCGCGGCCGGCTCCGCTGCCGCGGTCGCATCCCTGCTCGGTACGGCGTTCGTCGTCGGAGACCCGGCCCGATCGGAGCAGCCGCCCGCGCTGCAGCCGCCGGTCGCGAGCTTCTCGTCCGACCACGCGAGCATGACGGGCGGAGCGCCGTTCGCCGACCCGGTCGCGCTGCTGAACTCCTACAACGGGACTGGGTACGCAGGGCTGAGCCCGACGCTCCAGCCGGTGGCCCTGACAGGACGCTGACCCGTGAGCCTGTCCCGGCTCGCCGTACTGGTCAGCACAGCTCTGATCGGCTTCGGCCTGCCCACGCCCGCCTTCGCGACACCCGGTGTCTCGCGTGCGGACTCGCCGACGGCGATCAGCTGGCTGAAGAAGGCAGCCGCGGCGCCCAACCGGGTTTCGTACCACGGCACGCAGATCATCACCGCGTGGGGGCCACAGGGCGCGAGCTCGGCCATGCTCGACATCGTGCACGCGGCCTCGCAGGGCTCCGAGATCAGCCTGGTCGGCTCGTCGTCCGCACCGGGCGCCAAGGCGTTCGTGCAGCGCGCGACGACCACGGGAGCGGCGATCGACGGTGGACCGCTGACTCTGCTGCAGGCGACGTACCAGCTCGTCTACAAGTGCTGCACGGACACCATCGGGCGGACCGCCGTACTGGTGGAGGCCTTGCGGGACGACCAGACGCTGGCGGCCAGGTTCTGGATCGACACGGCGACCGGACTCCTGCTGCAGCGGCAGCTGTTCAGCGTGGACGGGAAGACGATGGTCCGGGCGACGGTCTTCACCGAGCTGGAGATCGAGGACTCGGAGTTCCTCGGGCACCTGCCGCCGATGGTGCCCAACGGGGTCGAGTCGATGGGCATGGGCAAGGTCGGCGACCTGCGCTCGGCGGGCTGGGTCTGCGCCCCGGAGCTGCCCGCGTCGCTCACGCTGTACGACGTCCACAAGGACACCAGCAACGGGTCACTGCAGTTCTCGTACTCCGACGGGCTGTTCAACGTCTCGCTCTTCGAGCAGCGGGGAGCGCTGGATCCGGCCGCGGTCGCCGGGTTCAGCAGCACCGAGAACCCGGGTGTCTACCTCCGCTACGGGATGCCGTCGTACGTCGTCTGGTCGTCCGGAGGAATCGTCTACACGCTGATCGGGGATCTGCCGCCGGACATGCTCGGCCAGGTGGTCCGCGCGTTCCCGCACGACGTGCCCGTGAAGCTCACCGCCGTCCAGCGAATGGGCACCGGGCTGGCCAAAATCGCGACCTGGCTCACTCCGATGGGTGCGCTTGCCGGGAAACTGGGATAATCGAATCTGGACGTGCCTCTCGGTCACCCCGAGCAGGGGCCTCCGACCGACGACCACGACGATGACGTGAGGCGGGCACCGTGACCAGCGACGACGCCGAGCCGACAGTTCCGAACCCTGCGACCGCGGAGCCGACCGCGATCCTGCCCACCAACGGCACGCCCCCCGCTGGTCCTCCTGCCGGTTCATCACCCCTGACCGCACTCACGCCGCCGACGCCGGCCGCGGGGAACGCACCGATCCCGCCGCCGGGCAGTGACGCGGCGTATCGGCAGACCAACGGACGCTCCGTGACCCAGCGCAGCTTCGGCAGTCCACCCGGACGCGACGAGCTGTCTCAGAAGGCCGGACGCGATGAGCTGTCCCAGAAGATACGAGCGCAGGAGCCGACCTTCCGGCCGGTGTACCCGGGTCAGGCGTGGCCGACGCAGCAACCGGCGTACCGGCCGACGTACACACCGCCGCCACCGCTCGACTGGCACCAGCAGCAGGCCCGTGCCTACACGCCGGCCCCGCCGCCGAAGGCCAACCGGGTGATCACCATCGCGGCGGTGGTCGCGCTGGTGATCGGGGTGATCGCCGGAGCCGGTGCGGCCGCGACCGTCGTCACCCTCGACAACCACGGCACCCCGGTCGCCGATCAGCCCAACACGCCGGTAGGCACCGGCACCGACCCGAAGATCCGGACCGGATCCGTCTCCGCGGTCGCCGCCACCCTGTTGCCGAGTGTCGTCCAGTTGAAGGTCCAGGGCGCCGACGGCTCCGATGCCACCGGGTCCGGGTTCGTGATCGACAACCTCGGGCACATCCTGACCAACAACCATGTCGTCGCGGCCGCGGCGAGTGGCGGCTCGATCCAGGTCGTGACCCAGAGCGGCAAGAACTCGACCGCACGGCTCGTCGGCCGGTCCCCGGCGTACGACCTGGCCGTCGTCCAGGTGGTCGGCCTGGACGCGCCGTCGGTGCAGTTCGGCCGGTCGGACCTGGCCATCGTCGGGCAGGACGTGGTCGCGATCGGCTCGCCGCTCGGGCTGGCCGGCACAGTGACCTCGGGGATCATCTCGGCGAAGAACCGGCCGGTGACCACGGGCGACAGCGTGGACCAGACGTCGTACATCAACGCGCTGCAGACCGACGCGGCGATCAACCCGGGAAACTCCGGCGGACCGCTGGTCGACATGAACGCGCGGGTGATCGGGGTGAACTCCGCGATCGCGACCGTGCGTGGTTCGGAGGAGCAGAGCGGGAACATCGGGCTCGGGTTCGCGATCCCGATCGACCAGGCCCGGCGGACCGCGCAGCAGTTGATCGCGACCGGCAAGGCGTCGTACCCGGTGATCGGGGCGAGTGTGGACATGACGTTCGAAGGCGGGGCCCGAGTAAGCGCGGTGAGCACGGGTTCCCCGGCGGCGAAGGCCGGGTTGCGGGTCGGTGACGTGATCACGTCGATCAACAGTCAGGCAGTGGACTCCGCCGAGGTGCTGATCGTCGCCATCCGGACGCATCAGCCGGGGGAGAGCGTCCGGATCATCTACGAGCGCAGCGGGAAAGCCCGGCAGGTGAACCTCACCTTGGCTCAGCAGATCGGCTGAGCTTCACTGGTACGGCGGGACGCGTGAGGCTGACCCGGCAGGCGGCGTGACCGGACTGCGGATACCCTTGTCGGCGTTGGGAATGTGGGCTGGAACGACGATGTACAGAGAGGTGGGGACATGTTCGGCATCGGGCCGCTGGAGCTGGTCGTGATCGCGATCGTCGCCGTACTCGTCTTCGGCCCGGACCGGCTGCCGGAGTTCGCGCGGACCGCGGGCCGGTTGTTGCGTCAGGTCCGCCAGATGGTCACCACCGCGCAGAACGACCTGCGCAACGAGCTCGGCCCGGAGTTCGCCGACCTCGACCTGCAGGACCTGAACCCGAAGAACTTCGTCCGCAAGCACCTGCTCGAGGGCACCGACGACCTCGACGACAAGGCGGTCGCCGACTTCAGCGATTCCGCCCCGCAACGCCTCCCGGCCGGCCAGAAGCCGCCGTACGACCCCGAGTCGACCTGACCGGCTAGGGCGTGTCTGATGGTCCAGACACGCCCTAATCGCGCCGGAAGAGCAGCGCGACGGCGACGACGCCCGCGACGGCTGGTAGCAGCGCGAGAGTTCCCCACAGCGCCGGGAAGATGCGGACTCCGTACTCGGAGGACGCCAGCAGGAGCGCGGCGAGGCCTGCGGTGAGCAGGACGACGAGCACGCCCAGGGTCGCGGCGATCCGCCGGTTCGCGCGGGCGACGCCTACCACCAGGAACCACAGCAACGCGTCGACCACGGCGACGCCGTACACGAGGCCGTAGAGCAGGCCCGCCGACGGCTGCTTGCCGTACGAGGCGTAGGCGGTGGTGGCGTGGTCGATGAGGGTGCGGCTGCCGGTCTGGTCTGCGATCGCGGCTGCGGCCAGGACGATCGAGAGCACCACGGCGAGCAACGCCGTACGCCGGCCTCCGCTTGCCTGCGTGTCGACCCGTGGATTTTCAGATAGTGACTGTCTCATGCAAGTGACTGTACGAACGCGTCTCTCTCAGCGTCAAGAGTTTTAGACAGTGACTTGCTGAAGCGTGGGACTGTCTCTTAGGGTGCCGCTATGGCTACCGGACTGCGGGAACGCTGGCGTGTGAAGGCGCGGCGCACCATCCAGGAGTGCGCGCTCGACCTGTTCGACGAGCGTGGTTTCGCCGCGGTCACGATCGAGGAGATCGCCGCCGCGGCCGAGGTCTCGCCGTCGTCGGTCTACCGCTACTTCGGCACCAAGGAGGGGATCCTGGTCGCCGACGAGTTCGACACCATGAGCCAGGAGGCGCTGGAGGAGATCCTCGATCTCAAGGATCCCGTCGGCAGCCTGGTGCAGATCGTGCTCAGGTACGAAGCGGCACCTGACGACAGTGAGACCTCACGGGCCGAGCGGAGCCCCTGGCGCCGGGTGCGCTACTTCTTCCAGGAGCCATCGGTCCGGATGGCCGCCTGCGCCGCCCTGGACCGCGCCGGCCAACGCATCGCGCCTCTGATGGCGCGCACCGGTGAGTTCACCGAGACCCAGGCCCGTGTGGCCGCGAACGCCTTGGTCTTCGGCTACTTCGCCGCTCTGGAGCAGTGGTACGTCGAGGGCGGCGACCACCCGATCGCCGACTACGTCGAAGACGGCCTGACACCCCTACGCACCATCTGGTCTTCAGCTGGAGAGGTCGGCGGCCAGTAGGTCGTAGGTGACTTTGCCGTCGAGGTGGGTGGAGAGGGGGAAGGCTTCGCGTTCGGTGCCGGTCAGTTGGAAGCCCGCCTTCTCGGCGGTGCGGCGGGCGGCTGTGTTGCTGGCGGCCGTGCGGATGAACAGCCTCCGGCCGCCGAAGCCGCCGGCGTCCTCCGCGGCGAAGTACCACTGCGCAACCCGCGCGACAGCCTCGGCCATCACGCCCCGGCCCTGCGCGTCGGGATGCAACCAGTAGCCGAGCTCGCCGTCCCGCACCTGGTCGCGATGGATCCCGAACAGGGTGAGGTTGCCCAGACCCTGGTCCGTCTCGGCATCGGCCACACACCAGTTGAACCTGCGGCCGGCGGCGGCCTGCTCGGCCATGTCCCTCAACCAGAACCGCGCGTCCTCCGCGGTGAACGGCTGCGGGATGAACGGCAGGAAGTGAGCGGTCGCCTGGTTGGTGCGAGCGGTCGTGATCCGCGGGATCTCGTCTTCACGCCAGGTGCGCAGCCGCAACCGTGACGTCTCCAGGATCGGGTGCTCGTACCACGGCTGTCGCGGCCTGCGGGGATCGTTCGGCCCGATCCAGGCCGTCCATGCATCGACCCGGCGGCCGCTTTCCTCGGCCAGCGCGGGGATCGTCTCACCGAGGTGGAACCCGGTCGCCCAGGCGACCCGCCGCGACGGCCAGTTGCCGACCCGCGCCCACCAGTGGACGACGTGAAACCCGCAGGTGGTGAAGCCGAACTCCAGCAGCAGCCGCACCGCCCGGCTCGCCACGCCGGCGCCTCGAGCCCATTCCGACAGGCTGTAGTGGATGCGTGCGTTGCCGTTGCTGTCCGGCTCCAGCGCGGCGGAACCGGCGTACCGGCCCTTGTACTCGACGATGAAGAGGAGCCGCTCGCGCTTCGCCCAGGCTTCGACGATGCCGTAGCCGATCCAGCGCCGCGCGTCGTCCTCGTTGAAACCGCGGCCCGGGTCCTCGCGTTGGCGGTCGATCTGGCCTTGCAGGTCGTCGGGTCGGGGAGCCCGCAGCGTGACCACGCCGTCGGTCAGGACCGGATGCTCAGCAGGAATCGGCATCCGGCCAGTCAACAACCCCGCAGGGTCTCGACAACAGGCAGGGTCAGCGGCCGACGGGGGACAGGCCGAGTTGGCGGCCGAGGAGGCCGCGGGGGCGGCCGCCGAGCTTCGCGGCGATCTGGTCCAGGATCTGCGCGGCCGGGGTCTCCGGATCAGCGGCGACCAGCGGGTTGCCCAGGTCGCCACCACTGCGCAGGCGCTCGTCCAGCGGGATCTCGCCGAGCAGGGGGATGTTGTAGCCAAGCCGTGCGGACAGTGTCTCCGCGACCCGCGTCCCGCCGCCGGAGCCGAAGATCTCGATCCGGTGCTCGGGACCACAGTGCGGGCAGGGCAGGTACGACATGTTCTCGACCACGCCCGCGACCCGCTGGTGCACCATCTGCGCCATCGTGCCGGCCCGCTCGGCCACCTCGGCGGCGGCCTCCTGCGGCGTCGTCACCACGATCACCTCGGCGCTGGTCAGCCGCTGGCCGACCGAGATCGCGATGTCGCCGGTGCCCGGCGGCAGGTCGAGCAGGAGTACGTCGAGGTCGCCCCAGTAGACGTCCGCCAGCATCTGCACCAGCGCGCGGTCCAGGATCGGGCCGCGCCACGCGACCACCTGGTCCCGCTTCGGCTTCAGCATGCCGATCGAGATCACCTTCACGCCGTGCGCGGGCACCGGCATGATCATGTCGTCCACGGCAGTCGGCCGCTCGTCCGCGACGCCGAACATGGCTGGCACCGAGTGCCCGTAGATGTCGGCGTCCAGGACGCCGACCGAGAGTCCCTGCTGGGCCAGCGCGACCGCAAGGTTGACCGTCACCGACGACTTGCCCACGCCGCCCTTGCCGGACGCGATCGCGAACACGTTGGTCAGCGAGTCCGGCCGGGAGAACGGGATCTCCTTCTCCGCCACGCCGCCCCGCAACTGCGTCTGCAGCGCCGCCCGCTGCTCGGCCGACATCACGCCGAGGTCGATCTCGACCCCGGTGACGCCGTCGAGTTTGCTGACCGCGGCCGTGGTGTCGCGCCGGAGCGTGTCCTTCATCGGACAGCCGGCGACGGTCAGCAGGATCCGTACGGCGACCACGCCGTCTTCTCGCACGACGACGGACTCGACCATGCCCAGATCGGTGATCGGCTTTTTGATCTCCGGATCCAGCACACCACCGAGCGCCGTGGTCACCTGATCAGCAGTGGGAGCCATACCCCAAGGCTACGTGCTCCCCCGAACCCGCCCGACCACCGTCCGTGTGACGTACCTCCAGGAAGGCGACCCTTACCTCACAGGCCAGGGGCACCGTAGACGGGGAACCAGCGGGCCAGGTCTTGTTCGAGGCGGAGGTCGGTGGCCAGGAGGGACTTGATCTGGAGTTCGGCGGCGTTGTCGCGGCGGTCCTGGCCGGTGGGGGCGAACGGGTACCAGGAGCCGCGTTTGTACAGGTAGACCAGGCCGAGTGACTGGCTGCCGTTGGTGAAGGCGACCAGGGTGCAGAGCAGAGCGGAGCCGAAGCCGGCGTCGACCAGGGACGTGTTCACGCCGTGCAGATCGGTGACGAGGCCCTCGATGTTGTCGGGAGTGGTCTGGCGGACCAGCCAGGTGAAGCCGAAGGAGTCCGTGTGGCTGGTGAACTTGCCGTCGTCGAGGGCGAGCAGCTTGTCGACCTCCTCGCGCAGCGTCGAGAAGCCACCGCCTTCGGCCGCCTTGAAGCAGACCGAACCGCTTCCGGTCGGACGGAAGCCGGCCGCGGTCTCCAGGGTGATCGCGGCCGACGGAAGCGAGAACAGCTGATCGAGGTTCGGCGGGACGGCTTTGCTCCGGCCGAGCAGGATGTCGAGAAGGCCCATAGGTCGAGGGTATGTCGCTAGGCCTGCTCGCCCAGCTCACGCGACAGCACACCGAGCCGGTCGAGTCGCTTCTCGAGCGGCGGGTGCGTGGAGAACAGCGACGACAGGCTCCCGGCCTTGCCGGAGATCGCCGGCGCGAAGAAGAACGCGTTGAACGCCTCCGCCTGGCGCAGGTCCCGCGACGGTATCCGCGCGATGTCCCCACTGATCTTCGTCAGCGCGGACGCCAGTGCGGACGGTCTCCCGGTCAGCATCGCGCCGGCTCGGTCCGCCGCGAGCTCGCGGTACCGCGACAGTGCCCGGGTGAGCACGAACGAGATCGCGTAGACGGCGATCGAGACCGCGATGATGGTCAGCATGACCAGCGCGGCGTTCTGGTCCCGGTTGCCCCGGCCGAGGCCGCCGTACAGGCCGAAGCGGGTGATCAGGCCGGCGAGCACGCCGAGGAACGACGCGATCGTCATCACGGCGACGTCCCGGTGCGCGACGTGCGAGAGCTCGTGCGACAGCACGCCCTCGAGTTCGTCGGCGTCCAGGCGGCGCATGATGCCGGTCGTCACGCAGACGACCGCCTTGTTCGGGTTGCGGCCGGTGGCGAACGCGTTCGGCAGGTCGACGTCGGCGATGGCGACCCGCGGCTTCGGCATGTCGGCCAGCGCGCACAGCCGGTCGATCGCGCCGTGCAGCTGCGGAGCCTCCTCCGGGGTGACGATCCGTCCGTGCATCGCATACAGAGCGATCCGGTCGGAGAACCAGTACTGCGCGAACAGTGCGCCGCCCGCGATCACGATCGCCAGTACGGCGCTCTTCGTCAGCGCGATCAGCAGCGCCACGAAACCGACGTACAGCAAGCCGAGCAAGAAGCTCGTGATGATCATCCGGCTGGACAGCCCACGGTCAGGCGCAAATCGAGTCTTCATCCCACGTCCTTCCTCACCTGACAACGAGCGTAGCTCGGGTCCGAAGGGCTCAAACCCGGTCGTCCTCACGGCTCTTCAGGTCCAGATCGGCCAGCAGCGAGCGGAGTTCGGAGCGCAGGAAGTCCCGGGTCGCGACCTCGCCGACGGCCATCCGCAGCGACGCCATCTCCCGGGCCAGGAACTCCATGTCGGCGCGGGTCCGGGCGTCGACATCGCGGTCGCGCTCGTACTCGACCCGGTCGCGCGCCTCCTGCCGGTTCTGCGCGAGCAGGATGAGCGGAGCGGCGTACGACGCCTGCAGGCTGAGCGCCAGGGTGAGGAAGATGAACGGGTACTCGTCGAACCGCCAGTTCCCCGGCGCGAAGATGTTCCAGACGACCCAGAACAGGATCGTCGCGGTCATGTAGACCAGGAACCGCCCGGTGCCGAGGAAGCGGGCGATCCGCTCCGACAACCGCCCGAACGCGTCCGCGTCGTAGGCATTCCGCCGGACGATCGTGCGGCGCAGCTCGCGGGGGATGTCCAGGCGGTTGGTGCTCCGGAGCAGGCGGCGGTCGTCGGAGCTACGGTCGTCACGGGGCATCGTGGTCCACCTCCTGCTGTTCTTGCTCACGGTCCGGTTCGTCGCGCCAGTCGTCGGGCAGCAGATGATCGAGCACGTCGTCGACGGTGACCGCGCCGAGCAGCCGGCCCTCGTCGTCGAGCACCGGTGCCGCGACCAGGTTGTACGTCGCCAGGTACTTGCTGACCGCGGTCAGGCTGTCGTCCGGCCGCAGTCCGTCCAGATCGGTGTCCAGTACGGCGGTCACCAGCTCGGACGGTCGTTCGCGGAGCAGCCGCTGGATATGACCGACACCGATGAACCGTCCGGTCGGAGTCTCCAGCGGTGGCCGGCAGACATAGATCATCGCGGCCAGCGCCGGACTGAGCTCCGCGTTCCGCACATGGGCGAGTGCGTCCGCCACTGTGGCGTCGGCCGACAGGATGACCGGCTCCGAGGTCATCAGTCCGCCGGCCGTTCGCTCCTCATAGGTCAGCAGTCGCCGTACGTCCTCGGCTTCGTCCGGCTCCATCAGCGTCAGCAGCCGCTCCGCGGTTTCCGTCGGCAGTTCGGCGATCAGGTCGGCAGCGTCGTCCGGTGACATCTCCTCGAGCACGTCCGCGGCGCGCTCGGTGTCCAGACCCGCCAGGATCTCCACCTGGTCGTCGTCGGGCAGCTCCTCCAGGACGTCGGCCAGGCGCTCGTCGTTCAGCGCGGCCGCGATCTCCTTGCGTCGCTTGGGCGACAGGTCGTGCAGGACGCCGGCCAGGTCGGCGGCCTTCATCGACTCGAACGCCGCCAGGATGTGCGTCGCGCCCTGCCCCTCCTCGATCTGTGCGAAGCCCTCGACGTCACTCCAGTCGAGTACGTGCGTCTGTCCGCGCCGCCGGAACCGTTTGGCGCCCTCCCGCACCGCAACCTTCGACAGCACCCAGTCCCGGGTCCGCCACTGCTCCATGGCCATGTCGAACACCACTGCGGTCGTACCGGTCTCGCGGATGGTGACAGTGCGGTCCAGCAGTTCGCCCAGCACCAGCACCTCGGTCTGACGCTGCTCGAAGCGCCGCATGTTGACCAGACCGGTCGTGACCACGTGTCCGACGTCCACGGACGTCACCCGGGTCATCGGCAGGAAGATCCGGCGCCTGGTGAACACCTCGATCACCAGCCCGAGTACCCGTGGCGGTTGGTTGCCCTGGCGCATCATCGCCACGACGTCGCGGACCTTGCCGACCTGATCCCCGTTCGGGTCGTACACCGGGAGACCAGTCAGCCGGGCCACGTAGACGCGCGACGGTGATCCGCTCATGCTCGAAGGCTAACCCGCCGCACCCTGAACTCAGCTGAGGCGAGGGCGGCGGCGGATGCGGCGGTGCAGAGTGATCGGCGCCTTGCCTCTCGTTGTGGCCGTCGTGCCCACTGGTGCCTCGGCCCGCGGACGGTCGTCGTACCGGCCGACTGCCTCGGTGATCTCCCCAGTGGGCTCCAGGACGAGCAGATCGGCCTCCGTCTTCCAGCGCTCGAGCTGAGTGTCCAGACCGGCCGCGTTCAGCCGCTCTGTCCGCAGCACCTGGGCCGCGGCCGTCCACTCCTCGCTGCCCGGGTCCAGTCGTCGTACCGTCGCCTTCCAGCTCGCCAGCCGGTTGGTGGCCGGCTTGGCCGGTACGACGACCTCCGCCGAGCCGGCCGTGGCCAGTCCGGGCAGTGGCTGCTCGGCGCTGTCGGCCGCATCCGCGAGTACGACGTACTGGCCGTCGACCGTGGCGAACCACGCGGGGGCCGGCCGGCCGCCGTTCCACGACAGCCAGACCAGTCCGGCCTTCTTCATCACGGCCGCGATCTCGGTCACAGCCTCCTCGGTCGTCACGGGACCAGACTGTCACAGTGAGCGATGTCACCGGGCGCGGCGCGAGGCTTTCGCCGTACGCTGCGGGTGACCGGTGAGTAACCGACGAGAGGGACACGGTGATGGCGGAGCAGGTCTTGCGCAGCAGGCGGTCGTGTCTGGCGACTCCCGGGTCGAACCCGCGGTTCCTGGCCAAGGCGAAGGGACTCGATGCCGACCAGGTGTTCCTCGATCTGGAGGACTCGGTCGCGCCGATCGCCAAGGTGGACGCGCGCAAGAACATCGTCGCCGCGCTGAACGAGGGCGGCTGGGGGAGCAAGGTCCGCGTCGTCCGGGTGAACGACTGGACCACGGAGTGGACCTACGCGGACGTGATCGAGGTCGTCTCCGGCGCCGGCGCGAACCTGGACTGCATCATGCTGCCGAAGGTGCAGACCGCCGAGCAGGTGGTCGCGCTCGACCTGCTGCTGACCCAGTTGGAGAAGGTGCACGGGTACGAGCCGGGCCGGATCGGCATCGAGGCGCAGATCGAGAACGCGCTCGGCCTGATCAATGTGAACGCGATCGCCACCGCCTCGCCGCGGGTGGAGACGATCATCTTCGGGCCGGCCGACTTCATGGCGTCGATCAACATGAAGTCGCTGGTGGTCGGCGAGCAGCCGCCCGGGTACGACGTCGGCGACGCGTACCACTACATCCTGATGCAGATCCTGATGGCCGCCCGCGCACATGGGAAGCAAGCGATCGACGGTCCGTACCTGCAGATCAAGGACGTGGACGGTTTCCGCCGCGTCGCGGGCCGCTCGGCCGCGCTCGGCTTCGACGGCAAGTGGGTCCTGCACCCCGACCAGATCGCCGCCGCCAACGAGGTCTACTCCCCGCGCCAGCAGGACTACGACCACTCCGAGAACATCCTCGACGCCTACGACCACTACACCTCCGCGGCCGGCGGCGCCCGCGGCGCGGTGATGCTCGGCGACGAGATGATCGACGAGGCGTCCCGCAAGATGGCCCTCGTCATCTCCGCCAAGGGCCGCGCCGCCGGCATGACCCGCACCGACGTCTGGCAACCACCGGCCGACTAACCGACCTGAGCCATGATCGCCAGCAGGTGACCGTCGGGGTCGGGGAAGAACGCCATCCATTCCTCGACCCCGTTGTCGTGCTTGTGGATCAGGTGCGGCGCGTTCTCGAATTCCACGCCGCGTCCGCGCAGTTCGTCGTACGCCGTCTGGATGTCGTCCACCTGGAAGTAGAGGATCGACGGGTCGCCGGCCGGGCCGTCGTTCGCGCTGAGGAACAACCGCGTCCCACCGCAGTCGAAGAACGCCAGATCCCCGAACGTGTAGAGATGCCGCAGCCCCAGGACCTTCCCGTAGAAGTCGACTGCGGTCTGAATGTCGCTCACCGGGCGCGCGATCTGCCCGATCGCACCTAGCTGCACAGCCATGTCCGGCACTCCTTGTCGTCGCAGGGCGCTGTCGGCGGGTACGCCGCGCCAGGTCCGGAGCTCGGCCCGGCGCTCCAGGCCGAGCTTCATCAGCGCGTTGGCGACGTGGAACTTCACCGCGTCGACGCTGACTCCCCGCCGCCGCGCAATCTCCCGGTTCGGCATCCCGTGCCGCACCGCGTCCACCACCTGCCACTCGGCGGGCGTCAGTACGTCGGGATGCCGCGGCCGTCCACGTGTACCCACGACCTCAAGCTAGCGCCGACGACACCGAATTACCCTCCCCCTCAGAAGGTCCAGACCTTGTAGATCCGGATCGGCTTGACCGGGGGCCCGTCCTGGTCGGGGTCGGCGATGCCGGCCGCGACCATCCGGTCGAAGGTGGACATACCGGCGATCACGTGGCCGAGAACGGTGTAGTTCGGGGCGATGTTGGCGAACGAGTGCACCACGAAGAACTCGGACCCGTTGGTCCCCGGTCCCTGGTTGCCGTAGGCAACAGTTCCGCGCGGGTACGTCTCCTGGCCGGTGACCTCGTCGGGGAACTTGTACCCCGGTCCGCCTTCCTCCTGACGGTAGATGTCACCGCACTGCAGGACGCCCAGCCGGGACGAGTTCGTCAGCCGGAAGCACTGCGTGCGGTCGTAGAACCGGCTCTTCACCAGGTGGACGAAGTTGTGTACGCCGCAGGGCGCGTTGGCGCGGTCCATCCGGACCACGAACGGTCCGTAGTTGGTCAGGAAGTACACGTCGACCGTGCCCTTGGCGCGAGCCGTCGCGGACGGGATCCGCACCGGCTTGGCCGCCGGGTTCTCCGGCGTCGGCGTGAACTCGCACTTCGTCACCGGCCGCGGATGACCTGTGGGCGCGGCGGAGGCTGTGGTCGTGGTCAGCGTCGCGGCGACCAGGGTGGCCGCGATCAGGGCGGTGAGTGATCGCTTCATCTGCTCACGGTAGTACTTCGGTTGCTCTGTGCAGAGGTTCTGCAAGCTTTCGGTCCAGAACTCGCTCTCAAGCGCATGCGTTGCCTAAGGTGTTGCGGTCCGCTGCGGAAGGTGTGGTGTGTGAACGGCGAGATACTGGCAGGGCGCTACCGATTGCTGACCCTGCTGGGCAGGGGTGGTGCCGGTGAGGTCTGGCAGGCCGAGGACACGGTTCTCGCCCGCCAGGTGGCGGTCAAGCTGCTGCGCCGGCTCGAAGGCGACCCGATGGACGCGGTCGAGCGGTTCCGGGCAGAGGCCCAGTCGGCCGCACGGCTGACGCACCCGAACGTCGTTGCGACGTACGACGTCGGCAACGAGGGCGAACACGTCTTCCTGGTGATGGAACTCGTTTCCGGTCCGGATCTGGCCCAGCTGATGCGTACTGCGGGCCTGCCGACGGCAGAGCTGGTCACCGACATCGCCACCCAGGGTGCACGGGCTCTGGACGCCGCTCACGCTGCCGGGATCATCCACCGCGACGTGAAGCCGGCGAACCTGCTGCTGGCCCCGGACGGCACGCTCAAGATCACCGACTTCGGCATCGCCAAGCGCGCGGGCAACGAGACGACCGCACTGGGCGTCCTGCTCGGTACGGCGTCGTACGTGTCGCCGGAGCAGGTCCGTGGCGGGCCCGCTACCCCCGCCAGCGACTGGTACTCCTTCGGCTGCGTGCTCCACGAGCTCCTCGCCGGTACGCCGCCCTTCACGGGCCCGACCGCCGACGCGGTGATGCGCCAGCACCTCGACGCACCCCCGCCGCCTGTGACGCGTACCGACGTACCGCCGGAGCTGGCCAACCTCATCACTCACCTGCTGGCCAAGGAGCCGGCGGACCGCCCGTCGTCTGCGGCCGATGTGGCCCGGCTGCTCACGCCGTCCGCCCAAACGCAGGTGCTGGCCTTCACACCCGCTGCAGCGCCGGAAGACGTGATCGGCGTGGGCACCTGGGAAGACGAGCCGGCCGAGACCGGCACGCACCGGGCGCCGCGGCGACAGTTCCCGTTGGTCAAGGTGGGTGTGGCCGCGGCGGTCGTGCTCGCTGCGATCTCCGGGGGACTGCTGCTGCGTGAGGGCGTGACGAACGACCCGCCGGCGCAGGCTGGTGGGACACCGTCCGCACCGGTGCAGAAGGTGGCCGCGCCCAAGACGACTCCGAAGCCCACACCGACGCCGTCGAAGACTCCGTCCAAGAAGCCGACGCCCAAGCCGACTCCGACGGAAACGCAGCACCAGAACCCGCAGGCGGCGCTGGTGCAGTCGTTGCGAACGCTGGCCGCGCAGGTGCGGGCGACCCAGCAGGGAAGCCGGAGCAGGGCTCCGCGGGACGCCGCACGCGAGCTCGACCAGGCCGCGGAGGCGCTGGACCACGGTGACACCGACTCCGCGGCCAAGCACTTCTACTCCGCCCGGCAGCGGCTGATCGAGGCGCAACAGCACCACCGGTGGCAGGCCACCCCGCAGATCGCCGCCTTGTTCTCCGTCGTCAGCAGCACGTTGCCCCGGCCGGACGGCAACAACAACGAGTGAGCCACGCGACCTTCGGTAGGTGGCCGGTGTCACAGCGGGTGTCACCCTCGTGCCGGGATGCTGAGAACCGCGATACTCGCGGGTAAGGCCAACCCCAATCGATGCAGGCTGACCGAAGGAGCCGGGGATGAGCAGGTTGCAGCAGACCGACGGGCTGACCGACATCCAGGAGGAGATCCTGAAGACGGTCCGCGCGTTCGTCGAGGCGGAGATCCTCCCGGTCGCCACCGAGCTCGAGCACCGCGACGAGTACCCGACCGAGATCGTCGAGGGCCTCAAGGAACTCGGCCTGTTCGGCCTGATGATCCCGGAGGAGTACGGCGGACTCGGCGAATCGCTGCTCACCTACGCACTGTGTGTCGAGGAGATCGCCCGCGGCTGGATGAGCGTGTCCGGCATCATCAACACTCACTTCATCGTCGCGTACATGCTGCTCCAGCACGGCACCGACGAGCAGAAGCAGAAGTACCTGCCCCGGATGGCGACCGGTGAGGTCCGCGGCGCGTTCTCGATGTCCGAGCCCGGCTGCGGCTCGGACGTGGCCGCGATCAAGACCAAGGCGGTCAAGGACGGTGACGCGTACGTCGTCAACGGCCAGAAGATGTGGCTGACGAACGGCGGCTCGTCGAACCTGGTCGCCGTACTCGTGAAGACCGACGAGGGGCAGGACTCGGTCTACAAGAACATGACCACGTTCCTGGTCGAGAAGGAGCCCGGGTTCGGTGAGGTGGACAAGGGCCTCACGATCCCCGGCAAGATCGAGAAGATGGGTTACAAGGGCGTCGACACCACCGAGCTGGTCTTCGACGGCTACCGGATCGACGCCGGCCAGATCCTCGGCGGCGTACCGGGCAAGGGCTTCTACCAGATGATGGACGGCGTCGAGGTCGGCCGGGTGAACGTCGCCGCCCGCGGGTGTGGGGTGGCGCGGCGGGCGTTCGAGCTGGGGATCTCGTACGCGCAACAGCGGGAGACCTTCGGCAAGAAGATCGCCGAGCACCAGGCGGTGCTGTTCCGGCTGGCCGACATGGCGGTCAAGGTCGAGGCGGCGCACGAGCTGATGGTGAAGGCGGCGCGGAAGAAGGACAGCGGCTCGCGCAACGACTTCGAGGCCGGCGTGGCGAAGTACCTGGCCAGCGAGTACTGCTCGCAGGTGGTGGAGGACTCGTTCCGGATCCACGGGGGCTACGGGTTCTCCAAGGAGTACGAGATCGAGCGGCTGTACCGGGAGGCGCCGATGCTGCTGATCGGCGAAGGTACGGCGGACATCCAGCGGATGATCATCGGCCGCCGGCTGCTCGAGGACTACAAGCTCTGAGACCGGCCGGCACGCTGGGCCGACGGGCGGGGCGGTGCCAGTCGGCGTCCAGCGTGCGGCGGGGCAGGGTCTAGGCCGTCACCCGGGCAGCTCCGTCGTCGTACACCCGGACACCGCGGCCTCCAGCGCCGCGGCCCGGGTCGAGCCGAGGAGTGAGCCCAGGGGGTCACTCATCGGCGCGGACTCCATCGACGCCTGCCGCAGGATGCCGGGCGCATGCTGGATCGGGTACACCAGAACCGGTTTGAGCTCTGGGTCCCTCAGCTTCGTCGGCACCTGCCAGCAGAACGCCGACGGCTGTAACTCGATCCCCCTGCCATCGAGGTACAGGTCTCGGTCGTTCATGTCGAGCACCTGCAGCACCGGGGCCACCCACCGGACCCGCGGGTGCAGTGCGGAGAGCAGCCGGTCCACGCCGTGCCGGGCCAGTGCCTCCCCGCGGTGCGCGTGCATGTGCAGACTGAGCAGCACCTCCCACAGCGGGGCGGGATGGGTGGCGACCGTGACCCGGGCCAGATCACGGGGAGTGAAATGAATACGGAGCACGATCCGGCCCTCCCTCATCTACGAACCGCCCACGACATCCCCAGTGCCGTCGGTCGCAGAATGTGGCGGACTGCTGACCGAACGCGATGGCCGCATTCAATCAAGGCCGCTGTTCGATCCACAACCGTTTGAACATTCCAAATGAGCGGGACTCGCGGCCATGGCATAAGGTTGCCAACCGACCCATCAGGCGGTAATGGACGTCCGGACTCAGAGCCAGTGGTTTCGCTTGAACAGCCGGTAAAGCACGGTGCACGCGGTCAGCATCACGCCGAGGATCACGAAGTACGCGTACTTGATGCGCAGCTCCGGCATGTAGTCGAAGTTCATCCCGTAGATCCCGGCGATCACCGTCGGCACCGCCAGGATCGCTACCCAGGCCGAGATCCGCCGCATGTCCTCGTTCTCGGCCACCTGCACCTGGGCGAGCCCCGCCTGCAGGATCGAGCTGAGCAGCTCGTCGAACGAGATCACCTGATCCTTGACCCGCAGCAGGTGGTCGTCGACGTCGCGGAAGTAGTTCCTGGTCTCGTCCGCGATCAAGGGGTGCCTCAGCGTCGACAGCGTCCGCATCGGCCCGGTCAGCGGCGCCACCGCGCGCTTCAGCTCCAGCACCTCGCGCTTGAGCTGGTAGACCCGGTCGATGCTCCGCCAGCCACGTGGGGTGAACATGGCTGTCTCGATCGTGTCGATATCGGCCTGTACGGCGTCCGCGACCTCCAGGTACCGGTCCACCACATGGTCCGCAATGGCATGCAGTACGGCGCCGGGTCCGAGGGACAGGCGTCCCGGCTGCTTCTCCAGCTCCTGCCGCAGGCCGGCCAGCTCACTGTGCTCACCATGGCGGACCGTGACGACGAAGCTCGGCCCGCAGAACACCATCACCTCGCCCGTCTCGACCACTTCGCTGGTGGCGGTCAGATCCTCGTGCGGGACGTACCGGACCGTCTTCAGTACGGCGAACAGCGTGTCGTCGTACCGCTCGAGCTTGGGGCGCTGGTGCGCCTCGGACGCGTCCTCCAGGGCCAGTGGGTGCAGACCGAACTCCTTGCCGATGATGGCCAGCTGGCGATCGTTCGGCTGGAAGAGGCCGATCCACACGAACCCCTGGCCCCGCCGGGCCCGGGCCAGCGCCTCGGTGTAGGAGTTGATCCGGTCGTCGCGGTGTCCGTCGCGGTAGAAGCCCCAGTCGACCAGGGCGCCGTCCAGCTTGCCGCTGGCGACCAGGTCTCCCCGGGCCGGGCCGTCACCGGCCGCACGCCGGGCGAAGACTCGTCCCATCCGGCGTGTCGCGCCCGTGTCCCACCGTCGCCCGGCCATCACCGGCGAGGCTATCAAGACGCGGTAACCAGGCGTCGGCAATGATGGGGGTGGACGCACGTGGAGAGGAACGACGATGACCACGCAGGGCATGCCCTCGATGGACCCCCGGCCAAGCGGGCTGACGATCGGGACGTACGACACCTACCGGGAGGCGCAGCGAGCTGTCGACTACCTCTCGGACCAGAAGTTCCCGGTCGAGCACACGACCATCGTCGGCAACAACCTTCGTCAGGTGGAGAAGATCACCGGCCGGCTCACCTGGGGCCGCGCACTCACCGCGGGCCTGGCCAGCGGTGCCTGGTTCGGCCTGTTCGTGGGCCTGCTGCTGGGCCTGTTCACGACCGGTAACTGGCTCGCGGCCCTGCTCACCGGTGTGGTGCTGGGCGCCTTCTTCGGACTGGTGTTCGGTGGCCTCAGCTACGCCCAGTCGGCCGGTCGCCGCGACTTCACCTCCCGGACCGCGGTGGTGGCGACGACGTACGACGTACTGTGCGACTTCAAGTTCGCCGAAGAGGCGCGCAACCACCTGGCCAAGCTGGCGCTCAAGGGTGAGGTGACCCCGCGCGTGCCGGAGCAGCCGGTCCAGCAGCCGGTCCAGCAGCAGATGCAGCGCCCGACCGACTGACCCCGCCCGGTGGCGGGAGGTGACCTATCTCTCCTGCCGGTGAGAGCCACACCACGGTCCGGATGCGCCCGGATTCGGCAGCATGGGTATCCACCGCGGAGGAGGAGCCGAGATGCAGTTCGGGCGTAGCTACGAGGAGTTCGAGGTCGGTGCCGTCTACAAGCACTGGCCGGGCAAGACGGTGACGGAGTACGACGACCACCTGTTCTGCCTGCTCACGATGAACCACCATCCGCTGCACCTGGACACGCACTACGCGGAAGGGTCCACCCAGTTCGGCAAGAACGTTGTGGTGGGCAACTACATCTACTCGATCCTGCTCGGCATGTCGGTGCCGGACGTGAGCGGCAAGGCGATCGCGAACCTGGAGATCGAGTCGCTCCGCCACGTCGCGCCGACCTTCCACGGCGACACGATCTACGGCGAGACCGTGGTGCTGGACAAATGGGAGTCGAAGTCCAAGGACGACCGCGGCGTGGTCTACGTCGAGACCAAGGGCTACAAGCAGGACGGCACCGTCGTCTGCCTGTTCCGCCGCAAGGTGATGGTCCCGAAGAACAGCTACCTGGAAGCCCGGGGCGGGGAGCAACCCGGGCGCCCCACCCCTGCCTCCTAGATCCTCAGCTGAGGAAGAGTTCGATCACCGGAACGAGCACGTTCGGCTTCTGGATCGGGAGTTTGAGGGTGAGTACGTCGGCCGAGACGCCACCCATCGTGGTGTTCTGAGCGGTCTGGTGCGGGTCGTTGACGATGCGCTTGATCTCGGACGCGTCGTTCAGCAGTTGGGCGTACTTCACCGTGCCGGCCATGCCGGGCAGGTGGATGTGGCCCATCGGCCAGGAGAACAGGTGCAGGTAGAGCCGGTCGCCCTTCTGCGTGAACCGGCAGTCCGGGGGAGCGGTGTACTGGGCCGGCCGGGCGCCGCGGACAGAGCGCTCGTGCAGCCGCATCCACTCGCCGATCGACGCCAGCGTGGCCAGCGCCCGCGGGTCGAACTCGCCCCGCCCGGTCGGGCCGACGTTCAGCAACAGGTTGCCGTCCTTGGAGACGGAGTCGACCAGCATCTTCACCAGCAGCTCCGGTGACTTCCAGTCAAGGTTGTCACGGTCGTAACCCCAGCTGCCGTTCAGCGTCTGGCAGGCCTCCCACAGCACCGGCTGCCCGTCGCGCTGCATCGGACCGTCCGGCTGGTACTGCTCGGGCGTCACGAAGTCGCCCGGGATGTCCAGCCGGTCGTTGATCAGGATGTCCGGCTGCAGCTCCCGGACCATCGCCATCAGTTCCTCGGACCGCCAGTCGTCGCGACCCTTCCCGTGGCCGTCCCGGCCGTCGTCGTACGTGCGGCCCGGGTAGGAGAAGTCGAACCACATGATGTCGATCGGACCGTAGTTCGTCAGCAGCTCACGCGTCTGCGCGTGCAGGTAGTCGGCGTACACCTCCATGTCCCTGCCGGCCGCCTTCGCGATCGCCTCCTCGTCGTCGCGCTGCGGGTGCACGAGGTCGATCGGGAACTCCGGGTGGTGCCAGTCGATCAGCGAGTGGTAGAACCCGACACCGAGTCCTTCGGCCCGGCACGCCTCGACGAACGGGCCGACCAGGTCCTTGCCCCACGCGGTCTTCGCGACGGTGTAGTCCGACACCTCGGAGTCCCACAGACAGAAGCCCTCATGGTGCTTGGTCGTGAGTACGGCGTACTTCATGCCGGCCTCGCGAGCCGCCTTGGCCCACTTGGCCGGGTCGTACAGGTCGGGCTCGAAGTGCTCGAAGTACGGCTGGTAGTCCTCGTCGGTCAGCCGCTCGCGGTTCTTCACCCACTCGTGCCGGGCCGGCAGCGAGTACAGGCCCCAGTGGACGAAGAGGCCGAACCGCCAGTCGCGGAACTTCTCGACAGAGTGCGCGGGAGGCGCGTCGGTCATGGGTGATCTCCTCAAGGTGTTGGGGTTAGCGGCCGCCGAGGCCGGTGACGAGCAGGCCGCGGACGAGGTGCTTCTGCAGCAGGATGACGAGCAGCACGGTCGGGATCATCGCCATGATCGAGGCCGCCATCATCAGGTTCCACTGAGTGCCCTGCTGCCCGCTGAACTGCGCCAGGCCGAGCGGCACGGTGCCCTTGGTCTCGACGCTGTTGATGATGATCAGCGGCCACAGGAAGCTGCCCCAGAAGCTGATGAAGGTGAAGACGGTCAGGACGGCGATGGCCGGACGGGCCAGCGGCAGCATGATCCGCAGGAAGATGCGGAACGGCCCGCACCCGTCCACCCGGGCCGCTTCCTCCAGCTCGGCCGGGACGGTCAGGAAGAACTGCCGCAGCAGGAAGGTGCCGAACGCGGTGAACGCCCACGGCAGGATCAGCGCCCAGTAGCTGTCCACCCAGCCGAGCGACTGCATCAGCCAGTACATCGGCACGATCAGCACTTCCTGCGGCACCATCAGGGTGCCCAGGAACAGCACGAACAGTTGCTCACGGCCCCTGAATTTCAGCCGGGCGAACGCGTACGCCGACATGCTCGAGGCGACCACCACGACCAGCGTCCCGGCGAGCGCGACGAACAGGCTGTTCGCGAAGTAGCGACCGAACGGCGCGAACGTGAACGCGTCGGCGTAGTTCTGCCAACGGATCTCGGTGCCGAACAGATGCGGGGTCGGGGTGAACACCTCGTCCGCGGGCTTCAGTGAGGTGGACACGGCGTACACCAACGGCGCGAGGAACGCGAGCGCGACGAGCACCAGCAGGATGTGGGACACACTGCTGCGGATGCGCCGGCCGGTGTCTGCGGTAGCGAGTTCAGACGTCATAGTTCACCCACTTGCGCTGCCCGACGAACTGGATCGCGGTGATGCCCATGATGATCACGAACAGCACCCAGCCGGCCGCCGACGCCAGGCCCATGGTCAGGAACTGCCAGCCCTGGTTGTAGACGAACATCACGATCGTCTGGGTGGACACACCCGGACCGCCCTGGGTCAGGATGAACGGCTGCGCGAACACCTGGAACGAGGTGATCAGCGTCAGCGTGGTGGCGAAGAAGATCGACGGCGTGATCATCGGCCAGGTGACGTACCGGAACCGCTGCAGCACGCCGGCGCCGTCGATCTGTGCCGACTCCAGTTGCGACTGCGGCACCTGGTCGATGGCGGCGGAGAAGACCAGGAAGTTGTAGCCGAAACCCTGCCAGACCGACATCGCCACGATCGCGGGCATCGCCCAGGTCGACGAGCCGAGGAAGTTCGGTGCGCTGATGCCGAACCAGCTGTGCAGCACGCTGTCGATCAGGCCGCCCGGCTGGAACAGCAGCCGCCAGACCATCGCGTTGGCCACCATCGGCGTCATCACCGGGATGAAGAACAGCACCCGGAACGCCTGCCGGCCCTTGATATGCGGGCCGATCCAGAGCGCGAGCCCGAGCGAGACGACCAGGTTCAGCGGCACGTACAGCACCACGAACAGCACCGTGTTCAGCACGACCCGCCGGAACACCGGGTCGTGCAGCAGGTGGGTGTAGTTGTCGATGCCGAGGAACGTGCGCTGGCCGAACACCGGCCAGTCGAACAGGCTGATCCCCAGCGCCATCGCGGTGGGGAACAGCGTGAACAGGGCCAGCCCGGCCAGGCTCGGGGCCAGGAAGACCCCGGCGTGCCGGGCGTCCCGTCGCAGCGCGGGCCGCCGCCCCGCCCGGGTAGTACCGGGCGGTGCCCCGGGCGGGGCGGCGGTAGTGGTCGTCGTCACCATCAGGACCCAGCGCCCGCCTGGTCCTGGATGGTCTTCAGTGCCTGGTCCGGCGGGATCTCGCCGTTCAGCGCCTGGGTGCCGAACCGGCCGAGCAGGTCGGCCACCTGGACCCAGTTCTTCGACGTGACCAGCGGGACCGAGTTCTCGGAGGCGTAGTCCAGCGTCTCCTTCGCGCCGTCGATCCCCGCGGCCGTGAACCAGGCCGGGTGCGCGGCGGTGCGGGCCGGGTACGCGCGGCCGGCCGAGGCCAGCGTGGTCAGCGGCTTCTCACTCGTCATCGACATGATCGCCTGGAAGGCGGCGTCCGGCGTCTTGCAGGACCGGGAGATGCCGAAGCCCGAGCCGGCGGTGTAGGTCTTGGAGCCGTCCGGACCGGCCGGGATGGGCGCGACGCCGAGCTGGAACTTGACCTTGCCCTTGGTGTCGATCAGCGACCACGGACCGTTCAGCTGCATCGCGGCCTTGCCGGAGGTGAACTGCGTGGTCTCGAAGTCGGTGTTGCCGGACGGCACCTGCGGGGCGATCTTGTCCGTGCGGACGAAGTCGGTGTAGCTCTGGAAACCCTGCTCGAACTTCGGGTCGGTGAGGGCGAGCTTGCCGTCGGCGAGCGGCTCGGCACCGGTGAAGGTTCGCACCCAGGACGTCACACCCAGATCGCCAGGGGCCGTCACCAGGCCGGTCCGCCCGGCGGCGGTGAGCTTCTTCGCCGCCGCGTTGAAGTCGTCCATCGTCCAGCCCGGCTTCGGGTCGGCGACGCCGGCGGCCTTGAACATGTCCTTGTTGTAGAAGATCACCATCGGGCCCGAGTCGTACGGGATCGCGATCTGCTTCCCGTCCACCTTGAGGCCGTCCATGATCGGCTTGTCGAAGTCCTCGGCCTTCAGGTTGTACTTCTTCATCAGGTCGTCCAGCGGCAGCATCGCACTCGCGTACGACGCGGTCCGCAGGCTCTGCATGCCGATGATGCACGGTGCCTTCCCGCTGGCCAGCAGGGTGCCGATCTTGGACCAGTAGCTGTTCCAGTCCGTGCCCTGGAGCTTGACGGTGATGCCGGAGTGGTCGGTGTGGGCCTGGTCGGCGACCTTCTGCCAGGCGGCCTGGTCCTCGGTGCCTCCGATCCAGAACTGCCAGGTCAGGTCGGCCTGATCGGCCGAACCGGATCCGCCGCTGCTGCCGTCGTTTCCGCCCCCACAAGCGGCCACGGCCGTGAGAGCCAGCGCCGACAAGGCGGCGGTGGCCCAGCGGCGTGCCCGGGCTGGTGTTGCTTTCATCGCTGACCTCCAGGGGATGTGCTATTCATCCGATCTATATGACGAACTCTTGACATGAGTCAACAGTTCGTGTCCTTAATTCAGGGTCGAAAGTCACGCTTGAGCCTAAAAAATCGCCCAGACATCCGATGTCTCTACGTCGAACATCGGATGTTTCCCATCGAACGAGGGGGTGTGTGTGCGGGTCACCGACGAAGCGATCGACCGGATCAAGCAGATGATCGTGACCGGCGAACTGCAACCTGGCGACCGCTTGCCCCGCGAGCCGGACCTGGCCGCGCGCCTCGGCCTGTCCCGGAGTTCACTGCGCGAGGCGGTCAAGGCGCTCGCGCTGATCCGGGTCCTGGAGGTCCGGCAGGGCGACGGGACGTACGTGACCAGTCTCGACCCGTCGCTGCTGATGGAGACGATGGGCTTCGTCCTGGACCTGCATCAGGACGCCTCGGTGCTGGAGTTCTTCGAGGTACGACGGATCCTCGAGCCGGCCGCGGCTGCCCGGGCCGCGCTGCGGATGGCGGACGAGGACATCGCGGCGCTGCGCAAGCTGCTCGACGAGCTGGGCCCGGAGCCGTCGGTGGAGGACCTGCTCTCGAGCGACGTGGAGTTCCACCGGCTGGTCGCGGTCGGCAGCGGCAACCGGGCGCTCGCCTCGATCATCGACAGCCTGCGCCAGCCCACCTACCGGGCCCGGATCTGGCGCGGCCTGACCCAGGACGATGCCGTCGCCCGGACGCTGGCCGAGCATCGGGCCATCCTCGACGCGATCGAGGGCCACGAGCCCGAGGTGGCCAGGTCCTGGGCGACGGTGCACATCGCCGGCGTGGAGCGCTGGATCCAGGAGGCGGTCAATCTCGACGAGGAGACAGTTCCACCAGGATTGCCGAGGGCATCGGCAAGGTCAGGTCGAGACCTGAGCCGGTCCACTCCAGTGGAGTACTGACCAGCTTGCTCCGCTCGGCCAGCTCGGCGAGTTGCTCATCGGTCGGCCAGTCGCCGAGCTCCGTCGCGGCCGAAGCGATGTCGCCGACACCGACGGCCAGCGTCGTGGCGGTGGCCTGCCAGGACGGATCCACGCCGGGCAGCTCTATGTGGACCGTCCTGGACAGTTCCGGGGCGCCCGCGGCCTTGGTCTGGTCGAGGGTGAGATTCCACAGCAGCACGGCGATCCGGTCGCGGTCCCGTGATGCCCAGGCCTCGACCAGACTGCCGCCGCCGTCGCCGGTCACCGACACCGGCAGCTCGACCGGCCCCAGCCGGCTGAGCATCGTCATCGCGTGATAGCGCGGTTTCGCCAGTCCGCCAACGGTTTGCAGCCCGAACCCGCCGTGCAGCAGACGCGGCGGGCGACCCAGCTCCTCGAAGTGGTCCGACGCGACCCAGTACGCGAGCGCGTCGACGCGTCCGGCCGCCGACCGCATCCCGCGCAGCAGGAACACCCCGGAGAACACCGAGTCGTTGATCGGGTTGAAGTGCGTCGGCGTCACACCCCACTCGGTCCACAGGATCCGCGCGTCACCGAACCCGTGCCGCTCCAGCGACGCCCGGACGTCGAGCGGCGGCGAACCGTAGGTGTGGGTCGACACGAAGTCCACCGCCGTCCCTTCGGCGGCGGCGTGGGCGAGCAGATCGTCCACCCAGCCGGCCGCGGCCGATGACGGCCCACCGACCGCGAGCCGTTCGTCGACGGACTTCACGGCCGCCGCGGTCACGTCGTACAGGTGCAGCCACTCGGCCTTCGTGCCGGACCAGAACACCTCGAGGTTGGCCTCGTTCCAGACCTCGAAGTCCCAGGTCAGCACCTGGTCGGGGCCGTACCGGTCGAGGAGGTGCTGGACCAGTGCGCGGACCAGGTCGTGCCATCGCTCGTACGATTTCGGTGGCGAGATGATCGCGCCGTACGCGAACACCGTCTTGGCGGGATCGCTCGCCAGGTCGCGGGGCATGAAGCCGAGCTCGACCACCGGCCGGAGCCCGATCGCGAGCAACTTGTCGTAGATCGCGTCCACGACCTCGAAGTCGTACGACGGCTCGCCGTCGACCTCGGTGTACACCCGGGTGTCGTCGTGGAAGATCGCGTGCGCCCGGACCGTGCGTACGCCGATCTCGTCGTGCATCCGCCGGAGCGCCTGCTCGAGCTCGGCGCCGATCTCGTGCCCGCCGGTGCGGTCGGTGCAGAGCAGCTGACTCAGTCGCTCACTGCCGACCATCGGGACCCACGGCTTGGCCAACTCGATGCCCTTGGCAACGGCATCGACGGTCAAGTCGACCTGGGGAACAGTGTCAGCGGCAACCAGGGGGACGGCGCCGACGGTGTGGCTCGGCCGTCCGCTGACCGTCACCTCGGGCACGCTCGCGACGGCATAGCGGTACGGCGTGCCCGGGGTGCAGGTCGTGTCGACGTACGGGGGCGCGGGGACGGAGAGGACGTCTCCGCTGTGGTGATCGACCGGTTCGAGCTTCCCGTGGTGGCCGGCCGCGCGCAGGATCAGGTAGCCGGCCGCGCCGTCGACCGGTGACCAGTCGATCGTCACCTGGCCGACGCCACCGACCGCTGAGACCTCCTTCGGCGGATCGAGGTCCGGGAAGTCGAACGCGCGCTCCTCGTCACTGCGGAGCGCGATCCGCTCGTCCCAGTCGGTCTTGGCGTCCTGCTGCATAGAAAGTCTCCTGTGTTATTCGAGGCCGGATTCGAACTGCTCCATCGCGATCAGCGGCCGGATCCTCTGCTCGACCTGGCGGCTGCTGAAGCTCCGCCGGACCAGGTCATTGGCAAAGACGTTGCCGATGGCACCCATCACCATCGCCTGATCGAGGGCCAGGTACCGCTTCGCGATCAGACCGGACCGGACCGCGACGGAGTCGTAGAAGCCACCGCGGCTGTAGGCGTGCAGATTCGTCTCGATCCGGCTCAGGTTGTCGATCGCCTGCCGGGGTGCGTACTGCATCGCGAGGAACGCCGCATGCGGGGTGACCACGCCATCGCCGTACGCCGGGTTGGGATTGGTGCCTTCACGACACCCCTCGAAGCCGGCGTCGTAGTTCGTCGCCTCCAGGTCGGACGGGTAGCCGCCGGGGTCCATCCCGATCGCCTCGACTCCGTAGACGGAGTACCCGCCCTTCGGGTTCGAGGCGGGGGAGAAGCCCCAGTAGCCGTACTTGGCGTCGTCCAGCCCGTGCTCGATATGCGCCCGTACGGTCAGCGGGTGGTTGAGGCCCCAACTGCGTGGCGCCCAGGTCGCCTCGGGGATGAACAGGTCGGGCATCAGCGACTCGAACATGTCACCGCCCCAGGACGGTACGAGCCGCATGCCGCGGTACGAGTACGTGCCCTCGAAGACGTCCAGGCCGAGGTAAGTCCGGTGCACGCCCTTGGGCTTCTGCTCCACCCACGACCAGTCGCAGCTGTCCGGGAAGGTCCGGTAGGTGGCGAAGTACTGCGTGTGCGGCACCTGTCCGAGCGCGAAGCCGATGTATCCGGCGATCCGGGCCTCGGTGTTGCAGGTGTCGTAGTGGAACTTGCGGTAGTACACGTCCGGACCGGTGCCGGCGTGGTTCCCCTTGTCGGTCTCCTCGTCCGGCGGCGGGGTCTCGAAGAACCCGCCGCGCATCAGTCCGCCTGGCCGGGCCGCGGGGTTGTAGTAGTAGGCGAAGTTCATCTTGTTCAGCAGGGAATCCGCGAGCGCCCGGGCCCGCGGCTCGGCGTTGCGGACCACCATCAGGGCGCAGGCGAGCCAGCCGTTGTCGACACTCGACACGAACGGCGTGATCGGCTTCGTCCCGTCCGGGTCGACGTACCGGACCTCGCCGGTCGCCTCGTCGTACCAGTTGAAGTACATGCCGCTCGGCTCGTGGTGGTCGGCGTTCTTCAGGGTGGTGAGCGTCTGGGTGACCCGGCGCAGCGACTCCTGCGGCGAGATGATGCCGAGGTGCCTGGCGACGACCGTGCTCCACAGGTAGCCGCCGATGTTGGTGGGGGAGGTGTAGCGGCTGCGGACCGGGCTCGTCACCGAGTCGCCGATGTTGTCGGCGGGCAGGCCGGTCGTCTCGTCGGTCATCGCGACCAGGCTGCGCCAGGTGTCTCTGGCCCAGCGTCCGACCAGAGCCTTGTCCTCACGGCTCGGCTTCCAGCCAACCTTCAGGATCTCTGCGGGTGAGCGCGTTCCACCGAATGCCGGTGAGGCGGTTCCGATCAGGGCGGTGGCGCCGGTGGCGGCTAACAGCGTGCGGCGACTGATGTTGGCGGTCATCTTGTCTCCAGAAGGTCTACTTGAGTCCAGTGATGGCGATGCCCTTGGTGACGTGGCGCTGGAAGACCAGGAACATCACCAGCACCGGCAGGACGACCACGACCGCGCCGGCCATCAGCAGGCCGAAGTTCTGCGCGTTCTGTCCGGTCGAGTACAGCGCCAGGGCGACGGGAAGGGTGTACTTGTCCTCGGTCTGGGCGATCACCAGCGGCCAGAGGAAGTTGTTCCAGGAACCGAGGAAGGTGAGGATACCGAGCGTCGCGAGCGCGGGCCGGGTCAGCGGCAGCATGATCCGGGCGAAGATGCCCAGCTCGCTGGTGCCGTCCACCCGGCCGGCGTCCATCAGGTCGTCCGGCAGCCCGAGGAAGAACTGCCGCATCAGGAACACGCCGAACGGTGAGACCAGGAACGGCAGGATCAGGCCCGGGTACGTGTTCGCCAGTCCGGCATTGGTGACGAGGACGAACAGCGGCACGAACGTGACCATGCCCGGGATCATCAGGGTGGCCAGTACCAGCAGGAAGAGCGCGTTGCGGCCCTTGAACCGCAGCTTCGCCAGCGCGTAGCCGATCATCGAGCAGAAGGTCAGGTTCCCGGCCGTGACGACCAGCGCGACGATCGCCGAGTTGAGGAAGTAGCGCGGGAAGTTCGCCTTGCTGAACAGGGCGTCGTAGTTCTCGGTCGTGGCGTTCTCCGGCCACCAGGTCGGCGGGACGCGGAGCAGTTCGCCCTGCGTCTTGAAGCTGCCCAGCACCATCCAGAGGAACGGCGCCGCGACGGCGACCAGGCCGAGCACCCCGATCAGGTAGATCCACCAGGTGCGGCGCATCACTTCTCCCTCAGCAGCCGGAACTGGATGAACGTGATCACCGCGATGACGAGGAACAGGATGTACGCCATCGACGTGGCCAGGCCGTAGTTGCCGAAGCCGAACTGCTGGTAGGTGTACATCGACACCGAGATCGTGCTGTTCAGCGGTCCGCCCTGGGTCATCACGAACGGCTCCTCGAAGAACTGCAGGTAGCCGATGCCGGTGACCACGCTGGTGAAGAGGATCGTCGGCCGCAGCAACGGCAGGATCAGGTACCGGAACCGTTGCCAGGGGCCCGCACCGTCGATGTGGCCGGCCTCCTCGACGGACTGCGGGATGCCCTGCAGCCCGGCCAGGAAGATGATCATCGCCGCGCCGAAGTTCCGCCAGACCGCCATCGCGATCAGCGACGGCATCGCCCAGGTCTTCGACGCCAGCCAGTTCGGCCCGTCGATGCCGACCCAGCCGAGCGCGGTGTTCAGCAGGCCGGAGTCCGGTGCCAGGACGAACCGCCAGATCACCGCGATCGCGACGATCGACGTCACCACCGGCAGGTAGTACCCGACCTTGAACAGGGCTTGGAATCGCTTCACACCCCGGTCCAGCAACACCGCCGCCGCCAGCGCGACGACCAGTGTCAGCGGTACGCCGAGGATCACGAAGTACGCCGTGTTGAACGCGGCCTTCCGGAAGGTCTCGTCGGACAGCGCCTTCACGTAGTTGTCGAAACCGACCCCGTTGACCGCGAACGGCGTCCGCAGATCCCGCTGCCGCATGTCGGTGAAGCTCATCCCCAACGACCCGAGCACCGGCCCGGCCGTGAACGCGAGAAAAAGCACGATGAAGGGCAACACCAGAATCCACGCGGCCGCAGCCTCGCGGGTGATCCTTCGCCGCGGGCCCCCGGGCGACGGCGTACGCCGTGCCGCCCGGGGGCGCGACTCAGTCAGAGTAGACATCGGCTCAACTACCGCCGGTGCCGATCGCTGTTGCCTTGGTCTGGATGGCCTTGGCCGTGTCGGCGGGGGACTGGCCGGCCTTCGCCATCTTCTCGACCTCGGCGTCGAACGCGGTCGCGACCTGCTCCCAGTTCACGATCGCCGGCGGCGCCTTGGCGTCCTCGAGCTGCTTGCCGAACACCGGCAGCAGCGGGTCCGTCGCGATGCTCGGGTCCTGCCACGCGCTCTTCACCGCCGGCAGGTCGGACGACAGCTTGAACCAGGAGGCCTGCGTCTTCTGGTCGGACAGGAACTTGATCAGCTTCCAGGCGCTGTCCTTGTTCTTCGACGACTTGAACACCACGAAGTCGGAGCCGCCGACGAACGACGTCGAGGTCTTGTTCTTCGGGATCTGGAACACGCCGATGTTCGGCTTGATCGCCTCACCGCCGGCCTTCGCCACCGACCCGGCCATCCACGGCCCGGAGATGAACATCGGCACCTGCCCGTTGACGAACTGCGCCTCGGTCTGGTTCGGCGGCAGGTCGGTGCCGGCCAGCTTGTCGGTGAAGAAGCTCTGGTAGTACTTCAGCCCCTCCTGCATCTCCGGGGTGTCGAAGGTGAACTCCTTCTGGTCGTCACCGGTGATGTTCGCGCCGGCCGACCAGGCGAACGGCATCACGGTCTGCCAGGAGCCCGCGCCGCCCGGCTGCAGGTTGATCCCGTACTTGGCGCCGGCCTTCTCCTTCATCGCCTTGGCCATCGCCTTCAGCCCGTCCCAGTCGGTCGGCGGCGTGCTGAACCCGGCCTTCGCGGCCAGGTCCTTGCGGTAGAACACCAACCGCGTCTCGACGTACCAGGGAACGCCGTACTGGGTGCCGCCGACCTTGGTGGTGTCGAGCGCGCCCGGGTAGAAGCCGGAGTTGTCGAAGCCCTGCGGGGTCGGGTCGAGTGCGCCGAGGTCGGCGAACTCGCCCATCCAGGTGGTGCCGACCATCGCGGCGTCCGGCAGCGACTGCGCGGTGATCGCGGTGGTGAACTTGTTGTGCGCGGCGTCCCACGGGATCGGGGTGACGGTCACCTTCACGCCCGGGTTGGCCTGCTGGAACTGCTCCATCAGCTTGGGCAGGTTCTCGCCTTCGGTGCCCATCGCCCAGACGGTCAGGTTGCCGGTGGCGGGTCCTTCGCTGACCGTGGTCGTCGCCTGGGCCCCGCCGCTCGGCGTGTCCGCCGATCGGCCACAACCGGCCAGCGCGAGCGCTGAGGCGGTGAGTACAGCACTGCCGATCACCAGTCGGCGGCGGATGCTGTGGGTGAACATGTGTTGTCTCCTCACTCGGTTACTTCCGCATCCCCCGGTTTCGTGCCGCAGCTGTCCCGCAGCACGAGTTGTGTCGCCAGTACGTCGTTCCGCGCCCGCGACCGATCCCCGGACACGCGCTCGTGCAACCGCTGCGCCGCCATCCGGCCCAACTCGGCCATCGGCTGGCGCACAGTGGTCAGCCCCGGCGACACGTACCGCGCCGCCATCACGTCGTCCCACCCCGTCACCACGATGTCCTCCGGCACGCCGACCCCCGCCGCGCGCAACGTGGTCAACGCGGCCAACGCCAGCTCGTCGTTCGCACACACCAGCCCGTCGGGCCGGTCTTTGGTTGCCTTGAGCATCTGTTGGGCGACCTCGACACCGGCGTCCTCGGTCAACGGGACCCGCTCGGGCTTCGGCACCTCGAGGCCGCGTCGCTCGAGCGCCTTGCCGAAACCGGCGTACCGCTCGGAGACGTCGTACGAACTGGCGGGGTCGCCGACGAAGAGCAGGTTGGTCCGGCCGTGGTCGAGCAGCCGCGTGGTGAGTTGCTCGGCGCTCGCGGAGCTCTCGCTGCGGACCGAGTCGCACCCGGTGATCGGCGGATGCGCGATCAGCACCAGCGGTACTCCGGCCTTGCGCAGCCCCTGGATCGTGGTCAGGTCGAGAGCGTTGCCATGGACAACTATTCCGTCGACCCGCCCGGCCAGATCGCGGACGCTGCGACGGGGATCGGGGTTGCCGTGCGTGACCGTGATGACGACGCTCTGGCCGTGCTCGCCGGCCCAGCGTTCGTACCCCATCAGCAGGTCGCCGTAGAACGGGCCGGCCAGGTCGGGCAGTACGAGCCCATGCGCCTCATGCCGCTGTACCGCCAGGCTGCGGGCGGCGCGCAGCGGTACGTAGTTGAGCTCCTGCGCCGCCTGGTCGACCCGGGCCCTGGCCTTCTCCGAAACCGGTCCAGTCCCTTGCAGGACACGCGAAACCGTCGCGATCGACAGCTTCGCCCGGGCCGCGACGTCGTAGATCGTCGCCGGCCGGCCGGTGGGTCCGGATGCCACGTGCTCGCTCCTGGAGGTCAGAGTGGAAGCGCTTACAGTTTCCGACCCTGCCCTGTTCGAGGTGCATCGGTCAAGACCTCGGCGCCGATCTGCGACGATGCGGCGCTTTCTTTGCGAGGATGGAGGGGTGACCACACACGAACGCGAGGACCAGCTTTTTCTCGTCCGGCACGGCGAGACCGAGTGGAGCAGGTCGGGCCGGCACACGTCCGTCACCGACCTGCCACTGACCCCGGAAGGGGAGCGCGTCGCGACGGGTTTGAAGCAGCGGCTGGCAGGGGAGAGGTTCGACCTGGTGCTGACGTCACCCCGGCAACGAGCCCGGCGTACGGCGGAACTCGCCGGCTACCCGGACGCGGAGGTCGACGACGACCTGGTCGAGTGGGACTACGGGGACTACGAGGGCATCACCACCGCGGACATCCGCAAGACCGTGCCCGGCTGGACGGTCTGGGCCAACCCAGTACCCAACGGCGAAACCCCCGCCCAGGTCGCCGCCCGCCTGGACCGCGTCAACGCCCGGATCGCCGCCGTACCCGGCGACGTCCTCGTCTTCGGCCACTCCCACGCCCTCCGCGCCCTCACCGCCCGCTGGCTGGAACTGGACGTCACCGAAGGCCGCCACTTCGTCCTCAACACCGCCACCATCTCAGTCCTCGGCTGGGAACGAGGCTCCCCCGCCATCCACCACTGGAACGCCTGACACTGTCAGTGCACCGGGCAGGACGGACTGCACGGCTTGGCCGTCAGTGCGGGCTGCTTGCGGCGTAAGACCTGGAGGACCTGTGCGGCGGCCTCGCACGGGCGCCCCGTCACGTCGATCCACCCGTACCGCAGTGTCGCCTCGCTGCGCAGGGTCGCCCGGTTGTCCCGATCGAGGTCACGCCACCGTCGGTGTGGGATGAGATGAAGGCGTCCGTCGAGCTCGACCACCAAGTCGAATCCGGCGTAGAACACGTCGGTGAACTCACTGTCGACAGAACGCTGCCTGAGGCCGGTCGGCAACGCGTGCCGACGCTCCACGTCCCGCAGATAACGAAGCTCGAGCAGTGAGTGCGACCCAGCGGCGACATCGGTCAGGATCGGCCGCAACAACCGGCGGTGAGGGAGTCGCGGACGCTGGGCGAGCGCACTAACGATGTCGGATGGAGTGACCCGCCCACTCTGGCACGCCTCGGCGATCACCGCGGCCGCCTGATCGAGCGAGCGACTGATGCCGACGATATCCAGCACGGCGTCCGCGGGTGTCCGGCGTGGCGGTACGACCGCGGCGAGACGATCGGCCCAGCGGTCATCGCGGTGAATGACGATGTTGGGGCGCGGCCGGACCTTACGGCACTTCGGAATGGTCAGGTAGATGGGACGTGTGCTGTTCGGCTTGAGCAGGCCGAGCTGTTCCGCTGCGGTGAAATGGCTCCAGGCGGCGTCGGGCCCGGCATAGAGCAGAGCCGCCAGCAGTTGCCCGTCGTACCCGATCGGACCGGTGTGAGTGGCGTAGACGCCCGGGTGAACGATCTGCCAGCGTCGACTGCGCAGCCCGCGCCTGATCCGTGGCTCGGACCAGCCGGCGGCTTGGAGCTGCGCTCGCGACACGATCCGGCTCTGGTCGTGGATCAGCGCGTGGATGCCGACGTCCGCGAGCTGCTGCCGCCACCACCAATCCATCCGCCCAAGCCTGACGCATTCCACCCCACCCCGCCGCCACCCCTGTGGATAACCCTGTCC
Organism: Kribbella sp. CWNU-51; assembly: GCF_054073265.1. Classification (NCBI taxonomy): domain Bacteria; kingdom Bacillati; phylum Actinomycetota; class Actinomycetes; order Propionibacteriales; family Kribbellaceae; genus Kribbella; species Kribbella sp. CWNU-51. The sequence continues at coordinate 77,725 of NZ_JBSXMZ010000043.1, forward strand.
TCCCCGCCCAGCGCAGGGTCTGTGGTACTTCGTTTGCGCTCAGCGACTATTTGTTACCACGAACCGCGTCGATGACGAGGGCGACGAGGAGGTCGGCGCGGGTGTGGTGGTGGGTGGGGCGGAGCCGGTTGCCCTGGTTGAGGGTTGCTTGGCCGTGGAGGGCGCTCCAGAAGACCTCGGTCAACGTCTCCGCATCCCCGTCGGCGAACGGGGTCACGCCGGCCAGGATCTCGCCGAACGCGGCCTTGAGCGCCTCCGGGCTCTCGGCACCCCCGAACACCAGATCCGTACGCCGCACGAACATCGCCTCGTACACGGCCGGATGCTCCTCCGCATACCCCAGATAAGCCTCCGCCACCGCCCGCAACCCAGCCGCGTCCGCCGCCGCCCGCAAGCCAGCTGCGTCCGCCGTCGGTGCGCCGTCCCGATCCGATCCGCTCGGGCCTGCGGCCGGCTCGGTCGCCTCGCGGCCGCTCTCCACGGCGGCCGGGCGGCTCGCCTCGCGGTCGCGCTCCCCGCTCAACCGCGCCGCGCGGAGCGCGGCGGCTAGTTCGGTGAAGCCTTCCAGGGCTACGGCGGCGGCGATGGCGTCCATGTTTTTGAAGTGGCCGTAGAGGACGGGCTGGCTGTAGTCGACGGCTTCGGCGAGGCGGCGGGTGGTGACGGATTCCCAGCCTTCGGTCTCGGCGAGGTCGCGGGCGGTGCGGACGATCAGGTCGCGGCGTTCCTCGCGGGCGCGCTCCCGGCGTGGCTGAGTCGGCATAGACCGGATGTTAGCACCGCTAGACAAACTAGCAACGGCAATGTTAGCGTCGCTAGGAAAATTAGCACTGCTAGAACATTGGAGACCTGAGATGCGCCGCTTCACCACTGTCCTGACCATCCTGCTCGGCCTGTTCCCGCTCTCGTTCGGCCTGCGTTTCCTGCTCGACCCACACGGCGCCGCCGCCGGGTTCGGCATCGACCCGTGGCCGACCGGCGCAGCGGCCGGTTACTTCGCGGTGAAGGGGATCCGCGACATCGTCATCGGACTCAACCTGCTGGCCCTGTTCGCACTCGGCCAGCGTCGTGCGACCGGCGTACTGATGGCGATCGCCGCAATGATCCCGATCGCCGACATGATCATCGTGCTCACCCACGGCGGCACCGTCGCGACCGCGCTCGGCATCCACGGCCTGACCGCGGTAATCGTCCTCTTCGACGCCTGGCTGCTCCTCCGCGAGCGCCGTACGGCGGACATCGCTCAGCCGGTGGGCGTCCACTCGTAGAGCTCGATCGTGCAGTACTCGCGGAACCCGAGCCCGGCGTACACCGACCGACCGGCAGGCGACGACCCCAGTACGCCGTACTCCGCGACCGCCCCGGCCGCGTGGAGTGCGGCGTACGTGATCGCGGCCCCGATCCCGCGCCGCCGTGCCTCGGGAACCGTCATCACGAAGTAGACCCCGGCCACGCCGGCAGAAAGAAACACCGTCGTCGTCGCCACCGGCGTGCCGTCGAGCAGGCCCAGGTAGTGCCGCCACGGATCGCTGTACCCGAGCTTCCGATAGACCGACGCGACCCACCGCGCTTCCTTCTCGCCCTCGCCGAACCCTCGCCCGAGCGTCGCCTCCCAGATCGCCAGAGCGTCATCGTGGTCGACGCGGGTGATCTCCAGCCCGGGTACGGCGCTGGGTGCGACCACCTCGGAGATCTGGACAGCCATCCCCGGCTCACTCCCACCCGCTGCGAACCCGGCTGCGATCAGTCGGTTTCCAAGGTCGTTCCGCATCGACGGGCCGACGTGCCAGCTTCCCGGGACGTTGTGTTTCTTCAACAGCGCAAGGGATTCCGCCACGGCATCATCGCTGGACGCGGCGACCACGGCGTTGTGATAGTCGATCGGCGAACCCCCGATCGTCCAGCGCGCCCCGGCGTCGTCCCGCTGCTCGCCACCACCCGCCGCGCCCATCGCCATCAGCAACTCGGCGGCGTTGTCCTCGATCGCGCGAACCAGCTCAGCGTCCTCCACCGCCTCAGTCTGACCGGTCAGCCGGGCAGGGCGCTCCACTGTTCCAACGTCGACACCAGCAATGTGGTGGTGGCCAGGGACAGGAACTCCGAGCGCGTGACGAACTTCGCGTCGGTCGCGTCGTCACCCGGAGTGAGGGTGCCGCCGACCGCGGTCGCCTCGTAGTCGCGGATCACGTAGACCTTGCCCTCCGGAGCCTCGCGTTCGACCTCGCCGACCAGCTCGCCGACCTCGACGACGAGCCCGGTCTCCTCCGCGACTTCCCGGGCCACGGCCGCCGGATCGTCCTCACCGGGCTCGACCCGCCCGCCCGGGATCGACCACAGTCCCCGCCCGGGCTCGTTCGCCCTGCGGACCACGAGCAGCCGCTGCTGCTCGTCGTACACGAGAGCACCGACACAGTCCACACGGCGCGCATCCATGCCACCGCAGAATAGTGCTTGGTCAAGAACCGTTCGGCACGCTCAGCGGCGCCCCAGCCGCCCGCTGGCGGCGTTGTCGTCGTCGCGAGATGCTCCGCATCGCACTCCTCCTCCGCCTTGCCAGCGAACGACTGGACCACCGCTGATCGCACCAACGGTCCTTGACCAAGCACGGCACCCTGGGGACAACTGCAAGGTGTGAGGGGTGAACGCGGATAGCATCTGCGGTGACAGAAGGCCTTCGAAGGGATCCGGACCGCTCGTGCGCATCGATCTGCACACTCACTCGAACCGCTCGGACGGCACCGACCCGGTGGCCGTCCTCCTCGCGCACGCGCAGGAGAGCGGTCTCGACGTGATCGCGCTCACGGATCACGACACCGCCGACGGGTGGACCGAGGGCCGGATCGCGGCGGAAGAGCTCGGGATCGGGTTCGTCCCCGGCATCGAGATCTCCTGCAAGCTCAACGGCGTCAGCGTCCACCTGCTCAGCTACCTGCTCGACCCCTCCTACCCGGCGCTCGCCGAGGAGCTGCGGATCGTCCGCGAAGGCCGCACCGACCGGATCCCGTCGATCGTCGCCCGGCTGAACAGCGTCGGCGTCCCGCTCACCGTCGACGAGGTGCTCGCCCAGGCGACCGGCACGCCGTCGGTCGGGCGGCCGCACGTGGCCGACGCGCTGGTCGCCAACGGCACCGTCGCGAACCGCAGCGAGGCCTTCGACCGATTCCTTGCGGACGGCCGCGCTGGCCACGTGCCGCACTACGCGATCGAGCCGGGCCGGGCGATCGACCTGGTCCGCGCGGCCGGCGGCGTACCGATCATCGCCCACCCGTGGGGACGCTCCAGCTACAAGGTGATGAATCAGGACACCATCGCCCGCCTCGTGCAGGACCACGGCCTGGCCGGCATCGAGATCGACCACCAGGACCACACCGGACCATCCCGTACGGCGCTGCACGCGATCGCCGACGACCTCGGCATCATCGCCACCGGCTCCAGCGACCACCACGGCGCCGGCAAGATCGACCACGACCTCGGCGTGAACACCACCGACCCGGAGCAGTTCGAGCGACTGCTCGAGGTCGGCAAGGAGAACGCGACCGCCGCCCCCGACGCACAGGTCCCCGAGGCCTACCTGCCGTGAACAGTGTCATCAACATCGGGCTGTTCACCGAGGTCCTGGTGACGCTCTTCGTGATCATGGACCCACCGGGTACCGTGCCGGTGTTCATCTCGCTCACCGCGGGTCAGACCCGCGCGGTGCGGAAGAAGGCCGCGTGGCAGGCGGTGCTGGTCGCGTTCGGGGTGATCGTCGTGTTCGCGGCGTTCGGTCAGCAGATCCTGAACCACCTCGGCATCACGCTGCCGGCGCTGCAGTGCGCGGGCGGCCTGCTGCTTCTGCTGATCGCGCTGCAGTTGCTGACCGACACCGCCGAGGACCCGGTCCAGACCAAGGACGTGAACATCGCCTTCGTCCCCCTCGGTACGCCGCTGCTCGCCGGCCCCGGCGCAATCGTCGCCACGATGGTGTTCGTCCAGCGCGCCAACGGCTCGCTGCCGGATGTGGTCGCGATCTCGCTCGGCATCATCGCGATCCACCTGGTGATGTGGCTGACGCTGCGGTTCTCCGGGGTGATCATGCGGATCCTGGGGGAGAACGGCGTGCTCCTGGTCACCCGGATCGCCGGCCTGCTGCTGAGCGCGATCGCGGTCCAGTTGATCGCCAACGCGGTCACGGCCTTCATCAAGGCGGGCTGACGTGGACGACATGCTGCCCGGGATGCCGACACGGTTGTTCGTCGCGACGCCGACCAAGCTGCTCACGTTCGCGGACTGCAAGCGCAAGTACCGCTACACCTACCTGGAGACGCCGCGGCCGCCGAAGGGTCCGCCGTGGGCGCACAACACGGTCGGCGCGATCGTCCACGAGGTGCTCGCCGACTTCTTCGGTCGCTGGCCGGCGGCCCGCCGTACGCCGGACGAAGTCGTGGCCAAGATGCGGTCGAGCTGGCGCAGCGAGGGCTTCCGGGACGAGCAGCAGTCGCTGGACTGGCGGGACCGGTCGACCGACATGGTGCTGGGCTACCTGCGCGATTCCGATCCGTACTACGAGCCCCGCGGAGTGGAGCGTACGGTCGCCTTCACCACCGAGCGGGCCTCGTTGCGGGGACGGGTGGACCGGATCGACGAGCGTGCGGCCCGCGATGGGAGCGGCGGCACCGAGCTGGCGATCGTCGACTACAAGACCGGTCGCCGCCCACTGACCTCGACGGATGCGCGGTCCTCGCTCGCGATGGCGCTGTACGTCCTGGGCGCTCGCCGAGTCCTGCACAAGCCGTGCACCCGGGTCGAGCTGCACCACCTCCCGACCAACACCATCGCGGCGGCCGACCACGACGACGCGTCCCTCGCCCGCCACCAGCGCCGGGCTGAGTCGATGGCCGACGACGCTGCCGCGGCCGAGGCCCGCTGGCGCGAGGGTCTGACCCCGGCCGAGGCCGACGAAGCCTTCCCACCCGAGCCCTCCGCACTGTGCGGCTGGTGCGACTTCGCCCGCATCTGCCCGCAAGGCCGCCGCGAATCCCCGCCCCGCGACTCCTGGGCCGGCCTCGACGACACCGCCCCCATCCCGACCGAGGACGCCGGCTGAGTCGTCGTACCAGCGCCATGTGCGTGGGGTGCCAGCGGGGGGCTGGAGAGTGGAGGCGACAGAGAGGGGTTGCCTGATGGGCGCGAAGACTGTGAACAAGCTGGCGGTACCGGGGGCGACGCTGCACTACGAGGTGACCGGATCCGGTCCGATGCTGCTGCTGATCGCGGGCGGCGGGACCGACGCGGCGGTGTACGACGGGATCGTCGGGCAGCTCGCGGCCGAGTACACCGTGGTGGCGTAGGACCCGCGCGGCAATTCCAGGAGCCGGTACGACGGTGAGCCCGCCGACGAGCGGATCGAGCAGTCTGCCGAGGACGCGCTGGCGCTGATCGACGAGGTGGCCGGCGGTGGACCGGCGTACGTGCTCGGCAGCAGTTCCGGCGCGATCACCGGGCTCGAGCTGATCACCCGCCACCCGGAGCGGGTGCGGATGCTGGTCGCGCACGAGCCTCCGTGCACCGAGGTGCTGCCGGACGCCGCGGACGTGCGGGCGTTCTTCCAGGACGTCTACGACACCTACAAGTCCGAGGGGCTCGCGGCCGCCGAGGTGCTGTTCATGGTCGGCACCGGGATGGACGCCGACGCGATGCCGCCGATGGAGGACCTGCTGCCGGAGTACCGCGAGCTGGCCGAGCGGATGCAGGCCAACGCGGTCAACTTCTACGAGCACAAGCTCCTGCCGTTCACCCGGTGGGAGCCCGACCTCGACGCGCTGAAGACGGTCGCGGACCGGATCGTCCCTGCCGCCGGCCTGGAGTCGATCGACCACCTGCCCGGCCGGCCGATCCAGCTGATCGCCGATCACCTCGGCTGGCCGGTGGTCACGTTCCCCGGCGGGCACGGCGGTTACGCCAGTCACCCGGGTCCGTTCGCCACGCACCTCACCGCTCTGCTGAAGACCGACGCGGTCTGACATCGCCCGGATCACCGGTCCGGGCGCGGGTCTGAGGGGTCCCGCGCCCGGATCGGTTAATGGTGTTGACGCCTGCTTGCCGTCCGCGTACTGTCCGATCCTTGCCTTGACAAACCGGCGTGGATCATCCATGCCTTCACAGTGGTGTCCGAACCCCCGGGTCCTGTCGGATTCGGGGCGGTTCCGCGTGCCACTGACCCGGCGGACACCGCTCTCGAGTAGGAGAGGAGGATGCCGTGGGCGTCTACTGGGCGATCGGCGTACGGTCGTTCCGGCGCTTCTCGACGTACCGGATCGCCACCGTGTCCGGCGCGTTCACCAACACCGTGTTCGGGTTCATCCTGTGCGGTGTCTACCTGACGCTGTGGCACGAGCGGCCCGGGCTCGGCGGGTACGACGTATCCGACGCGCTGACGTTCGTGTGGTTGCAGCAGGGTCTGCTCGTGCCGATCGGGATCTTCGGCGCGACCACCACGGTCGAGCTGGGGGAGCGGGTCCGCAGCGGTGAGATCGCGGTGGATCTGTACCGTCCGACGCGGTTGATGCTGTGGTGGTTGTCCGTCGATCTCGGTCGGGCGATGTTTCAGCTGCTGGTTCGCGGCGGTGCGCCGTTGCTGGTCGGTGCGCTGGTGTTCGACCTCGAGTTCCCTTCCGATCCGATCGCCTGGCTCGCGGTCGCGGTTGGTGTGGTCTTCGGCATCGTGGTGAGCTTCGGCCTCCGGTACCTGGTCGCGCTGTCCGGTTTCTGGATCACCGACTCACGCGGGATGGAGCACCTCGCGCTGGTGCTGTCGCTGTTCTTCTCCGGGACGATCCTGCCGCTGGTCGTGTTCCCGGGCTGGATCGGCGAGTTCGCCCGGGCGACGCCGTGGGCGGCGACGCTGCAGGTGCCGATCGACATCTGGCTCGGCCGGAACCCGGGTGGTACCGGTGCGGCGCTGATGTTCCAGGTGGGCTGGATCCTCGTGCTGTTGCTGGCCGGGCAGCTCGCCACGTCGCTGGCGACCCGGAAGGTGGTGATCCAGGGTGGTTGAGCGGATCCACCGGGCGCCCGCGCAGTACTGGATGCTGATCGTGATGTGGATCCGGTCGGCACTGGCCTACCCGGCGTCGTTCGTGCTGATGCTGGTCAGCTCGATGCTGATCACGGTCACGGACTTCGTCGCGGTCGTGCTGATGTTCAGCCACATCACCACGTTCGGCGGCTTCACGCTGGGGGAGATGGCGTTGCTGTACGCAACGGCCTCGATGACGCTCGGGATCGCCGACCTGTTCACCGGCTCGGTCGAGCGGGTCGGCGAACGGATCCGCACCGGAACGCTCGACGTGTACCTGATCCGGCCGGTGCCGGCGTTCCTGCAGACGGCCGCGGACGGGTTCGCGCTGCGCCGGCTCGGGCGGCCGCTGCAGGCCGGCGTGGTCCTGGGGTTCGCCTTCGGCCACATCGACGTCGACTGGACCGTTGCCAAAGGCATCGTATTGATCGTGGCGGTGATCGCCGGGTCGATCATCTTCGGTGCGATCTTCGTGCTCGGTGCGGCCTTCCAGTTCGTCTCGGTCGACTCCGCCGAGCTGGCCAACTCGTTCACGTACGGCGGTCAGACACTGACGCAGTACCCGCTGTCGGTCTTCGGCAAGGAGATCGTCCGGGCGGTCACGTTCGTCGTACCGCTTGCCTTCGTCAACTACTACCCGGTGCTGTACGTGCTGGGTAAGCCGGCCCCACTGGGCCTGCCGTCCTGGATCGGCCTGCTTTCGCCGCTGGTCGCCGTCGCGATGGTCGCGCTGGCGTCACTGGCGTGGCGGGGCGGTCTCCGTCGTTACCGCAGTACAGGGAGCTGAGCAGTGGCAGTCATCGAGTTGTCGGACGTGTCCCGCGCGTTCACCGTGACGACGCGGAACGGGTGGCGCCGTACCCGTCGAGAGGTCCGGGCGGTGGACGGTCTGTCGTTCGCCGTCGAGCCGGGGGAGGTGATGGGGTACATCGGTCCGAACGGGGCCGGGAAATCGACGACGATCAAGATGCTGACCGGGATCCTGGTCCCGTCGAGTGGCTCGATCCGGGTGGCCGGCGTCGATCCGTCCCGCCATCGGCTGAAGCTCGCCAAGCGCATCGGGGTCGTCTTCGGTCAACGGACGACGCTGTGGTGGGACCTGCCGTTGAAGGACTCGTTCGCCGTACTGCAGAAGATGTACGACGTCCCGATGGCCCGGCACCGGGAGAACCTCGCGACCTTCGTGGAACTGCTCGACCTCGGCGACCTCCTCGACGTCCCCGTCCGGCAGTTGTCGTTGGGCCAACGCATGCGCGGCGACATCGCGGCCGCCCTGCTCCACGACCCCGAGATCGTCTACCTCGACGAGCCCACCATCGGCCTCGACGTGATCAGCAAGGCCCGGCTCCGCGAGTTCCTGGCCGAGGTCAACGCTGAGCGCCGTACCACCGTCATCCTCACCACCCACGACCTCGACGACATCGAGGCCCTGTGTGCCCGCGTCATGGTCATCGACCACGGCCAGCAGATCTACGACGGCACCTTGGCCGGCCTGCGAGCCAGCCAGTCCGCCCCACGCACCCTCGTCGTCGACCTGGCCACCTCCCTGCCACCCATCGAAATCCACGGCGCCACCGTCACCAAGGTCGACGGCCCCCGCCAGCACCTCACCTTCCCCACCACCACCAGCGCCGCGCCCCTCCTCTCCCAAATAGCCGCCAACTACCCCCTGGTCGACCTCTCCGTCGCCGAACCCACCATCGAATCAGTAATAACCCAGCTCTACGCCCCGACCCACTAAGGCGAGCCCTCAGCGCGCGATCTCGCCGGACCGGCGGGTGGTGTTCGTACGCGGGTCGGTAGATCGTTCGCCCCTGACTGCATCCGACGCCAACCTGCCTCGGTGGCGGCCGGGATCACCCGCAAAACCGCTCCAGAGCGATCCGCTCCAACTCCGTCAACATCCGATAGGCAGGCGACCCAGAGGCTACAACTCGCAGGTGCCTCCTCCAGGCGCGAGCTGAAGATTGTGGATAAGTTGGCGGGAAGGTGTCGATCTCGGGATCCCTTACAGATAAGGCCATTCCGGCACGAAAACTGTCCACGGGCCCGGCTAGAGTCGACGGCATGGAACTCCTGGACGAGCGACCGGTCTGGTCGATGAGCGGCGCCGAGATGCTCGCCGCTCTCGACCAACTCCAGGCCGATCTCACCCGCCGCCAGGTACGCCGCCTCGAACTCCTGGCCGCCCTCGACGCCAACGGCCACGCCCACGACCTCGGCGCCGGCAACACCATCCACCTGCTGTCCATCCGCCACAACCTTGACCCCACCGACGTCCGCCGCGACCTCCGCCTAGCCACCGCGCTCCCGAAATACCCAACCGTCACCGCAGCCCTCACCGACGGCACACGACCCGGCGACCCACGGCTCGAGGACGACACGCAAGACCCTACGCACGCCGACCAGGCGATGGCGCTGAACACCGCCCAGGCGCAGGCGATCGTGGCCGCGCTAGAAAAAGTGCCCGCATCCGCGCAGGTGCCGGTCGAGGACCTGCGAGTCGCCGAGGATCAGATGGTGAAAGCCGCCGAGTTCCTGGCCCCCGGCGAACTGCGCAAACTCGGCGTCGAAGTCCGCAATCGCCTCGACACCGACGGCCCCGAACCTACCGGCGACGGTGACACCTCGTCGCAGGAGGCACTGTGGCTCAAACAAGCCGACCACGGCGTCCGGTTCGGCGGCTACCTCGCCGCCGAGAACGCCGAACTCCTCCAGACCCTGATCTTCGCCGGCGCGAAACCGCACAAGACCCCCGACGGCCACCGCGACCCGCGCCCCCGCGGCAAACGGCAGGCTGACGCCCTGACCGCGATCCTGGCGACCGCGGCAGGTGCCGGCACCGCCGTGCCCGGCCACGGCGACATCAAGCCCCACATCACCGTCACCATCGACCTGGAAGACCTCAAGAGCGGCACCGGCACCGGTCGCCTGATCCACGGCGACACCCTGTCAGCGGCCGCCGTCCGCCGCCTCGCCTGCGACGCCGGCATCATCCCCCTGGTCCTCGGCTCGAACTCCGAACCACTCGACGTCGGCACCGAACACCGCTTCGTCACCCGCGCCATCCGCCACGCCCTGAACGCCCGCGACCACGGCTGCATCGTCTGCGGCGCACCCCCGGCCATCTGCGAGGCCCACCACATCATCCACTGGGCCGACGGCGGCACCACCTGCCTCGACAACTTCGCCCTCCTCTGCAAACGCGACCACATCGCCGTCCACAACGGCCACCTGACCATTCAGATAGTCAACGGCCACCCCCACGCCACCGCTCCACCTGGGCCAACCCCAACCCACCACCCCGACGCCGACAACCACCCCAACCACCACCGCCCGAACACCCACCACCCCAGCCATGGGCCGCATAACCACGCCCACCCACCTGACGCCGCCACCCGCAGTGCCGGCGCCCCACCACGCGCGCTCGGTACCCCCGGCCACTCGCTCCACACCACCACTGCCCGGCACCAATACGCCGCCCCGGCACTACCCCGCCCCGGGCACTCCACCATGGGCTCGGCACTCCATGGTGCGGGTCAGCGCGCCTCCCGAGGAGACCAACGCCGTCTGTGAGCAGCCCATCGCCCACGACGATCTGTCGGTCTGCTCAACCACAACAGAGTCGCGTGCCGTCGTCCGCAACAGTCAATGCGAACACGACCTCAGCGGTTGCAGCCGGCCGCGATGGAGCACGTCGTCAAGGTCGTGACGCTCAATCGGGTGACTCGACCGGATCACGTGTCTGGGATCGGATCGGGTGAGGCGTCTGCCAGGTCGGGGATGCAGGTGTCGGCCTTCCAGATGCCAAGGTCCGCGGCCTCTTCGAGATGACAAGCCGCCCGATCCCTTCGTCGAGCACCCGGATCGCGGCCCGCAAGGTGCGAGGCATCATCCGGCGAGCCTCAGCCGGCACGCTCTCGTCGTAGAACCAGCTCTGTCCCGCGAAGACATCGGGCAACCGAGAACCGCGGTTCAGGCGAGGTCGGCCGCCATCGAGGCGAAGACCACCTCGGGGTCCATGCCGTCGGTGTCATCGCCCCACCGCTGAGCCGAGCCCCGGAACTCCTCTGGATCGACAGTCCCCACCCCGGCGCGAATCAGCCGCTGGGCCTCCGCGATCCCGATCTCGACGTACTCCAACTCGTTCACGAAGAAGAAGTCGTGCCGGGCCCTTCGTTCCGGTGGAACCTCCCGGTGTTCCCGACGTACGTCCAGACATCCTCATCCATCAACGCAGCCACCCACAGCTCCCGCTCCCAGTCCTTCACCAAGTACAACCGCGTCATCGAGCCCCCTACCGGTTGTAGCCGGCGGCGATGGACAGGACGTCAGCCGGGTCCAAGGGCTTGGGGTCTGCGCGCCACCCAATGAGGGCGTCCGAGTGATCGTCCTCATCGAGTGTGCCGACGCCTTGGTCGATCAGGCGGCGGGCTTCCGCGCTGCCGATCTCCTCGTAGCTGAACCAGCGTTCCATGTAGTAGTCGTTGCGCAGGGCATTGTTGTCATGAAACTTCCCGGTGTTGGCGACGTACGCGTACATATGCTCGTGCGCCAATGCCGCGACCCACACCAGGCGCTCGTCCTCTTTCACCAGATAGAGCTTCATCGCGCGATCCCGTCGGTCCTGTCGAGAGCTGTCGTGGGCCGTGTGTGCTGTGCCGCGGTGCCGGGGCGAGCAGGGTCGGGCCTTCGTTCGGTCGCCGCCGTCCGCCTGGAGTCACTGTAGTTGTTGACGGCGACACGCTTGCCCCCTAGCTCCGTCAGGTCGTCGATGCCGTCCGGAGGGCGCAGTTGCGCTGAGGCCTCCACGCACTTCTGCCGGGCGGCTGTCCGCTCGTCGTCGGTCGCGTGCGCGCTGCGATCGATCTCGTACCACTGTGTCGTCAGTTCCTTGATCCGCACGGATGCGATGGAATGCCATTGAACCTCGATCCGCGAGATGTCCGGCGTACGGAGATAGGCGTGAATGCCTTTGTAGCGCGAGCCGTCCGTGTAGGAATGCATCGCATAAGCCACCTGCCATCCGCGTTCGGTGAGTGCGTCCGCGGTCTGGACAGCAGCCGCAACGAGGTCATCGGGTGACTCGGTCAGCACCGTGTATCGGAGCAGGTCGTCGATCGGGCGCCGCGCATTCGAACCTTGCCAGTCTCGGATCTTGCGAGCCAGCGACTCCGGCGACTTGACCCTGCGGACGAGCTGGTAGGGCGAAGCAGCCGGGGGAAGCGACGCGAGGAACTCGGCGGTTATCCGTGGCTCGACGGCCACTGCGTCCTTGAGCAGCCGGAGGCTCTTCCGGCTTGCCTTCGCGCCGTGGCGACGGGCTAGGTCCGCCGCTGAGAGCGAGGTCCCGCCCCAATCGAGAGGCCGGCTCGCCGCGAAGGCCTGATGGAGGGTGGACGGCTCGGGTGGGCGGTATGGAGCGGGTGGCATTGCTCTCCCCAGGTCGTTCGGTCTTTTTGACCGTAGACAAGTGGAGGGAGGCTGTGGGGCGGATTCTGGGATCTGTGGATAACTCGGGTGGGTTACGAATGGGGGCTGGGTGTGACTTGGGGGTGGTGGGGTCGTTGAAATGCGGGTAGGGACCCAACCGGAACCGGGATTCGGGGGTAGACAGGGTATGCCGACGATGACGGATGAGCCTGCGATGGTGGCGGTGGGTCCGCCGGCGGACGGGGCTGGGTTCGTCGAGTGGGTGCGGCCGCATCTGACGGCGATGGCCCGGTTGGCCGGGCGGCTCGCGGTCGGGGCGGACCGGGACGACATCGTGCAGGAGTCGCTCGCGCGGGCGTGGTCGAAGCGGGGGCAGTACGACGCCACCCGCGGGACCGCGTCGGCCTGGTTGCTCGCGATCACCGCGGACCAGGCCCGGAAGGCGGCTCGGCGGCTGCGGCCGGCCGGCGAGTTCGACGAGCACGAGGGCCCGGTGTCGCGGCCGGATCTGGACGCCCGGATGGATGTCGACCACGCGCTCACCTCCTTGTCGGCGCGACAGCGCCTTGCCGTGGACTGCTACTACTTCGCCGACCTGTCGATCGCCGACACGGCCGCGGTGATGGGCTGCTCCGAGGGCACCGTCAAGTCCACCCTGTCCGACGCGCGGGCCCGCCTGCGCACCCTGCTGGAGGTCAGCGAATGAACCCGACCGACGAGGTCGACGACCTGCTGACGCGAGCCGGTGCGCGCTGGCGCGCGGACGAGCCGTCACCTCCCGAGCCCGACCTGGACCGCATCCTCGGCGCTGGCCGCCGCCCCCGCCGCTGGGTTCCCGCCGTCGCCGCCGCGTCCGTCGCGGCGATCGCCGCCGCCGGACTGACCGTCCTCCCGGACGGTGGCAAGCAGCCGGCGCCCCCCAACGGCACGTCCCAGTCGTTCGCTCAAGACAACAAAGCGGCGTACGACGATCTGCTCGTCCGCGACGGCGACCAGGTGACCGCGACCGGCCGGGTGATCGTCACGCCGGGCCAGGAGCCGGTCTTCTGTGCGGCGCTGCCGATGACCGACATCGGCTTCACGAACGGGAAGGAGCCCGCACCGACCTGCGAGGCGCAGTACGCGGTGACGCTGAAGAACCTCGACCCGGCCGGGCTCGCCGATGCCAAGACGATCGAGGGTGTCCGGACCGGGTACGCCGTACTGACCGGCACCTGGACCGCGCGGACGATCGACGTCCGGGATCAGACGGTGCCGCAGACGCGCTCGACCGCGGCGGTGCTGGAGTTCCCGCCGGACAACGTGCCGTGCCCGCCGCCCGCCGGCGGCTGGAAGACCGCGCCGAACGAAATCGACAAGGTCGCGGTCAGCAGGTTCCTCGACACTCGGCGGGACCAGGCCACCGATCCGCGCCTGCAATACCCGAACGGCCGCGGACCCGGCGCGCCCGAGGTCTACACCATCGGCGTCGCGCACGGTGATCTCGCCGCGTTCCGCAGCGCCTTCGAGAAGGTGTACGCCGGCAACCTGTGCGTGCATCAGGTCAAGTTCAGCGAGGCCGAGCTCATGCAGCGCGGGACGGCGGTCGGCAACCTGATCCCGAAGGGACTCGGGGTGTACCTGTCCGGCGGCTCATCCGAGGAAGACAAGGTGCGCGTCTCGGCCCTGGTGTACGACGAGGCGCTGAAGACCGCCCTGACGCCGATCGGCCTGGGCGACCTCCAGCTCGAGGTCGCCGTGAAGCCAGTGCACTGAACGACGCTGCCACGGCAGTCAGACTGTGGAGATGTTGTCCCGCGCGTGGATGAAGTCGACCAGCAGGCGGGCGGTGGCTGCGGGCTGGTCGATGGCGGGGGAGTGACCGGCGTCGGGCACGCTCTGGGGCTCCACGCCGAGAGCCTCCGCCATCGCGCGTTGCGTCGTGATCGGCCAGCCGTCGTCGGAGGCGCCGTACAGGACCTGGGTGCGGACGCCGGCCTTGGCCAGCCGGTCGGTCTTGTCCTCGGCGTCGGTCAGGCGCCGGGTGATCTCCGCGAGGCTGACCGCGACGTTGCTGGTGAAGCGCTTCCGGAGGAACGCCGCGATGTCTTCCGGCGGAGAGAAGTACCCAGGGTTCTTGGCGTCGTGCTGGAGCTTCAGGTCGTAGACCTGCTCGATCGGCAGGTTATCCAGCCCGAAGGCGAGCATCTGCAGACCCTGCAGCGTCTCCTCGTCCGTGAACGCGGCCGGCCCCGAGCACAGCAACGTGATCGTCGAGAACACCGACGGATCGGTCAGCACCGCCTCCCGAGCGACCAGTCCGCCGAACGAGTGCCCGACCAGCTGGCTGTAGCCGCCCAGCGCCTTGCTCATCGCCACCACGTCGGCACCGAGCGCGGTCAGCGTGTACGCCGAGGGGTCGGCCGGCCCGGCTGTTTCGTACTGACCGCGCAGGTCCACCGCCACAGTGCGCCACCCGTAGCGGCACAGGTGGTCCACCAGCGGAGTGAAGTCCTCCTTGCTGCCGGTCCACCCCGGCACGAGCAGCACCGTGCCGAGCGGCGTACCGATCCGCGGCACCGCCATCAGCGTGGCGAACGAGCCACGGTCGGTCTCGAGGGTCCCGGGGTGCACCCCGTCGGGCAGCGTCAACGTGCGCGGCGTACTCACAAGTAAAGAGAGTATCCACTCTGCCCGCCCGGCGTTGCGCACGGGGTACGGGGCGCGCGGGCCTCGGTGCGGCACAATGGCGGCGTGCCTCGCACCCTTGCGGTTGCCAATCAGAAAGGCGGCGTGGCCAAGACGACCACCGTCGCGACGCTCGGCGCTGCCCTGGCCGAGCTCGGTCAACGGGTGCTGCTGGTCGATCTCGACCCGCAGGCCTGCCTGACGTTCTCGGTCGGCATCGACCCCGAGGACCTGGAGAAGTCGATCCATCACGTCATGCTCGGCGGTGTGACGGCGCAGGAGGTGCTGATCGAGTTCGAGGACGCGCCCGACCTGCTGCCGGCGACGATCGAGCTGGCCACCATGGAGGTGCGGCTGGCTCAGGAGGGTGGCCCGGAGCAGGTACTGCGGACCGCGTTGCGCCCGCTGCAAGCGTCGTACGACTGGATCATCGTGGACTGCCCGCCGACCCTGGGGCTGCTGACCGTGAACGGGTTGTCGGCGGCGTCCGACGTCCTGATTCCCTTGCAGTGCGAGACGTTGGCACATCGTGGCGTAGGGCAACTACTTGACACGATTCACGACGTCCAGGTGGTGACCAACCCGGCGCTGCACGTGCTCGGAGTGCTACCGACGCTGTACGACGGGCGCACGATCCATGCCCGCGCGGTGCTGGACACGATCGCGGACACGTACTCGCTGACCGTGCTGGAGCCGGCGATCCCGAAGTCGATCCGGTTCGCCGAGGCGCCAGCGGTCGGGGAGACGATCCTCACGACGGCGCCGGCCTCGCCCGGTGCGAAGGCCTACCGGGCTCTGGCCGGCGCGCTGCTCTGAACTACTGCGCACTGTCCGGAGTCGGCGGGAGCGCGACAGGCTGACGGCGGATCCGGTGCCGGAACCGCCACAGCGGTACGCCGATCAGCGCGAGCAGCACCAGGAACGGGAGGACCGCCCCGAGCGCGGTCGCCAGCGCGGAGAACGTAGCGGTGAACGCGTTCCAGCCGCCCTTCAGACCGGCCAGGAAGCCGCGGTCCGAGTCCTCTGTCGGTGCCGGCGGCTGACCCTTCGCGGTCACGGTCAACGTGAGGGTGGCGAGATCGGTCTGCAGGGCGAGGTTCTTCTGTTTCGCCAGCAGGGATTCGAGGTCCGACTCGCGCCGGGTGAGTTCGCTCTCGACCGAGACGATCTCGCCGACGGTGTTCGCCTTCGCCATCAGGGCGCGCATCCGATCGAGGCTGGCGCGCTGCGACTCGATCCGGCTGGCCACGTCGACCACCTGCTCGGTGACGTCGCTCGACTCCTGGTGGATCTGCAGCCGCTTACCCAGGTCGGACAGTCGCTGGATCGCGGCGTCGTACGACTTCGTTGGCACCTTGAGCACGAGGTTGGCCTGGGTGATCTTGCCGTCGGCGTCGCTGCCGGTGTCCTCGGACGCGACCTGCCCGTCGAGGCCGGCGATCGCGGTGATCGCCTTCTGCCGCGTGGCGGCGACGTCGTCCGACTCGACGGTGAGCGAACCGGTCTTGATGATCGCGCGCGTGATGGTCGGCTGGGTCCGGGCCGATGGCTGCCCGGGAACCTGGGGCTCCGCGTTCGATGACTTGCTGTCGGCCGCCGTACCGGAGGCCTGCTTCTGGACCGGCGCCGCTTCGCTCGTGCCGGCGCTGTCGTTGCCATTGGCCCCACACCCCGCCAGCAGCGCCAATCCCAACGCCGCCATCACCACACCGCTGATCGGCCTCATCACCCATGCCCCTCTCTGGTGGTTTCCGTCCTAGGACGGTCGCCGAGGGGCAGGGTGTTGCAGGCTCAGATCACCATTCGGAAACGGTGCGGGTCACTCCGGGGCGGTGAACAGCGGCATCGTCGGAGGCGTCCCCGACTCAGCGGTCTCGGCCGGCTTCGACTCAGCGGTCTCGGCCGGCTTCGCCTCGGCGGTCTTCCGGGTGCGCGCACGGGTCCGCTTGACCGGCGCCTCAGCAGGTGCCTCGACGGCCGCGTCCACAGTCGTGACCTCGGCCTGGACCTCAGGCTTGGTCTCCGCAGTCTTGCGGGTGCGCTTGCGCGGCTTCCGCTCCTGCTGCGGGGCCTCGGCGGCCTCGGTCGAGGACTCCTCGGTCGGCGGCACCTGGGTCTTGCTGGTGACGTCGGCGTCGGACTTCTCGTCGACCAGCTGGCCGGAGCGAGTGCGCTTGCGGGTCCGGCTGCGCTTGCGCGCGGTCCGCTCGCCGTCACCCTCGGTGCGTGGCTCGCCACCGCGACGGCTCCGCGCCGGCCGCTCCTCGCGAGCCTCGGCGGTCTCGCGCGGCTCGCGGGCCGGCTTGATCCGGCCCTTCGCGTCGGTCGGGATACCCAGGTCGTGGTACAGCTCCGGCGACGTCGAGTAGATCTCCTGCGGCTCGTCGTACGGCAGGTCGAGCGCCTTGTTGATCGTCTTCCACCGGGTCAAGTCCGGCCAGTCGACGAAGGTGACGGCGATCCCGCTCGCGCCGGCCCGTCCGGTCCGGCCGATCCGGTGGATGTAGGCCTTCTCGTCCTCGGGGCAGGTGTTGTTGATGACGTGCGTCACGCCCTCGACGTCGATGCCGCGCGCCGCGACATCGGTGCAGATCAGTACGTCGATCTTGTCGCCGCGGAACCGGGTCAGCGCGCGTTCACGGGCCTGCTGGTTCAGGTCGCCGTGGATCGCGGCGGCCTTGAAGCCCCGGTCCTGCAGGTCGTCGGTCAGCCGCGAGGCCTCCCGCTTGGTCCGGCAGAAGATCATCACCCGGCCGCGGTCCTCGGCCTGCAGGATCCGCGCGACCACCTCGGGCTTGTCCAGATCGTGCGCCCGGTAGACGAACTGTGCCGTGGTCGGCACCATCTCGGTGTCCTCGTGCGATTCCGCGCGGATGTTCAGCGGGTGCCGCATGTGGGTGCGGGCCAGTGCGATCACCGCGGACGGCATCGTTGCCGAGAACAACATTGTCTGCCGCAGCTCGGGGGTCTTGCGCAGAATGCGTTCCACGTCGGGCAGGAAGCCGAGGTCGAGCATCTCGTCGGCCTCGTCCAGCACCAGCACCTTGATGTGGCCGAGGTCGAGGACACCCCGGTTCGCCAGGTCCAGCAGGCGTCCCGGCGTACCGACGACGACGTCGACGCCCTTCTTCAGTGCGTCCAGCTGCGGCTCGTACGCGACGCCGCCGTAGATGGTCAGGACGCGCACGGTGCGGACGGTGGACGCGGTCTCCAGGTCCTTGGCGACCTGGATGGTGAGCTCGCGGGTCGGGGTGACGACCAGCGCCTGCGGCTTGCCGGGAGCGGCGAGCTCCTCGTAGTCGGCCTCGCCGGGGGAGATGGTGCGCTGCAGCAACGGGATGCCGAAGCCGAGCGTCTTGCCGGTGCCCGTGCGGGCCTGGCCGATCAGGTCGGTGCCCATCAGGGCGACGGGGAGTGTCATTTCCTGGATCGGAAACGGCTCCACGATGTTGACGCGGTCGAGCGCGTCGCAGATCTCGGGCAGCACGCCGAGCTCTCGGAAGGTGGTCAGGCTGATCGCCTCTCACATGCTTGTACGGACAGGTGTGCTCAGTGGCCGGGCGCCTGGGGCTTCTCAGCCCCGATCGTGAGGCGCGGGGACACTGTGCAAGCACCTCGCACCAGCTTGCCCATCTGGGCGCGTCACCGGCGAATCGCCCACCAGTGTAGCCGCAACCGCCGTCAAGCCCGCCTCGTGTGGTTTGCGCCACTCGCGCTTCGGTCCAGATAGGGTGCCGGGCATGGAGCAGACGGCCTTTGATGATCCCGCCTACCGGGCCGCGGCGGTGGATCTGCTGGGAGTGCTCGCGTACGGCGAGCTGACGGCGTTCGAGCGAATGGCGGAGGACGCCAAACTGGCGCCGACGCTGAACGACAAGGCGGAGCTGGCGGCGCTGGCGACGACCGAGTTCGGCCACTTCCAGCAACTGCGGGACCGGCTGGTCGCGCTCGGCGTGGACCCGATGGCGGCGATGACGCCGTTCGTCACCCCGCTGGACGCGTTCCACGATCACACCGCGCCGTCGGACTGGCTGGAGGGCCTGGTCAAGGCGTACGTCGGAGACGGCCTGGCCAACGACTTCTACCGCGAGATCGCGTCGTTCGTGGACGCGGAGACCCGGGGCCTCGTGCTCGAGGTGTTCGCGGACTCCGGGCAGGCCGAGTTCGTGGTCGACCGGGTCCGGGCCGCGATCGAGGAGGACCCGAAGCTGGGTGGCCGGCTGGCGCTGTGGGGACGCCGCCTGGTCGGCGAGGCGCTCAGCCAGGCGCAGCGGATCGCCGCGGACCGGGACTCACTGGCGGCGCTGCTGGCCGGATCGGTCGACCGCCCTGGCCTCGACCTGGCCGCGATCGGCCGCATGTTCACCCGGCTCACCGAGGCCCACACCGCCCGGATGACCGCCCTCGGCCTGCAGGCCTGAGACACACAACGGCCGCCTGCCCGGAAGGGGCGGCGGCCGTCGGGATGCGCGGGGAACTCGCCCCGCGGGCGGGTGTGGTCAGGCGGTTCTGGCTTTGCGCGACGAGATGAACGCGATGACGATCGCGGCGCAGATGATCTGGATCAGGTACTGGATCCAGTCCGGGCCGCTGGTGTCCTTGACGCCGAGGAAGTAGGCGATCAGACCACCGATGAAGGCGCCGATGCCGCCGCCGAGGATGGTCCAGCCGAGGCTGATGTTCTGCTTGCCGGGGAGCACCAGCCGGGCCAGCGGCCCGAAGATGATGCCCGCGATGAGGCTGACGATGAGCATCCAGACCCAGTACACGGTTCCTCCTTTGAGGGATGGCTGACCTGCGCCTGGGCCGGCGCCCCCGTAGCTACCAGACCACTGCAACGCAGGTCTCAACGCCATCGTGCCCCTTCCGTGGCACTCCGCAACCGGGACACGCGCGAACGTGTCCGGACCGCGATCAGATCGCGCCGAAGCCCACCTTGCGGATCGAGACCTCGCCGATCTCCACGTACGCGAGCCGGTCGGCCGGGATGATCACCCGGCGGCCCTTGTCGTCGGTCAGCTGCAACAGGTTCGCCTTGCCGCTGAGCGCCGCGGCGACCGCCTCCTGGACCTCTTCCGGGGTCTGCTCGCTCTCCAGCACCAATTCACGATTGGCGTGCTGCACGCCGATCTTGACCTCCACGAAACCCTCCGGGCACATTCCGACCGGCGGCTCTCGCCGGTGACGCTTCGAGCCTATCCGCTGCGAGCCGTCGGCCCTCACCCGTCCGCCGAGAGCAGAACCCTCAGCCGTCGGTGCGAGGGAAGCCGCGGATGCCGCGCCACGCCAGCGAGGCGACCAGGTCGGCGGCCTGCTGCTGGGCCAGCGTCGGGTCGTCGGAGGCCAGCCAGTAGCGGGCACTGACCTGCGCCATGCCGACCAGGCTGACGGCCAGCACCATGGACTGCTCGCGGCTCAGGCCGGCGTCGGCGCTGATCACCTCGGAGACCGCCTCGGCGCAGGCGTGGGTGACGCGGTCCACCCGCTCCCGGACAGCCGTCTCGTTGGTCAGGTCCGACTCGAAGACCAGCCGGAAGGCGCCCTGCGCGTTCGCCACGTACTCGAAGAACGCGTGCATGGTGGCCGCGACCCGGAGCTTGTTGTCATCGGTGGACTTCAGCGCGTCCCGGACCGAGGCGATGATCGCGTCGCAGGAGGTGTCCAGCAGCGCCAGGTACAGCTCCAGCTTGCCGGGGAAGTGCTGGTACAGGACCGGCTTGGAGACGCCGGCCCGGTCGGCGATGTCGTCCATCGCGGCGGCGTGGTAGCCGTTCGCGACAAAAACCTCCTGGGCCGCCTCGAGCAGTTGCGCGCGGCGGGCCAGCCGCGGCAGGCGGCTGCCGCGCTTGGGCGCGGTCTCGGGTGTCGTCGACACGTCGGCTCCTTCGGTGGTGCGGCGCCGGCGGCTCGGGCTCGACCGCCGGGTCGTTGCCCGAATCCTACCCAGCGGTTGTCCCGGCCAGTAGCTTCCCCGCCGAACCGGGTTCCATCGTGGTACCGCTCAGCGGTAGTCGTCCTCGTCCGTGTCGCCCACCGCGCGGCGCTGCTCCGCCACATCGACCGGGTCGGCCTCCAGCAGTACGCCGGAGTCCTCGGGTCGGTCGTCCACCACGGTGGAGCTCTGGCGTTGCTCCAGTACGTCGGCCTCGGGAGCGTCATCCGGGACACTGCCGACGGCAGGACCCTCATAGTCGGGTTCACTGGTCATGCGACTGCCTCTCCTCTCGGTGTTCGACGGTTCTGACCCTTACGACGGTAGCGGCTTCGGGTCGTCATAGAGCCCCTCCAGGACATCGCCGTACTCCTCGATCCGGGCGAGGACGTCGTGGGGGAGGAATCTGAGCTCCTCGGGCGTGGTCGCCGACGCCACCTCGTCCCAGTCGATCGGGGTGGACACCCGCGGCTCGTCGGACCCGCGGAGGGAGTACGGCGCCAGTGTGGTCTTGGCGCTGGCGTTCTGGCTCCAGTCGATGAAGACCTTGCCTGGACGCAGTGCTTTGGTCATGTTCGCGGTGACGTTCTCGGGCAGGGCCTCGGCCAACTGCTCGGCCAGTTGTTTGGCGAACGCACTGGTCTTCCTGGACGACGCCGGCTCGATCGGCACGTACAAGTGCATACCTTTGTTGCCGGATGTCTTCGGCCAACCCTCCAGCCCGTAGTGACTCAACAGCTCGCGCAGGGCCAGTGCGACATCGCAGCACTCCACGATGGTCGCCCCCGGCCCCGGGTCGAGGTCGAAAACGATCAGGTCGGCCTCTGGCTTCTTGCCGTGGTCCGACAGGCCGATCCGCCACTGCGGCACGTGCAGTTCGAGCGCGGCCAGGTTGGCCAGCCAGACCACGGTCTGGATGTCGTCGGCGACCACGAAGTCCGCCTCGTCCCGGCCGGTGGAGCTGCCCGGCGTCGGGAGTGTCACGGTCCGCACCCAGGCCGGCGTACCGCGCGGGGCGTTCTTCTCGAAGAAGTACGGCGCTTCTGTGCCGTCGGGCCACCGCTTGCGGGTCAGTGGGCGGTCAGACAGATGTGGCAGCAGCAGGTGCGCGACCTGGTGGTAGTAGTCGATCACCTCGGCCTTGGTGAAGCCGGTCTGTGGATACAGCACCTTGCCGAGGTTGGTGAGCTTCATCGTCTGCCCGTCGACCTCGGTCGTCAGCTGCTGCGGCGCGCTTGCCATGTGTCCCAGTGTCCAGCTTGAGAGCGTCTTAACATGGGTTTCGTGGAGAGTTACGGGGCAGTAACCGGCACTGGCGTGCCGTTGGGAGCACAGGAATGGCCGGCACGGCGGGTGCCGGTCGCTGGGGTGGATCTGCTGGTCAGAGACGTGCCGGGCGCGGCGGCGGACCTACCACCCGCACTGTTCGTGCACGGCCTCGGCGGGTCCTCGCTGAACTGGACGGCCCTCGGGCTGCTGCTCAACGACACGATCCGCGGTATGGCCCCCGATCTGCCCGGCTTCGGACGTACGCCGCTCGCCGGAGCCGCGGGGATCACCGAGCAGGCCGCCGTACTGATCGAGCTGCTGGAGCGTGAGGTCGATCAGCCGGTGCACCTGTTCGGGAACTCGATGGGTGGCGCCGTCGCGGTGAGGCTCGCAGCGCAGCGCCCGGACCTGATCGCCTCGTTGACCCTGATCTCTCCCGCCCTGCCGCATCCGCGGGTGTCCGCCAGTGCGGTGTGGTTCACCGCGCTCGCGACGCCCCGGCTGGGTCCCGTCGTACTCGAGCGGAGCCGGCGGTTGCCGTTCGACCGGCGGTTCCGGGCGTCGCTGGCGATGGTGTTTGGCGATCCGCGGTCGCTGGCGCCCGAGGTGCTGGCGGTGTACGAGGAAGAGTTGCGGCGGCGCGACACCGACCCGTGGGTGACGCGGGCGACACTGGACGGCGCCCGGAGCATTCTGAGGTCGTCGCTGGCTCCGCCGCGGCGGTCGTTGTGGGCGGATGCGGCAAAGGTGGAGTGCCCGGTGCTGCTGGTGTACGGCGGCAAGGACCGACTCGTCGACGCCCGGATCCGCACCAAGGCCCAGCGCACCTTCCCGAACGCGCGGCTGCTCTACCTGCCGCAGTCCGGTCACGTCGCACAGATGGAACACCCCGAGCTGGTCGAGCGCGCCGTCCGCCAGCTGATCTCCTGATCGAGTCGAATCCGCCGCTGGACTAAGACACGACCGAGCGGCGGATCCGGTCAACTTTCCTCTCGCCTGACAGGTCCGACGAACAACCTGTTCGTCGACAACGAGAGGACCGCTGCGCGAGTGATGGCCCACGCCGCGAGGACGCTGTCACTGGGGACGGTCGCACTGCTGGGTGTAATGACCGCTGTGGCCGCCCCGCGCGTGCCGCTATCCGTTGCTAAAGGCAACAACTGGAACGTCGAACCGGTAGACGGTAGCTACCGCCTGACCCTCCGCCTCGACGCGCCGGCGCCGATGCGCGCGTCGCTGCCGCTGCTCGCGGTCGACGGGGTCGCGCTGGGTGTCGCCAAGCAGTCGCCCGACCAGCGCACGCTCACCCTGATCAGTACCGACCCAGCCGTCTTGAGGGCGGGCGACGTACGGCTGATCTGCTCCGGCGACCTCTCGGTCAGAATCCTCGACGACAACCTCAAGGAACCCACCGAGACCTTCACCGCCACCCTCCACCACTCCAACGCCCCCACCCCCACCCCACCCTCTCCGCCACCATCACCGACAACGACTGACCCGACCTTGAGCACCCACCGACCGTTTTCCGCCGCGGATTCTGGTTGGTGGGTGCTCAAAGAGGCGGTGGGGGAGTGAGATGAGGGGACCGGGATGTGGACAGGGCGCGGGGTGGTTTGGGATGTGCGGGAACATGGGGGAGGGACAGATGGTTGAAAACCGGAGATCCCGTCCCACGTCTTCCTGAGGAGCCGACACGTGTCACTGCCACCGCTGGTCGAACCGGCCGACGAGCTGACCATCGACGAGGTGCGCCGGTACTCGCGGCACCTGATCATCCCCGAGGTCGGGATGGCCGGGCAGAAGCGGCTGAAGAACTCCAAGGTGCTGGTGATCGGCGCCGGTGGTCTCGGCAGCCCGGCGCTGCTGTACCTGGCCGCGGCCGGTGTCGGCACGCTCGGCATCGTCGAGTTCGACACCGTCGACGAGTCCAACCTGCAGCGCCAGATCATCCACGGCCAGTCCGACGTGGGCAAGTCCAAGGCCCAGTCGGCCAAGGAGTCGATTCTCGAGACCAACCCGAACACCAACGTCGTCCTGCACGAGACCCGGCTGGACAACGACAACGTGTTCGAGATCTTCGAGCAGTACGACCTGATCGTCGACGGCACCGACAACTTCGCCACCCGGTACCTGGTGAACGACGCCGCGGTGCTGCTCGGCAAGCCGTACGTCTGGGGCTCGATCTTCCGCTTCGACGGCCAGATCAGCGTGTTCTGGGCCGAGCACGGCCCGTGCTACCGCTGCCTTTACCCGGAGCCGCCGCCACCCGGCATGGTCCCGTCCTGCGCGGAAGGCGGCGTACTGGGCGTGCTCTGCGCGTCCGTCGGTGCGGCGCAGGTGACCGAGGCGATCAAGCTGCTCACCGGCATCGGCGACCCGTCGCTCGGCCGGCTGAACATCTACGAGGCGCTCGACCTGAACTGGCGCTCGCTGAAGGTCCGCAAGGACCCGAACTGCGCCATCTGCGGTGAGAACCCGACCGTCACCGAGCTGATCGACTACGAGGACTTCTGCGGCGCGATCACCGAGGAGGCGGCCGACGCGGCCGTCGGCTCGACCATCTCGGTGAAGCAGCTGAGCGAGTGGATCAAGCTGAAGGACAACGGCGAGAAGGACTTCGTACTGATCGACGTCCGCGAGCCGAACGAGTACGAGATCAACCGGATCCCGGGCTCGGTGCTGATCCCGAAGGCCGACTTCCAGACCGGTGTGGCGCTGGAGAAGCTGCCGCAGGACAAGCAGCTGGTCTTCCACTGCAAGTCCGGCGTCCGCTCCGCCGAGGTCCTGGCGATCGCGAAGGGCGCGGGCTTCTCCGACGCGGTCCACGTCGGCGGCGGCGTGGTCGCCTGGGTCGACCAGATCGACCCGAGTCAGCCGTCGTACTAGACCTGCTCAGGGGGCTGGATCACTCCAGCCCCCTGATGTCCAGCAGCCCCTGACGTCTAGAAGGCCATCCGGCAGCTGCTGACCGCTTCGACGGCCACCGGATCGCCGGTGACGACGGGATGGTCGTCCCGGCCGGACAGCGTCCGCATGTAGCCGACGGCATCCAGAGCGGCGCGGCCGACCGGCTCGCCCCTCCCCAGCCGGTAGGTCCCACCTCCCTGTCCGGTGAGTTCCAGCAGAACGGCCGGACGGTCACCCCAGAACGGACCGGCGTCGACGTCGTACATGACCTGCGCGATCAGTTCCTCGGCGTACGGACCGGCGTCGAACTCCCGCCCGAGTCCTTGGCAGACGTCGTCGCGATGCATCCACAGATCACGGGCGAGCAGGATGTCCTGGATGTAGCCGAGATCGATCGATTCGAAGCCCGGCACGCCTTCGAGCTTCACCCGGATCCGCCGGACGAGCGCCGGGTTCCGGGCAATCCTGCGCGAGGCCTTCGCCCACCCCTTGTCGAACAAGGCCCGCACTTCGGCGGGCGGCGTACCCCGGTGCTCGTCGGCCTGGATCATCATGTGGGCGTCGAGCAGTACCGCCTGCGGGTACTTCCGCTTCGCCTTGAGGTCGCGCAGTGGGAACAACCACGGCCGGAGCACGTCCTCTGCCTGGCCGATCAGGTGCCCGGCGACGTCCGCGACGTCCCACGCGTCGCAGACAGTACGGCGGTGCCACTCGGCTCCCTCGAGTGACGCGAGCAGGTCGTGCCACGCGTCAAGCTCTGCCTCGCGGTGGACCTTGCAGCGTTGCCGGTCGGCCCGGCCGATCTGTTGAGCGAGTACAGCGGTCATCATTTCCCCCTGGTCGGTGCGTAGCGCTGGTAGAACATCTCGAGGACGACGGGCAGCAGCCGGCTGAACCGTCCTTCCTCGTGTGACACATCGGGCTCGTTGGCCATCTGCTGGGACAGCAGACCGGCGGTCATCGAGGTGTAGAGGGCGAGGGCCTCGTCGCTTGTCGCATCCGGGCGCAGGTAACCCGCGTCCACCGTCGCCTGGAGATGGTCCCGGAGATCAGTCAGGGCCTCCTGCGCCGGTGCGTACGCCGCCGGGCTCGGCTCGAAGCCGGGGATCGTCCTCCAGAACAGCAACTGGCAGTAGACCTGGTGGCCCAGACACCAACGGCTGAACGCGGTGGCCGCGATCAGGTTGCGCTCCAGAGGATCGGTGGTGCGCGCCGCGTCCCGGGGTGCACGGTAGGCGTCCCGCAGCTTCTCGGCGCCGCGCTGGAAGAGCGCGTCGTAGATCGCCATCTTCGACGGGAAGTACTGGTACAGCGACGGCGGTTGCATGCCGAGCCGGCGGGCGACCGCGGACAGGCTGAGCGCGGCGACACCCTCGGTCTCCATCAGTTCGATGGCGACGTCCAGGATCTCCGCGATGGTCTCCTGGCGACGGCGGGTACGACGGTCCAGCCCGGCAGTGCTCATGCACTAAGGAAAACCTAAGACCATTAGGGAAGTCAACACCCCGTAGGATTCGGGTGGGTTTGTCCCCGCGGCCACGTAGTGTCTTGGCATGTGCAGAAACATCACGGTTCTGAGGGGACTCGAGCCGGCCGCGACCTCTGAGGAGATCTACGCGGCCGCGCTGCAGTACGTGCGCAAGGTGAGTGGCGTCGGCTCGCTGAGTGCGACCACCCGCGGCCCGATCGAGCGGGCCGCGACCGAGGTCGCGAAGATCACCGAGCAGTTGCTGGCGGAGATGCCGGAGCGCCGGGTCCCGCCGCAGACGGTGCCGCCGCTGCGGCGTCCCGAGGTGCGCGCCCGGCTCGGTCTCGACTAAAGCCTTCCCATGGGGGAGGAGGCTCGCACCGGCCGGCGGCGCCAGGGGGTGGTGTTCGCGCTGATGGTCGTCGGTGTGCTGCTCGCGCTGACGAACTCCAACGCGCAGACCGAGTTGGTGCGCCGGCGTCAGGACACCTGCGACGGCACGTTGACATTGCCGGCGGCCGCGTACGTGCTCGGGTTTGCCGGGCTGGTCGTCGGTGTGATCGCGCTCGTCCTCTTGGTGCTGTGGTTCCACCGCAGCCGCCAGCCGCTCGCCCTGATCCTCTTCGCCACCGCGGCCGCCGCCGTCGTCTTCGAGGTCTTCGCCGTGGTCACCGCCTTCCAGGACGGCAGCCCGATCCAGTCCCTCTGCTTCGGTTAGCGCCCGGGGGTAAGGTCACTCGAGGAAACGGTTACCGAGTGCCTAGGGAGGCGCGGGTATGCGGTTCGCGATCAAGACCAGGCCGGAGCACACCACCTGGCAGCAACTGCGGGACGTGTGGGTCGCGGCGGATCAGTTCGAGATCTTCGAGTCCGCCTGGCACTGGGATCACTTCTACCCGCTCAGCGGTGACATGGCCGGTCCGAACCTCGAGGCGTGGACCACGCTGGCTGCGCTGGCGCAGGCGACCGAGCGGATCCGGCTCGGCTGCCAGGTGACCGGGATGATCTACCGGCATCCCGCCGTACTGGCGAACATGGCCGCGACCACCGACATCATCTCGAACGGCCGGCTCGAGCTCGGCATCGGCGCCGGCTGGAACGAGATGGAGACCACCGCCTACGGCATCGACCTCTATCCGCTGAAGGAACGCTTCGACCGGTTCGACGAGGGCACGCAGGCGATCATCGCGCTGCTCACCGAGAAGGTCGCGAACTTCGACGGCAAGTACATCAAGCTCACCGACGCGTACTGCGAGCCGAAGGCCGTGCAGACCCCGCACCCGCCGATCACCATCGGCGGCAAGGGGCCGAAGCGCACGTTGCGAGCGGTCGCCCGGTGGGCCCAGCAGTGGAACGTCATCGTCCAGAGCCCGGAGGAGTGGAAGTCGCTCAAGGACGTGCTGATCCAGCGCTGCGAGGAGGCCGGTCGCGACGTCAACGAGATCACCTGCTCGGTCAACGTCCGCATCGACCCGGACGCGCCGCTCGACACCGCGGTCGCGATGGCAGCGGCGTACGCCGAAGCGGGCGTCGATCTGGCCGTGATGAACCTCCCGCTCGACGCCCCGCCGTCCGTGCTCGAGCCGCTCGCGAAGGCGCTCGCCCCGCTCGCCTGAACTGTCCGCGGTCCCCGCTAGGTTTGGGTTCGTGGACAGGGAGGAGTACGTCGAGGCGGTGTTGCGTGCCGTCGAGTCGATCCCGCCGGGCAGCGTCGCGACGTACGGCGACATCGCGGAGTACGTCGGTCAGGGTGGGCCGCGTCAGGTCGGCGCGATCATGCGCGAGTACGGCGGTGGCGTGCCGTGGTGGCGGGTGATCCGGGCTTCCGGCGTACCCGCGGACGAGGTCGGCGACGAGCAACTGCACAACCTCCGCTCCGACGGCGTCCGCGTCACCAACGGCCGGGTCAACCTCCGCGAAGTCCGCTGGGATCCGGACGTCGACGACCACTGATCTGTCCGCTTTCCGGCTAGTGAAGTCCGTGCTCGGAGTGGGCGATCGGGATTGTCGGCGGGGTCTGCTGGGATGGGGCGATGGTCAGCAGACAGGGGTCCCGGTATCGGCTGGTCCGAGCCGAGGGGCGCAGCGCGGAGGCGCCGGTCCTGGATGCGGATCAGCAAGCGGTCGTTGATCATGCCGGCGGACCTCTGCTGGTGCTGGCTGGGCCGGGGACGGGGAAGACGACCACGTTGGTCGAGGCGGTCGTCGACCGGGTGCGGAATCGCGGGCTGAATCCCGACCAGGTGCTGGTGCTGACGTTCGGGCGCAAGGCGGCGACCGAGCTGCGCGACCGGATCACCGGACGGCTCGGGCGGACGACCCGGGTGATGCCGTCGATGACTTTCCATTCCTTCTGTTATGCGTTGCTGCGACGTTTCACACCGGCCGACGCGTTCGACGTGCCGCTGCGGCTGCCGTCCGGACCGGAGCAGTCCCTGCGGTTGAGTGAGGCGCTGTCCGGCAGTCGTGAGGTCGGTGCGGTGTCCTGGCCGGGGAGTCTGCATCCGGCGTTGAAGACGCGCGGGTTCACCGACGAGGTGCAGGCGGTGATCGGCAAGGCACGGCAGCTCGGGCTCGACCCGGAGGACCTGTCCGCGATCGGGCGCTCGGCGGACCGGGCCGAGTGGGTCGCGGTCGGCGACTTCTTCGAGGAGTACCTGCAGATCCTCGACCACGAGCGGGTGCTGGACTACTCCGAGCTGATCCACCGCGCCGTGATCCTGGCCCAGCAGCCGCTCGTGCAGGCCAAGCTGCGGACCGAGTTCAAGGCCGTCTTCGTCGACGAGTATCAGGACACCGATCCCGGTCAGATCAAGCTGCTGCAGGCGATCGCCGGCGACGGCCGCGACCTGGTCGTCGTGGGCGATCCGGACCAGTCGATCTACACGTTCCGCGGCGCCGACGTCCGTGGTCTGCTGCGCTTCACCGACGAGTTCCGTACGTCTAGTGGTGCGGAGGCGGCGCAGATCGCTTTGGGCACGACCCGACGCTTCGGTACGACGCTGCAGCGGGTGTCTCGCAATGTCGTCAGTAGGTTGGGCGTGCCGGGGACGCTGGACCGGGACACGTTCGAGCGCTTCCGGAATCCAGACGCCAGCGGATGCGTCTACGGCGCCGGCAAGGTCGAAGCGAACCTGTACTCGACCAGCGGTGCCGAGCTCGAACACATCGCGGATCTGCTGCGTCGCGCGCATGTGCAGGACGGGGTCGGCTGGAACGAGATGGCGGTGCTGGTCCGGTCCGGCAGTCGTTCGATCCCGCCATTACGTCGTGCGCTCGCGGCCGCCGGGATCCCGGTCGATGTCGCCGGTGACGAACTGCCGTTGTCCCGGGAGCCCGCCGTACGTCCGATGCTGTTGGCTTTGCGGGCTGTCGCGGATCCGTCGACGCTGACGGTTGACGTCGTACGGTCGCTGGCGTTGTCGCCGTTGGGGGCGATGGACGCGGGACAGTTGCGGCGGCTGGCGCGGGTGTTACGGCGGCGTGATCGCGAGGCGGCCGGTGGGCAGCGGTTGCCGCGGTCGTCGGACGAGCTGCTGCGTGAGGCATTGGTGAATCCGCTGCTGCTCGACGAGGAGGCGTCGCCGGCCGAGGCGCGGTTCGCGGCCCTGGGCGAGAGGTTGCTCAAGGCAAGGAACATCGTGCCCGCGGGGGCCGCGCCGGACGAGGTGATGTGGTCGCTGTGGTCGGACTCGCCATGGTTGCGGCGGTTGCGCGGTCAGGCGCACTCCGGTGGGGAGACGGCGCGGGCGGCGAACCGGGATCTGGATTCCTTGTGCGCGTTGTTCGACGCGGCGAGCCGGGCCGAGGAGCAGGTCGGGTTCAAGGGGGTCTCGGCGTTCCTTTCGGAGCTCGAATCGCTCGACATCGCGGCGGACAACCGGTTCGACGGGACGTATCGCGAGGCCGGCGTCCAGCTGATGACGGCGCACCGGTCGAAGGGGTTGCAGTGGCGACTGGTCGTCGTTGCCGGTGTGCAGGAAGGGCAATGGCCGGATCTGCGGCGGCGGGGTTCGCTGCTCGAGCCCGACCGGCTGGGGCCTGACGGGCTTGTCGATCCGTTGTCGGCCGGTGCCTTGCTGGCCGAGGAGAGACGGTTGTTCTACGTCGCGATCACGCGGGCTCGGGAGCGGTTGATCGTGACGGCGGTGCAGGCGCCGGAGGCGGACGGGGATCAACCGTCCAGATTCCTTGCCGAGCTCGACATTCCTTTGAAGCTGGTTGCGGGTCGGCCGCGGCGGCCGTTGTCGTTGCACGGTCTGGTTGCTGATCTGCGGTGCGTGCTCGCGGATCCTGCGTCGTCGCCCGCGCTGAAGCGGGTTGCCGCTGATCGGCTGGCCCAGTTGGCCGACGCCGTGGACGACCGGGAGCATCCTCTGGTGCCTACGGCCGATCCGTCGCGGTGGTGGGGTGTGCGGGAGCGCACCCGCTCGGAGCGGCCGATCGCGGATCCCGATCTACCGGTGCAGTTGTCGGGGAGCGCGCTGACGACGATCGTGGACTGTCCGCTGCGGTGGTTCCTGACCCGGCGGGCCGGCGGGGAAACGCCTAGTACGTCGGCGATCGGGTTCGGCATGGTGTTGCACACGTTGGCGGACGCGGTCGCGACCGGGACGTTGCCGCCGTCGGTGGACGAGCTGAACGGCTGGCTCGACAAGGTGTGGACGCAGCTGGAGTTCGAGTCCGCGTGGATCTCGGACCGGGAGCGCGTCGAGGCGGAGGCTGCGTTGCGGCGGTTCGTCGCGTGGCACCAGGGCCGGCCGGATCGGACGTTGGTCGGGACGGAGGTCGAGTTCGACGTACTGCTCCCGGACACCGACAAGCCGGCGGTCCGGGTCAAGGGCCGGATGGACCGCGTCGAGCAGGACACCGAGGGGACGATCCGCGTGGTCGACCTGAAGACAGGCCGGTCGCTGCCGACCAAGCCGGCGGTCGCGCGGCACGTACAGCTCGCGATCTACCAGCGCGCGATCGCGTCCCGTCAGCTGAAGGTCCTCGGCGACGAGCCGGTCGCCGGCGGCGCCGAGCTCGTCCAGCTCCGTCACGACGACAACGGCGGCTTCCCCAAGGTCCAGCACCAGGGCCCACTCGAGACCGACGAGGACGGCAAGACCTGGCTGGACGAAGCGGTCGACAACGCCGAGTCCATGGTCCGCACCGAAGAATTCACCGCCCAACGCAACGACGGCTGCACCCGCTGCGAAGCCCGCGCCCTCTGCCCCATCCAACCCGAAGGCCGAGAAATCGTCTGATGCGCGCACCCACCGCCGCCCGCCGCCCACCTCTCGGGACCTCGCCTCACCACCTCGTTTCGCCCACCGCCTACCTCCACCCAGCAGGCGGTGAGGCCACCTATACCTCGTCCACCGCCGGCCTCCCGGCGCGCAGTTCAGGTCCCCACAGTTTGCTTGCCGGAGAGGAGTCCTGGTGATGCGTGCGCAGCTGAGCACCACGGCCGAACTGTGTGATCTGCTGGGGATTCCGTTCAGTGATCAGCAGTTGGCGGCCATTACGGCTCCGTTGGCGCCTGGGGTGATTGTCGCGGGCGCCGGGTCGGGGAAGACGACGGCGATGGCGGCTCGGGTGGTGTGGTTGATCTGCACCGGGCAGGTGAAGCCGGAGGAAGTGCTCGGGCTGACGTTCACGAAGAAGGCGGCCAACGAGCTGGACGTGCGGATCCGCGAGGACCTGACGAAGGCCGGCGTACTCGGCTCGACCCTGCCGAAGGATCAGCACCCGATCCTCGCCGCCCACCTCCGCAGCAACATCCCGAACTGGGAACCGGAGGAGCCCGGCGAGCCCGTCGTCTCGACGTACCACGCGTTCGCCGGCACGCTGATCGCCGAGCACGGTCTCCGCCTCGGTCTCGAGCCCGACGCCCGCGTCCTCGCCGACGCGACACGGTTCCAGCTCGCGGGTCGCGTCGTACGGCGATCCGCTGGGCCGATCCGGTTCGCGTCGCACCACGTGCCCACGCTGGTCAACAGCCTGCTCGCGCTCGACGGTGAGCTCGCGGACCACCTGCTCCGGGCGGACGACGTACGCGACCACGACGAGGCGGTCCGACGAGAAGTCGCCGCGGCACGCAAGCAGACGGTCGAGGTGCGCAAGCTCGCCGAGACCGCGTTGAAGCGTGGCGAGATCCTGCAACTCGTCGAGGAATACCAGGCGTACAAGGGAGAGCGCGGCGTCGTCGACTTCGCCGACCAGATGGCGCTCGGTGCGCGACTGGCCGAGGAGTGCCCGGAGGTCGCGGCGGTCGAGCGGTCGCGGTACAAGGTCGTGCTGCTCGACGAATACCAGGACACCTCGGTATCGCAGCGCCGCATGCTGACCGCACTGTTCGCCGGGGGCGACGGCCGAGGGCATCCCGTGACCGCGGTCGGCGACCCGTGCCAGGCGATCTACGGCTGGCGCGGCGCATCCGTCGCGAACCTGGACGAGTTCCCCTCACACTTCCCCAACGCTGACGGTTCGCCGGCCCGCCGCTATGTACTGAGCGTCAACCGCCGCTGCGGCAGCCGGATCCTCGCCGCCGCCAACCAGCACGCGGCTGAGCTGTACGAACAGCACCCGGGCGTGATCCCGCTCGAAGCCCCCGACAACGCACCCGAAGGCGCGATCACCGTCGGCCTGTTCGAGACGCGCTCGCAAGAGATCGAGTGGGTCGCCGATGCGATCGTCGCCGCCCACCGCACCCCGAACCGCCGGTGGAAGGACATCGGCATCCTGATGCGGACGAACGTCGACCTCAGCGCGGTCCACGAAGCCCTCATCGCGCGCAAGGTCCCGGTCGAGGTGGTCGGCCTCGGCGGACTGCTTGCGCTCCCCGAGGTCGTCGACGTCGTCGCGACGCTGCAAGCGGTCAACGACCTCACGGCCAACGCGGCCATGCTGCGGATCCTGACCGGTCCGCGCTTCCGGATCGGCCACCGCGACCTCGCCCTGCTCGCCAACCGGGCGCGCACCCTCGCCGATGCCGGCGAACGCCCCGCCGCCGACGACCTGGTCGCCGCACTCGACGCCGCGGTCGCCGGGATGGACTCCACCGAGGTCATCTCGCTCGCCGAGGCAGTCGATGATCCGGGGCCGAACGCGTGGGGCTACGCACCGGAGGCCCTGGTCCGCTTCAAGGAACTCTCGACCGAGTTGCGCGAGCTGCGTGCGCACGCGGGGGAGCCGCTGCTCGACCTGGTCCGGCGGGTGATCACTACGATCGGCCTGGACGTCGAGCTCACCGCCACCCCCGGCCACGTCGACGCCGGCCGCCGCGACCACCTCGCGGCCTTCTTGGATGCCGTCGGCAACTTCGTGTCCACCGAGTCGGACGGTTCGCTCGACGGCCTGCTGGCGTATCTGGCCGCTGAGGAGGAGTACGCCGCCGGCCTCGATCTCGCCGTACCGAGTGAAGCGGACTCGGTGAAGCTGCTCACCACGCACCGGTCGAAAGGTCTGGAGTGGCCGATCGTCTTCGTGCCGACGCTGGTCCAGAAGGTGTTTCCGTCGGATCGCGGCCGGGACAAATGGACCACGAACGCGAAGGTGCTGCCGTGGCCGCTGCGCGGTGACGCCGGCACGCTGCCCGACATCCACGACCTGTCCAATGCCGGGCTGAAGTCGTTCGCAGACGAGTGCAAGGTCGTGAACGCGCTGGAGGAGCGGCGGCTCGGGTACGTCGCTTTCACCCGGGCGAAGGAGATCCTCGTCGCCACCGGGCACTGGTGGGGTCCGACGCAGAAGCGCCCCCGCGGACCGTCGTCGTACCTTTCGATGCTGAAGCAGCACGCCGGCGAGCGGGTCGTCGAGTGGGCCGAGCAGCCCGAGTTGACCGCGGAGAATCCGGAGCTCGCCGAGCAGACGATGGCTCCGTGGCCGACGCCGTACGACGTGGAGTCGTACCAGCGACGGTTGGATTCGGCGGCGCTGGTGCAGCAGGCGCGGGCGGAGGGGCCGTCGATGGAGGCCGAGGAGTCGCTGCTGCTGGACGAGCAGGCGACGGTCGCGCGGTGGGACTCCGAGATCGAGCGATTGTTGTCCGAGGCAAGGGAAAGCCGGAGCCGGAAGGCGTACGACGTGACGCTGCCGGCGGCCCTGTCCGCGACCCAGGTGATGCGCCTGGCCAAGGACCCGGACGGCCTGGCGTCCGAGCTGGCCCGTCCGATGCCGCGTAAACCCAATCGCGCGGCCCGCTTCGGCACCCGCTTCCACGCCTGGGTCGAGAGCTACTTCGGTCAGCAACTCCTGCTCGACCCCGATGATCTTCCCGGCGCCGCGGACGAGGACATCGTCGACGACACCGACCTGACCGAACTCATGGACGCTTTCCGCATCGGCCCGTACGGCGAAACCACGCCGTACGAGATCGAAGCCCCGTTCGCCCTCGCCCTCGGCGGCCGAGTCATCCGCGGCCGCATCGACGCCGTCTACCAGGTCGTCCGCCCGGACGGCTCCCGCGGCTACGACGTCATCGACTGGAAGACCACCCGCACCGAATCCGCCGACCCCCTCCAACTAGCCATCTACCGAGTCGCCTGGTCCGAACTCATGAACATCCCCCTCCACCAGGTAACCGCCGCCTTCTACTACGTCCGCACCGCCGACATCGCCCGCCCAGAAAATCTCCCCACCAAACAAGAACTCAACACGCTTTTGAACGGCTAGCGCGCGTTTCGAACTGGCCCTTCGGCCCGCAGCCGCAGGCCGGACTGCCCGTTCGATCGGGTACCCCCGTGCCGGAGAAGCCGAAGCGGCGCGGTCCTCCTTCGTGGCTGCAGCCGGAAGGTCATGCGGTGGGTGGGGGCGAGCAGGTCATGCGGTGGATGGTGCGTGCGAGCTCGGTGGGGGGGGAGCAGGTCGTGGTGGGTGGTGTCAGCTCGCGAGATCGCTTTCTGCGCTGAACGGCTGGTGGATCCTGCGGCGTTCCGTCCGGGCACCGGCGAGGTCGTTGCTACCTGCACTGTGCGGGGTTGTGGAGTCGCCCCAAGGGTCGAAGGCAGCACTGTTCTCGTTTGCGGGGTTGTTCCGGCTGCGGCTGGTCACAGTCGACTTCCCGCCATCACCCCATGGATCGAAGTCACTGCAGTCGGAGTGGGTAGGGGCGGACGTGGGCCGCTCCTCAGGCGCGACGTACCCACCGGCCTTGCTCCGACCGGGCTCGCTTTGACCGCCCTCGCTCCGACCGGGCTCGCTCCCCACGGCGTCGCCCCATGGGTTGAGGCGGGCGGCATCGTCGGCCGTGATCCAGGGCGGGTCCGTCTCCCTCGGCCAGGCAGCGTGGACCTGCCGGCTGCACCCCCGGTTGAGCGGGGTGTCGGTTTGGTGGGGTTGGGTGTGGTGGTTGGTGGCCGGTATCTGTCGCGGGGGATGCGGTTGGGGGTGGCCCAGGCGGGGCGGGCGACGTCGACGATGCCGTTGGTGATCTGGATGGTCCAGTGGCCCGCGTGCAGGTCACGGTGACACCGTTTGCACAAGAGCACGAGATTG
>NZ_JBSXMZ010000044.1:0-36545 GCF_054073265.1 Kribbella sp. CWNU-51
ACAACTTCCGCCCCATCACAACACCCTCCAACAATCAGGCGTTGCAACAATCCCCTGAATCTGCCCACCCGATCCGGGACGAGATCCTCCCGACCCCGGCGGCAACCGACAGAACACGGCGAGCTGCCCGGACGCGCGGGAGGCGAACGAACCACCCACGGATACGTCAAGGAGGCGGATATCCGCTGAAGATGGGTGCCAGACCGCGGCGAGCGCGAACAGCTGGCCCGACCAGGGGGTCGGGCGAGGGCTTCCGCTTCTACGGCGTACGGCGGACTGGGTTAGGCGGTGGCGCGGATGGTGACGGCGAGGGAGGCGAGGTAGGACAGGCGGGCGACCTCGGAGCCGAGGAACTCGGGGCCGCCGCGGCGGCCGATCACCAGGATCCGGCGCTCGGACTCCAGCGGCGCCGCCACCAGCACGGACTCCGAGAGACCCTTGTGATCCGGGGCTTCCAGCGTCGTTGCCTTCTGCATCGGCAGCCACTGGCCGGCCATCTCGCCGAACTCCGGCGTGGCGCTCGTCTCCAGCGCGACCTTCACCTCACTGCCGGTGCCGTCCAGCAACGCGGCCCAGTCGGCATGCAGCACGGCCGGAGACTGCTCGACCAGGATGTCGATCGCGTCCGCCGGAGCCGACGTCATCTGCTCGACGGCCTCGAGGTCCATGTGCAGTCCACCGCCGGCGCCGTACCGCGAGAACCAGATCACTTCGACGTCGGGGACGCTGTTGCACGCGGAGACCAGGCGGTCCGGCAGCACGCCGGGCGGCAGGTCGACCACGATGTCGTCGACGGCGCTGCCGTTCTCCCGCCGATGCTCGACGATCTCGATCGCGTGGATGTCGGCGTTCACCTCACCGAGCGCCGTCGCCACGGTGCCCAGCGAACCGGGCCGGTCCGGGA
This sequence comes from Kribbella sp. CWNU-51, assembly GCF_054073265.1. Lineage (NCBI taxonomy): Bacteria > Bacillati > Actinomycetota > Actinomycetes > Propionibacteriales > Kribbellaceae > Kribbella > Kribbella sp. CWNU-51. The sequence continues at coordinate 905 of NZ_JBSXMZ010000044.1, forward strand.
TGATCAATCGCAGCAGGAACACCGAACGATCATCTCCCAGTCGATCACCATGCGCGTAACGCCCCGTCGCGGCCAATGTTACAGAGCGGAGCCCGAAGACACGCCCGGCCCTCTCCACAGACGATCGCGAAGCGTCGTCCGCAGCCCCTGGGGACAAGGAAACGCGACCGTCACAGCCGCCCACTAGGATGGCTCGGGTGTCACTCAGAACCTCTCTGTGACTCCATCAGCAACTTGCAAGCATTGGATCAGTTCATGCCATCGATTACCCGCGAAGAGGTCGCGCACCTGGCGCGACTGGCGCGGATCGAGCTCACCGATGACGAGCTCGACCACCTCGCGCCACAGCTCGACCAGATCATCACCCTGGTCGGGCAGGTCAGCCAGGTGGCCGCGGACGACATCCCGCCGACCTCCCATGCCCTGCCGCTGACCAACGTGATGCGCGCGGACGAGAACGTGCCGTGCCTCACCCCGGAGCAGGCGCTGTCCGGCGCGCCGGCCGCGGAGGAGCAGCGATTCCGGGTGCCGCGGATCCTGGAGGAGGACTGATGAGCGACCTGATCCGTAAGACCGCGGCCGAGCTCGCGGAACTGATGACGTCCGGCCAGGCCAGCTCGGTGGAGATCACCCAGGCGCACCTGGACCGGATCGCGGCGGTCGACGGCGACGTGCACGCGTTCCTGCATGTCGACACCGACGGCGCGCTGGCGCAGGCCGCCGCTGTCGACGCGAAGCGCGCGGCGGGCGAGCAGCTCTCCCCGCTGGCCGGTGTCCCGCTGGCGCTGAAGGACGTGCTGACCCAGGAGGGCGTGCCGACCACGGCCGGTTCGAAGATCCTCGAGGGCTGGAAGCCGCCGTACGACTCGACGGTCGTGAAGCGGCTGAAGGCGGCCGGCATCGTCATCCTCGGCAAGACCAACATGGACGAGTTCGCGATGGGCTCCTCGACGGAGAACTCGGCGTACGGCACCACCCACAACCCGTGGGACCTGGGCCGGATCCCCGGTGGTTCCGGCGGCGGTTCGTCGGCGGCCATCTCGGCGTACGAGGCGCCGCTCGCGATCGGCACGGACACCGGCGGCTCGATCCGGCAGCCCGGTGCGTTCACCGGCACGGTCGGCGTCAAGCCGACGTATGGCGGGACGTCACGCTACGGACTGATCGCGCTGGCTTCGAGCCTGGACACGCCCGGCCCGTGTGCGCGGACGACCCTGGACGCGGCGCTGCTGCACGAGGCGATCGCCGGGTACGACCCGATGGACTCGACCTCGATCAACCAGCCGGTCCCCGCTGTCGTCGCGGCGGCGCGCAACGGTGACGTGACCGGTCTGCGCATCGGCGTGGTCAAGGAGCTCGGCGGCGAGGGATACCAGCCGGGCGTCGAGGCGCGCTTCCACGAGGCGGTCGAGCTGCTCACCAAGCTCGGCGCCGAAGTGGTCGAGGTCTCGTGTCCGCACTTCCAGTACGCGTTGCCGGCGTACTACCTGATCCTGCCGAGCGAGGCCTCGTCCAACCTGGCCAAGTTCGACGCGATGCGGTACGGGCTGCGCGTCGGCGACGACGGCACGAACAGCGCGGAGACGGTGATGAGCCTGACCCGCGAGGCCGGCTTCGGCGCCGAGGTGAAGCGCCGGATCATGCTCGGCACCCACGCGCTGTCGAGCGGGTACTACGACGCCTACTACGGGCAGGCGCAGAAGGTGCGGACGCTGATCGCCCGCGACTTCGCCAACGCCTACGAGCAGGTCGACGTGCTGGTCTCACCCGCGACGCCGACGACGGCGTTCGCGATCGGGGACCGGATCGACGACCCGATCGCCATGTACAAGAACGACCTGTGCACGATCCCGTCCAACCTGGCCGGCAACGCGGCCGGCTCGTTCCCGTGCGGCCTGGCCGACGAGGACGGCATGCCGGTCGGCTTCCACGTGATGGCGCCGGTGATGCGTGACGACCTGTGCTACACCGTCGGCGCCGCGCTGGAGTCGGCGCTGGCCGATCAGTGGGGCGGCGTGCTGATGACCAAGGCTCCGGAACTGGAGGTGACCCGATGACCGCGACCGTCCTCGAGATCGACGACGCGCTGGCGCAGTACGACCCGGTGATGGGCCTCGAGGTCCACGTCGAGCTGAACACGAAGTCGAAGATGTTCTGCGGCTGCCCGACCGAGTTCGGTGCGCCGCCGAACACGCAGACCTGTCCGGTCTGCCTCGGCCTGCCGGGCGCACTGCCGGTAGTGAACAGGGTCGGCGTCGAGTCCGCGATCAAGATCGGCCTGGCGCTGAACTGCGAGATCGCCGAGTGGTGCCGGTTCGCCCGGAAGAACTATTTCTACCCGGACATGCCGAAGAACTTCCAGACCTCGCAGTACGACGAGCCGATCGCGTACAACGGCTGGACCGAGGTGGTGGTCGACGGCCAGACGTACCGGATCGAGATCGAGCGCGCCCACATGGAGGAGGACACCGGCAAGTCCACCCACGTCGGTGGCGCGACCGGCCGGATCCACGGCGCCTCGCACTCGCTGGTCGACTACAACCGGGCCGGCATCCCGCTGATCGAGATCGTCACCAAGACGATCGAGGTGCCGGGGGACAAGGCCGCCGCGGTGGCCCGCGCGTACGTGAGCATGCTGCGCGACCTGCTGCTCGCGTTGGGCGTCTCGGATGTCCGGATGGATCAGGGTTCGCTGCGGTGTGACGCCAACGTGTCGCTGAAGCCGCACGGCTCGACTGTTCTGGGCACGCGGACCGAGACCAAGAACGTGAACTCGTTCCGCTCGGTCGAGCGCGCGGTGACGTACGAGATCACCCGGCAGGCAGCGGTGCTGAACTCCGGCGGCAAGGTCCTTCAGGAGACCCGGCACTGGCACGAGGACACCGGCATCACCACGTCCGGCCGGGAGAAGTCCGACGCCGACGACTACCGGTACTTCCCGGAGCCCGACCTGGTCCCGATCGCGCCGTCGCGCGAGTGGGTCGAGGAGATCCGTTCTTCGTTGCCCGAGGCACCTTCTCTGCGCCGGGTCCGGCTGCAGGAGGCGTGGGGATTCACCGACCTGGAGATGCGCGACGTCATCAACGGGAACGCGCTCGAGCCGATCGTGGCGACGGTCGGGCTCGGCGTGACGCCGGCCGCCGCGAAGAAGTGGTGGCTGGGTGAGCTCGCTCGCGCGGCGAACGAGTCCGGCCAGGACCTGGACGCGCTCGGCGTCGGCCCGGCCGAGGTCGCCGAGGTGCAGAAGCTGGTCGACGACGGCTCGCTCAACGACAAGCTCGCCCGGCAGGTCTTCGACGGCCTGATCAAGGGCGAGGGCACGCCGGCCGAGATCATCGAGAAGCGTGGACTCGCCCTGGTCTCGGACGACTCGGCGCTGATCGAGGCCATCGAGCGGGCGATCGCGGCGAACCCGGATGTGGTCGAGAAGGTCAACTCCGGCAAGCCGGCCGCGGCCGGTGCACTCATCGGCGCGGTGATGAAGGACATGCGCGGCCAGGCCGACGCGGCCAAGGTCCGCGAACTCCTGAACGCGAAGCTGGGGATCTGACGTAGTCGCCGGACCCCGGGGCTCACCCTGGCGTCCGGCGACTCAGCTCAGGCCGCGTCCTTTTCCGTTCGCGGCTTCGGCTCGTGCGGCGGTGCGTCCGCGATCACCTCGCGCTCGACCCGGCCGTCGTCGATGTCGGCGGCGTCGGCCAGCAGGGTCTGAGCGACGGAGAGCTCCTCGGGCGGGCAGCGCACCTCGTAGCGGGTGGGCACGATCTCGATGGAAACAGCGTCGGGGCGGTTGCGGACGAGTCCCTTGAACAACCCCCACAGGCCGCCGATCAGAGCGCCGTACACGAAACCCCACACGACGACGGCCAGGCCGGTCAGCGTCGTCTGGGCCACGAGCGTGACGAAGATCGCGGCGAGTACGCCGAGCAGCGCACCTTGCAGGGCCCCGGCACCGGTGAGCCGGGCGACCGGGATGGCTCGCTGTCTCTCGGCCCGCCGGAGCCCGGCGCCGACCACCTCCAGGCTGGCCGCGTCCATCCCGTAACTTCGCAGGTATCCGACCGTCCGCTGAGCATCCTGGTAGCTGCTCACCGAAGCGATCACACTGCTGGGAACAACGGACACCTGGCCGGTCCGCATACCGATCTCCTCCTCCGAACGCTGGCTTTCCTCCACAAGTACCAGACGGCCAAAGGTTTGAAACGGTTGGCAGTCAGCGGCTGATCGTGATCCGGAGGATCCGGTCGTCGCCGCTCCGAGTGTCGCCGCGCCCGTCGGTGTTCGACGTGGTCAGCCACAGCGACCCGTCCGGAGCGACCTCCACGGTGCGCAACCGGCCGTACTGGTTGGTGAAGAACGCCTGCGGCTCGCCGATTCGCTTGCCGTTGGCAACAGGTATCGCCCAGAGGCGCTGCCCGCGCAGCGACGCCATGAAGATGTACCCCTGGGCAAACGCGATCCCGGACGGCGACGCGTCGGAGGTGTGCCACTGGGCGATCGGGTCGGTCATCCCGTCGAGCCCGCTGATCCCCTCGGCGGCCGGCCAGCCGTAGTTCGCGCCGGGCGTGATCGCGTTCAGTTCGTCCCAGGTGTTCTGGCCGAACTCGGCGGCGTACAACTGGGTGCCGTCGAACGCGAGCCCCTGCACGTTCCGGTGGCCCTTGGTGATCCACAGCCGACCGTCCGGGTTGCCCGGCGCCGCCTTGCCGTCGGTCGTGATCCGCAGGATCTTCCCGCCCAGCGATCCGTCGTCCTGCGAGTTCGGCCGATCCGAGCCGTCGCCGGTCCCGGCGTACAGGAATCCGTCCGGCCCGAACCGCAACCGCCCGCCGTTGTGGATGGCAGCGGAGGGGATCCCCTCCAGGATCACCTGCTGGTCGGACAGTTGGTTGTCCTGGTACGTGATCCGGGCGATCCGGTTGTCGTCCCCGCCGGAGTAGTACGCGTAGATGTACGGCTTCCCCGGATACCCCGGGTCCACCGCCAACCCCAGCAACCCACCCTCCGCCGACGCGTTCACGTCCTCCACCGTGCCGACGTCACTCACCTGCCCGCCGGCGATCCGCTTGATCTTCCCCGAGTCCCGCTCCGCCACCAACGCACTCTTGTCCGGCAGAAACGCCAGCCCCCACGGCACCTCGATCCCCGTCGCCACGGTCGAAGCCACAGTGAGCTTCACGGTCCCAGGCTGCACCGCCGTACTGGAGGTAGCCGGTGCAGAAGCACTACCAGAGCTACTCGGCATGGCCTCAGAGCAGCCAGCCACCAACGTCAGCGCAGTCAACACCACCGCAGCCCGCCCCCGCCGCCTGACAGTCGTCCCGACCACGCCGTCTCCTCTGCTAGTCCTGCCTACTAATACACCGCAGGTCCCGCAACGGTTCAGCTGAGCCAGGTGGGGCGGAGGGGGAAGTGGGCGTTGGCGTCGTCGTCTAGTTTTACTGCGAGGACTTGGTGGAGTTGGGTGTTGTTGCGTTCGAAGCCGACGCGGCAGGCGGCCAGGTAGAGGCCCCAGATCTTGGCGGTGGGGTGGCCGACCTCGGCGACGGCCTCGTCCCAGTGGGCGACCAGGTTGTCGGACCAGGCGGCCAGGGTGAGGGCGTAGTGCTCGCGGAGGTTCTCCTCGTGGCGGACCTCGAAGCCGGCGTCCTGGGCCTCGGCGATGATCCGGCCGGAGCCGATCAGCTCGCCGTCGGGGAAGATGTAGCGGTCGATGAACGCGCCGGTGGACCGGAAGCGGTTGTCCGGGCGGGTGATGCTGTGGTTCAGCAGCCGGCCGCCGGGCTTCAGCCGGTCGAGCAGGAACCCGAAGTACGACGGGTAGTTGCGCACGCCGATGTGTTCGGTCAGGCCGATCGAGCTGATCGCGTCGAAGTCGCGCTCGGCGACGTCCCGGTAGTCCAGGAAGCGGACCTCGGCCAGGTGCTCGAGTCCTTCCCGTTTGATCGCCTCGTTGGCCCACTCGGCCTGGGCGGACGACAGCGTGACGCCGAGGGCACGAACGCCGTACTCGCGGGCCGCGTGCCGGACCATGCCGCCCCAGCCGCACCCGACGTCGAGGAGTCGTTGCCCGGCCTGAAGGTCGAGCTTCCGCGCGACCAGGTCGTACTTCTCGTACTGCGCCTCCTCCAGCGAAGCCTCCGCGGTCGGATAGACGGCACATGTGTAGGTCATCGACGGGCCGAGGATCCACTCGTAGAACGCGTTCGACACGTCGTAGTGGTGGTGGATCGCCGCCTTGTCCCGGGCCTTCGAATGCCGCAGCCCCTCGAAGGTACGACGCCACTTCGGCAAGTGCTCCTGCGGTGGGGGAGGCGGTGGCTTCAGGTGACTCCAGCCGAGTCCGCGGACGATCCGCAGCGCCTCCGCCGTCGTCGGACGCTCGAAGTGCACCTGGTTGAGCATCATCCGCATCAGGTCGTACGGGTTGCCCTCGTGGATGCCGGTGATCTCCAGATCGCCCATCACGTACGCGCGGACCAGGCCGAGGTCCCCGGGTGCCGTGAGTACGTAGGACAGGCCGCGCTCGGAGGCCAGATGCATGTGGATCGGCGAGTCCTCCGGGCCGGTCGCGCTCCCGTCGTACGCCGTGAACCGGAACGGCAGGCCGGCCGGAGTCACCGTGGTCAGTGCGTCAGCGATCGAAACCTGGGTCGCGAGCGTCGTCATCGGCGCGTCACCGCCTTCTCGTAGAGCCCGGTGAGCCGGGCATTCGGGTCGTAGCGTTGCTTCACCTCGGTCAAGGCCGGGACGTTGTAGAGCCGGTCGAAGGTGTCTCGGTCGTAGTACGCGTCGGAGTACAGCGATTTGTGCCCGCCGAACTCGGCCACCGCGGCCTCGATCCGCCGGTTCACATCACCGTCCGAGGCGCCGGGGGCGATCGCCACGGTGCCCCAGAAGCCGACGTTCACGTAGGTCTCGCCGGGCTTGAGCGGGTACAGCGGCCAGTCCGCCGACCCGCGCAGCCGGAGCGGGCACAGCCAGACCGGCCGCATCCCGACCTCGGCGTCGAACCAGCGCAGGAACCCGGCCAGCCGGTCGACCGGGATCTCCACATCCTGGACGACGCGTTCGCGATCCGGCCGCCCGCGCCGGCGGTCGAGGCGTGCTGCGACTTGATGCCGGTTCTCGAAGCCGACGATCTTGTGGAACACGTCGCTCCGCCGCCAGCGTCGCGGCCACAGGCGCCGTACCACCGGATGCTGTGCGCCGAACGCGGCCGAGCACCAGAACCAGTCGGTGTCCCAGCGCCACAGATAGTCGTGCGCGGTGAGGAAGTCCGCCGGCCGCTGCTGGATCGAGCGGTAGTAGATCTGCTGGCCCGTGTAGTCGCTGGTCCGCACGGCGGCGTCGCTGTTCCGCCCGAGGGTCAGGTACGCCTCCGACGGGCTGAACGCGACCCCGTCGACGAACTGCACCGGCTCCCCGTCGTACGTGCTTGAGGCAACGATCTCGTCGATCGCCGGGGCCAGCTCGTCGAGGCCGAGGCGGACGTGCCGGAGGGCGACGTACGGCGAGATCCGGTCGAGCTCGATCGTCAGCCGGGTGGCGTAGCCGAGGGTGCCGTAGGAGTTCGGGAACATCCGGAACAGGTCCGCGTGCTCACCCTCGGGGCGCGCGGTGACCAGGTCGCCGGCGCCGGTGAGGATGTCGAGTTCCAGCACGGACTCGTGCGGCAGTCCGGCCCGGAACGACGACGACTCGATGCCGAGCCCGGTCACCGCGCCGCCGAGCGTGATCGTCTTCAGTTGCGGCACGACCATCGGGGTCAGCCCGTGCGGGAGCGTGGCCGCGACCAGGTCCTCGTAGGTGCACATGCCCTGGACGTCCGCGGTCCGCGCGGCCGGGTCGACGCTGATCACGCCGGTGAGCTTCGACACGTCCAGGCCGGGGCGCTCGACGTCCGTCCGTGGGCGGAACAGGTTCGAACTGCGCTTCGCCAGCCGGACTGGCTCGCCCGGAGAGATCCGCTGATACGACTCCCGCAATCGCCCTACGGCCTGATCATGCTCGAGCGTCGCCGCCAGATCCGATGTCGAAGGCACCGATCCAGAGTACGACGACGTCCGGTGTCTGGCACGGGTGTTCAAAAGTGTCCTTCCACCCGAGTAGGTTCGTGGGCATGGCTGATGTGGTGAAGGCATGGCTGCCCTGGGAGGACCCGGACACCTTCCTCGGCGGGCTGCCCGCGGGGTTCGACGTCGACTTCTACGACGGCGGGGAGCGGCCGGAGTCGCTCGCCGAGGTCGAGGTCTACGTGCCGGGATACATGGGTGGCTCCCGGGTGATCGACATCGTCAGCGAGATGCCGAGCCTGAAGGTCGTGCAGCTGCAGACCGCCGGCTTCGAGCACGTGCTGCCGCACCTGGCCGAGGGCGTGACCCTGTGCAACGCGCGGGGGGTCCACGACGCGTCCACCGCGGAGCTCGCGGTCGCCCTGATCCTCGCGTCGTACCGGCGCCTGCCGCGGGCCGTCCGCGACCAGGAGCAGCAGGTCTGGCCCCGCTCGTACGACGAGGTCGACGACTCACTCGCGGATCGCACGGTGCTGATCCTGGGTTACGGGTCGATCGGGGAGGCGCTGGAGCGGCGGCTGAGCGGGTTCGAATGTGAGGTGATCCGGGTCGCGCGGAGGGCTCGGGACGGCGTACATCCGATCACCGAGCTGCCGGAGTTGCTGCCGCAGGCGGATGTCGTCGTTCTGCTGACGCCGGCGACTGCGGAGACGCGCGGGATGGTGGACGCGAAGTTCCTGGCGAGCTTGAAGGACGGCGCCCTGTTGGTGAACGTTGCTCGCGGTGTCGTCGTCGACACGGACGCATTGCTGGCCGAGCTCGCCACGCGACGGATCAGCGCCGCGCTGGACGTGACCGACCCCGAGCCACTGCCCGCCGGTCATCCGCTCTGGTCGGCTCCGAACGTGCTGATCAATCCGCACCGGGGCGGTGCCTCGACGGCGTTCGCGCCGCGGGTGGCGCGCCTGGTGCGCGCACAGCTGGAGCGCTACGTCTCCGGCGAACCGCTGATCAATGTGGTGGCAGGTCCATCACGCTGAACGAGGAGGACGACGATGTCCGAGGCCGTACTGCTGATCGGGACCAAGAAGGGGCTCTGGATCGGCCGGAGCGATGCCGCCCGCCAGAACTGGACTCTGGACGGGCCGCACTTCGAGATGCAGGGCGTGTACGCCGTGGGCATCGACACCCGGGGTGAGCGGCCGCGGATGTTCGCCGGCGGGACCAGCGAGCATTGGGGACCGGCCATCTTCCACTCCGACGACCTCGGTGCGACCTGGGCCGAGCCGCCGGAGGGATCGATCGGATTCCCGGCCGACGCCGACGCCTCACTCGAGCGGGTCTGGCAGATCCAGCCCGGACCGGCCGGTCAGCCGGGGGTCGTGTACGCCGGGAGCCAGCCGTCGGCGCTGTGGAAGTCGACCGACGGGGGAGTGACGTTCGAGCTGGTCCGCGGGCTGTGGGACCATCCGCACCGCAAGGAGTGGGGCGCCGGCTTCGGCGGTCAGGCGGTGCACACGGTGCTGCCGCATCCGACCGATCCCGAGCAGGTCAGCGTCGCGATGTCGACCGGCGGGGTCTATCGGACCGCCGACGGCGGCGCGTCGTGGGAGCCGGCGAACCACGGGATCCAGGCGAAGTTCTTCCCCGACCCCTACCCGGAGTTCGGTCAGTGTGTGCACAAGCTGGCCGCGCATCCCGCCGTACCGGAGCGGATGTTCGCGCAGAACCATCACGGCGTCTACCGGTCCGACGACGGTGGGGCGATCTGGAAGTCGATCGCGGACGGGCTGCCGTCGGACTTCGGGTTCCCGATCGCGGTGCATCCGCACGAGCCGGCGACGGTGTACGTCTTCCCGCTGATCGCGGACGCCAACCGGATCCCGACCGAGGCCAAGTGCCGTGTCTACCGCTCCCGCGATGCCGGAGCGACCTGGGAGCCGCTGACCACGGGCCTGCCCGATGTGTCTTATGTCCCGGTCCTGCGTGACGCGCTCACCACCGACACCGCCGACCCGGCCGGTGTGTACGTCGGCACCCGCGACGGCTGCGTCTACGCCAGCGCCGACGCCGGTGACACCTGGGTCGAGGTTGCACGTCACCTGCCGGATGTGCTCACCGTGCGCGCCGCGGTGATCTGATGATCTCCGTCCGCCTGCCGACCGTCCTCCGGCCGTTTGCGGGCGGAGCTGAGTGCGTCGAGGTCGACGGCTCCACCGTCGCCGAGGCCTTCGCCGCCCTCGACCCGGTGCTGCGACGGAGGTTGACCGACGAGCAGGGCGCCGTCCGCCGGCACGTCAACATCTACCTCCACAACGACAACATCCGCGACCTGGACGGGCTGGGGACGAAGCTGAGCGACGGAGATGAGTTGCTGATCCTGCCCAGCGTCGCGGGCGGTTGACACCGCGCCAAAGGAAAAGACTGCAGTCCGGGTGACGGGCAGCGATCGGTTGGTGGCGTAGGGGTGTGCCCCGGGAACGAGGGGTTGTGACGGGCGTCGGGCCCGGCTTACTGTCGGCGGAGGGGTCGACGGCGGGGCCGTCGCCTGGGGGGCGCCTGGGGGAGGGGGCCCTGTGCACGCGTTTCTGGATCGTCTCGGCCGGGGGGCCGCACGGTTCCACTGGTTCGTGATCGCAGGCTGGCTGGTGCTGGTCGTCGGATTGTTCGTGCTGCGGTCCGCGTTCGGCGGCACGTACGTGAACAACTACACGGTCCCGGGCAGCGAGTCGTCGGCCGGACTGAACATCCTGAACAAGGACTTCGCCACCGCAGGCGGCTACTCCGGTTCGATCGTCTTCCACGCGAAGACCGGCACGGTGTCCGAGCAGGCCGAAGCGGTGAAGACGTCGATGGCCGCCGTCGCCAAGCTGCCTGACGTGGTCTCGGCCGTCGATCCGCTGGCGACGTCACAGACGGCGTACATCTCCAAGGACGGCAGCATCGTCAACGCTCCGGTCTCCTTCTCGGTGGTGCCGGCGTCGCTCGACAGCAGCTACCTCGACAAACTGGATGCCGCCGTCCAGCCGGCCAGGGCCGCCGGGCTTCAGGTCGAGTACGGCGGAGGCGCCGGCCAGATCGGGAAACAGGCGGACGACACCCTGTCAGAGGCCATCGGCCTCGCGCTGGCACTGTTGTTGCTGTTCCTGATGTTCCGGTCCATCGTCGCGGCCGGACTGCCGCTGATCGCCGCGATCTTCAGCGTCGGCGGCGGGCTGGCCATCCTCGGTCTGCTCGCGGCGGTGAAGGAGTTCCCGGTCTCGGCGCCGACGGTCGCCACACTGCTCGGGCTCGGCGTCGCGATCGACTACGGGCTCTTCATGGTGTCGCGCCATCGCGAGCAGCTCGAGGACGGGATAGGAGTCGAGGAATCGGCCGGCCGCACTGAGTCGACATCCGGTGCGGCCATCCTGGTCGCCGGCGGGACGGTCGTCATCGCGATCCTCGGCCTCTACGTCTCCGGCGTACCGTTCGTCGGCGCGCTCGGTCTGTCCTCGGCCATCGTCGTCGCGGTCACCGTACTGGCGGCGCTGACCCTCATCCCCGCGATGCTCGGCCTGGCGAAGTTCCTCGTCCTCAACCGCAAGGACCGGCACCATCTGGTGGAGGAGCGGGAGCTCGAGGCCGGGCTCCCGGACGAGCGAGCCGTGGCGGAGCACCGGGCGGAGGAGCGCGAGCAGCGCGACCTCAAGCACGAGCAGAGCGCGTTCGCCCGCTGGGGACGCAAGGTGAGCGATCGGCCGTGGCCGTACGGCATCGCCGCCACCCTCGTGCTGCTCGTCCTGGCCATCCCACTGTTCTCGATGAATCTGGGCCAGCTCGACGCCGGCACCGATCCGGCGGCGGACTCGAGCCGGAAGGCGTACGACCTGGTCGCCCAAGGGTTCGGCCCGGGGGCCAACGGTCCGCTGACGGTCGTCGTACAGCTCCCGTCCGAGAGCTCGACCGACAAGCAGACCCTGCTGACCGGCCTCACGTCCACGCTGCAGAAGACCGCCGGGGTCGCCGCCGTCCAACCGGCGACCATGAACAGCGCCGGTACGACGGCGATCATCACCGTCATCCCGACCACGTCACCGTCGTCGGCGGAGACCGAGGATCTGGTCAACCGGATCCGCGACGACGTACTCGCGGGGCAGCAGGAGCCGACCTTCGTCGTCGGCACCACCGCCGGGTACGTCGACTTCACCGAGAAGGTGGCCGGGCGGATGCTGTGGCTGATCGGCGCCGTGGTGCTGCTCGCGTTCCTGCTGCTCACCGTGGCCTTCCGCTCGCTGCTGATCGGGGTCAAGGCCGCGATCCTCAACCTGTTGTCGGTCGGCGCCGCGTACGGCGTGATCGTCGCGGTCTTCCAGTGGGGCTGGGGATCCTCCCTGGTCGGGATCGACGAGAAGGTGCCGATCCCGTCGTTCGTGCCGATGCTGATGTTCGCGATCGTGTTCGGTTTGTCGATGGACTACGAGGTGTTCCTGCTGTCCCGGGTGCACGAGGCCTGGATCGCGACGAACGACAGCCATCGCGCCGTGGCGATCGGGATCGGCGCGACAGCGCGGGTGATCACGACCGCGGCGGCGATCATGATCGTGGTCTTCCTGAGCTTCGTCCTCGACGACGACCCGACGGTGAAGATGCTGGCGGTCGGCATGGCCGTCGCCGTCCTGATCGACGCCAGCATCGTCCGGATGGTCCTGGTCCCGTCCGTCATGACGCTGCTGGGCGACCGGGCCTGGTGGCTGCCGGGCTGGCTCGACCGCATCATTCCCGACATCCAGCTGGAAGGCGGTCCGCAGCCGGCCCCGGCCGAGCGCGAGCCACCCAAGGTCGACGTCGCCTGATCAGTGCCGGAACAGCCGGACGCCGGTCGGCGACCAGGTGATGCCGTGCGCTGCGCACGCCTTCGCGACCTCGTCGGACCGGATGGACCCGCCCGGCTCGGCGATATGCGCGACGCCGTACCGGTGCGCTTCCTCGACGTTGTCGACGAAGGGGAGCGCACCGTCGGACACCATCGACACATCCGCGAGCGCGTCAGTCGAACGGCGCGCCCACCACGCGGCAGCCTTCTCGCCGGCGAGCCGACTGCAGTCCACCCGCGATTGCTGCCCGGCGCCCACGCCGATCGTCATACCGTCCTTGACCATCGCGACCGTGTTCGACTGCGTGTAGCGCACCACGATCAGCCCCAGCAGGAGATCCCGGGCCGCCGCATCCGACACCGCGGGATCCAGCAGCTCACGAGTCAGCGGTACGTCGTCCCGCCGCTGAGTCAACCGCAGTCCGTAGAACTCGCGAACCTCTTCCGCCGGCGGCTCGAACGCCGGGTCCGCCTCCAGCACCAGGAAGCTCCCGCGCTTCTTCGCAGCCAACGTCCCGACCACGCCATCGTCGTACCCGGGCGCGATGATCCCGTCCGACACGACACGCTTGAGCACGCCGGCGAGCTCCGCGTCGACTGGATGCGAGACGGCAACGAAGTCGCCGTACGACGACTTGGGATCGGCATCGCGGGCACGCAGGTAGGCGCCGGCCACGCTGCCACCCAGCGCCGCCCCAGCGGGCGACACGTGCTTGTACGACGCAGCCGCCGGTACGCCGAAGGCACCGGACGCCTCGCGGACGAGCTGCCACCCGGTCAGGGCATCCAGGACGTTGATGTACGACGGAAAGCCCGAGACGACTGTGAACGGGGAGCCGTCGAGAGCCGTCATCGTGGCGGGCTGGTGGGGATTCATGCCGTAGCGCATCAGGAGCCTCCGAACGAGAGCCGGAGGCGCCCAGGCGGACGACGCCTTGTCCACAACCCGCTCCCCGGTGGTACTCCACCCTCGCCAGTCGCGGTCTACCAACACCTTAGCCCGGATCCATAGACCGGTCCGGCGCTCGTCCCGCAATCCCGCCCACCGCCTCCGACCTACTCGAGGGGATATCCGGCTGACGCATCGGTGGGTGGTTCGTTCGCGTCCTTCGGGTCCAGGCGGTCGGCCGTGTTGTGTCGGTTGCCGCCGGGGGTGGGAGGATGTCGTCCCGGATTGGGTGGGAGATCCTCCCCAGCCTGGCCTGGCCGGCCCGTGGGTCTCGGCGTGGGCGGACGTGGGGCACTCACTAACCCGGTCCGTCAGCCGCCGAGGGCTCGCGGCCGAGCGGGACATCGCCGGCATCGCGCTGCTTGGTGAGTGGCGCAGGTCCGGTCAGCGCCGCGGCATCACCAGACCCGTCCCCGCCGCGGGGAGGGCTGTGGGCGGACTTCCAGGCCATCACAATCGCCGAGACGCTGGGCCTCTCCGTGGGAGACCTTCGTCGTCGCCTCGTTGTGATGGCCTGGCGATCCGGTCGACGGCACGGGCAACACCCACGGAACCGACCGGAGCGCCGGATATCCCATGACAGGGCTGCCATCGCGGGATGCCGGACCGGTCAGCATCCACGGATCCAGACTTAGGCGCGCCAGACTCCGGTCCAGTCATAGAGCGCAGCGGTGGTCGCGTACTCGCGGAGGTACGCAATGCGGCCTTGGTCGAGTCGCGCGATCGTGCCGCCGTCGAAGGCGCCGGGTTCGCCTTTCCACGTGCACTCGAAGCGCCACTCGACGATCAGCGTGTCGCCGGCCGCTGCCGATGACGTGATCTCCCAGGCGTCGACGGTGCCGCCGGCACCGAACCAGGCGTTCATCCACTGCTCGACCCGCGCCTTGCCCCGATAGACCGGCCCATACGACTCGATCACCACGCAGTCGTCGGTCAACGTGTCCAGAACGGCCGCGATGTCGTGCCGCCGCCACCCGTCGACGTACGCCTCGAGTCGGGTGCGACCGCTGTCGGTCGGCGGGTGACTGATTCCGGTCATGTCGGCCTCCTGTCACGGCAGTCTCGTGACCGCGCCGGGTGGGATCGGATACCAAAGGTCTCGACGCACCGGATCGGTGCCTATGGCAAGACGTCCGCACCTGACCGGTGCCTACAGCAAGGATGGTGCCCGGTGGGGCTTCCACGATCTTTACCGATACCGGCGCTGCTGGCCAGCGGCGCCCTGGCGCTGTCCGGGCTGACTGCTCCAGTCACTGCTACCGCAGCGCCGACAGCCGGCACGCCGGTCGTCCAGCCGGCCCCCGTACTCAGGAGTCCCGCCACAGTCACGTTGCTGACCGGCGAACACGTCACGCTGCGGCCCGGCCCGGACGGGAAGCCGCAGGTCGACGTCCGGTCCCGCGACGGTGCGCCCGCGGTCGGGTACGCCGTACGCAACGACCACGGCCGGATCAGCGTGATCCCGCACGACGTCGCGAGCCTGGTTCCCGGCGTACTCGACCCTGCCCTGTTCGACGTCACCGGCCTCGTCGAGATGGGGTACGACGACGCGCACCGCGCGGACCTGCCCGTGATCGTGCGGGAGAGTTCCGGCGCGCGGACGATGGCAAACGCCGGATTCACCCCGAGCCGCACGCTGGCCAGCATCGGTGCCACTGCGGGCCGGATCGAGAAGTCCCGGGCGACGGCCTTCGGTTCGGCCCTGACGGCCGCCCGGTCCGCCCTGCCGGCCAAGATCTGGCTGGACACTGCACTGCATGGTGACCGTGCGCCTGAGTCGGCGCCCGGGACCGGCGCGCCGACGAGCAAGACGCCGCCGAGTAGCGGTTCCAAGGCCGCAGCGGCACCGCTGGACGGATACCTGGAGCAGGTGCAGGCGCCGACCGCGTGGCGCCGCGGCCTCGACGGTCACGGCGTGAAGGTCGCAATTCTCGACTCCGGCATCGACACCGGCCACCCGGCACTCGAGGGCAAGGTGACGGCCACCGAGGACTTCACCGGCGAAGGCCCGCAGGACGACTTCGGTCGCGGCACCCAGATCGCGTCGCTGGTGGCCGGCAACGGCGCCGGGTCCGACGGCGCCCGGAAGGGCATCGCACCCGGAGCCGAACTGATTTCCGGCAAGATCCTGAACGCGGCCGGCGAGGGCACCGTGTCCGAGCTGATCGCGGCGATGGAGTGGGCCGTCGGGCAGCACGCCGACCTGGTCAACGTCAGCCTCGGTGCACGTGCGCCGTACCAGGGTGACGACCTGCTGGCCGATGCGGTCGACCGGCTGACGGCGCAAAGCGGTGCGCTGTTCGTGGTCGCGGCCGGCGACGACGGGGACCTTCTCTACGCCACGCCGTTCTCGGTCGAGACGCCTGGTACGGCTGCCTCCGCGTTGACAGTGGGTGCGCTCGATCCTGCCGGCAACCGGGCCCGGTTCACGAGCATGGGCCCGACGTACTCCTGGCGGCAGAAGCCGGAGATCGCCGCGCCCGGCACCGGCATCCTCGGCGCCCGGGCCGGTGCCCGCGACGGCGATCTGTACGCCATGGGCCTCGGTACGTCCCGGTCCACGCCGCTGGTGACCGGCTCGGCCGCGCTGCTGCTCCAGCAGCACCCGGAGCTGACCTGGCAGCAACTGAAGGCACGGTTGAGCAGCAGTGCTGCCGACAGCACCGGCATCTTCACGGGGTGGTACGGCAGTGGCAGGGTGAACCTGGACGTCGCGACGTCCCCGACCGGCCTGGTGCCGAACGTCGGCGTGATCGACTACGCGGCGATCCGCCACCCCGACGACTCGCCGCAGAAGCGCACTCTGACGCTGACGAATCCCAGTGCCGAGCCGGTCACGCTCACCTTCGCCGACAAGGAAGTGACCCTCTGGAACAAGGCGGCTCCGGAGTCGGCGGTCGTCGTAACGCCTGCCACCCTGATCGTGCCTGCCGGAGGGACCGCCGACGCCACGGTGACCTTCGACCCGGCCGGCCTGAGCGACATCGTCGGGCCGTGGACCGCGCTCTCGGACAACATCTGGGAGGGTGCGCTCGACGTCGTCGACAGCACCGGGAAACGACAGCTGCGGCTGGCCCTGAACGCCTACGACGAGCCGCCGATGTACGACGCCTCGGTCCGCGTACTCGACCGCAACGGCAAGCCGGTCTCCGGTGGCTACGTCAACGTCTTCAACAGCACCGACGGTCACTACGACCAGATCCTCCTGGACGACCAGGGTCGCGGAACCCGCCGGATCACGCCAGGGGTGCACATGGCGTACGGCTTCGTGCCGACGGGGGACACGATGACGTTCGCCATCGAGTCGAACGTCACCGTGGCCGGCAACACGTCGTTCACACTGGACGCCCGTCAGGCGGTCCAGGTGAAGGCTCCCGTGGTGGAGGGCCAACCGACTGCGGTCGTCGAGGGCACGATCGGCTTCACGCGCGGCAAGGACGCGCAGAGCTGGCAGGCCGACGACCTGCCGGTGACGGCGGAGGATCTCGCTGCCGGCCGGTTGTACGTGACGCCCACGGCCGCTCCCAAGGGCGGCTTCGCCGAGGCGGTGACCCGGTGGCAGCTGAAGTCGACCAGGAAGACCCACCACGACACCCCGGACCTGTACCAGGTCTACCAGAGCGCGAACCGTTTCAGCGCGCCGCTGGTCAAGCCGGTCGACCGGAAGGCCGTGCGCGACATGGCCTCGGTCGAGACCAGTTTCGGCACCGCGTGGGGTGGTGGCGAACGTCGCGTCGTCCGGGGCGTCCAGAGCAGGTACAGCGGGATGTACTGGACGAGCGAACGAACCGTGACGGCCCCCTCGCGCGAGGTCGAGCTGCTGTCCGCCGGTCCGGACATCGCGTGGTGGCAGTGCGAGAAGGCACCCGCCAGCGGCGATGCCGGACTGTGTGACGACCCGGTCCGGACGTACCAGCGCGGTGAGAAGGTCCGCTCAGCTCTCGGTACCGCGGTGCATCCACAGATCCGCAGCCACAGCATGTGGAACAGCACGTTCACCCTGCAGGTCGGCATGGGGGACGCCAACCACGTCGGCATTGTGGACGGTTCCATCGTCGGTGGGCAGCGGCTGGCGCTGTACCGCAACGGCGAGTTGATCGGTGATGTTCCGGATGTTGGCTACGTCTTCGGCGTGCCCGCAGGGCCGGCCCGCTGGCGGGTGGAGCACAGCTGGAGGACCAAGGCGGTCCCGACGTCCGGGGAGGCGAAGACCGCCTGGGAATTCGCCGCCACCGCACCTGCCGGGAGGGACGAGAATCCGGTGGAGCCGCCGATGATCCGTCCGGCCTACGACCCCTACGTAGCTCTCGACGGCAGCACACCGGCCGGGCGGCCGATGCAGTTCGATCTGGACCTCAGCTACCCGGACGGCGCCGGCGTGCCGGTGAAGTCCGCGAAGCTGTGGGTGTCCTCCGACCGCGGCAAGCACTGGACTCAGGCGCCGCTGGCGCGGATCGGGGACGCTTACAAGACCGTTGTCGCGCCGTCGATACTGCTGCCGGGCAAGACGCTGTCGGTCCGGACCTTGGTGACGGACCGGGCCGGCAACTCCGTGGACCAGACTGTGCTGGACCTGGTGCCCGTGCGCTGAGCCCATAGAGTGAGCTGCATGGTCGATGTGAAACCACGCAGCCGCACAGTGACCGACGGCCTGGAAGCAACCGCCTCCCGCGGGATGCTCCGGGCCGTCGGCATGGGTGACGACGATTGGGCCAAGCCGCAGATCGGGGTCGCCTCGAGCTGGAACGAGATCACCCCATGCAACCTCTCCCTCGACCGGCTCGCGCAGGCGGTCAAGGAGGGCGTGCACGCGGCCGGCGGCTATCCGCTCGAGTTCGGCACCATCAGCGTGTCCGACGGCATCTCGATGGGCCACGTCGGCATGCACTACTCACTCGTCAGCCGCGAGATCATCGCCGACTCCGTCGAGACCGTCATGGAGGCCGAGCGGCTGGACGGCTCGGTCCTGCTGGCCGGCTGCGACAAGTCGCTGCCCGGCATGCTGATGGCCGCGGCCCGGCTCGACCTGGCCGCGGTCTTCCTGTACGCCGGTTCGATCATGCCTGGCAGGCTCGGCGACAAGGACGTCACGATCATCGACGCGTTCGAGGCGGTCGGCGCGTGCCTGCGCGGCCTGATCACCCAGGACGAGGTCGACGCGGTCGAGCGGGCGATCTGCCCCGGTGAAGGCGCCTGCGGTGGCATGTACACCGCCAACACGATGGCCGCGTCGGCCGAGGCCCTCGGCATGTCGCTGCCCGGTTCGGCCGCGCCGCCGGCCGTCGATCGCCGCCGGGACGGCTACGCCCGCAAGTCCGGCGAGGCGGTCGTTGGCCTGCTGCAGAAGGGGATCACCGCCCGCCAGATCCTCACCAAGCAAGCCTTCGAGAACGCCATCGCCGTCGTGATGGCGCTCGGCGGCTCGACGAACGCCGTACTCCATCTGCTCGCGATCGCCCGCGAGGCCGACGTCGATCTGACCCTGGCCGACTTCAACCGGATCGGCGACCGCGTCCCGCATCTCGGCGACCTCAAGCCGTTCGGTCGCTACGTGATGACCGACGTCGATCGCGTCGGCGGCATCCCGGTGGTGATGCGCGCGCTGCTCGACGCCGGCCTCCTGCACGGCGACTGCCTCACGGTCACCGGCAAGACCATGGCCGAGAACCTCGCCGACATCGCGCCGCCCGACGTCGACGGCACGATCATCCGCGCGCTCGACAAGCCGATCCACGGCACCGGCGGCATCACGATCCTGCACGGCTCACTCGCGCCCGAGGGTGCGGTGGTGAAGAGCGCCGGCTTCGACTCCGACGTCTTCGAAGGGACGGCGCGAGTCTTCGACGGTGAACGAGCTGCCATGGACGCAGTCGCCGAGCTGAACCCCGGCGACGTCGTCGTGATCCGGTACGAGGGCCCGAAAGGCGGCCCCGGTATGCGCGAGATGCTCGCCGTCACCGGCGCGATCAAGGGCGCCGGCCTCGGCAAGGACGTCCTGCTCCTCACCGACGGCCGCTTCTCCGGCGGTACGACGGGACTCTGCGTCGGGCACGTGGCCCCGGAAGCGGCCGACGGTGGCCCGATCGCGTTCGTCCAGGACGGCGACCGGATCACCCTCGACGTGAAGAACCGCACCCTCGACCTCCACGTCACCCCCGAGAACATCGAACTCCGCAGGCAGGGCTGGACCCCGAAGACCCCGGCCATCACCAAGGGCGTGCTCGGCAAGTACACCCGCCTGGTCGGCTCGGCCTCCCAAGGAGCCGTCTGTATCTAAGACGGTCATCTCAATAAATGAGACACATGAGCGCCGAACTTGACCCGATCGCGGTGTGTCGGCGAGTGTTGCCTACATGCGATCGATTCTCCTCGTACTTGTGCGGCGCGCCGACTGACGCGACCACAGAGTCGAGCGCGCCCCCTTCAGCCCACCCGGCGGAGGGGGTTTTTTGTTGCCGATGCGACTATCTGCGACCCAGATGAGCAGAGACGACAACCAAGAGCGAGGATGGATCGGTCGCGACAAGCCAATCGTGACAGGACTTAGGGAAGGCACTCATGAGTGAGCAGCTGACCGGGGCACAGGCTCTGATCCGCGCACTGGAACATGCCGGAGTGGACACCGTCTTCGGCATCCCGGGTGGCGCGATCCTCCCGGCGTACGACCCGATGCTCGACTCGACCCAGATCCGCCACATCCTGGTACGTCACGAGCAGGGCGCCGGCCATGCCGCGCAGGGGTACGCCGCCGCGTCCGGCAAGACCGGTGTGTGCATGGCGACCTCAGGTCCCGGGGCGACCAACCTGGTCACGCCGATCGCCGACGCGTACATGGACTCGGTCCCGCTGGTCGCCATCACCGGTCAGGTGGCCAGCGCCGCGATCGGCACGGACGCCTTCCAGGAGGCCGACATCCGCGGCATCACGATGCCGATCACCAAGCACAACTTCCTGGTCAACGACCCGAACGACATCGCCACCACGGTCGCCGAGGCGTTCTACATCGCCTCCACCGGCCGGCCCGGCCCGGTGCTGGTCGACGTGACCAAGGACGCGATGCAGGCGCGGGTCGACTTCCAGTGGCCGACCGAGCTGTCGCTGCCCGGCTACCGGCCGGTGACCCGCCCGCACCCCAAGCAGGTGCGCGAGGCGGCCCGCCTGATCGCCGCGGCCGAGAAGCCGGTCCTGTACGTCGGCGGCGGCGTGATCCGGGCCCAGGCCGACGCCGAGCTGAAGGAGCTCGCGGAGCTGCTCGGCATTCCCGTGGTGACCACGCTGATGGCCCGCGGCGCGCTGCCCGACACCCACGAGCTGCACTTCGGCATGCCCGGGATGCACGGCTCGGTGTCCGCGGTCGGCGCGCTCCAGCGGTCCGACCTGCTCATCTGCCTGGGCGCCCGCTTCGACGACCGGGTGACCGGCCGGCTCGACTCGTTCGCGCCCGAGGCGAAGGTCATCCACGCCGACATCGACCCGGCCGAGATCGGTAAGAACCGCGCCGCCGACGTGCCGATCGTGGGTGACTGCAAGGAGGTCATCACCGACCTGCTCGCCGCGCTCCGCACCGAGATCGCGAACTCCGGCCGCACCCCGTCGTACGACGCCTGGCGCCACCAGCTGGAGTCGGTCCGCGCCAAGTACCCGGTCGCGTACGACGAACCCGACGACGGCAGCCTGTCCCCGCAGTACGTGATCGAGCGGATCGGCAAGATCGCCGGCCCGGACGCTATCTACACCGCGGGCGTCGGCCAGCACCAGATGTGGGCCGCGCACTACCTCCCGTTCGAGAAGCCGCGGCACTGGCTGAACTCCGGCGGCCTCGGCACCATGGGGTACGCCGTTCCGGCCGCGATGGGCGCGAAGGTCGCCCGGCCGGACAAGACCGTGTGGGCGATCGACGGCGACGGCTGCTTCCAGATGACCAACCAGGAGCTGGTCACCTGCGCGCTCGAGGGCATCCCGATCAAGGTTGCCGTGATCAACAACCAGTCGCTGGGCATGGTCCGGCAGTGGCAGACGCTGTTCTACGACAAGCGGTACTCCAACACCGACCTGCACTCGGCCCAGATCCCGGACTTCGCCAAGCTGGCCGAGGCGATGGGCGGCGTCGGGCTGCGTTGCTCCGACAAGGACTCGGTCGACGCGACCATCGACAAGGCGATGTCGGTGACGGACCAGCCGGTCGTGGTCGACTTCGTCGTGCACCGTGACGCAATGGTCTGGCCGATGGTCGCGGCCGGCACCAGCAACGACGACATCCAGATCGCCCGCGACATGGCGCCCAAGTGGGACACCGAGGAACTGTGATGAGCAAGCACACGCTGTCGATCCTGGTCGAGAACAAGCACGGTGTGCTGGCCCGTGTCGCGGCGCTGATCTCGCGCCGGGGGTTCAACATCGACTCCCTCGCCGTCGGTCCGACCGAGCACCCCGAGGTGTCCCGGATGACCATCGCGGTCAGCGTGGACGAGCAGCCGCTGGAGCAGATCACCAAGCAGCTGAACAAGCTGGTGAACGTGATCAAGATCGTCGAACTCGAGCCCAGCCAGACGGTTCAGCGCGAACTGCTGCTGGTGAAGGTCAAGGCGGACACCCTGAGCAGGGGACAGGTGCTGGAGACCGTCCAGTTGTTCCGTGCGAAGGTGGTGGACGTGGCTCCGGACGCGATCACGATCGAGGCGACCGGCAATCCCGAGAAACTCGAGGCCATGCTCCGGGTGCTGGAACCCTTCGGCGTCCGCGAGCTGGTGCAGTCCGGCATGGTGGCGATCGGCCGGGGCAGTCGCTCCATCTCCGACCGCACGCTGCGGCCGGTCCAGGTGCCGCCGCCGCACGTCGCCTCCGGCACCCCGAACGTGCAGGCGCAACCCGTCGACCGGGCGCACCACCCAGTGCCGGCGCCCCCGCCGGGGCGGCCCGTGGCCCCGGCGCGTCAGGCCTGAACGCCGTACCCCATTCACTACAGAGGAGAAGAGCCCGAAGTGGCAGCTGAAATGTTCTACGACGACAACGCCGACCTGTCGGTGATCCAGGGCCGCCACGTGGCCGTGCTCGGCTACGGCTCCCAGGGCCACGCCCACGCGCTGTCGCTGCGCGACTCCGGCGTCGACGTCCGGGTCGGCCTGCCCGAGGGCTCGAAGAGCCGGGCCAAGGCCGAGGCGCAGGGCCTGCGGGTGCTCACCCCGGCCGAGGCGGTCGAGGAGGCCGACGTCATCGTCGTACTCGCGCCGGACCCGGCCCAGCGCAAGCTCTACGCGGAGGCCATCGAGCCGAACCTGGTCGACGGCGACGCGCTCGTCTTCGGTCACGGCTTCAACATCCGGTTCGGCTACATCAAGCCGCCGGCCGGCGTGGACGTGTTCATGGTCGCCCCGAAGGGCCCGGGCCACCTGGTCCGCCGCGAGTACACCGAGGGTCGCGGCGTACCGGTGCTGGTAGCGGTCGAGCAGGACGCCACCGGCAAGGCGTGGGATCTCGCGCTCTCGTACGCCAAGGGCATCGGCGGCCTGCGGGCCGGCGGGATCAAGACCACCTTCACCGAGGAGACCGAGACCGACCTGTTCGGTGAGCAGGCCGTCCTCTGCGGTGGCGTGTCGGCGCTGATCCAGTCCGGCTTCGAGGTGCTCACCGAGGCCGGCTACCAGCCCGAGGTCGCGTACTTCGAGTGCCTGCACGAGCTGAAGCTGATCGTCGACCTGATCTACGAAGGCGGCATCGCCAAGCAGCGCTGGTCGGTCTCCGACACCGCCGAGTACGGCGACTACGTGTCCGGCCCGCGGATCATCGACGCGTCGGTGAAGCAGCGGATGAAGGAGGTCCTCGGTGACATCACCGACGGCACCTTCGCGGCCCGCTTCATCGCCGACCAGGACGCCGGTGCGCCGGAGTTCGCCGAGTTCCGCAAGAAGAGCCAGGAGCACCCGATCGAGGCCGTGGGTAAGGATCTGCGCGGCCTGATGGCGTGGGTCAAGTCGCACGACGACGACTACGTCGAGGGCAGCGCCGCGCGCTGACCCGAATCAGCACAGGTCCGGGGCACCCAGGTGGGTGGCCCGGGCCTGTTCTTTTGGCACAATCGAAGACGGTTACGGTCTGTGCTGGTGATGGGGGAGGTACCGATGGAGGGGCGCGAGCTGCCGCGGCCACCTCGGCGCGTCCCCGCGGGCGCCAGTTCGCTCACCCAGCTGGACAGCAGTACGACGCGTGGCCCGCAGCCGCCACCGCGACAGCCGTGGCTGTTCGGCCGGATCCTGGCCGGTTTCATCGTGCTGCTGATGATCGTCGCAGGCGGTGCGGCCGCCGGCTGGTGGCTCCGCTCACAGAGCGTGCACCGCGCAGCACCGGAGGGCATCGGCACGACCAGCCCGGAGGTCACGGAAACAGTCGGCCAGGACGTCATGAAGACGGCCGGCCCGGCCGTGGTCCGAGTGCTCGCCACGACCTGCGCAGGCACCGGCGAGGCGACCGGCGCGCTGATCAACGGGGACATAGTCCTCACCGCGGCGTCCGCGATCAAGCAGCCGCTGTCGATCGTGATCGTCACCCCGGACAACCAGATCCGGCGGGCCAACCTGCTCGGCACCAGCGCGGACGGGGTCGCCGTGCTGCGCATGATCGGGCAGCTCGGCAGCACCCCGCTGCCGCTCGCGGACACGGATCCGGATCCCAAGGCGGAGCGGGCCCTGATCGGGTACACCGCGGCCGGCAAACAATCGATGCAGCGGGTCGGTTCGATCGCGGAGCCGACTCCACTCAGCACTGTGATGAACGCGACCAAACTCGGCGGCCCGGTGGTCGACAAGTCCGGCCAGGTGGTCGGAGTGGTCGTCGGCGACACGGTCCCGGCCAGCACGATCATCGGTGTCGACAAACTGCGCGGGTACGCCGCACCCGACTCCACCGGGATCACACCGGGGGACGGCACCTGCGCCCGATCCCGCGGCCCGCAAAGTGCGGTCACGCCGGAGTTGCAGGTCGCGAACACCCCGATGGCAGTGGAGGTCCAGCGGCTGCTCGGCAATTACCTGACGCTGCAGAACCGGCAGGATTTCGAAGCGGCGCAACCGCTGTACTCCAAGCAGCTGGCGAGGACGCTGACCGTGAGGAAGGATCGCGGAGGCCACCAGACGTCGTACTTCTTCGGTGCCAAGGTCACGGAGGTGCGCCCTTACGGGGTCGACGGAGCGTTTGCTCGAGTCTCGCTGAACGTGCTGTTCTCGCCGGTCGCCAAGGGCGCCGCGGGGCGGAACTGCAACCGGCTGGATTACGGCTACGAGCTGGTTCGCCGCGGGGACAAGCTGGTGATCAACGACTGGGACGAGCTGACGACCCCGACGCAGGCCTGCGACACCGAGTGACCGCGATGCGGGTCACCGCGCGGGCCTTCGAGCGGACGCGGTACCATCGGTCCAGCGGGCACAGCGCGGTGCTCTGTTCTACATGAGCCCCTACCGCTTCCAGGAGTGAGATTCCTCCATGACTGACGTAACCCGGCCTGTCGTCCTGATCGCCGAAGAGCTCAGCCCGGCCACCGTCGAGGCGCTCGGCCCCGACTTCGAGATCCGGCAGATCAACGGCGCCGACCGCGCCCAGCTGCTCCCGGCCATCGCTGACGTCGACGCCATCCTGATCCGCAGCGCCACCAAGGTGGACGCCGAGGCGCTGGCCGCGGCCAAGCGCCTGAAGGTCGTCGCCCGGGCCGGTGTCGGCCTGGACAACGTGGACGTGAAGGCCGCCACCCAGGCCGGCGTGATGGTCGTGAACGCACCGACCTCCAACATCGTCAGCGCCGCCGAGCTCGCGGTCGCCCTGCTGCTGGCCGCCGCGCGCCGCGTCCCGGCCGCCGACCAGTCGCTGAAGAACGGCGAGTGGAAGCGCAGCAAGTACTCCGGCGTCGAGCTGTTCGAGAAGACCGTCGGGATCGTCGGCCTCGGCAAGATCGGCGTCCTGGTCGCGCAGCGGCTGGCCGCCTTCGGCATGAACGTGATCGCCTACGACCCGTACGTTCAGGCCGGCCGGGCCGCGCAGATGGGGGTCCGGCTCGCCTCTCTCGACGAGCTGCTGAGCGTCAGCGACTTCATCTCGGTGCACCTGCCGAAGACCCCGGAGACGATCGGCCTGATCGGCGACGAGGAACTGCACAAGGTCAAGCCCGAGGTCATCATCGTCAACGCGGCCCGCGGCGGCATCGTCGACGAGCAGGCGCTCCACAGTGCTCTGAAGGAAGGCCGCGTGGCTGCCGCCGGCCTGGACGTGTTCGCGACCGAGCCGTGCACCGACTCGCCGCTGTTCGAGTTCGAGAACGTGGTCGCCACCCCGCACCTCGGCGCGTCCACCGACGAGGCGCAGGAGAAGGCCGGCATCGCGGTCGCCAAGTCGGTCCGGCTCGCGCTGTCCGGCGAACTGGTGCCGGACGCGGTGAACGTCCAGGGCGGCGTGATCGCCGAGGACGTCCGGCCGGGGATCGCGCTGACCGAGAAGCTCGGCCGCATCTTCACCGCGCTGGCCGGCGGCGTCGCGCAGCAGCTCGACGTCGAGGTCCGCGGCGAGATCACGCAGTACGACGTCAAGGTCCTGGAACTGGCCGCACTCAAGGGTGTCTTCGCGGATGTCGTCGAGGACAACGTCTCGTACGTGAACGCGCCGCTGCTCGCGGCCGAGCGGGGTCTCGAGGTCCGGCTCGTCACCGACCACGACAGCCCTGAGCACCGCAACCTGATCACCCTGCGCGGCACGCTCGCCGACGGCGCCCAGGTGTCGGTGTCCGGCACACTGGTCGGCGTCCGGCAGTCGGAGCGGCTGGTCGAGATCGACGGCTTCGACCTCGAGGTCGAGCTGTCCGCCCACCTCGCCTTCCTCACCTACGAGGACCGGCCGGGCATCGTCGGGCAGATCGGCCGCATCCTCGGCGAAGCGGACGTGAACATCGCCGGCATGCAGGTCAGCCGCGACCGCAAGGGCGGCAAGGCGCTGGTCGCGCTGTCGGTCGACTCGGCCATCGCGCCGGCCGTCCTGGACGACATCGCCACCGCAGTCCAGGCCGACACCGCCCGTACCGTGGACCTGGAAGCGTGAGTCACACGAACGACTGATTTACTGGAAGCGGTCAGCCGCCCGCAGGCGCATGGCGGCTGGCAAGGGCCCGGGCTCCATAGCTCGGGCCCGCTTCCTGTTCAGTGCCGGGTGGCGAGGAGTACGGCGGCGTCGGGCGCGACCATCACCTCGACGGTGGTGAAGCGCTTGTCCATCAGCCACTCCTGCCGGAGCGTGTCGACCCGGCCCTCATACATCGGCGGCCAGACCGCCGACGGCGTGAAGTCGTCGAGGACGACGAAGCCGCCGGGCTCGACCACGTCCGCGATGATGTCGCGGGCCGAGAGCTTCGCCTCGCGCGCGTCCACGAACAGCAGGGCGAACGGCCCGCGCTCGATCAGCGCGGTCCAGTCCGCCGAGACGACCTCGATCCGCTCGTCCGCGGCGAACAGCTCCGCCACCACCTGCGCCAGTTGCGGATCGCTCTCCGCGGTGACGATCCGGGTGCCCTCGCCGGCGCCGCTGCGCAGCCAGGCCGAACCGACGCCGCAGCCGGTCCCGAGCTCACCGAGCAGGCCCGTCTTCGACGCCGCGAGCGACGCGAGCAGGCGACCGGTCTCGTTCCGGGTGGAGCTGACGAATCCCCGCCGGCCGGACAGGCTGAGGGCCGCTGAAACCAGCGGCGGCAGTTCTGGAGGAGCACTCACCGGTTGAGAGTTGCACAGCTCTGGTCCAGTACCAGCACCGGGATCTCACATAGCGGGACAACCTGCCCGCATAGTGGTGAACTAGTCGTACGCCAGAGTAAATTCGGACCCGCCCTGCCGCCCGCGTCCTGTTTCGGGAGGAGCAGCATGTACGACATGTACCCAGCCAACTGGCCCGCGATCGATGCCCGGGAACGGAAGGTGACCCGCCGTCGCCGGCCGTCCCGCCTGGCGAGCGATGAGGTCAAGGCTGTCCAAGAGGCCATGAACCGCCGTGACAATGGGGGAGAACCCAAGAAGTGAGCGACAAGAAGAACTTCACGCTGGCCGTCGTTCCCGGGGACGGGATCGGACCCGAGGTGACCACCGAGGCGCTCAAGGTGCTCGACGCGGTCGCCGCACAGCACGGCGTGACGTTCGACCGGACCGAGTACGACCTCGGCGCGAAGCGCTGGCACGCCACCGGTGAGACGCTGCCGGACGCCGAGCTCGAGGAGATCCGCAAGCACGACGCGATCCTGCTCGGCGCGGTCGGCGACCCGAGCGTGCCGTCCGGGGTGCTCGAGCGCGGCCTGCTGCTCAAGCTCCGGTTCACCCTCGACCACTACGTGAACCTGCGCCCCTCGAAGGTCTACCCGTCCGTCGGCTCCCCGCTGGCGGCCCCGGGCGACGTCGACTTCGTCGTCGTCCGCGAAGGCACCGAGGGTCCGTACGTCGGCAACGGCGGCGCACTGCGGGTCGGGACGCCGGCCGAGATCGCCACCGAGGTGTCGGTCAACACGGCGTACGGCGTGGAGCGGGTGGTGCGGGACGCGTTCGCCCGGGCCCAGGCGCGACCGCGCAAGAAGCTCACGCTCGTGCACAAGAACAACGTGCTCGTGCACGCCGGCCACCTGTGGAAGCGGACCTTCGACAAGGTCGCCGAGGAGTTCCCGGAGATCGCCGTCGACTACCTGCACGTGGACGCGGCGACCATCTTCCTGGTCACCGACCCGGCCCGGTTCGACGTGATCGTCACCGACAACCTGTTCGGCGACATCATCACCGACCTGGCGGCCGCGATCAGCGGCGGCATCGGGCTGGCCGCGAGCGGCAACATCAACCCGGACCGGACCGCGCCGAGCATGTTCGAGCCGGTGCACGGCTCCGCGCCGGACATCGCCGGCCAGCAGAAGGCCGACCCGACCGCGGCGATCCTGTCCGCCGCGCTGCTGTGCGAGCACCTCGGTCTGACCGAGGCCGCGACCGCGATCGAGGCGGCCGTCACCGCCGATATCGAGGAGCGCACCGGTGCGATCCGGACCACCGCCGAGATCGGTGACGCGATCGCCAAGCGCGCTGCGGGCTGAGAGGCGACACTCGCATGACCACTTGGCCAAGAGGTACGGTGCGGCTATGAGCGCCGATCTGCAGTTCACCGTTGAGCCAACCACCCAAGCGGCCAGCGACGACCAGCGCGCCACGATCCTGGCGAACCCGGGATTCGGGCAGTACTTCTCCGACCACATGGCGATCGCCACCTGGTCCAAGGAGAGCGGCTGGCACGACGCGAGGATCACCGCCTTCGGACCGCTGGAGCTGTCTCCGGCCACCGCGGTGTTCCACTACGCCCAGACCATCTTCGAAGGGATGAAGGCCTACCGGCATCCCGACGACTCGATCCACATGTTCCGCCCCGAGGCCAACGCGGCCCGGTTCGCGCGGTCCGCGCACCGGCTCGCGCTGCCGGAGCTGCCGGAGGCAGCCTTCCTGGAGTCGCTGCGCCTGCTGGTCGAGCTGGACAAGGCCTGGGTGCCCGCCGGTGGCGAGACGTCGCTCTACCTGCGGCCGTTCATGTTCGGGTCCGACCCGTTCCTCGGTGTCCGCCCGTCCGCGCAGGTCACGTACTGCGTGATCACGTCGCCGGCCGGCTCGTACTTCTCCGGCGGCGTCAAGCCGGTCCGGATCTGGCTGAGCGAGGAGTACACCCGGGCCGCCCCTGGTGGCACCGGCGCGGCGAAGACCGGCGGCAACTACGCCTCCTCGCTGCTGGCCCAGGCCGAGGCGATCGAGCAGGGCTGCGACCAGGTCGCCTTCCTCGACGCGGTCGAGAAGAAGTGGGTCGAGGAGCTCGGCGGGATGAACCTGTACTTCGTCCTCGACGACAACTCCGTGATCACACCGGAGCTGTCCGGCACCATCCTCGAGGGCGTCACGCGGGACTCGATCCTCAAGCTGGTCACCGACCTCGGCTACACCGTGACCGAGCGGAAGATCTCGATCGACGAGTGGCGCGATGGCGCGGCCTCCGGCAAGGTCCGCGAGGTGTTCGCCTGCGGCACCGCCGCGGTGGTCACCCCGGTCGCCTCGCTGAAGTGGAAGGACGGCGACGTCCAGGTCGGCGACGGCAACGGCGGCCCGGTGACCGCGGCCGTCCGCAACGCGCTCCTCGACGTCCAGTACGGCCGCACCCCCGACCCCCACGGCTGGATGACCCGCGTCTGCTGATTCCGCTTACGTCCGAAGAACTGTGGCCTATGACCCACAGTTCTTCGGACGTTGTGCGGTGATCAGAAGCGGGTCGCCGAGCGGGCCGTTCCGCTGACGATGATCGCTAGCAGCCAGATGCCCAGGGCAACGAACGGCGCTCCGGTCCAGTGCAGGTCGGTGAAGTCCGACAACGCCTTCCCGGTGACGATGATGACTACGGTGATCACCAGCCCGGCAATCCCGGCCACCAACGCGTACGTCGACTCCGCCGGTGCCAGCAGCAACGACACCGCGAGCAGCAGGTAACCCAGCAACAGAACGACCCCGAGCGGGCCCAGCGGTGCGTCCTTCCCCGGTGCCAACCCGAACAGACTGGTCCCGCCGTACACGTCGATGGTCATGCTGGTCCCGCGATCCAGGACGAACCACGTCGGCGCGAGCACGACAAGCAACGCCAGGCCGGTCGCGAACCCCATCAGCCGGAACTGCAGTTCTTTGAGCTGGTCTGTATCTGCGGCGCGAGACAGCGGTGCCTTGAGGATCTCGATGGCGTCGCGGTCGTCCTGCTCAGGCACTGACGGTCCTCTCTCAAGCGACTGTTTCACAGCATCTTCTCAGGTCTGGGGTGCAGACGGACGGTCGCTGTCCACAGGCCGGGTTCGATAGGGTCGGGGATCATGAGCAGCTTCCCCGACGACGTCGAGGCCTACTACGCGGAGCTCGCCGAGCGGCGCTCATGGTCGCCGGAGACGGTCACCGCGATCCGCGCCACCGTCGAGCTGATCCGGGATCTCGACCGCGGCACCGCCCCGCGGACGTACGGCGCGATCGCCGACGACCACGGCACCGACTGGCTGTACGAGGCGGTCTGGCACGAGCGGGAGTGGGTCGTGGTCCGCCAGCTCGGCGTGGGGGAGGACGGCGACGTCACGCGGTACTGGTGGCAGCGGCTCGAGGACGACCAGGGCATGCTCACCGACCAGGCCCTGGACCGCGACGAATGGGGCCTGCGGCCCCTGTCCCGCGAGGATTTCTACACCGCCTGGGACGACCCGGGCTGGTCCCTGACCACGCTGACCGCCTGAACTCCGCCGTACGCGGTAGTACTGATTCGCGTACTGAATGTTCGTGATGCGAGACGCTTGCGCCATCGGGTGGACATTGTGTGGCAGACTGCTAAATGTCATGAAGAACTACCAGGTCATTATTAGCTAGGCGCGCTCAGCAAGCAGTACCTGAGCGCGCAGACCTCTCGCACCTTGCGGGAGGTTTTTTGTTTGCCCCCGAAGTCACAGTTCGAACACAGCCAGCCCCCTCGGAAGGCCGATCATGAGCATCTCGGACGAGTTCCACGTCTATGACACGACCCTGCGCGACGGGGCGCAGCAGGAGGGGCTGGCGCTGTCCGTGGCCGACAAGATCGCCATTGCACAGCACCTGGACGACCTCGGCGTTGGCTTCATCGAGGGCGGCTGGCCCGGCGCAGTGCCGAAGGACACCGAGTTCTTCGAGCTCGCGCGGACCGAGCTGAACCTGAAGAACGCGACCTTCGCGGCCTTCGGCGCGACCCGCAAGCCGCAGACGACCGCGGCCGAGGACCCGCTGGTCGCCGCGCTCCGAGACTCCGGCGCCGGCGTCGTCACGCTCGTTGCCAAGAGCCACGATGCGCATGTCGAACGGGCGCTGCGTACGACGCTCGACGAGAACCTCCGGATGATCGCCGACACCGTCCGTCACCTGCGCGAGCACGGTCAGCGGGTCTTCCTCGACACCGAGCACTTCTTCGACGGCTACCGCGCCAACCGCGCGTACGCGCTGGAAGTGGTACGAGTAGCCACCGAGGCCGGCGCCGACGTGGTCGCCCTGTGCGACACGAACGGCGGGACGCTGCCCCGGGAGCTGCAGGACATCGTCCGCGACGTCCTCGATTCCACCGGCGCGCGCCTCGGCATCCACTGTCACAACGACGCCGGCTGCGCGGTGGCGAACTCGATCGCCGCCGTCGAGGCCGGCGTCACGCACGTCCAGGGCACGATCAACGGGTACGGCGAACGCACCGGCAACGCCGACCTGCTCGCGATCGTGGCCAACCTCGAGCTCAAGCGCGAGATGGACCTGCTCCCGGCCGGCAAGCTGGCCGAGTCGTTCCGGATCGCGCACGCGATCGCCGAAGTGACGAACGTGCCGCCGTCGACCCGGCAGCCGTACGTCGGTGTGTCCGCGTTCACCCACAAGGCGGGCCTGCACGCCAGCGCCATCAAGGTGGATCCCGATCTCTACCAGCACACGGATCCGGCCCGGGTGGGCAACGACATGCGGATGCTCGTCTCCGAGATGGCCGGCCGGGCGAGCGTCGAGCTGAAGGGCCGCGAGCTCGGCTTCGACCTCGGCAACGACCGCGACCTGGTCGGCCGGGTGACCGACCGGGTCAAGGAGATGGAAGCCCGCGGGTACACGTTCGAAGCCGCGGACGCCTCGTTCTCGCTGCTCCTGACCGAGGAGGTCACGGGGAAGCGGCCCAGCTACTTCGACGTCGAGTCGTGGCGAGTGATCACCGAGTCCCGGGCCGACGGCGAGGCGGTCTCGGAGTCGACGGTGAAACTGGTCGCGGGCGGCGAGCGGGAGATCGTCACCGGTGAGGGCAACGGCCCGGTGAACGCTCTCGACCATGCGCTCCGCACCGCGATCGAACGCGCGTACCCGGCGGTGAACAAGTTCGAGCTGGTCGACTACAAGGTCCGCATCCTCGACCAGGGCCATGGGACGGACGCGGTGATCAGAGTGCTGATCGAGACCGCGGACGGCGAGGGCTCGTGGGTGACGGTCGGAGTCGGGCACAACATCGTCGAGGCGTCCTGGGAGGCGCTCGTCGACGGCTTCACCTTCGGTCTGCTGCGTCACAAGGAGGTCGCCCGATGAGTCTGCTCGCGGTCGAACGCACCCTCACGGTCTTCACCGCGCAGGTGGTCGAGGTCGAGGGGATGCTCGCGCGCATCGCCGTACTGCTGAATCCGTACGACGTCCGCGAACTCGCACTGTCGCTCGAACAGGGCGAGTTGCGGGTCGTCGTCGAGGGCAACGGTTTCGACGCCGGCCGGGTCGCTGCCCGGCTGGCGAAGGTGATCGGCGTCCTGGACGTCACGTACTCCTGAGCAGGTCGAGCGTCAACGCCGCTGTCCACGAGAAGTCCCTCGCTCCGCGGGCAGCTCCGGTGAACGGATCGACGTACTCGGCGAAGGTCGTCTCCGCGGCCAGCGCGAGTACGTCGTCCCGCAGTACATCGGCCGCCTCGTCGTGCCCGAGCTGGGCCAGGCCGCGGTGGATCAACCAGGCGGTATTGAACCAGCTCGGCCCGCGCCAGTAGCGGGATCGGTCGAAGGCCGGCCCGGTCAGGTCGTAGCTCGGCACCAGCTTGACCTTGCCGAGCTGGAACTTCGGGCCGCGCGCGGTCGCCAGCAGCTCGTCGACCTGGCGCAGCTCGGGGACGAGCAGGGGAACGAGCCCGGACACCGTGTCCGCTCCGACCAGCCGGTCGTCGTGCAGGTCGAGAGCATGAAAGTTGCCATTGGCAAAGAGCCGTTCGAGCGCCGCGGTCAGCTCGGCCGCCGCGTTCAGATGCGGAGCAGGATCGAGTGACAACTCCTCGGCGATCGAGGCGAGCGCGTGCTCCGACACGATGAGCAGCGCGTTGAAGCACGGATCTTCGAGTGCGAACTCGAACGGCGTCCGCGCGTCGTCGTACGCATGGTCCCGGTACGTCGCAGCGAGCCGGACATACCGTCCGTAGTCGAGATCCGTCGGCCGATCGGTGCCGCTGGCATGCTCGGTGTCCCTCCGGGTGAAGGAGTCCGCCGGCGCCGGTTCGACCCGTGCCAGCGCCTCGTCCCAGGCCGGGCTGTTGTCCATCCCCGACTCCCACGGATGCACCACGGCGACCAGGCCACGGCCACCGAGATCCCGGCGTTCCCGCAGATAGGCGTGCCAGGCAACGAGCTTCGGATACAGCCCGGCCAGGAAGTCGCGTCGTACCGACTCCGCCTCGTCGGCCTGGTGGGTCAACCAGACAGCGAGTGCGTGAACCGGGGGCTGGATGATCCCCGAGGTCTCGACGCCGCCGGGGGTCGATGCCTGCCAGAAGTCGGGTCCCGGGAAGTAGGCGTCCCGCGGCACGCTGGGGGAGAAGTTGATGTGCGGGATGCGTCCGTCCTGCCACTGCGAGGTGAACAGCGACTCCAGTTCGATCTGAGCGCGCTGTGGTGCGGCATGGCGCAGTCCGATCGCGATGAACGCGGAGTCCCAGCTCCACTGATGTGGGTACAGCGACCGCGACGGCACCGTCGAACGGCCCGTCCAGTTCTCGTCCAGGACCCGCGTCGCGGCGTCCCGAAGCTCCGCCAGGCTCACACGGCCTACGTGATCACACCCGGAGCAGGTCGGCAACCTCCCTGCTTAGTCAGTTCGGACTGATCAGTTTATGCTGTTCATATGAGTGCAACGATCTCGGCGTCGGCGGTGCAGGCTGCCGGCGAGGTGCGGGTGGTTTTCGGCCGCGTCACCCGCCGGTTGAAGGAGCTCGCGGACAAGGACGACCTGACCCCGTCGCAGTCGTCCGTGCTCAGTCGCCTGGACAAGGACGGTCCGGCGTCGGCCAGCGAACTGGCCGCGGCCGAGCGGGTTCGCCCGCAGTCGATGGCCGCGATCCTGTCCGCCCTCCGTGCGGCCGACCTGATCGAGCGCCATCCGGATCCTCAGGACGGCCGTCGCCAGGTCGTCTCGCTGACCACGACCGGCCGGCACCGGATCCAGGGCGATCGGAGGGTCCGGCAGGAGTGGCTGGCCCAGGCCCTGCAGGACAACTGCACGGAAGCCGAGCGGCAAACCATCGTGAACGCCCTGGCTCTCCTCGACACCGCCCTCGAGGCAGCGGCCTCGCGGTGACCCCTGCCCCGGCCAGATTCGACCGGCCCCCGCTCGCCGGGCTCGGTCGTCCACAACCCAACTGAGAGGCTCATCGTGCCCGTCACCACCCTCGACCCGAAGACCGCCCTCGTGGTCGTCGACCTGCAGAACGGCGTCGCCGTCCTTCCCGGCGAGCCGCATTCCACCGCGGACGTGATCAACCGGACGGCGGAGCTCGCCGATGCGTTCCGCAAGCACGACCTCCCAGTCGTCCTGGTCCGGGTCAGCTTCGCCGCCGACGGTTCCGATCGCCTACCCGGGCGCACCGAGCTCCAGCGCCGGACCGGTACGCCGACCGCCAACGCCGCCGAGATCGTCGACCAACTGGCCGGGCATCCCGAGGACATCATCGTCACCAAGCGGAACTGGGGCGCGTTCTACGGCACCGACCTCGACGTCCACCTGCGCCGCCGCGGTGTCACGCAGATCGTCCTGACCGGAATCGCGACCAGCATCGGCGTCGAGTCGACCGCTCGCGCCGCCTACGAACACGGCTACAACGTCACCCTCGCCACCGACGCGATGACCGACCTGTCCGCCGACTCCCACGACCACGCCCTCACCCGGATCTTCCCCCGCCTGGGCGAAACCGGCACCACAGCCGAGATCATCGCGCTGCTCGGCTGACTGCTCGTCACCCTGATAACGGCGCGGG
>NZ_JBSXMZ010000044.1:36552-269216 GCF_054073265.1 Kribbella sp. CWNU-51
GCGCCCCGCCAGTGCAAGTCCTGGCGGGGCGCTCGCCGGCTACCTCAATCCCAGCTCAGGCCGCTCGATGACTGGTACTCGATGACGCGGGTCTCGAAGAAGTTCTTCTCCTTCTTCAGGTCCATGACCTCCGACATCCACCCGAACGGGTTGCGGGTCTCGCCGAAGATCGGGGCGAGACCGATCTGCTCGGCGCGGCGGTCGGTGATGAAGTGCATGTACTGCTCGCACAGCTCGGCGGTGAGGCCGAGCATGCCGTTCGGCATCGTGGCCCGCCCGTAGGCGACCTCCAACTCGCACGCCTCGGTCAGCATCTGCCGGACCTCGGCCTGGAACGCCTCGGTCCACAGGTGCGGGTTCTCCTGCTTGATCTGGTTGATGCAGTCGATGCCGAAGTTCAGGTGGATCGACTCGTCCCGCAGGATGTACTGGTACTGCTCGGCGATGCCGACCATCTTGTTCCGCCGGCCCAGCGACAGGATCTGCGCGAACCCGGTGTAGAACCACATCCCCTCGAACACCACGTAGAACGCGATCAGATCGCGCAGGAACGCGGTGTCGGTCGCCGGCGTCCCGGTGCGGAAGTCCGGGTCCTCCAGGTGCTGGGTGTACTTCAGCGCCCAGGCGTCCTTGTCCGAGATCGATGGCACCTCGCGGTACATGTTGAACAACTCGCCCTCGTCCAGGCCGAGCGACGTACAGATGTACTGGAAGGTGTGCGTGTGCACGGCCTCCTCGAACGCCTGGCGGAGCAGGTACTGCCGGCATTCGGGATTGGTCAGCTGCCGGTAGACGGCGAGCACGATGTTGTTCGCGACCAGGGACTCCGCGGTGGCGAAGAAGCCGAGGTTGCGCTTGAGCATCAGCCGCTCGTCGTCGGTCAGCCCGTCCGGTGCCCCTGGTTGACGCCGCCACAGCGAGATGTCGGCCTGCATCGCCACCTCGGTCGGCATCCAGTGGTTGTTGCATGCGGCAAGGTATTTGTCCCAGGCCCACTGGTACTTCAACGGCAGCAACTGGTTGACGTCGGCCCGCGCGTTGATCATCGCCTTGTCGGCGACCTCGACCCGGGCAGCTCCGACCGAAATGGCGCTCACTGGCAGGCCTCGCAGTCCGGGTCGTCGATGGAGCAGACAGCTCCCGTAGGTTCAGGAAGTGCAACCGGTACGGCGTTCAGCCGGCCGTCCGTGCCCTTCAGCGTGGACTTCTCCACATGGGTCGCTGACTGGGAACGTAGGTAATAAGTCGTCTTGAGTCCATATCGCCAGGCCGACCGGTACAGCTCGTCCAGCGCCCGGCCGGACGGCGCGGCCATGTAGAGGTTCAGCGACTGCGCCTGGTCGATCCACTTCTGCCGCCGCGACGCCGACTTCACCAGCCACATCGGGTCGATCTCGAAGGCGGTCGCGTACAGCTCGCGCAGATCGGCCGGCACCCGCTCGATCCCGGCCAGGACGCCGTCGTGGTACTTCAGGTCCGACACCATCACCTGATCCCACAGCCCGCGCGCCTTCAGGTCGGCGACGAGGTACGGGTTCGCGACGGTGAACTCACCGGACATGTTCGACTTCACGAACAGGTTGCTGTACGCCGGCTCGATCGACTGGCTCACGCCGCAGATGTTGGAGATCGTCGCGGTCGGCGCGATCGCCATCACGTTCGAGTTCCGCATGCCGTCGCGCAGCACCTTTTGCCGGAGCGCGTCCCAGTCCAGTTGCTTGCTCTCATCAACGATCACGTCGCCGTCGCGAGCCGTCCGGAGCAACTCCAGCGAGTCGATCGGCAGCACACCCTGGCTCCACAGCGAACCGTCGTACGTCGAGTAGCGGCCACGCTCGGCGGCGAGGTCGCTGGACGCCTCGATCGCGTGGTAGCTGATCTGCTCCATCGCGCTGTCCGCGAACTCGACCGCGGCGTCGGAGGAGTACGGGATCCGCAGCGCGAACAGCGCGTCCGCGAAGCCCATCAGGCCGAGGCCGACCGGGCGGTGGCGCTGGTTCGCACGCTCGGACTCGGGGGTGGTGTAGAAGTTCACGTCGATGACGTTGTCGAGCATCCGGACCGCCGTCTTCACGGTGTCGCGGAGCAGATCGGCGTCGAGACCGTCGGCGGTCAGGTGCGCGACCAGATTGACCGAGCCGAGGTTGCAGACCGCGGTCTCCTCGACCGTCGTGTTGAGGGTGATCTCGGTGCACAGGTTCGACGAGTGGACCACGCCGTCGTGCTGCTGCGGCGAGCGCAGGTTGCAAGCGTCCTTGAAGGTGATCCACGGGTGCCCGGTCTCGAACAGCACGGTCAGCATCCGGCGCCACAGATCGACGGCCTTTACCCGCTTGAACACCCGGATCTCACCACGGTCCGCCGCCGCTTCGTAGCCGGTGTACGCCTCGGCGAACGCTGCGCCGTACAAATCGTGCAGGTCGGGGACCTCGTTCGGCGAGAACAGCGTCCAGTCGCCACCCGCCTCGACGCGCTGGAGGAACAGGTCCGGCACCCAGTTGGCCGTGTTCATGTCATGAGTACGACGCCGCTCGTCGCCGGTGTTCTTGCGGAGGTCGAGGAACTCCTCGACGTCGATGTGCCAGGTCTCCAGGTATGCACAGACCGCGCCCTTGCGCTTGCCACCGTTGTGGGCCAACCCGGCGACAGTCATGTAAGACTCGTCGATCTCGACCTCGAGGTCATGTACGACGGGAACCATCGAGGTTGCGCGGACCTCGCGCACGCGGGAGAACACCATGCCTTGGTGTGCGATCCAGTTGAACTTCCGTATGGGTGTGACGCCCACGAGTTCGGCGATTCCCGGCACGGCGGGAATGCGGAGATCAAACGTGTCCACCGGCTTCGAGAAGGTGATCTCGGATCCGTCAGAGCGACGACCTACGTGATGCCCCTCCCGGACGCGGTGCTGCCCGGCGGCGGGGATTCCGAGCCGGAGCAATTGGTAGCGCAGGCCGGCGGCGAGCTTTCGTGAAGTGGTCGTGAAGTAGATCTCCTTGCCACGAGATACGCTGCCGTCCGTTTCCAGCAGGCCCTGGATCAGCGCATGTGTTTGGGCAGGTGGCAGATGCGACAGCCGACGTGCGATGTGTTTCCGGTGTAGCTGGTCGTACAGGTCCTCGCCATCAAATGGCAGCGTAGGCTCGCCGCTGCCGACGATGCGTCCCGTCAGCCTGTCTCTTCTGGGGCCGCGTCCTGCCGCCCAGTGGATCTGCACGTAGGTATCACCGCGACTGGTCTCCCAGAAATGGATTTCGCGAGCTTTGAGGTACTCGCGCACGAACGACAAGTGTGTGTCGCGCTGCGGATTCCCTGACACACCCCACTGGCTGCCGTTCTTCGACATGTGGCCGTCACCGAGGAGGATGCCATACAGGCGCGCATCGTCCTCTGTCAGACCGTGAACCGGAATGACGTCCGTCGGGATGACCTGCCCGATGTAGTCACCCCTGCTGAGCATGCCGGCCTCGACCCAGGCTGCTGTGACCTTCTCCTTCGCGAGCCACTCGAGCGTGCGCTCATTGCCCTGCTCCATCGGTATGCCTTGAATCGCGTAGAGCGGATGGCCGGTGGTGACAGTGAGTGGCTCGATCGAGTGCTTGACATCGACCTCCACCATCGGGCCGTCCTGGTCGTACGTGAAAGTCTTCGTGACCTCGCGATAGCGACCGCTCGCAGCGAGCACGAGATCGCCCACCTCGATGTCGCGGATCGCGGTTGGGCCGTCTGCAGCGTAAACGAGGGTGTCCGGCGCAAAGCACTGGTTGACCGCGACGGCGGTGTCGTTGGCGATCTTCAGGAACGGTACGACGCCCTGCGACTCACCGTTGGTGCCGCGGATCTTGGCGCCGATCCCGCGGACCGGCGTCCAGTCGTTGCCGAGGCCGCCGGAGTACTTGGCGAGCAGGGCGTTGTTCCGGATGCCGTGGAAGATGCCGGCCAGGTCGTCGTCGACCGTGGTCAGGAAGCACGACGACAGCTGCGGCCGGGTGGTGCCGGAGTTGAACAGCGTCGGCGTGGAGGACATGAACCGGAACGAGCTGAGCAGTTCGTAGAACTGGATCGCGCGCGCCTCCCGGTCGTCCTCGCGCAGCGCCATCCCCATCGCGACCCGGAGGAAGAACGCCTGCGGCAGCTCGAACCGGACCTTGTCGATGTGCAGCAGATACCGGTCGTACAGCGTCTGGAGAGCGAGGAAGGTGAAGTCGAGATCGCGCTCGGGACGGATCGCGGCGGCGAGCCGGTCGAGGTCGAAGGTGGCCAGCTCGGGATCGAGGTGACCGGCGTCGATACCGACCTGGACGTAGCGCGGGAAGTAGTCCGCGTAGGCCGCGGTCATGTCGGCCTGGCTGGCCTGCCGTGGCTCACCGTGCACGCGGCCGAGGGCCTCGCGGCGGATCTGGTCCAGCAGCAGGCGGGACGCGGCGAAGCTGTACTGCGGCTCGGTCTCGACGTAGGACCGGGCGGCCATCACCAGCGCGAGCTCGACCTCGTGCTGAGCGATGCCGTCGTAGCAGGAGCCGAGAGTCTCGTCGAGGATCAGCTCGGGATCGACCGAGTCGAGCCCGTCGGCCGCTTCCGCGACGATCACCCGCAGCCGGTCGATGTCCAATGGCGCGGTGCTGCCGTCGGCGGCGCGCACCGAGAGCGCGGGCCGCTCGGCGATCCCGGCCGGGTCGGATGGTGTCCTGGCCTTGGTCCGCTCTTCGCGGTACAACACATAGGCCCGGGCGACCTGGTGCTCACCGGCGCGCATCAGCGCCAGCTCGACCTGGTCCTGGATGTCTTCGACCTGGACGCTGCGGCGAGTGTCGCCGCGGCTGGTCAAGGCGCCCACGACCCGGCCGGTCAGGTCGGCCACCAGGTCGCGGACCCGGTGGGTCGCGCCGGCGTCGGCGCCCTCGACCGCGAGGAACGCCTTGCTCATGGCAACAGAGATCTTGGTCGGATCGAACGCGGTGCTGCTGCCGTCACGGCGGACGACGGTCAGCTGGATCGGCTGGTCGGTCGTCACCGCGGAGGATGACGAAGCAATAGTCACAGGTGTGCTCTCCACAAGAGTTCGGAGGACCGTTACCGCACGGATGGGCGCATGACGAGACAGGCAGCTCCGGCCGGGAACGCTGCCGCCACGCCCTGCGACCCACCCGCGAGGTCTCGGACCGCACGCACCGGCGGTGCGCGCGCCGGTGGCAGGTATCCGGACTCGCGGACAGTCTCCGCTCACCGTTGCGGGGCAGCTCCGGATTCGCACCGGATTCCCCTGTTGCCTCGGCGTGGCCCACATCTTGTGCTGCCAACCACTCCGAACCACCAGCAGTAGTGATGCTAGGTGGATTGCACTAGATCTTGTGGTAGCGCCACGCCGCGTGTCGCACATGTTGTGGTTTCAGGCTGCGACCGCATAGAGATCCTGGAGCGTCATGATCTCCGAGCCGTGGTGGATGAGCTCGCGGTTGAGCCGGAGCGCGACGTGACCGAACGGCTCACCGGCGTCCAGTTCGGTCGCCTGGCTCAGGCCGACCGTCATCACCTGCTCCTCGTCCAGCGCGGCGATCGAGTCCTGCCAGGCGTCCACCCAGTGCGTCAGCCAGGCGACCGCGTCCCGGGCGTTGCCGTGCAGTGTGATGTCGGCGCGGCCCTGTTGGCTCTCGCCGAAGGTCCACTCCCAGCGCTCGAAGAATGTCTCGGTCAAGTGGGCGATCAGCCAGGCGATCGTCCGTGGCCCGCGATGATCCGGCTCGTCCGGCCACTGCGCCACCCACTCCCCGGATCCGAGGGACCGGAATCCACCGAGGTAGTGCCGTCGTACGACGGTCAGGGCCTCACTGCTCGGACGCCAGAAGTACTGCTCGTCGGTCAGTTGGGCGAGCCGGCCGGACAGCACCATCCAGCTGAAGCCGAGCTGGCCTCGCACCATCGCCATCGCCGATGGTCGGTGCAGGATCTCCCAGTCGAACGGCTCCGGCATCACGATTCATCCCGCTCCCCGTCAGGCGCCTCGATTTGAGACGCGATCGAACATGTGTTCGAATTGTGTCCCGACGGAGAGGAGAAAGTCAATGCGGACGGTGTGTTGGTTCTGGCCTCGACGGCACTGGTCTGCTAGGCGGTTCGATCCGGGTATCGGCCGCCGGGCTGGCGAAGCGCCGCTCGAGCAACGTGAACGCGTCGATCAGTTCGGGCGCCTCGTAGACGCGGTTCCGGCGGCCGTCGGTGAGCTCGCGCAGGACGCGCGTCTCGACCAGGCGCGCGAGTCCTTGGTTGGCGGCCTGTTGAGACCGGTCGATGAGCCGCGCGGCCGCGGCAAGCGTGAGGACCGGGGCCGCGGGCAAGGCGTCGATCAACAGATCGGTCGCGGAGCCTGCGCGGACCGGCGCGGCCCGTTCGCGCCAGGCGGTCTTCAGGTCGGTCGCCGTCTGTTCGAACCGCGCGGCCTCCGCGGTGGCGTGACTGCATGCCATCGCGAACATCTGCAGCCAGGGATTCGCCGCCGACCGAGCCTTGATCGTGGTCGCCCGTCCGACATACCGGAAGGCTGTCAGCGCATCGATGTACTGCGTCGCATGCGTGGCGAGCGACAACGACACCGGCGGCACGGTCCGGGTGATGAGGCCGTCGGCCCGCAGGATCAGGTGGATCAGCGCGCGCCCGGTCCGTCCGTTGCCGTCGGCAAAGGGATGGATCGTCTCGAACTGTGCGTGCGCGATCGCGGTCTTGGCGAGCACCGGCAGCCGGGACTCCCGGACGAAGGCCATCAGATCCGCGAGCAGGTCGGGGAGCAGGTGCGCCGGCGGCGGGACGTAGTACGCCTCGGCGGGGGAGCGGCCGCCGATCCAGTTCTGCAGATAGCGGACCTCCCCGCCGAACTCCGGCGTCGGAGACTGGGCCATCAGTCGACGGTGCGCCTCGAGCAGGTGGTCGACCTCGAGCTTGTCGCCGGCCTGGACGGACTCGGTCACCCAGGTCATCGCGTCGACAGCGCCCAGCACTTCCTCGGCGGTGACGTCGCCGGGTCCACTGGTCGGCCGATCACGGAGTACGTCGGCCTTGAGCAGGCGGCGCGCACCGACAACGAGCCCCTCGATCTGCGACGACCCGACGGCCTCGGCCCGGAGCAGCAGTCGCGCCAGCGCTTCGCTGTTCGTCAGGACGGCGGCGGTCGCGTCCAGCCGGGCGAGATCGCCGGCCGCATCCTCCAGCGCGGCGAGCACGTCGTCGCTCAGGTCGAACTCACGCCCGACCAGCGGATCCGGGAAGTACAACTCGTACGACCCACCCAACCGCTCCGCCCGGGTGAACCCGTCCGGGTGCCCAGGCCACCGATGCAACTCGACCCGTGCCATACCTCTTATTCAACCTTATCCACAAACCTTGAACAAGAGTCCACAGCCTGTGGATGGTGAACAGGTGAGCATGAGTGCCGAGGTGTGGACCCATCTGTGGGCAGACTGGTCCGTGGCCGAACGGAGACGGACGGAGGCGCCGGTGACCTTGGACGCGCAGACTCGGCAGATGGTGGCCGCCAATGAGGCCGACTGGGACGCGCGGGCGACGCTGCACGCGGCGAGCCGGTTCTACAGTCAGCCCGCGGAGTATTGGTTCGCCGACTACGAGTGGGCAGATCTGGGCCCACTGGACGGACGCGATGTCCTCCATCTCCAATGTCACCTCGGCACCGAGACGATCGCGTTCGCGCGGCGTGGCGCGAGGGTCACCGGGCTGGATCTCTCCAGGAAGTCCCTCGAGGAAGCGCGCCAGATCGCGGCCGACGCCGAGCAGGACGTCGAGTATGTGCATGCCAACGTGTACGACGCGGTCGACGCGCTGCGGGGTCGTCAGTTCGATGTCGTCTACACAGGCAAGGGCGCGCTCTGCTATCTCCCGGACCTGCAGCAGTGGGCCGAGGTCGTTCGCGACCTGCTGAAACCTGGCGGCACTCTGTACATCGTCGAGTTCCACCCGCTGCTCAACGCACTTCGCGAGGTCTCCCTGCCCGGCGAGTCCGACGACCTCACCCTCCGCGCCGACTACCTCGAAGGCCGCGGCCCGATCGCCCACAACTCCACCGTCACCTACACCGGCGACGAGGTCCCCGGCCGGCACCGCAGCTACGAATGGCGCCACGGCCTCGGCGAAATCGTCACGACCCTCGCCACCACAGGCTTCCACCTGACCGCCTTGCGCGAGTCCGAAGTCCTTCCCTGGCCGCGCTGGCCGAGCATGCAGCAGACGCCCGAAGGCTGGTGGCGCCTGCCGGACGCGGCTCCCCGGATTCCCTTGCTCTTCGCCCTCAAGGCGACCCGATGACCGCCGACGGTCAGCGTTTCTGTGGGCCTCGGAAGGCGACGTAGATGAGGGAGGCGCCCGCGGCGGCGACGAGAGGGCCGACGATGGCCCAGAAGGAGCTGCCGGTCATCGAGCTGCCTTTGAGATAACCGAGGCCTTGGAGGGTCCAGACGGCGCCGATGGCGAGCAGCAATGCGCCGAGTGCGATGGCGACGATCTTTCCCATGAGGCCGAGGTTAGCCGAGGAGGTTGTCGCAGAGGGCCACGAGTTGCTCGCGCAGCGGGCGGGAGCGTTGCGCGAACGTGCGTTGGGCGGCCGCGTACTCCGCCTTGCCTGCGGGAGTTTCGATCGCAACAGCCGGATAGCCGAGACCCGAGAGGTCGTACGGCGAGGCGCGCATGTCGAGGGTGCGGATGTCGCGGGCCAACTCGAAGCAGTCCAGGACCAGAGCACTGGGAGTAAAGGGCATGAGTTTCGAAGCCCATTTGTAGAGGTCCATGTTGGCGTGCAGGCAGCCGCCTTGTTCCAGCGTGGGCTGGGATTCGCGGGTCGGTTGCAGGACGTTCAGCGGACGGGCGGGCGACGTGAAGAAACGGAACGCGTCGAAGTGCGAGCAGGCGATCTTGTGAGACTCGACGACCTGATCGGTGCCGGCCGTGCCCAGTCGCAGCGGCCACTTCTCATGGCGCACGGCGGAAGTCC
Source organism: Kribbella sp. CWNU-51 (assembly GCF_054073265.1). Classification (NCBI taxonomy): domain Bacteria; kingdom Bacillati; phylum Actinomycetota; class Actinomycetes; order Propionibacteriales; family Kribbellaceae; genus Kribbella; species Kribbella sp. CWNU-51. Next base: position 45,545 of record NZ_JBSXMZ010000044.1, read on the forward strand.
GATAGACCATCGCCCATTCGTGCAGCCCGAAGCACCCGAACTGTGGCTGGCGATCCAGCGTCGCGGCGAGCAACCGGCGGATCCAACGGATGCTGTCCGCGCGACGCGAGACCTCCGCCGGATCCAGGGTCGCGGCACCGTCGTCGTACGTGTAGCCGCGGCGTCCGTCGTACTCAGAGGCCTCGAGCAGACGGATGCCTGGCCCGGGGTGCCAGATGCGTAGCTGGTTCGGGCGGGTGGGGTAGTAGGTGAAGAGGAAGTCCTCGACCGGGTGCGGTTCGCGGCGACTCCGGCGCTCGAGGTGATCGGCCAGCAACGCGTCGACGCGTTGCTTGTGGCCCGTCGCGTACGACGTCCACTCGCCCGGAGTCAGCGTGACAGTCACAGGTCCAGGGCGAACGCGTACAGGTCGACACCCGCGATCGGGGACCAGTCGCGCGACCGGAGCCGAACGAAGCCGAGACGTTCGTAGATGCGGTGAGCGGTGGTCATGTAGTCCGCACTGCTCATGACCAGGCGGGCCAGGCCCAGCTCCCGGGTGCGCTCGATGCAGCGCTGGGTCAGAGCGGTCCCGATGCCGAGCCCGCGGGCCCGGCCCGCGACGCCGAGCATCCGGAACTCGCCCTCGTCGTCCAGCCCGATCTCCCGGTAGACAGAGCCACGCGGACAGTAGGTCACAGTGCCGAGCAGACCGGTGGCGTCCGCCGCGACCCACAGCTCCGCCTTGGCGGCCCGGTCAGCGGCCGCACGCAGCGTCCTCGCGTAGTCGCCCCGGACGAAACCGTCGTGTGTGTACGCCTCCACGGTCAGTTCTCCGGCCGCGTCGTACTCGGCCGGAAGGGCCAGGCGGATATCAACAGTCACCGGATAACTGTCTCATTCCACTGCGACGGTAGGCTCGGGCCGTGCGTATCGCCAGATTCTCCGTCGACGACGAACCGAAGTACGGCGTCGTCGAGACCGACGACCCCGAAGGCCTCGTCGGCACCGTCGCCGTGCTCGACTCGGACCCGCTCTACCGGCCGGTCCAGTTCACCGGGGAGAAGCTGCAACTGGCCGACGTCCGGCTGCTCGCCCCGGTGATCCCGCGCAGCAAGGTGGTCTGCGTCGGCCGCAACTACGCCGCGCACGCGGAGGAGCTCGGCAACGAGGTCCCCAAGGAGCCGATGATCTTCCTCAAGCCGAACACGAGTGTGATCGGCCCCCGGGACGGCATCGTCTATCCGGAGCAGACCAACAACCTGCACTTCGAGGGCGAGCTGGCGATCGTGATCGGCCGGATCTGCCGCGACCTGCCCAAGGAGCGGGTCAACGAGGTGATCTTCGGCTACACGGTGGCCAACGACGTCACCGCGCGGGATCTGCAGAAGACCGACGGGCAGTGGGCCCGGGCCAAGGGGTTCGACACGTTCTGCCCGCTCGGCCCGTGGATCACCACCGAGCTCGACGTGTCCGACGTACGCGTCACGACGGAGCTGAACGGCGAGCCGAAGCAGGACGGGCGGACCTCGCAGTTCATCTTCGACATCCCGGAGGTGCTGGCCTACATCACCTCCTTCACCACGCTGCTGCCCGGCGACGTGGTCCTCACCGGCACCCCGGCGGGAGTCGGCCCGATGCTGCCCGGCGACGAGGTCGCGGTCAGCATCGAAGGAATCGGAACTCTGACGAACAAGGTGATCGTGCGTGACTGAGCGGCCAGACGACGACGTCCTCGGCGGCCTCGAACCCAACCAGGTCCGGGTGCGGTTCCCACCGTCCCCGACCGGCCTGCTGACGGTCGGCAACATCCGCAGCGCGCTGTTCAACTGGGCCTTCGCCCGGCACTACGGCGGCAAGCTGGTGCTCCGGATCGAGGACACCGACACCGCGCGCAACACCGAAGAGGGCTACCAGTACACCTACGACTCGCTGCGCTGGCTCGGCCTGACCTGGGACGAGGGCCCCGAGGTCGGCGGCGACTTCGGCCCGTACCTGCAGTCCGAGCGGATGGACGTATACGCCGATGTCGTCGCGAAACTCCTCGCGGCCGGCAAGGCGTACCACTGCTACTGCTCGCAGGAGGAGCTCGACCAGCGCCGCGAGGCCGCCCGCACCGCCGGCCAGCACAGCGGGTACGACGGCCACTGCCGCACGCTGACCGAGGAACAGGTCAAGGCGTACGTCGACGAGGGCCGCCGGCCCGTGGTCCGGCTGCGGATGCCCGACCGGCCGATCGTGTTCGACGACCTGGTCCGCGGCGAGATCACCTTCCTGCCGGAGAACCTGGGCGACTACGTCCTGGTCCGGGCGAACGGTTACCCGCTCTACCCGCTGGTGAACCCGGTCGACGACGCGCTGATGGGGATCACCCACGTGCTCCGTGGCGAGGACCTGCTGCCGTCGACGCCCCGGCAGATCGCGCTGTACGAGGCGCTTGCCGACATCGGCATCGGCAGCGGCCGGACCCCCCGGTTCGGGCACCTGCCGTTCGTGATGGGCGAAGGCAACAAGCGGCTGTCGAAGCGCGACAAGGGCTCCGGCCTCGGTGAGTACATGGAGCGCGGCTTCCTGCCAGAGGGCCTGCTCAACTACCTGGCCCTGCTCGGCTGGTCGATCGCCGACGACCGTGACGTCTTCACCATGGACGAGATGATCAAGGCGTTCGACATCCGCAAGGTGAACTCGAACGCGGCCCGGTTCGATCCGAAGAAGTGCGAGGCGATCAACGCCGCGCACATGCGGATGCTGCCGGCGGACGAGTTCGGGTCCCGGATGATCCCGTTCCTGGCCGCGGACGGCCTGCTCCCGGCCGAGCCGTCGGACGAGCAGCTCGCCGTCCTGCGGGCCGCCGTACCGCTGGTGCAGGAGCGGATGAACACGCTGTCCGAGTCGGTCGACATGCTCGGGTTCCTGTTCGTCGACGAGGACGCGTTCACGGTCGACCCCGACGCCGCGGCCAAGGTACTGACCGGCGACGCGGGCACCGTACTGGAGGCGTCGGCGAAGGCGCTGGCCGATGTCGAGTGGACGACCGAGGCGATCGAGGCGGCCCTGCGGGCATCGCTCATCGACGGGCTCGGGCTGAAGCCGAAGAACGCGTTCGGCCCGGTCCGGGTGGCGATCTCCGGGCGCCGGATCTCGCCGCCGTTGTTCGAGTCGCTGGAACTGCTGGGCCGGGAGAAGTCACTGCACCGGCTCGAGCGGGCCCGCCGTACGGCGTGATGACGGCCATGGAGCGGGCCGACGCAGGGACGCCGTACCAGCGCCTGCTGCGGAACCCGGACGCCCCGCGCGGATTCGTCGTGATCGGGGCCTTCACGATCCTGGTCGCCTGGATGATCGTCAGCCTGATCATCCTGGGCGTCCAACAGAGCATCCGGAAGGATCCCGACGGCACGGTCTCGTGGTTCGGGCTGCTGGCGACGAACCTGTCGCTGATCGTCCTGATTCCGCTGAGCATGCTGGTCGCGCGGAAGTTGAACCGGCAGACCCCGGGGCTGTTGTCCTCGGTGGTCGGCCGGCTGCGCTGGCGGGCGCTGGCGTGGTTCGCGGTGATCGCCGTGGCGCTCGAGCTGGTGATGCTCGCGGTCATCCAGATCGGTGGCATCGAGCTCGCCGGTGGTGAACGCCATGGCGGTGGCGCGGCGCCGGATGCGGTCGCGGTGATCGCGGTCACACTGCTGTCCTCGACGTTCCAGGCGGCGGGGGAGGAGTACTTCTTCCGCGGCTACCTGCTGCAGGCGGTCGGGGCGCTGGTGCGGAGTTCGCTGGTGGCGATCCTCGTCACGACCCTGGTGTTCACGATGGCGCACGGGGTCTGGCCGTGGCAGAGTCCGGCGCTGTTCCTGGACCGGTTCGCGTTCGGGCTGGTCGCGGCGCTGCTCGTCGTACGCACGGGTGGACTCGAGGCATCGATCGCGGCACACGCGGCGAACAACGTGGTGACGTTCGTGTTCGCGGCGCTGACGAACAGCGTGGGTGCGAGCCTGGGCGTGCAGGACGCGCCATGGGGGCTGGTGACGCTTGATGTGGTGAAGTTCGTGGCGTTCGGCGCGGTCGCGTTGTGGGTGGCCCGGCGGATGGAGCTGGCGACTCTGTGCGAGCTGCCGCTGACCGTGGCGCCGACCGACCGCACGAGGCTGGTGTGACGGGAGTGACAACCTGCCGGAGGGGGGCTCGTTTTGGTGTCCGGGCTCTTGCTCGGGTACTCTCTTCGAGCCAGGTTGTGAGGGCGGAGACGGTCTCACAACGGCAGTGAAATGCCTTTGGGGTATGGGGTAATTGGCAGCCCGTCTGATTCTGGTTCAGTTAGTCTAGGTTCGAGTCCTAGTACCCCAGCGGATTGGACCGCACCGATGGAAATCGGTAGAGTTCAACCTCGTTGCCCGGCCCGGAAGGGCCGGACGACAACCCTCTGGCCCCGTTGTGTAGCGGCCTAGCACGCCGCCCTCTCAAGGCGGTAGCGCGGGTTCGAATCCCGTCGGGGCTACCAGAGAAAACGCAAGGCCCCGGACCTCATGGTCCGGGGCCTTCGTCTGTGTGCGCTCAGTCCGCCACCACCGCCTTCAGGACATCGACCTTGGCGGCCGACCTGGCCGGTCCGACGGCCGCCAGGACCCCGGCGACCGCGGCCAGCACCACATACAGCGCTACCTGCAGGCCGGGGATCGAGATGGCCTTGATGCCCTCGTCCGCGAGTGCCTGCGACAGTGCGAGCCCCAAGCCGATGCCGAGGGCGGCTCCGGCCAGCGCACCGATCAGGGAGATCACCACGGACTCCCAGCGCACCATCGCCCGGACCTGGGCCCGCGTCATGCCGACCGCCCGGAGCAGGCCCAGCTCACGGGTCCGCTCGAAGACCGACAACACCAGGGTGTTGACGATGCCCAGCAGGGCGATCAGGACCGCCAGCATCAACATCACGGTGACGAACGAGAGCAGCTGGTCGATGAAACCGCTGGCCTCCTTCTCGAATCCCTTGCGATCGAGAACCTTCGCGTCGGGGTGGGCGGCCAGCGCCGCGGTGATGGCCTGCTGGACCGTCGACCGGTCGGCGCCGGGTGCGAGCGTGACCAAGCCGGACGTGATCAGCTGCGGACCGGCAGCGGCGGTCTGAGCAGCGATGCTGATGACGAAGTCGTCGCTGATCCAGCCCTTGCTGTCGTAGATACCGACGACCTTCATCGTGTGCTTGCCGGTCGCGGCGAACTCGGTCCCGATAGTGTCGCCGACCTTCCACCCGTGGGTGGTCGCGGCGGACTGCGCCACGACGATCCCGCTGGTGCCGAGGTTCGACACCGAGCCGGCCGACAACCGCAGGTTCAGCCCGGCGGTCGCGGTCGCGGGGTCGACCGAGGAGTAGCTCGAATCCACGCCGTCGAACCGGGCTTGCCCCCAGCCGCTGGCGGAGACCTTGTCGACCCCGGACACGCCCTGGACCACCTTGATCGCCTCGGGGCTGTAGCCCGGACCCTGTTTGCTCGACGGAGTGATGAACAGGGCGGCGTTGGTCGAGTCCCCGATGATGTCGGTGAACGACGCCTTCAGCGACGAGGCGAACACACCCATGCTGACGACCAGGGTCAGGCCGACCATCAGGGCGGCGGCCGTGGACGACGTACGGCGTGGGTTGCGCATCGCGTTCTGCCGGGCCAGCTCGCCGGGCATGCCACGCAGCCGCAGCGGGACGCCGATCAGCGCCGCGAGCGGACGGGTGGCAGCCGGCAGCAGCATGAGGACGCCGACGATGATCGCCAGCAGGCTGGGGCCGAACAGCTTCATGCTCAGGTCGGTGTACAAGGTCAGGAACAGTCCGGTCAGGCCGACCGCAGTCACGACGGCGCCGCTGATGATGCGCTTCTTCGTCGGGTTGCCGGAGCCTGGTACCGCTTCACGCAGCGCCTCGACCGGCAGCACCTTCGTCGCCCGGTAGGCCGGGACGAGGGCCGCCACGACCGTGACCACGGTGCCGACCAGCAGAGACACCACGATGGTGCGCGGTTCCACCTGCATCGACGTACTGGGCAGGCTGAAGCCGACCAGGTCCATCAGCAGGTTGAGGCCCTTGGCGACGAGCAGGCCGAGACCGATACCGACGGCCGACGCGAGGATGCCGAGCAGCAGCGCCTCGAGCACCAGGCTCCGGTTCACCTGGCGCCGGGTGGCGCCGATGGCCCGCAGCAGGGCGATCTCGCGGGATCGCTGGGTGATCGTCATGGTGAACGTGTTCCAGATGATGAACGAGCCCACGAACAAGGCGATCCCGGCGAAGATCATGAACAGCACGGTGACGAACTTCAGGTCCTTGTTCACCGCGTCCGTGGATTCCTTCACCACGGTCGCACCGGTCACTGCCTCGGCGCCGTCGGGCAGCACCTTGGTGATCCGTTGCACCAGGTCGGCGGGTGCCACTCCGGGGTCGGCGCTGACGTTGATCGAGTCGAAGAGACCGGGCGCTCCCAGCACCCTCTGCGCGGTGGCGGAGTCGAAGTAGGCCCCCGTCGTACCGCCGAGGTTCTTCTCGCCGCCGAACCCGACGGTGCCGACGACGGTGAACTTCTCGGCCGGACCGTTGAACAGCACCTTGATCGTGGAGCCGAGCGCGATGTGGTGCTCCTCGGCGCTGGTGGCGTCGATCGCCACCTGATGCGCACCCGAAGGTGCGGTGCCGGTGAGGATCTTGACGTCACCGCGCAGCGCGGGATCGGCCGGCAGGCTGTAGCCCATGGTGGGAGCTCCACCGCTGGTCAGCACGGCCCGGCCACCGTTGTCGGTCAGCAGCGCGTAGCCGGTGACCGAGCCCTCGGCGGTACGGACCCCGTCGGCCTTGCTGACCTGGGCGAGGACAGCGGCGGGGATGGGACCCCGGCTGGTGCTGATGCCTTCGGACTGGCTGTAGGCGGCCTCGGCGCGAACGACCGCGTCGGTGCCGCCGGAGACCTTGCCGAACAGCTGGTTGAACGCCAGGTGCATGGTGTCGGTCAGGACGAGGGTGCCGGCCAGGAAGGCGACCCCGAGCGCGATCGAGGCCACGGTCAGGACGAGGCGCACCTTGTGCGCGAGCATGCCGCGCAGCGTTGCGGTGAACATGGTTCAGGCTCCTAGGTGCTTCATGAAGTCGAGGACGGCGTCGGCCGTCGGCTCGAACATCTCGTCGACGACGTGACCGTCGGCCAGGAACAGGACCCGGTCGGCATAGCTGGCGGCGGTCGGGTCGTGGGTGACCATGACGACGGTCTGGCCGAGTTCCTTGACGGCCTTGCGCAGGAAGCCGAGCAGCTCGGTTCCAGCCGCGGAGTCGAGTGCACCGGTGGGCTCGTCCGCGAAGACGATCTGCGGACGCGAGGCGAGCGCGCGGGCCGCTGCCACCCGTTGCTGCTGCCCACCGGACAGCTCGGTCGGGCGATGGGTCAACCGGTTCTTGAGGCCCAGCTTGTCGACGATCGACGCGACCCAGATCTCGTCCGGCTTGCGGCCGGCGATGCGGATCGGAAGAACGATGTTCTCCGCCGCGGTCATCGTCGGCAGCAGGTTGAACGACTGGAAGATGAAGCCGATCTGGTCCCGGCGCAGCAGCGTGAGCGCCTTGTCGTTGAGCGAGGTGATCCGGGTGTCGCCGAGGAACACCTCGCCCGACGAGGGCCGGTCGAGGCCGGCGAGCATGTGCAGCAAGGTCGACTTGCCCGAGCCCGACGGTCCCATGATCGCGGTGAAATGGCCGGCCTCGAGGCTGACGTTGACGTCTTTCAGCGCGGCGATGGTCGCGTCGCCGGTGCCGTAGAACTTGCTGACGCCCTCGGCCCGGGCTGCGGCCGTTGCGACAGTGGTGGTGCTGATGGTGGCAGACATGTGTGTTTCTCCCCTGTGCCTGGATTCGTGGTGCCTGGTTCGACCCCCCGGTCGAGCGGCGTGCTTCAAGCAAAGGCGTTTCGGCCTTCCGATCCCATCGGGCTGGGCGCACGGCACACGGGCGCTGCCCGCGGGCAATCGGCGGACGATCGTGCGGCTGACCCCACCCCTGGGGTTCGGGCACTCCCATCCCGGCGACCGTGGGCGCAGACTGCAGAGGTGAGGTTGTGGGGGCGACGGCGTACTGGCCGTGAACAACTCGCTGGTCTGCTGGTGCTGGGTGGGCTCGTGGTGTTCGTGGTGCTGGTGTACGTCCTCATCGTTCTGGGCGGCGGAGCGCTCATCGGCCACACCTCGTCGCCGCATGGAGGACTGTCGGTGTTGGCGACCGCGGTGGTGGCACTGTCCTTCGGCTGGGTGCAGTCACGGCTCGAGGTCGTCATGTCGCGGTTGGTGCACGGTGGGTCGCAGTCGCCGTACGAGGTGTTGAGCAAGTTCTCGCCGGCACTGATCGGCGGCCCGGCCGAGGAAGACTTGCCGGCCAGGATGGCCGAAGTGCTGGCCGCCGGCACGGGGGCGAAGGCAACGCAGGTCTGGCTGATGGTGGACGGCCGGTTGAGGCTCGCCGCAACCTGGCCACCCGCAGACGGATCGCCGGTGGTCGAAGCGGTGGCACGCGAACTGCCCGGCCGACGGGAGTTGCCAGTGCGCCAGGCCGGCGAACTGCTGGGCGTTCTGGTGGTGCAAGAACATGAGAACGTACCGCTCACTCCGGTCGAGGAACGGCTCTTCGCCGGGCTCGCCGACCAGGCCGGCCTGGTACTGCGCGGCGCACGATTGCGGGCAGAGCTCATGCATCGGCTCGCGGAGTTGTCCACGCTCGCGGAGGAACTGCGAAGGTCGAGGCAACGTCTCGTCGACGCTCAGGACGCCGAGCGGAAGCGGCTCGAGCGCGATATCCACGACGGCGCTCAACAGCATCTGGTCGCGCTCGCGGTGAACCTGAGACTTGCCCACACCTTGGCCGGACGGTCGCCGCAGCGGGCCGATCGACTGCTCGCGGAGCAGTGCAAGGCGGCCACCGTGACGATCGAGACGATCACCAGCCTCTCGCGCGGCATCTACCCGAGCCTGCTCGTCGACGAAGGGCTCGCGGCCGCGCTCCGGACGGCGATCTCCCGCAGCCCGCTGCCGGCCGAACTGGTTGCCGGTGACCTCGGCCGGTACCCGGCCGGCGTCGAGGCCGCGGCATACTTCTGCGCGCTGGAAGCGCTCCAGAACTCGGCCAAACACTCGTCGGCCAAGGCGATCCGCGTGGATCTGCGCGGCGGTCCCGCGGTCCTGGAGGTGACGGTCCACGACGATGGTGCCGGGTTCGATCTCGCGGCGGCGCGAGCCGGTGCGGGGCTGGCCAACATGCGTGACCGGGTCGAGTCGGCCGGTGGAACGTTGACCATCGAAACCACACCTTCGCGCGGCACGCTGGTCGCCGCTAGGCTGCCGGGCGCGCGCCGGCCGGGGGACTGAGATGTACGCGCGGGTGGCCTGGGTGCTGACGGGGTTGACCGTACTCATCGCCGGCGCGGACGTCTGGGTCACCTCGGCGTACCGGCCGTTGCTGTCCGAGGAAGCGGTCGCCGTGCACGGGTTCCCGTTCGTCACCGGCGCGGTCGTGGGATGCGCCGCGATGGGCGCGCTGATCGTGGCCCGGTGGGCGCGGCACCCGATCGGCTGGCTGCTCTGCCTGATCGGTTTCCTCTCGGCGATCTCGTTGCTGACCGAGGCGTACGGCGTGTGGGTGGTCAGGGCCGACGGGCCGGGGCCGCGGAGCCTCGGCGGAATCTCCGGCTGGATCTCCGCCCTGTTGGGTGGACAGCTTTCACTGGCCGCGCTGGCCATCCTGTTCCTGGTCGCGCCGGACGGCCGGCTCCTGTCCCGCCGCTGGCGCGCGGCGGTCGTCGTGACGTTGGTGGGATACGCCGGTTACGCCGGAAGCCTGCTCACCCTGTCGCCGGCCGGGTTCGACATCGACCACCAGGACGTCGTCGGGCCGCTCGGCAGCCTGCTGTCCCTGGTCGGATTTCCTTTCATCGCCATCGGCTTGGTCGCCGCGATGGTCTCCATGGTCCTCCGGATGCATCGCAGCCAGGGAGTGCAGCGGCAGCAGGTGCGGTTGATGGCGCTGTCGGTGGCGTTCGTTGCCCTGAGCTTCGTCTTCTTGATCGTCGTCCAGCTGTTCAACGGCGGTCAGCAGACCTGGGTCTCGAGCCTCCCACTGTTCTTCTCCTACTTCTGCCTCCCATTGCTGTTCGCCGTCGCCGTCCTGCGCTACCGGCTGTTCGACCTGGACCTGATCATCAACCGGGCCGTCGTCCTCGCCTTGGGCACCATCTTCGCCGGGATCGGCTACACCGGCCTGGTCCTTGCGGTCGCGGCCCTGCTCCACACCCAGACCAGTGGATTCTGGCTTTCGCTGCTCGCCACGGCGTTGGTCGCGCTCGCCTTCCAGCCACTCCGCCAACGGGTCGTCCGGCTGGCGAACCGGCTCGCGTACGGAGCCAGGGCGCAGCCTTACGAGGCGCTCTCCGAGTTCAGCCGCCGGCTCGCGGAGCCACCGTCACCGAGTGCGCTGCTGCCCGCTGTCGCGGAAGCGGCCGGGCGCGCGGTCTCCGCGCAGTCCTCCACCGCAGACCTCAGAGTTCCCGGCCTGGTGGGGCTTTCCGTCGCTTGGCCGGTCCCGTCCGACGGATCGCCGGAGTACCAGGTGCCTGTCCGGCAGGGTGGCGACACCCTCGGCAGTATCGGCGTCACGATGCCGAAGGGGCGCGGGCTCCGGGCCGCGGACGAGCAACTGCTGCAGGATCTGGCCGACCAGACCGCGCTCGCCTTCCGCAACGCCGCGATGGAGTCCGAGCTGGCGGGGCACGTGACTGCCCTCGATCGCACCACCGCTGCCCTGGCGGAGTCGCGGCGAAGGATCATCGCGGCCGATGACGCCGCTCGCTGCCGGCTGGAATCCGCGATCTCCCGGGAGGTGCTGTCCCATCTCCAGCCGATGCCCGAGCGGTTGAGCGGCCTCAGCGTCGCCACGTCGGGGAGCGCGGCGACGGACGAGCTCGAGCACCTTGTGGACGAGACGAACGCCGCACTCGAGTCGTTGCGGGCATTGACCCGAGGGCTGTTCCCCACCCAGTTGGCTCGCGCAGGCCTGGCCCACGCCCTCAGCTCGCACCTGGCGCGGAACGGTTCGGCGGTAACTCTGCACGTCGAGCCGGCGGCTGATCGACGGTTCGCGGCCAGGGTTGAGGCGGCGGTCTACTTCTGCTGTGTCGAGGCGGTGCGCGCCGGGTCCGTCGCCGCCCGGATCGACCTCCGGATCGTGGCGTCGGAGCTGGTCGTGCAGATCGATGGCCTCGCCCGCGGCCAGATCGATGTACAGGCGATCGTCGACCGGGTCGAGGCGGCGGGCGGACGGCTGTCGCTCGATCGGGAGGATCAGCTGTCGGTCAGCATTCCGGTTGATCCCGACGAGCCCACGCGGCCGTGAGCAGGTCCGGACCGAACGCGGCCTTGGCCAGGTACGACGTAGCTCCACAGCCGGAGATGTCGAACTCCTCCCGGTCATAGGTCGAGAGCAGTACGACGACCGGCGCATCGGCGTCCTTGGTGATCTGCCGGGTGGCCTCGATCCCGTCGATGCCGGGCAGATTGACGTCCATCAGGACGAGGCCCGGGCGCAGCCTCGTGACGACGAGCAGCGCCTCCTCGCCGGACGACGTGGACGCGACGACGACGAAGCCGTCGGTCTCCGCCACGACGGCAGCGATCGCCCGGCGAAACGGCTCCTGGTCGTCCACGATCAGGACGCGTACGTCGGCCACTGGCTCACCTCCTGTCCGCCATCGTGGGTGACAAGGCCGTGGCGGCAACATGGTGCTGTCCGCCTGGACTGGTTCGGCTGACCCCCGCGGACGTCAGCGGCCGGACTGTCCACCGGTCGCCTCGAGGTAGGCGAGGACGGCCATCACGCGCCGGTTGACGTCGGACTCGTCGGCCAGGCCCAGTTTCTGGAACAGCGAGCTGATGTGTTTCTCGACGGCCCGGGTGCTCATGAAGAGGGCCTTGGCCGTCGCCTCGTTGCTGCGGCCGGCGGCGAGTTCCTGGAGCACCTCGCGCTCCCGCTCGGTCAGGCCGGGCAACGGTGACCGCGCATCCCGCGCCTTGCGCGCAAGCAGACCCTCGACCACCCGGGCATCGAGGACGGAGCCGCCGCGCGCAACGTCGTACAGGGCTCGCAGCAGCTCGTCGCGCTGCGACACCCGTTCCTTCAGCAGGTACCCCAGGCCGGCGACGCCGTCGGACAGCAGGTCGAACGCGTAGTCCTCCTCGACGTACTGCGACAGCACGACGACCCCGATCGACGGGTGGTCGGCGCGGATCCGCTTGGCCGCGTCGATGCCCTCGGTCGTGAAGGTCGGAGGCATCCGGATGTCGGTCAGGACGGCGTCCGGCCGGTGCCGGGCCACGGACTCCAGCAGTGCGGCCGGATCGGTGACCACGTCGACGAGCTCGACGTCCTCGGTCTCGGCGAGCAGCGCGGAGATGCCTTCGCGCACGAGGAAGTTGTCATCCGCAAAGACAACTCGCAACGCCACAGCACTCACTGTAGGCCCGCCGTCCAGGCCGGACCCCGGACTGGTTTTCTAGGCCGGTGATGGACTCGTGTGGGCCGGGCTGGAGATCTCGCGGCGGACCGAGAGGCCGACGGCGATCAGGGTGCAACTACTCAGAGGCGCGGCGCAGTGCCTCCGAGAGACGCTCGGCGGCGGCCATCACGGCAGGAGCGTGCATGCGGCCGGGCTGGCGGGAGAGGCGTTCGATCGGGCCCGACACGGACACCGCGGCGATGACCTTGCCCGAAGGCGAGCGGACCGGGGCCGAGACGGACGCGACGCCCTGCTCCCGTTCGCCGACCGAGTGGGCCCAGCCGCGACGCCGTACGCCGGCCAATGCGGCGGCGTTGAAGGTCGCGTTGTGAAGGCCGCGGTGCATCCGCTCCGGGTCCTCCCAGGCGAGCAGTATTTGCGCCGCCGAACCGGCGGCCATGGTCAGCTGGCTGCCGACCGGGACGGTGTCGCGCAGGCCGGACGGACGCTCGGCGGCGGCGACGCACACCCGGTACTCACCCTGGCGGCGGAACAGCTGTGCCGACTCACCGGTGATGTCGCGCAGCCGGGCCAGCACCGGGCCGGCCGTCGCGAGCAGCCGGTCCTCACCGGCGGCCGAGGCCAACTCGCTGAGTCGCGGGCCGAGCACGAACCGTCCCTGCATGTCGCGGCCGACCAGACGGTGGTGCTCCAGTGCCACCGCCAGCCGGTGCGCGGTCGGCCGAGCCAGACCCGTGGCCGCCACCAGACCGGCCAGGGTCGCCGGCCCGGACTCGAGCGCGGACAGAACGAGGGCTGCTTTGTCGAGAACGCCGACTCCGCTAGAGTTGTCCATGGGACGATATTGCCGTCTCGAATCGTGGAACGCAAGTCGCTAATCCGCCCTCGTGCAGAGCACTGTGAGCGATAGCACCCCACACATACCTCAAAGGAGAAGTCTGATGGGTAGGACGTTGTCGGAAAAGGTCTGGGATGCGCACGTCGTGCGCCATGCCGACGGAGAACCCGACCTCCTCTACATCGACCTCCACCTGGTCCACGAGGTGACCAGCCCGCAGGCGTTCGACGGCCTCCGGCTGGCCGGCCGCCCGGTCCGCCGGCCCGACCTGACCATCGCCACCGAGGACCACAACGTCCCGACGTACGACGTGGACAAGCCGATCGCGGACCCGGTCTCGCGCACGCAGGTCGACACCCTGCGGAAGAACGCCGAGGAGTTCGGCATCCGGATCCACACCCTCGGCGACCCGGACCAGGGCGTCGTGCACGTGATCGGCCCGCAGCTCGGCCTGACCCAGCCCGGCATGACCGTGGTCTGCGGTGACAGCCACACCTCCACCCACGGCGCGTTCGGAGCGATTGCCTTCGGCATCGGCACCAGCGAGGTCGAGCACGTGCTGGCCACCCAGACGCTGATGCAGGCCCGGCCGAAGACGATGGCCGTGACCGTCGACGGCGTACTGCCGGACGGCGTGTCCGCGAAGGACCTGGTGCTGGCGTTGATCGCGCAGGTCGGCACCGGCGGCGGCCAGGGCTACATCGTCGAGTACCGCGGCGAGGCGATCCGCGCGTTGAGCATGGAAGCCCGGATGACGATCTGCAACATGTCGATCGAGTGGGGCGCCAAGGCCGGCATGATCGCGCCGGACGAGACGACGTTCGACTACCTGCAGGACAAGCCGCACGCGCCGCAGGGCGTCGACTGGGAGGCGGCCGTCGAGTACTGGAAGAGCCTGGCCACCGACGCGGACGCGACCTTCGATCGCGAGGTCGTCCTGCGCGCCGAGGACATCGCGCCGTTCGTCACCTGGGGCACCAACCCCGGCCAGGGCATCCCGCTGTCGGAGAGCGTCCCGTCGCCGGACGACTTCGACAACGAGAACGACAAGGTCGCCGCCGAGCGGGCGCTGGAGTACATGGGCCTCACCGCCGGTACGCCGATGCGCGAGATCCACGTGGACACAGTGTTCCTGGGCTCCTGCACCAACGGCCGGATCGAGGACCTGCGCGCCGCCGCGGGAGTGCTGGCCGGCCGGAAGGTTGCCGAGGGCACCCGGATGCTCGTGGTCCCGGGTTCGGGCCGGGTCCGGTTGCAGGCCGAGGCCGAGGGCCTGGACACGATCTTCAAGGACGCCGGCGCCGAATGGCGCGGCGCCGGGTGCTCGATGTGCCTGGGCATGAACCCGGACCAGTTGGCCCCGGGTGAGCGCAGCGCGTCCACCTCGAACCGGAACTTCGAAGGCCGTCAGGGCAAGGGCGGCCGGACGCATCTGGTCTCGCCGCTGGTCGCCGCCGCGACCGCGGTCACCGGGACCCTCGCCGCCCCGGCGGACCTTCCGCCGGTCGACGTCGCCGTACCCGAGAACGTCTGAGGAGCAGCAGAATCATGGAAGCCTTCACCCAGCACATCGGTACGGCGGCCCCGCTGCGCCGGAGCAACGTCGACACCGACCAGATCATCCCGGCCGTGTATCTGAAGCGGGTCACCCGGACCGGCTTCGAGGACGGACTGTTCGCGGCCTGGCGCAACGATCCTTCCTTCGTCCTCAACCAGCCTGAGTACGACGGCGTCTCGGTGCTCGTGGCCGGACCGGACTTCGGCACCGGATCGTCCCGGGAGCACGCGGTCTGGGCCTTGCTCGACTACGGGTTCCGCGTGGTCGTGTCGTCGCGGTTCGGCGACATCTTCCGCGGCAACTCGGGCAAGGCCGGGCTGCTCGCGGCTCTGGTGGAGCAGGACGTAGTCGAGAAGTTGTGGGCCACGATCGAGGCCGACCCGGGCACCAAGGTGACGGTCGACCTGGAGAACAAGACGATCTCGGCCGGTGACGTCTCGGCGCCGTTCGACATCGACGACTACACCCGCTACCGGCTGCTGAACGGTCTCGACGACGTCGGCATCACCCTGTCGCACGAGGCCGATATCGCCGCCTACGAAGCGACCCGGCCCGCGTTCAAACCCGCGACCCTGCCCGCCAGGGCCTAGCGCCCACCTAGGGTCACCGCGCGGCTTTCGCCCATCCCCGCCTCGGGGGTGGGCGAAACCCTTGTGTAACGGAAAGAACATCGGAGGCGATAACTCTGGTGTTACCCTTGCGTGGTTGTCAGAACAAGGTTTGCGAGATCAAGGAGGTGAGGCGCTGGTGACCAGCGAGCCCTCCAGACATACCGATCTCGCTCGACCTTGAGAGGCAGAATCCTCTGGTAGTTGCGGCTTGAGTGCCGTGGGGGTCGGGCAGATGCGTGCCCTCACTCACTCGCTTCACCGCACTTGGAGGACTTATGTCCGACCTGCGCCTGCGCACTCTGCGCGCCTTCGGCCGCACCCCGTCGCTCCGTACTGCCGCCCGCAAGCATGCTGTTCCCGCTGTCGAGCCGGTCGAGAAGCCACGCGAGGCCCCGAAGCCCAAGGGGCACAGCGTCGTCGACAGTGCGATCTACTGCGGCGGCCGGCGGGTCGCGTCCCCGGGATCGCTGGCCGAGACCTATCGCGTCCTGCACAAGGCTCCGCAGAGCCTGGCCTGGATCGGCCTGTACCGGCCGGACAGCCGTGAGCTCGCGTCGCTGGCAATGGAGTTCGACCTGCACGAGCTGGCCATCGAGGACGCCATCCAGGCCCACCAGCGGCCCAAACTGGAGCGGTACGGCGACACGTTGTTCGTCGTCCTGAAGGCCGCTCGCTACCGGGACGCGACCGAGGAGGTCGAGTTCGGCGAGGTGCACGTGTTCGTCGGCCCGGACTTCGTGGTGACTGTCCGGCATGCCGAAGCGCCGAACCTGGCCGCCGTACGGCGCCGGGTCGAACGCGATCCCGAACTGCTCGGCCGGGGCACCGAGGCCGTGCTCTACGCGATCATGGACAAGGTGGTCGACGGTTACGCACCGGTGGTCGCCGGTCTCGAGAACGACATCGACGAGATCGAGACCGAGGTGTTCCGCGGTGACCCCAAGGTGTCGCGGCGCATCTACGAACTGTCCCGCGAGGTGATCGAGTTCCAGCGCGCGACCCGGCCGCTGGTCGGCATGCTCGAGTCGCTGCGCGGCGGTTTCGAGAAGTACGGCGTCGACGAGGAACTGCAACGTTCACTGCGCGATGTGGCCGACCACGTGACCGAGGTGGTGGAGAAGGTCGACGGTTTCCGCGAACTGCTCCGCGACATCCTGACCGTGAACTCGACCCTGGTGGCGCAGCAGCAGAACGAGGAGATGAAGAGCCTCGCGATCGCCAGCAGCGCGCAGAACGAAGAGGTCAAGAAGATCTCCGCCTGGGCGGCCATCCTGTTCGCGCCGACGTTGATCGGCACCGTCTACGGGATGAACTTCGACAACATGCCCGAACTGCACTGGCAGTACGGCTACCCGTTCGCGATCGGCCTGATGGGCATGGTCTGCGGTGGCCTGTACCTCATCTTCAAACGACTCAGCTGGCTCTGACATGCTGTCTGCCAAGGAGGTGGACAGCTATGTGGTTGTTCCTGCGCCGGCGCCTGATCCTGTGGGCAGTGCTGGTGATCGCCGTACCGTTGCTGGACTGGCTGCTGGGCAAAGCGGCTGCGGAGTTGCGGGCCCGGAAGGGTGACACGGCCGTGGCCCGCGGCCTCGACACGGCCCAGTCAGGGCTGCGAATGCTGCGCGGTAAGGGTCGCTGAGGCGGTGACAGCTGGGGACCGGATCGTTGCTCTGAAGGGATTCGGGGACTCAGGAGGGGCGGATCGGGCCAAATTGTGGTACGAATCGCCTAAAACAAGGCCGAATTGCCGCGTTGGTGTTTGTGCGCGGCGTGTTGAGTCCATAACGTTCACGTGAGATCGAGCGCTGTGCTCGACGCCTACGTTCACGGAGGGAAGCAGTGAACAAGAGCCAGTTGGTCGAAGCGCTCGCAGTGCACTTCGACGGAAACCGCCGCCAGGCCCAGCACGCTTTGGAATCGGTGATCGACACCGTGGAGCGCGAGCTGACCAAGAAGGGCGGCAAGGTCGCCATCACCGGTTTCGGTGCCTTCGAGGCCATCGAGCGTGGCGCGCGCATCGTGCGCAACCCGCGGACCGGTGAGACCAAGCGTGCCAAGAAGACCGTGGTTCCGAAGTTCCGCGCGGGTGCGGAGCTGAAGGCCGTTGTCTCCGGCGCGAAGAAGCTGCCGAAGCTGGTCGTGCCGAAGCCGGCCGCGACCGCGACCAAGGCGGCCGCCCCGGCGAAGAAGGCCGCTCCGGCCAAGGCCGCTCCGGCCAAGGCCGCGGCGACCAGGACCACGGCGACCAAGACCGCCGCCGCCAAGAAGGCGACGGCGACCAAGACGGTTGCGAAGAAGGCCCCGGCCAAGACCGTTGCCAAGAAGGCCCCGGCCAAGAAGGCGCCGGCGAAGAAGGCCCCGGCCAAGACCGTTGCCAAGAAGGCGCCGGCCAAGAAGGCCCCCGCCAAGAAGGCACCGGCGAAGCGCGCAGCTACTCGCTGACCTTCAAGCACTGCAGCACCGCAGTAACCGCACTACAGCGAAGGCCGGTCTCCCCATTCCAGGGGCGACCGGCCTTCGCCGTGTGGGCAAACCCTCAGGATGCCTGCGGCAACGGTCTAGAGTTCGGTGGCGAACTCGACCTTGCTGACGGCCAGACTGGCGCCGGATCCCGTGGTTTCCAGCCGGACCCGCTGGCCGACGCGCAGATGCCGGACCGGGGTGTGGGCGACGGCATGCACGGTGAAGGGGAGCTCGATCCCGGTGTCGGTCAGCACGGATCCGGAGAAGGTTTCGCCGTCGTACCGGCTCACGGTCGCTTGCATGTCCCAACCGTACTTCAGCAGGCGATGCCCTCGGTGCCCGTCGCCGCGCCCAGCACCAGCGACATCACGTCCGCGGTGGCCGGACCGACACCGAGTTGTACGGCGTGCGCCAGATCGGCCGCCGTGTCGACATCTCGCCGTACCGACTCGATCCCGGCCAGCTGGATGGAGACCGCGCCGGAGGCCTGGTGGGCTAGTGCGGAACCGACACCGAAGCGCGGATCCAGCGCGACCCCGGGAGCTGCGGCGAGCAACGTCGTACCGGTGCCGGGCTGGTCGATCACGAACGACCGCGGCGCCACGCAGGCGGCCAGTACGGCGGTCAGCTCGGCGGGCCGCAACGCGGGCAGATCCGCCGAGAGGGCGGCGACTCCGTTGCCCGGGAACTCCGCAGCCGCGACAGTGGCACCATGCAGCAAGGCTTCGTTCAGGCCCGCGGCCGGGAGGTCGGGCACCACCCGAGCACCCACCGCGGTGACGTCCGCGGCCACCACGGGATCGTCGGTGACGACCAGGACCGCGCGCACCAGGGGAGAGGCGAGGGCGGCCGCAGTAGTGTCGACAGCGAAGGCGCGGGCGAGCTCCGGCCGGTGCTGAGGGTAGGCGGACGCGAGCCGGCTCTTCGCGATCGCCGTACGCTTCACCGGGATCGCCAGGATCCAGGGAGCGACCTGTAGGTCTGCCATCAGGCAGGATTCTCCCATGACGGATGGCAGTGACGAGGACCAGGAGGCAACAGTGGACGGCCAAGGCAGCGATCCCCGGCCACGCCGGGGCTTCTGGTTCGGCCTGGTGGTGGCGATCGTCAAGCCGTTCATGCTGGTGTTCACCAAGCATCAGTTCACCGGCCGGGAGAACATGCCGCGGTCGGGTGGCGTGGTGTTCGCGGCCAACCACATCTCGCACTTCGATCCGTTCGTGCTCGGGTTCTACATCTGGGAGTGCCGCCGGATCCCGCGGTTCCTCGGCAAGGCGTCGGTTTTCAGGTTGCCGGTCCTCGGCCGGATCATCACCAGTGCCGGGCAGATCCCGGTGCACCGGGACTCGGCACAGGCGGCCGACGCGTACCGGGATGCCGTCGCCGCGGTCGAGCGGGGCGAATGCGTCGGCATGTATCCGGAGGGCACGATCACCCGCGACCCGGACATGTGGCCGATGACGGGCAAGACCGGGGCGGCCCGGATCGCGCTGCAGACCGGGTGCCCGGTGATCCCGATCGCCAACTGGGGTGCGCAGGACGTCCTGAAGTCCTACACCGGCAAGATCAGGGTCCGGTTGCTGCCGCGCAAGACCATCCAGGTGCGGGCCGGGAAGCCGGTCGACCTGAGTGCGTTCGAGAGCAGGCCGCTGACCAACGAGCTGTTGCACGAGGCAACCGAGGTGATCATGACCGCGGTCGCCGAGACGCTCGGCGAACTGCGCGGCGAGACCCCGCCCAAGCAGCTCTACGACCTGCGCAAAACCCGCAAGCCAGTTGATGGTGAGGAGACGGCATGACGAAGGTGGCGGTGTTCGGGGCGGGATCCTGGGGTACGGCGTTCGCCGTCGTGCTGGCGAACGCGGGGAACCAGGTGTCCGTCTGGGGCCGGCGTGAGTCGCTCTGCGAGGCGATCAACACCCAGCACGAGAACGCCGATTACCTGCCCGGCCTTCGCCTTCCGGACGCGATCACAGCGACCCACGACCCGGCCGCGGCGGCCGATGGCGCGGAGGCCGTCGTACTCGCGGTCCCGAGCCAGTCGTTGCGGGAGAACCTGACGGACTGGGCCGGCGTCCTGCCGAACGCCGTACCCCTGGTCAGCCTGATGAAGGGCGTCGAGGTCGGTACGACGAAGCGGATGAGCGAGGTGATCGCCGAGCTGACCGGCGCCGGGCCGGAGCGGATCGCGGTGGTGTCGGGTCCCAACCTGGCGCGCGAGATCGCCGAGGGACAGCCGGCCGCGGCGGTGGTCGCGTGTGCCGACGAGGGGACCGCGACCCGGATGCAGAAGCTGTGCCACTCACCGACGTTCCGCCCGTACACGAATGTCGACGTGATCGGCTGCGAGCTCGGCGGCGCGTGCAAGAACGTGATCGCCTTGGCAGTCGGGATGGCGGTCGGGCTCGGGTTCGGCGACAACGCGCGGGCGTCGGTGATCACCCGCGGGCTGGCGGAGATCGCACGCCTCGGTACGGCGCTGGGTGCGGACGAGCACACGTTCTCGGGGCTGGCCGGCTTGGGTGATCTGGTCGCGACGTGTTCGTCGCCGCTGTCGCGGAACCGGACATTCGGCGAGAAGCTCGGGCAGGGCATGACGGTGGCCGACATCGCCGGTGCGACCCGTCAAGTCGCCGAAGGCGTGAAGTCCTGCGCGTCCATCTCCGAGCTGGCGCATCACCACGACGTCGAGATGCCGATCGCCGAACACGTCACCAAGGTCGTCGCCGGTGAGATGACCCCGAAGGACATGCTCTTCAGCCTGGTCTCCCGCTCCGCCAAGTCGGAGCGCTGGGGATGATCCCGGCCGCCTTCGCACAATCCACCATCGATCGCGAAGGAGAGGCAGGCGCGGCCTGGCTGGCCGAGCTGCCCGGAATCATCGAAGACCTGCTTTCGCAGTGGGGCTGCGTAGCCGACGGTCCGGTCATGCACGGCCAGGTCGGTGTGATCGTGCCGGTCCGATCGGCTGCAGGGCCCGCGGTGCTCAAGGTGTCCTTTCCGCATCCCGGCAATGTGCATGAGCCGGACGCCTTCACCGCTTGGGAAGGCCGCGGCGCCGTTCTGCTGTACGAGCGCGACGACCAGCGCTTCGCGATGCTGCTCGAGCGTGCGCAGCCGTCAACGCTGTGGGAGGTCGGCGACGGCGACCAGATCGTCGCGATGGCTGGACGGCTCAGTAGCCGGTTGTCGGTTGCGGCGCCGGCCGAGCTGCCACGGTTGGCGGACCAGGCCGACAGCTGGGAAGAGGAACTGCGTCAGGGCGCGGCCGACTTCCCCGGCGTCTTGCCGGACGCGGTGCTGGACGCCGCGCTCGCCGTCGTCGACGAGCTGGGCCGGGATCAGCCGGATCTCCTCGTGCACGGCGACTTCCATCCCCGCAACATCCTCCGGGGTGAACGCGAACCGTGGCTGGCCGTCGATCCCAAGGGATACGTGGGAGATCCGGCGTACGACGGAGGCACGTTGCTCAAGCCCCGTGCGCTGGCGCTGATCGAGGCCGAGGACCTCATGAAGGCGCTGTGGCACGAGTTGGACGTGCGTACCTGGACCGGATCCTTGGCCTGGTGGATCAGCTCGCTGTCAGTTGGTGCTGAAGCACCAGGGTCGCCGCGCCGCGGAGGGCGGCGTCCTGGCCGGAGCGTGCGGTGACCACGCGTAGGTCGGTCGTGGCCAGAGGCAACGATCTGGCATAGATCGCTTCGCGGATGCCGGCCAGCAGGCTGTCGCCGGCCTGGGAGAGTGAGCCGCCGATCACGATGACGGACGGGTTCAGCAGGCTGACGGCCGCGGCGAGCACGGTGCCGATCTCACGGCCTGCCTGGCGGATCGTACGGGTCGCGATCGTGTTGCCGGCCCGGACCAGGTCGACCACGTCCTGACTCGACGACGGTTCCAGCCCGGCGGCGCGCAGTTGCCCGGCGACGGCCGTGGCCGACGCGACCGCCTCGAGACAGCCCGTGTTCCCGCAGCGGCAGACCTCGCGGTGTCCCGGCGCCTGGATGTGCCCGATGTCCCCGGCCGCGCCCTGGGCTCCGCGATGAAGCCGGCCGCCGCTGATCACGCCGGCGCCGATGCCGGTGGCGACCTTCACGAACAGCAGGTGCTCGACATCGGCGTACTCCGTCGCGTGCTCGCCGAGCGCCATGATGTTCACGTCGTTGTCGACCAGGACCGGTCCGAGGTGTTCCCGGCTCAGCCGGCCGACGACGTCGTACGAGTCCCAGCCAGGCATGATCGGCGGATGGTTCGGGCGGCCGGTGCTGTGCTCGACTGGTCCCGGCAGTCCGACGCCAGTACCGGCAAGGTCCGTGACGGATCGCCGTGCTGCTCGTAACAGGACACGTCCCATCCGCGCGACCTCGCTCAGGACCACCTCGGGTCCTTCGGCGATGTTCAGCCGGGTTGTCGCGCGGTCCAGGATCTCTCCGGTCAGATCGGTGAGCGCGACGGACACGTGCGTCGCTCCGACGTCCGCGGCCAGGATCAGCCGCGCGGTGGGATTGAACCGGAATCGCGCCGGCGGTCGCCCGCCGGTCGACGCCGCTTCGCCGGACGGTACGACGAAACCCGACGCGACCAATGCCTCGATCCGGCCAGTCACTGTGGACCGGGCCAGGCCGCTGAGGTCGATGAGTTCGGCGCGGGTCCGCGGTTGTCCGTCCAGGAGCAAGCGCAGTACGGCATCGGTCTCCGCTGTACCGAGATCGCTCATGGCCGCACTTCCGTCCCTGGGCCGGTGGACTTTTGCTTGACAGGGTTCAAAAGTGTCACATAGCGTCCTTCGACGTGTCCACCAGTGCGCGCAAGCTCCGGGTCGGGATCGTCGGTGGCGGCTTCATGGGCCGCGTTCACGGCAGATCCGCGTTGGTGTCAGGCGCCTCGGTGGTCGGTGCCGTTGGATCATCACCTTCGAGGGCTGAGGCAGCAGCGGAAGCCACCGGCGCCGAGCGCGGTTTCGCGACCCTCGACGAACTGCTTGCCGCCGACATCGACGTGGTCCACGTCTGTACGCCGAACAACACCCACCTCGAGGTGACGCTGAAGGCCCTCGAGGCCGGCAAGCACGTGATCTGCGAGAAGCCGCTGGCGACCTCGGTCCACGACGCGACCGGACTGCAGATCGCTGCATTCGAGGCCGAGCTGGTCGGCGCCGTGCCGTTCGTCTACCGCTACCACCCGATGGTCCGCGAGCTGCGCACCCGGATCGCCGCCGGTGACGCCGGTGTGATCACCAGCCTGCACGGGTCGTACCTGCAGGACTGGCTGGCCGGCGCGGACGACCAGAACTGGCGGGTCGACGACTCGACCGGCGGACCGTCGCGGACGTTCGCGGACATCGGGTCCCATTGGTGCGACCTGACCGAGTTCGTCACCGGCGACCGGATCGCCGCGATCAGTGCGCAACTGCGGACCGTCCGGGGTCAGCGCGGTGGTGTCGAGGTCCGCTCCGAGGATCTGGCCACCGCACAGTTCCGCACCGAGGCCGGTGTGGTCGGCACGATCGTGGTCAGCCAGGTCGCGGCCGGCCGGAAGAACCGGCTGTATCTGGAGGTCTCCGGCACCGAGTCGAGCTTCGGCTTCGACCAGGAGGACGCGGATCGCCTGTGGGTCGGCCGTCGTACCGCATCGCAGCTGCTGACGCGCGACCCCGAGACGCTGAGCCCGCCCGCGGCGCGGGTGAACCGGCTGCCGGCCGGGCACGCGCAGGGGTACCAGGACGCGTTCGACTCGTTCGTCGCCGACAGCTATGCCGCCGTCCTGGGCGACCACCCGGACGGCCTGCCCGATTTCGCCGCCGGTGCGCGGTCCGCCCGCGTGGTCGACGCCGTACTGCGTTCGGCTGCGGACGACAGCGCCTGGATCACCGTCGACAACTCTTAGGAGCCAGTGAGATGCCTCGTCCGATCACTCTGTTCACCGGTCAGTGGGCCGACCTGCCGTTCGAGGAGGTCTGCGAGTTCGCCTCCTCGGCCGGGTACGACGGGGTCGAGATCGCCTGCTCGGGTGACCACTTCGACGTCCAGCAGGCGGTCGACGACGACTCGTACGTCCAGGGGCGCAAGGACATCCTGGAGAAGTACAACCTGCAGGTGTTCGCGATCTCCAACCACCTGGTCGGCCAGGCGGTCTGCGACAACCCGATCGACTTCCGGCACCAGGCGATCGTGCCGTCCCGGATCTGGGGCGACGGCGATGCCGAAGGCGTTCGGCAGCGGGCCGCCGAGGACCTGAAGAACACCGCGCGGGCGGCGGCGAAGCTGGGCGTGAACACGGTGATCGGCTTCACCGGCTCGTCGATCTGGCAGTACGTCGCGATGTTCCCGCCGGTGCCGGCGGAGCGGATCGAGGCCGGCTACCAGGACTTCGCCGACCGGTGGAACCCGATCCTCGATGTGTTCGACGCGGAGGGCGTGCGGTTCGCGCACGAGGTGCACCCGTCGGAGATCGCCTATGACTACTGGACCACCACACTGACGCTGGAGGCGATCGGTCACCGTGAGGCGTTCGGGCTGAACTGGGACCCGAGCCACATGGTCTGGCAGGACATCGACCCGGTCGCGTTCCTGTGGGACTTCAAGGACCGGATCTACCACGTCGACTGCAAGGACACCCGGATGCGGGTCGGCGGCGGCCGCAACGGCCGGCTGGGCTCGCACCTGCCGTGGGGCGACCCGCGGCGCGGCTGGGACTTCTACTCCACCGGCCACGGCGACGTGCAGTGGGAGGACTGCTTCCGCGTGCTGAACTCGATCGGCTACGACGGCCCGATCTCGGTCGAGTGGGAGGACGCCGGCATGGAGCGCAAGGTCGGCGCCGCCGAGGCCGTCAACGTCATCCGAGCCCTCGCCTTCGACAAGCCCGCGGCCGCCTTCGACGCCGCCTTCGCCACCGACAAGTGAGTCCTACGGTCGTGGCACCCGCGCCGCACGGGTGTCACGACCGGCGGCGACGCCGATGACGAGTTGTACGACGGACAGCCCGGCGAACACGATCAGAGTGGAGTCCCAGCCGCCGGTCTGCTCGGCCAGATAGCCGGCGAGCACCGGCCCGGTGGCGGCGAGCAGATAACCGACGGACTGCGCCATCCCCGACAACTGCGTGGTCTCGTGATGACTGCGGCCGCGGATGCTGATCAGCGTGAGTGCGGCGACCAGGGCCGCACCCTGGCCCAGGCCGGCGACGATCGCCCAGACCACAGACAGGCCCGGCGCCAGCAGCAGGCCGAGCAGCGCGATCAGAATGGGAAGGCTGGCGGTGATCGTGCCGGCCCGCTGATTGTCCGGATGCCTCATCAGCCGGGGAATGGACAGGCCGCCGATGAGGCCGAAGCCCTGGAAGAGGAAAAGGTGCACGCCGGTGGCTCGCTCCGAGACACCGGTCGAGATCTCGATGCTGGGCAGCCAGGTGACGAGCAGATAGAAGCTTGTCGACTGCAGACCCATGAATCCGGTGACAAGCCAGGCCATCGGCTGCCGCCAGACGCTCACCAGTGGCGCGTCGTCGTCCGCGACCGGCGGCGGGAGCGGCTCCGGCGACAGTGTTCGCGGCAGCCACACCAAGGCGCTCAGTACGGCGAGTCCACCCCAGACCGCGAGAGCGAGCCGCCAGTCGACCGCGTCGGCGATCGGCACCGCGGTGATCGACGCCAGCGCGGCACCGCCGGTGATGAACGCCGTATAGACCCCCGTCGCCCGGGACACATGTCCGGCGTAGTCGCGTTTGAGGACGACCGGAACCAGGACGTTTCCGACCGCGATCGAGGCGCCGATCAAGACCGTGCCGATCCACAGGCCGGCCGGACCGGTGTACGACCGTACGACGCAGCTCACGGCGAGAATCAGGAGCGAGGTGAAGATCGCTCGCTCCATGCCATGGCGCCGGGAGACCCGGTGAACGATGGGTGAGGCAGCGGCGAACGCCAGCAGCGGCAGCGTGCCGAGCAGACCGAGCACTCCTTCGCCGAGTTGCTCGTCGACGCCGATCCGCGGCAGCACCGGACCCACGGCGGTGAGCGCCGGGCGCAGCGACAAAGCGACGAGGAACACGGTCGCGGTGATGACCGGCGACCGCGCTCGAGCCGCGGCCGATGCTGTCACGCACGCTCCGCGAGAACGGACAGGTCGGGCCAGCTGTACCGGAAGCACGACGGCGTCCCGTTGAGGTTGGCCGGATCGCCTCCCGGCGGCGGCACGTGGCTACTGTCGCCGCGGGACCCACCGCAGGCTTCGTAGAACTGCTGGGCGGCCGTGTTCTGCTCCAGGACCCACAGGTAGAGACCTGACGACGGAGCCGCCTCCAGGACGGCCTGCGCGGTCAGGGCGAGCAGACGGCTCCCGATGCCTTGTCGCTTGAGTGGGGACCGCACGTGGAGGTTGTCGACCAGCGCACCCCAGGTCGGGTCCGAGTCGAGGACTGTGTGAGCGAGCCCGACGAGTTCCCCGTCGTACTCCGCGACGATGGTGCGCGCCTGCGGCGAGGCTGTCGCCAGTCGCTCGGTCCACCTCCCGGCCAGGAATCCGGCGGGTTCCCCGTCGAGGAAGGCGTCCGCGTAGGCACCGCGGTAGTGCCGTTGCCAACTGTCGGCGTGCAGCCCGGCCACGGCGAGTGCATCCTCCGGCCCGGCCATCCGAAACCGCAGACCTGATTCCGTCCCTATCGAATTGAGCACCTTGAATTCGTATCACTGGTGAGGCGTCCGTGCCGGGGCTGTCCACTTTCAGTCCAAGCCGGCCACTCCCAGCTCGCCCAGCCGGTGGCGGATCAGGGAGTCCAGTTGCTCCCAGGCCGGCGAGGACGCGTTGACCGTGGTCTGGAGGAGTTGGGGGATGGCCGAGTCGGTGGACAGGCCCGGGAGGTCGGTGCCGTAGCGGTCGATGCTCGCGGCAACGATACGGTCGGCCAAGTCGGTCAGGAACAGATCGGCCGGATCCAGATCGTGCGCCTGGTCGTAGGCGAGGTAGAGATCCAGGAGATCGGCGTCGGTGAGGGCCTGTGCCTGGTCGTGGAAGAGGGCGTCGGCGACCTCCGGGTGGGTGGCGTAGACCACGATCCAGAGGTCGCGTTCCATCGCGATCCAGCGGTCGGTGAAGCCCAGGTCGGTCAGCCCGGCGAGGTGGTGATCGATCTCGGCCGGCAGCAGGCGGACCTCGCCGGCGGCGAGCTTCCGGAGCCGGCGCTGGGTGTCGCGGAGCCCGCGGATGCGATCGGTGAGCTCGGCATCGATCTGCTGCAGCGCGGCTCCGAAGTCGTCCGGCGCCGACCCGAGCTCGCGGATCCGCGCCAGTGGAACACCCGCCTCGGCCAGCGTCCGGATCCGCACCAGGTCGACCACGGCTTGTGCGGGGTAGCGGCGATACCCGGACGAGTCCCGTTCCGGCTCGGCCAGCAGCCCCTTCGCGTGGTAGACGCGGACGGTCTTCGTCGACACCCCGACGTACCGGGCCAGCTGTCCGATGGTGAGCACGCATCCATTCTTGACCTTGTCCTAAGGGCAATGTCGCATGATCGACTCATGACTGACTGGGACACCCTGCGCGCGCTCGCCGACGAGGGCAACGAGAAGGCGATGGACCGCCTCGCCGACCTGGCCGACGAGCGCGGCGACGTGGACGCTCTGAACGAACTGCTCGACGAAGGCAACGAGCGGGCCGGCGAACACCTCACGCGCCGCGCGGCCGCGGCCAAGGACCTGCTCGAGCTCCAGCGGATCAGCGACGCCGGTTACGACGAGGCGGGGGAGGTCCTCGATCGATTGCTCTAGGTGCGCACGCGCGGCCTGGTGCGCAGTACTGGGGCGAACACGGCCAGCGCGGAGGCGAGGACGGTGACGACCATGAACGAGACGGTCAGGTTGCTGGCCTGGGCGATGCCGCCGATGATCGACGGCGCGACCAGCCCGGACGCGTAGGTGATGGTCGCGACACCCGCGATCGCCTGGCTGGCGTTCGTACCGGTCCGGGCGGCGGCCGCGAAGGCGAGTGGTACGACGACCGCGATCCCGATCCCGATCAGCCCGAACCCGGCCATCGCCACGATCGCGCTCGGAGCGACGACGACCAGTACGCCGCCGGCCGTGGCGATCACGCCACTCCACCGAACCGTCCGTACGGCGCCGAAGCGGTCGACCACCGCGTCACCGGTGAGCCGCGCGATCGTCATCGTCAGCGCGAACCCGGTCGTCGCACCGGCCGCGACCCCGGCAGAGCTGTCCAGGATGTCGCGCAGGTAGACCGCCGACCAGTCCAGACTCGCCCCCTCGGCGAACACCGCACAGAATCCGACCGCCCCGATCAGCAGCGCGGACTTCGGCGGCAACGTGAACCGCGCCGGCGGCTCCTCGTCCGCGTCGGGATGCACGTCCAGCACGAACTGACACACCACGGTCCCGACCAGCGTGAGTACGACGGCCATCACCGCATGGTGGACCTGGGCACTCAGCCCGGCATGCGCCGCCACTGTCCCGATCGCAGCACCGAGCAACGCTCCCGCACTCCACATGCCGTGCAGCCCGGACATGATCGACTTGTTCAGCCGGTGCTCGACCTCGACCCCGAGCGCGTTCATCGCGACATCGGCCATCCCGGAGGTACCGCCGTAGACGAAGAGTGCGGCGCACAGCGTCGGCAGGTTCGGGGCGAGCGAGGGGAGGAACAGCGCGAGTGTCCACAGGGCGAGCAGGCCGCGGAGGGCGGTCCTGGTGCCGAAGCGGTGGGTCACCCGGGCGGCGAGCGGCATCATCAGCGCCGCGCCGAGAGCCGGGAAGGCGAGCGCCAGCCCGAGCTGGCCCGGGGATGCGCCCGAATGCTCCTGGATCCATGGCACCCGGGTCGCGAACGAACCGGTCACCGCGCCGTGCACGCAGAACACCGCCGCCACGGCGTAGCGCGACCGCCGGACCAGTGTGGTGTCATCAGTCACAAGCAAACACGCAATCTGTTTGAACGATCAGGCGGATGGTAGGTTTCTGCGCGTGAGAAGCGCGGAACGGCATCAAGTGATCGTAGAACGACTACGGGCTGTTGACCGAGTTTCGGTCCAGGAACTGGTCGAGGCCACCGAAGCGTCGGACATGACGGTCCGCCGCGACCTCGACTTCCTCGCCGTGCAGGGCGTGCTCAAGCGCGTCCACGGGGGAGCCGTGTCCGCGATGCCCTCCGGTGTCGAACCGCCGTACTCGCTCCGGGCCCAGGCGGCCGTGGCGGCGAAGCAGGCGATCGCGAAGGCCGCTGTCGCGCACATCCACGACGGCGAGACGATCGTCCTGGACAGCGGTACGACGGCGCTCGAAGTCGCCCGCCTGCTCCACGATCGCGCGCTGACGGTCATGCCGCTCTCGTTGCATGTCGCCCACGAGTTGGCCGACGCGCCGAGGATCCGGTTACTGATGCCAGGCGGCGAGGCGCGCAAGGGAGAGTTGGCCCTGGTCGGCCCGCTGACGGTCGCGTCCCTGCGGGCGCTGCGCTTCGACCTGGCTGTGCTCAGCCCGTGCGCGTTCAGCCTGGACGCCGGTCTCACCGCGTTCGACCTCGGCGACGCGGAGGTCAAGCAGGAGGCGCTCAAGGTCGCCACTCGCTCGATCGTGCTCGCGGACGCCGCCAAGTGGGATCGCGCCGCCCTCGCCTACGTGTGCCCCGCTCACCGCCCCGACGTGATCATCACCGACCCCGAAGCCCCGGAGGACCAGCGAACCATGCTCGCCCAGCGCGGAGTCCTCGTAGAGGTGGCCTCTTGACTGTATTGATGCCACGCCTCCGGCGCGGCGGGTCACGGGGCTTTGACTCCCGGCCTTCCCTCGTCACTCCGGTCGCTGCGCTCCCTGCGCTCCTCAGTCCAGGCCGGGAGGCCCCGTGACCAGCACCGAGCTGCGTTCGCAGACCGCTCCGCCGCGAGCCGCCCGCGTCGCCACCTGGCTGTACTTCGGCCTGAACGGCTTCGCGGTCGGCATGTGGGTCGTCCACATCCCCGACATCGAGCACGCGACCGGCATCTCGCACAGCACGCTCGGACTCTTGCTGCTGGTGCTCGGCGGCGCCGCCTTCACCGGCATGCAGGTCGCCGGTCCGCTCGTCGATCGCCTCGGTCAACGCCGTCTCGTTCCGGCCGCCGGCGTACTGCTCGGCATCGCCCTCGCCGGTCCCGGCCTGGCGCACAACTGGTGGACGCTCGGCCTCGCCCTCATCCTGATCGGCTTCGGCAACGGCTCGATCGATGTCGGCATGAACGCTCAGGCCGTCGTAGTCGAGCGTGGTTACCCGCGTCCGATCATGGCTGCGTTCCATGCGATGTGGTCGATCGGTGGCGCCATCGCCGCGCTGATCGGAGCCGCCACGCTGCGGGCCGGCGTACCGACCGAGATCACGCTCGGCCTGTCCGGCGTGGTGTGCATCGTCGTCGCCCTGGCTGCCCGGCCCTTCTTGCTTGAGGCAACTATCGGGGAAGAGCACGAGCCAGAGCAGGAGCGGGCCAAGCCACCCGCCAAGCTGGTCTGGGCGCTCGGCGGACTCGCGTTCGGCCTGATGCTGTCCGAGGGCGTCGCCAACGACTGGGCCGCGCTGCACTTCCGCGACATCCTCGGTACGTCGGTCAGCACGGCCGCCTACGCGTACGGCGCTTTCGCGGTAGCGATGACCGTGGGCCGGTTCCTCACCGACCGGGTCGCCGCGGTCGTCGGACCGGCCGCGATCGTCCGGTGGGGCGCCGCGATGGCCGCCGTCGGCCTCACCATCGTGATCGTGGTCCCGTGGGTCCCGGTCGCGCTGTTCGGATGGGCGCTCTTCGGTCTCGGCCTGGCCGGCGGCGTACCGCAACTCTTCACCGCCGCCGGCAACCTCGACCCGCGCGCGGCCGGCGCGCTGATGGCACGCGTCGTCGGACTCGGGTACGTCGGTCTGCTCGCCGGGCCGGCGTTGATCGGCGGACTCGCGCACTGGATGCCGCTGAACATCGCGTTCATCCTGCCGGTCGTGCTGTGTGTCCTGACGTTCCTCGGCGGGCCGGTGCTCAAGTCCCGTTCCTGAGGGCCTGCTCGAGATCGGCCCACAGGTCGGCAGGGTGCTCGATCCCGACGGCCAGGCGGATCAGATCCTCGGGGATTGTCGGGACCTCGATCGGCCAGCGGCGCCGGCGTTCCAGCATCGACTCGACGCCGCCGAGGCTGGTCGCGTGCACCCAAAGCCGCGTGCTCTCGCAGACCCGCTGCGCGGCTTCGGCGTCACCACCGAGCTCGATCGACAGGATCGCGCCGAAGCCCGACATCTGCGCCTCGGCGCGCTTGCGGCCTGGATCTCCGGGCAGACCCGGGTAGCGCACCCGGCTGACCAGCGGGTGTTCGAGCAAACGCTGGGCCAGGAATGCCGCGTTCGACTGCGCCCGCTCCAGTCGTAGCGCGAGCGTCCGCAGACCACGCAGGGCGAGCCAGGCTTCCATCGGACCGGGGATCGCCCCGAGGCTGCGGCGGCGGAGTTCGATCGCGGTCCACAGGTCGTCGTCGGCCGTGATGACCGCGCCGAGGATGACGTCGGAATGACCGGCGATGAACTTGGTGGCCGAGTGCATCACGATGTCCGCGCCCAGTTGGAGCGGCTGCTGCAGCAACGGGGTCGCGAAGGTGTTGTCGACGACAACGATTGCCCCGGCCGCGTGACCGGCGGCGGCGGTCACTGGGATGTCCGCGACCTCCATCGCTGGGTTCGTGGGTGACTCGATCCACAGCATGAAGGCGCCGTCGACCGCCCGGACAACCGCCTCTGTGTCCGCGACGTTCACCCGCTCCACCTGCAGGCGGCCCGCTGCGGCTTGCTGGTCGAGCAGTGCGAGTACACCGGAGTACGCGTGCTGCGGCGCGACCACCCGGCCGCCGACCGGGACGAGATCGATGATCGCCGCGACGGCCGCCATGCCGGATGCGAACGTCAGCCCACGGCCGCCTTCGAGCTCCCCGAGCGTCTCCTCCAGCGCGGACCACGAGTCGTTGCCGAACCGGCCGTACCCGCGGTCCCCGCCCGCGACGTACGTCGAGCTGAACACGGGCGACTCACCGACCGGCGCGTTCGGCACCCGCTCGGGCCGGCCGGCATGGACGACAACGGTGGACGGGTCGAGATCAGAAGCCATACGAAGGATTCTCCCGGGCCCCGATGACGCGCCGCCGAGAGGGGCCGGACGTTGGGGCTGCCGGGAGCGGGATGCCGCCTCCGCGCAGGAGGGTCATCGCGCGCCCAGCCAGCTCGTTCACCTTGGTACCGCCGGGGTTCTCGACCCAAGTCCGGACGACTGTCTCGATGATGTTCATCGCGATCCCGGCAGCCAGGGTGGCAGTGAACTCGGCGTCCCGCGGGTCGCTCGCGGGCAGTCGGCGTACGAGCTCAACCGCGAGATCGT
Source organism: Kribbella sp. CWNU-51 (assembly GCF_054073265.1). Classification (NCBI taxonomy): domain Bacteria; kingdom Bacillati; phylum Actinomycetota; class Actinomycetes; order Propionibacteriales; family Kribbellaceae; genus Kribbella; species Kribbella sp. CWNU-51. The sequence goes on from NZ_JBSXMZ010000044.1 coordinate 77,897, forward strand.
TGCGGAAGCGCCAGATCAGCTCGTTCAGATGCGCGCTCACCGAGGCCGTCTGCGCGGCCAGGTCGAACACGGCGCGAACCCGATCCGGGTTCCGCTCCAGCTGCGCGAGTACCCGCTCGATCACCGCCTGCAGGCCGTCCGGCAGATCCAGCCCGGGCTGCTCGCGGAACCACGTCACCGCGTCGACCAGGCAGTCCTCGACGAACTCCAGGACGAGGGTCTCCTTGGTCGGGAAGTACCGGTACAGCGTGCTCGGACCGACCTCAGCGGCCGCGGCGATCTGCTCCACCGTGGTCCGGCCGAAGCCGTGGTCGGTGAACAGCTCGAACGCCTTGTCCGCGATCAGCCGGCGGGTCCGTTCCCGCTTCACCTCGCGCAGTCCCATCTCCACCTCCGCGGGCAGGGTACCGGTGACCCGGGACGCCGCTGGACATCTCGCCTTCGGATTCGGCCCACATCAGTGCCTCGGTCAGCAACTCGCCCGGATCGAGCTCCAGGAGGTCTTCGCCCGCCTCTACATCCGCATCCCGACCCTCCGTCTCGCCGTACCCTTCGACGAGATCCAGTACAAGAACAACACCCTCGTGTACGGCGCCACGTCACTCCCAGTCACCTGGACGTGACCGCTACGGACCGCGATCTGAACAGCTCTTAACCGAACCCCGATCGGTTCCTGATCTCTGGGCCGCTACAGTCGAGCCGGTGAGTGAGTACTCGAGGGAAGAACAACGCAAGCCCCGTGTCGCCGTCGTCTTCGGTGGCCGGTCGAGCGAACACGCCATCTCCTGCGTGACCGCGGCCAACGTGCTGCAGGCGATCGACCGGGACAAGTACGACGTGGTCCCGGTCGGCATCAGCACGAGCGGCCACTGGGTCCTGGAAAGCGGCGACCCGGAGCGGCTGTCGATCACCGACGGCAAGCTCCCCGAGGTCGACGTGGCCGCGCTGCCGGTGCTCTTCGGCGCGAACCGCGAGCTCGTCGTGAGCGAAGCCGGCCAGGTCCCGAGCACGCTCGGTGAGGTCGACGTGGTCTTCCCGCTGCTGCACGGCCCCTGGGGCGAGGACGGCACCATCCAGGGCCTGCTCGAGATGTCCGACATCCGGTACGTCGGCTCCGGCGTACTGGCCAGCGCGGTCGGCATGGACAAGCACTACATGAAGGTCGTCTTCCAGGCCGCCGGCCTCGAGGTGACGCCGTACGTCGTCATCCGGGACCGCGACTGGACCCAGGACCCGGCCGCGTGCCGGGCAGCCGTCGATGCGCTCGGCTACCCGGTCTTCGTGAAGCCGGCCCGGGGCGGCTCGAGCCTGGGCATCAGCAAGGTGAACAGCCTGGCCGAGCTCGACGCCGCGGTCGCCGAGGCGCGCTCGCACGACCCGAAGGTGCTCGTCGAGGCGTCCGCCAAGGACCCGCGTGAGATCGAGGTCGGCGTACTCGGCGGGCTGAACGGCGGCAAGCCGGAGGTCAGCGTCTGCGGCGAGGCCGCGGTCTCGGGCGGCGGGCACGACTTCTACGACTTCGAGACCAAGTACCTCCCCGAGGGCGAGGAGTTCCTCGCGCTCTCGGTCCCGGCCGACCTCCCCGAGGAGATCGCCGCCGACATCCGCGCGAAGGCGCTCACCGCCTTCGACGCCATCGAGGCCGAGGGGCTGGCTCGCGTCGACTTCTTCCTGGATGCCGACGGCCGCGTCATCATCAACGAGATCAACACCATGCCCGGCTTCACGCCCACCAGCATGTTCCCCCGCCTCTGGGCAGCCTCCGGCGTCGACTACGCAGCCCTCGTCGAACGCCTCCTGACCCTGGCCACAACCCGCCCCACCGGCCTCCGCTGAACCCGCCCGCCCGCCTGAGTGCAGAGCGGCGACCTGCCGGCGAACCGGCACGCCGGCTGGGATCGGTCAGTGCACTAGTTGAATGAGGCAACCACTTCAACTAGTTGCCGAATGCATCCATGGGGCCGTTGACAGCGCGTCGGCATTGACCTAACGTGAGCTATCTGTAACGAACTGTGATCGGTGCGAGACGATCTTGCAACGTCGCCGCCGATCGAACGGGGTGCGAACACGCCATCAGAGTGGCAGGCCCAGGAAAGTCCTGTCGCTCGTGGCGGTATCCGATGTCCTGTTACCGGGCCTGGACCCGTCCCGGATCGCTCGATGTCGTTCTTGCGACCGCGGATCCTCCTTCACCACGAATTGCTCGCGTAACGAGCCGCGCCGATCACCGGTTCAGGCCGCGGTTCATCAACGGACTGAGGGTGAAAACCGATCATGAACTTGTCCACACACGCGCCACCTGGCGGCCGCTTGCGACTGAGCGCGCTGGCGGTCGCGGCGGCGCTTGCCGTGTCAGCGGGCGGTCTGCTCGCCACCGGAGGCAGTGCTCAGGCGGCCGCCGTGGCTGTGCCGCTCGGCACCGCCGAGAGTTTCGTCGTCCTGGCCGGGGCGGGAATCACCAATACCGGACCGACCGTGCTGACCGGGGACATCGGCAGCTTCCCGAACCCGGCGATCACCGGCACCGGAACGATGACGATCACCGGAACCAACCATGCCGGGGACAAAGTGACCCAGGGGGCGAAGGACGATCTCGTCACGGCCTACAACGTCGCCGCCGGGGAGTCTCCGCCGAGCCCGATCACCGACGACCTGGGCGGGAAGACGCTGACCCAGGGCGTCTACAACTCGGCCTCGTCGATCGGGTTGACCGGCGCACTGACGCTGGACGCCGAGGGCGACGCGGGCGCGGTCTTCGTGTTCCAGGCGGGCTCGACCCTCACCACCGCGACCAGCAGCAGCGTGGTGCTGACCAACGGCGCCCAGGCTTGCAACGTGTTCTGGCAGGTGGGCAGTTCGGCGACCATCGGTACCGCCACCCAGTTCCGCGGAACGATCCTAGCGTTGACGTCCATCACCATGGACACCGGCGCCACGGCGGTCGGCCGGATGCTGGCCCGCAACGGGTCCGTGACCCTGGACACCAACACCCTGACCAAACCGTCCTGCACGCCCACCCCGCCAACCACGCCGCCGACCACACCCCCAACTACGCCGCCGACGACACCGCCTACGACGCCGCCGACGACACCACCGACCACTCCGCCTACGACGCCGCCGACGACACCACCGACCACTCCGCCTACGACGCCGCCGACGACACCACCGACGACGCCGCCAACCACCCCGCCTACGACGCCGCCGACCACCCCGCCTACGACACCACCCACCACCCCGCCAACGACGCCGCCGACCACGCCACCCACCACCACGCCGCCGACCTCTCCGCCGGTGCCGACGGTTTCGCCTAGGCCGCCGCAGGTCACGAAGACCCCGGAGGGTCCCGTCGGAACAGGCGATGCGTCCGGCCTGTCGATCTTCCTCGTCGAGCCGCCGACCATCCCATGGTTCGGTTGGATCGGGGCCGGCACCCCATGAGGACCGGCGCGGCGGTTCTGCTCCTCGCGACTGCCTTGACGGTGGCCGGGTGTACCACTGAGTCGGGCACGGGGCGGACTCAGCAAGGTGCGGCGTCGGCCGATGGCGCGCCGAGCGAACCCGCCGCGCCAACCACCACCGTGATCACCCCCACACCGAACACGCCGGCCGTCGGCACCCCAAGCCGCACCACTGCGCTGGGCAAGCACAGCCCAGCACTCCGCTCGGAGCCGTCCGCCGAACCGTCCCGGTCATCACCCCCCGGCCAGGGCCGCGGGCGGCCGGCCACACTGCGGAAGTCCTCCCCGATCCGGGTGACGATCCCAGCGATCGGCGTGGATTCAGGCCTGATGCGCCTAGGCCTCAAACGCAACGGCACTCTGCAGGTGCCGCCGAACGGATTCCCGGCCGGCTGGTTCACCGGCGCCCCCACACCCGGCGAGCGAGGCCCAGCCGTTATCGCCGGGCACGTCCGCTGGTCCGGCCGGGCCGGCGTCTTCGCCCGGCTGGCGTGGCTGAAGCCCGGCGACACGATCGTGGTGACCCGGCAGGATCGCTCGACCGCGATCTTCCGGGTCAGCCGGGTCCAGCAGTACCCCAAGGCCCGCTTCCCCAGCGCCGCGGTGTACGGCGACATCGATCACGCCGGGTTGCGACTGATCACGTGCGGTGGGCTCGACTACGTGTCGGAAAAGTACGAGGCCAATCTGGTGGTCTTCGCCGACCTGATCGCGTAGCCGACAGCGCGCACCTCTCGACCAATTGGCCGCACGCTGACGCGAGATCAGCGCCCGACGACGAACCGCTCTCTCGCCGCGGGTCATAGGCGGCTCGCTCGAGCACGGAGGTAGCGCTGCTGGGGAAGGCTGGTTGTCCTGGTGGCCGCTTCCTCGTAGGCCGCCCGGGCACCCGTCGCATCACCGGACATCTCGAGCAGATGGGCCCGGACGGCCGACAACCGGTGATCCTTGGCGATCCGGTCGTCGTCCTCGATCGAGGCGAGGAGCTCGAGCCCTTCGCCCGGTCCACGTGCCATCGCGACCGCCACGACGTGATTGAGCGCGACCATCGGGTTGTCGGTCACCTGGAGCAACACCTCATACAGCGCAACGATCTGCGCCCAGTCCGTCTCCTCGGCCGACGGCGACTCGTCGTGCACCGCCGCGATCGCTGCCTGCAACTGATAAGGCCCGACCGGCCCCCGGGGAAGTGCCGCGGTGATCAACTCGACGCCCTCCTGGATGAGCTCCGGGATCCAGAGCGACCGGTCCTGCTCGGCCATCGGAACCAGCTCGCCGAGCGGCCCCGTCCGCGCCGGACGGCGCGCATCGGTCAGCAACATCAGCGCGAGCAATCCCGTCACCTCGCTGTCGTCGGGCAGCAGCCGATGCAGCATCCGCGCCAACCGGATGCCCTCGGCCGACAACTCGACCCGTTGCAGGCTCGGCCCCGTCGTACTCGCGTAGCCCTCGTTGAAGATCAGGTAGACGACCTTCAAGACCGCACCGAGCCGCTCGTCCCGGTCAGCCGGCAGCGTGAACCGCGCCCCGCTCTCCTTCACGCTGACCTTCGCCCGGGTGATCCGCCGCGTCATCGTTGCCTCCGGCACCAGGAAGGCCCGGGCGATCTCGGTGGTGGTCAGACCCCCGACCGCCCGCAACGTCAACGCGATCTGCGACGCGGGGGACAGGGACGGATGGCAGCACATGAACAGCAGAACCAGCGTGTCGTCCGTGTCCGCGACCGGCTCGCCCGGCAGGGTCCACTGAGCCACCCGGTCCTCACGCCGCTGACGGGCCTGCTCCCGGCGGAGCAGATCCGTCAGCCGACGCGAAGCCACCGTGATCAGCCACCCACGTGGACTGTCCGGCACGCCTTCGTCCGGCCACTGCTGCGCCGCCGCGAGCAACGCCTCCTGCACCGCGTCCTCAGCGATGTCGAAATGCCCGTACCGCCGGACCAGCGCCCCGAGCACCTGCGGCGCCAGCTCCCGCAGCAGATCCTCGAGAGCGCCGGTCATGGGGCCTCCCGGCCTGGACTGAGGAGCGGAGGGAGCGCAGCGACTGGAGCGACGAGGGAGGGCCGGCAGCCAAAGCCCCATGACCCGCCGCGCCGGAGGCGTGGCATCAACATGGTCATGTCGATCACTCCAACAGGTCGTCCTGGCCGTCGACCAAAGGCCGGACGTCGGCGTAGGCAGTCGCGCGGACGAAGTCCGGCGCCGGTGTGTCACCGAGTCTGGCGGCGATCTCGGTCGCGCGGTCGAACGACTCGCACTCGACGATCCAGTATCCGGCCAGCACCTCTTGGGTCTCGGCGTACGGCCCGTCGGTCACCACCGACACGCCATCCTTCGAGCCGAGCCGTCTGGTCATCACCGGCGCCGCGAGCGCTCGGGTCTCGACCAGTTCACCGGACTCGGCCAGGTCGGCGTTGAACTTCGTCATGAACGCGCCCATCGCCGCGAAGTCCGCACCCGTCCAGGCCGGCTTCCCGGTGTCCTTCCCCGCCATCCCGTCGTAGTCCTGCTGCGACGCGTACGTCAGGATCATGTACTTCATCGGATTCTCCCGTCGTCCGGGCGCCCACCGCGGGCGCCTCTCAGCCGAGACGTCGCCCCCGCCGGCCCGAACCGGACATCGCCGCAGAGGAACTTCTCGACAGGGAGTATGCCGTCGTCAGATACAGGGCGTGACGAGTTTGTTGTACCTGTGGACAACGTCGGAGACGTCGGTCAGGGCGTTCGCCTCGGGCTTGTACTTCGACGGGACGGCGACCTCGAAGTAGAGGGCGCGCCCGATCGTGGTGAAGACGACGCCGTTCGTGACTTCTTTGGCGAACCAGCCGACGCCGTTCACCTCGAAGCACTGCGACTGTGCATCGGCCATCCCGGCCGGTGGACTGACGCCACAGGCGACCTCGATCGGCGGATCGCCGTACGCGGTGGTGAGCGGGCTGGCCGGTTCGGTCTTGCGCCGTTTGGCGTCCAGGACCTTCTCGGGCAACGCTTTCACGAGCTGCGTGCAGGCGGCGGCGACATCGGGCGCGGGGGATGGGACGGCGACGGGCGTTGGACCAGGGCTGCACCCGGCCAGGACGATCAGGCCGAGTGCGGCGAGGAGGAGTTTGGGCATGCGAAAGACGGGCGAGACCCCGTGAGTGCGCTCAGATGTGGACGACGGGGCAGGTCAGGGTCCGCGTGATGCCGGGCACGTTCTGGACCCGGGCAACCACCAGTTTGCCCAGTTCGTCGACGTTGCGGGCTTCCGCGCGGACGATCACGTCGTACGGACCGGTGACGTCCTCGGCCAGGGTGACGCCCTGGACCTCGGCGATCTGTGCAGCGACGTCGGCCGCCTTGCCGACCTCGGTCTGGATCAGGATGTAGGCCTGGACCACCACGTCGTTCTCCACTCAGTCGTCCTCAGCTGGCTCCGGCTGTGCTAATGCGGGGTACTGCGCGACCGCCGGGCGTACTCTTCGTTGCCCGGTCACGGTACCGCCTAGACTCCGGTTGGCGATATGGGAGGTCTGTTGACGTGACAGAGACGTTGGGGAGCACAGGTGAGTTCGGTCTGATCGAGGCCGTCACCAAGGGGCTGTCCACAGGTGAGGACGTCCTGGTCGGACCCGGTGACGACGCTGCCGTGATGGCGGTGCCCGACGGGCGGATGGTGATCACGACCGATCTGCTGGTGGAAGGGCGCCATTTCCGCCAGGACTGGTCATCGGCGTACGACGTGGGCCGCAAGGCCGCCGCGCAGAACCTGGCCGACATCATGGCGATGGGAGCCAGACCCACCGCACTCGTGGTCGGCTTCGGTGCGCCCGCCGACCTGCCGACGGCCTGGGCGCTGGAGCTCAACCAGGGCCTGGTCGACGAGTGTGAACTGGTCGAGGTGAGCATCATCGGTGGCGACACGGTCCAGTCGGACAAGATCGTCGTCTCGGTGACGGCGTTCGGTTCGCTCGACGGACGGCCGCCGGTGCTGCGTTCGGGTGCGCGGCCGGGCGATGAGGTCGCCTATGTCGGCCGGCTGGGCTGGGCCGAGGCCGGCTGGGCGGTGCTGGCGCGTGGGTTCCGCTCGCCGCGGGCTGTGGTCGAAGCGCATCGCCGCCCACAACCGCCGTACGCCGAAGGTCCGCGGGCCGCGCTGGCCGGAGCGTCCTCGCTGTGCGACGTCAGCGACGGACTGCTAGCTGACCTTGGGCACATCGCGGTCGCCAGTGACGTTGTCATCGATGTGCACACGCATGCGCTGACCGTGCCCGAGCCTCTCCAGGCCGTGGCTGCCGCGACCGGTGTGGACGCGCTGAAGTTCGTGCTGACCGGTGGCGAGGACCATGCGCTGGTCGGCACCTTCGAACCGGCCGACGTGCCCGAGGGCTGGACCGTCATCGGCTCGGTTGCTGAAGGCAACGAGGAGCGCCCGGGCGGGAACGTCACGGTGGACGGCGCGCCGTATGCTGCCGAGTCCGGCCACGCACACTTCAGGAGTTGAGATGCTGCCCAGAGTGCTGACCATCGCCGGCTCGGACTCCGGTGGCGGAGCCGGGATCCAGGCAGACCTCAAGGCGATGTTGGCCAACGGTGTGCACGGCATGAGCGTGCTGACCGCGATCACCGCGCAGAACAGCCTCGGCGTCCAGGGCGCGTGGGAGCTGCCGGAGGAACAGGTCCGGGCCCAGTTCCACAGTGTGGTGGACGACATCGGTGTCGACGCGGTGAAGACCGGCATGCTGGCGTCGGCGTCTATGGTCAGCGTGGTCGCGTCACTGCTGCGGACGCTGCCGCCGTCGGTGCCAGTGGTGGTCGACCCGGTGTCGGTATCGAAGCACGGCGACGCATTACTCGCCGCCGATGCGATGGACGCCGTACGCACCGAGATCGTCCCCATGGCTACCGTCCTCACACCGAACCTCACTGAGCTCGGACCGCTCGCCGGAGTCGACCTGGAGACAGTGGAGGACCGGGAGCTCGCGGCCAAGCTGCTATTGGACGCTGGTGCGTCGTGGGTGCTGGTGAAGGGCGGTCATGACGTCGGCACGGCGTCGGTGGACGTGCTGCACGGTCCAGGGGTACGACGGTCTTACAGTGCAGTGCGGCTGGACAACAGACACACGCACGGCACCGGATGCACGCTGGCAAGTGCGATCGCGTCGTACCTGGCCCGTGGGTACGACGTGCCGAGTGCAGTGGGTGCTGCGAAGGAGTATGTGACTGGGGCGATCGCGGCCGGGTTCGCACTCGGTGGTGGAATCGGTCCGGTCGATCACGCGTGGAGATTTCGAGGGAGTGGCAGTTGACGATCCAGCAGCCCCCGGTTGACGGGTACTGCGAGCAGTGCGGCTTCAACTACGACACGGGTGACCTGCAGGGCACGGTGACGCTGCTCATCCGGCAGGCGGCGGACTGCAGCATGGCGCTCACCAAGGCCGCGGCCGGTCCGGACCCGGACGTCGTTCGGCTGCGGCCGGCGCCGGACGTGTGGTCCGCGATCGAGTACGCCTGCCACGTGCGCGACGTACTGGAGATCCAGCGGCAGCGGATCGCGCAGTGCCTGGCGGAGGACCGGCCGGTGTACGCGCCGATGGACCGGACTCGTCGGGTGAAGCAGTTCAAGTACGAGGAGCAGGACCCGATGGAGGTGGCGGCCGCGCTGATGCGGTTCGCGCGGGAGTTCGGGGCCGCCGCGCGGGTGCTGACGCCGCCGCAGCTCGGGAGGCTGGGGCTCTACAACTACCCGGTACGCGCGCCGCGCACGTTGGGCTGGATCATCCGGCACACCGCGCACGAGATCCAGCACCACCGGCTAGACCTCACCGCGATCCTGGCGAAGGTCGAACCGCCGATCGTGCCGAAGCCCAAGCCAGAGCCCTCGTCGGAGGCCGAGTTGTCGTCGGAGGCCGAGCCGTCGTTCGAGGCCGAATCGGAGAAGGCGGCCGACTAGTGCTGCGCGACCCAGGCGGCGATGGCGGGCTGGCTGGTGAGGTGATCGAGGGCCAGTGCCGCGGCACCGCGGAGTGGGCCGTCGGGCTGATACGTGGCGGCAAGAACCGGTGGGGGCGAGCCGCGATGGAACGTCATGAGTCCGTCTAGGTAGGCCTGCTCGAAGGTGGGCGCCGCAGCGGCCCGGAGTGGGATCGCCAAGCCGCCGATCGTGACCACATCAGGGTCGTGGGCGTTGACAAGCCCAGCGATGCCGGTGGCGAGAGCGGCGACCACCTTGGCTACCGCACGGGTCGCAGCACGGTCGGTACGTCGCAGTACGGCCTCGGTGTAGTCGTACGGATCGTCCGGAGTCGGCTCCTTGAGGTGCCTGGCCAGCGCGCGACCGTCGATGTCCAGATCCCAGCAGCCGCGGGCGCCGCAGGCACACAACCGGCTGCGGTCTCCGAAGGGCATGTGGCCGTACTCGCCGCCGGCCCCGGACGCGCCCTGTACCGCTACGCCGTCGATCAGCAGCGTCCCGCCGAGACCTACCTCGACGATGAGGTGCAGCGCCGTACCGGCCCCGGCAGCAGCGCCAGTGCGGGCCTCAGCCACACCACTGAGGGTTGCGTCGTTGCCGGCGAGCAGTGGGAGCCCAGCACCCGCGGTGACGGTCTCCAGGTCCAGCTCGGCCCAGTTCAGCGTCGGCGCCTGCATCAAGTGGTTGTCACGGATAGTGCCCGGTGCAGCCAGGCTCACTAGGCGCAGACGAGCGCCGTACCGCTGCTGTGTCCGCTCCACCTCGCGCTGCAGGTTGCCGAGCACCACCTGCGCCCGTCTGCTGCGGTGGCGCTTGTTTTGCTGGTCTAGAAGTGTCCCGTCGAGCGTGACGACCGCACTCCGCCAGCTGCTCTGCCTCAGGTCGAGCGCGAGCACTACCGGCCCTTGCGGATGTGCTCGCAGCAGTGTCGTCGGCCGCCCCCGACCCTGACTGGGTGCAGGGACTTCGGTCAGCAGGTGTACGTCGCGTAGCCGGGCGGTGACCTCCGTCGCCGAGCCGGTGCTCAGCCGCAGCTCCCGCGCCACCGCGGCCCGGGTGATACCGGGCCGGCGGCTGAGCTGCGCCAGTACGTCCGAAGCCGTCTGCCACTGTCCCCGACGCACTGGAGTCATAGCATCGTTTTACCTTATGCTCGTAGGACGAGTTTAATTGGAGGGGTCATGAACGTCCGGGACATCCGCGCCGTGCTGTTCGACATGGACGGCACACTGGTCGACTCCGACCACGCCGTCGACCGGGCGTGGACACGGTGGGCGGTGGAGTACGGCGTACCCCCTGCCGACGCGCTCGCCATCGCCTATGGCAGCCCGTCCGAGACGACGATCGCGCGCCTCCGGCCTGATCTCTCCGCCGAGGAGCGGTCCGCGGCCGCGGCGCGCTTGCTGGATCTCGAGTGCGATGACCTGACGGACGTCGTACCCGCACCCGGTGCGATCGAGCTGATCGGCACACTGGAGCGGCTTGGTCTGCCGTGGGCTGTCTTCACGAGCGCGTCCAACCGACTGGCGAAGGTCCGCCTGGGCGCCGCCGGCATCTCCCCGTCGATCCTGGTCACCGTCGACGACGTCACCCACGGCAAGCCCGATCCCGAAGGCTACCTGCGCGCCGCCGAGCTCCTCGACGTGCCGCCTCGGCATTGCCTGGTGGTCGAGGACACCGAGGTCGGTCTGTCAGCCGGCCGCGCGGCCGGTGCGGTCACCGCCGGCCTGAAGGGCACCCGCGCCGACATCGAGCTGCCCGACCTGCACCGCCTGGTGACACTGTTCACCGACCTGAGTGCCGGATGAGCTCCCGGATGGATTCCGCGGCGCGCGGAGACGAGATCCGGATCGGTCTCGGGCTGTCGTCGATGGGATTCGTGCTCGCCGGGCTCGGTGGTTGCGTTGCGATCCTGGCGCGAGATCTGGACGAGCCCACAAGTCGGCTGGCCCTGCTGTCATCGGGATTCGCGGCCGGGCTGCTGTTCGTCGCGCTGGTCGGCCCACGACTGCTCCGGTCCTGGCCGATGACGACTGTCCTCTCACTCGGCGCAGTCATCTGCGCGGTGGGCACGGTGCTGCTCGCGATCGCTCCGGTGTACACCGTCGCGATCGCCGGCGGACTGTGCATCGGGCTGGGTGGCGCACTGCTGGTCCTCGTCACCCCACTGATGCTGGACGGCCCCACAGCCGCCGCACGACTCAGCCGGGTCAATGCGGTCGCCAGTGCGACCGGCATCCTCGCACCTCTCGCCATCGGCGCCCTTGACTCGCTCGGCCCCACCGGTCGTCTGGCCATGCTGGCCGCCGCTCCGCCTCTTCTGGTGCTCGCTGTCATGACGAGACGAGCGAAGCCGGTCGCCCGTGCCCCTGTCCGGATCGACTCCGCGCCCGCAGCGGTTGCTAGCCGGTCCGGTACTCGTCGCAGGGTGGGGCGGCAGGTCGCGACGGCGGTGGGCCTCGGGTGGTTGCGCATCGTACTGTCCGTGGCAGTCGAGTTCTGCTTCGTGGTGTGGGCAGTGGCCCGGCTGGTCGCCGCCGGGTTGCCGACGGCAACAGCCGCGTTGCTCGGCAGCGCGTTCCCCATCGGCATGGCGGTCGGCCGGGTGATCGGCCCGATCCACTGGCGCGGCTGGTCCCCCGTCATACCGTCCGGAGCCTTCGCGGTCGTCGGCACGCTGCTCGTCAGCCTGTTCGACGTGCCTGCTGTCGTAGCGATCGGACTGGTTGTCGCGGGGATCGGCGTCGCTCCGCTCTACCCCGTCACGCTCGCCGCCCTGGTCGCGACCCCCGGCCTCAGCCCTGCCCGGCTGGCAGCGATCGGTGCGATGGCGTCCGGTGTGGCGATCCTGGTCGCGCCGGCGGCTCTCGCCTTACTCGCTCGTGCCGTCGACCTGCGTACGGCGTACCTCATCACCCTCCCTCTCCTCGCAGCCCTCTTCGCGTTGAGCCGCCGTCCGAGAACCTCTCCGGTCGAGAGCCTCGGTCGGGACGACGTCCACGTCCGGCGCGACAGCCCTTGCGCTGTCGACGGACTCGCTCCGCACGTCGATTGAGGGTCACGTAGCATCAGTCGGCATGGAGTGCTTTGCCGCCTGGCGTACCCGCCGCTGAAGGTCGACCCGCCGCATCGCGAACTGCGAGCGGGTCCCGTCATGTCCTGACCCCCTTCAGTGCGAGAGGCACACTTCATGCTCATTCGTTCGTACGTTCACTCTGACCTGTCCCGGCTCATCGAGCTGACCATCGAGACGTTCGGGCCCTTCTACGAGGAGTCGTTCCGCCCGCTGGTCGGCGAGCGCATCTTCTCCATCCAGCACGGCAATTGGCGCGACGACTACCGCAAGCAGGTCGCCGGACTCCACGACCCCGACTCTGACAAGTACGTCGCGGTCGCCGAGGAGGACGACGTACTCGCGGGCTACGTCGCCTGGGCCGTGGACCCCGCGCGCCGGGTCCACGGCACGATCACGATCCTCGCCGTCGCGGCCGAACACCGCCGAGAGGCCCTCGGTACCGCCCTGTGTGAGCACGCCTTCGATGCGATGCGGGCGCAGGGTGCGGAAATGGTCGAGATCGGCACCGGTGGCGATGACTTCCACGCGCCCGCCCGCGCCTTCTACGAGAGCCTCGGCTGCATCAAGCTCCCGGTCGCGGTCTACTTCCGCACGCTCTGATCCGGGCCGGGGCGTACTGGCTTCACGTACGGCGCGAGTCCGTCGACAACAGCTCCCACGTTGTGGACGGACTCGCGCCCACGTCGACGAACAACCGGGCGAGGAGAAGTGACCCTGACGCGGATGTCTGGGCATACCATCGATCGCGTCACCGCGTGGTGTGAAGTTTCCCCTTGTGGATAAGGGGTTTGCGGTCCCTTGTGGATTTGCCGAGCCGCAGGTTGATGCATAGAATCGAACGCATGTTCGAAGGAGATCTGGCGACGCTGTCGACGGCCGACCTGCTGGAGTCGGCCGCCGAACACGACGCCGAGGCCCGACGGGTCGACGCGCGGCGCCTCGAGCACGCCCAGATCTACGCCGACCGCTACCACCCCTCCGCCCACCCCGGCCGGCCCGGCCGCCGTGCCTGCGACGGCCGGGAACGCACGGTCGTGCTCGGCGGCGACGGCTGCCCGGAGATCCTGGAGTTCGCGATCGCCGAATTCGCGGTGATGCTGGGGATCTCACCCCGTGTCGCCGCGAACTACCTCGGCCGAGCCTTGGCGTTGCGGCACCGGTTCCCCTTCACCTGGGCCAGAGTCCAGGCCGGCGAGGCGACCGCGTGGAAGGCCTGCCGGATCGTCGCCGACTGCGCGAAACTGACCCAGGACGCCGCCGCCTACGTCGACCAGCGGATCGCACCCCTGATCGACTCGATCACCCCGTACCGGTTGAACAAGATCGTCACCGCCGCCAAACTCCACGCCGACCCCGCCCTGGCGCGGGCCGAGGCCGCCGAGCAGGCCCGCGAACGCGGCGTGTTCGTCGGCCGCTCGGACCCACACGGCACCAAAACCATGTACATCAAGGCCGCCGCCGGCGCAGTCATCCGCAACAAGGCCACCCTCGACGCGATCGCCGACGCCCTCAAAACCTTCGGCGACACCCGCCCCGTCCAGCACCGCCGCGCCGACGCGGTCGGCATCATCGCCGACCCCCGCTACACCCAAGAACTCCTCACCCAAGCCCGCCACCACCACCTCCACACCACCACCGACGCCGCGCCGGACGCCACCGCACACGACAACACCACTCCAGCCACGACCGACGCCGCGGACACGACCGGCGCCGCGGACACGACCGGCGCCGCGGAGACCACCGCGGGCACCACCGAGCCGGGCACCACCGAGCCGGGCGCCACCGAGCCGAGCACTCGCGCTCCGGGCGCCACCGAGCCGAGCACTCGCGCTCCGGGCGCCACCGAGCCGAGCACTCGCGCTCCGGGCGCCACCGAGCCGGGCGCCACCGCCCGGGACAGCACCGCCCGGGACAGCACGGCTCGGGGAAGCACCGCTCCGGACACCGCCGCTCCCGACACCGTGGACCCGGAGGTAGACCCGCTCGACGACCGGGCGAGCGCCTGCGACGAACCCGGCCCGGACGACGAGGCCGACCGCGACGCACCCCACCCCAGCATCAGCAACCTGCGCGACCCCCTCGACACCCCCGACACCGTGCCGATCGAACCCTTCGACCCCTCCGACCCCGGCCTACACCTCGACCCCGACGACGGCCGGCCCATGGATGCGGCCGCCGGCCGGGCCCTGCACGCCCGCCTGGCCCAGATCAAGCACGACGCCTACACCAACCCCGCCAGTGGACGGGTGCGTCCGGGCCAGACCGAGATCTACGTCCACCTCACCGACCACACCCTGGCCACCGGCACCGGGGTCCTGCGCGCCGAGGGCATCGGCCCCCTGCTCGCCGACCAGCTAGCCGAGCTCATCGGCCACGGGCCGTACACCGTGAAACCGGTCATCGACCTCAACGACGCCGTCAGCGTCGACGCCTACGAGATCCCCGACCGGATCCGCGAACGCGTCAAACTCACCCACCCCGTCGAACTGTTCCCGTTCGGCACCCAAGAGACCCACCGCGGCATGGACCTGGACCACATCCAGCCCTACGACCCGCTCGGCCCACCCGGCCAAACCAGCACCCTGAATCTCGCGCCGTTGGGCCGGTTCGGTCACCGGGTGAAGACTCACGCCCACGGCTGGACCGTCCACCGCGTCGATCCCAAGACCCTGGAATGGAGCACGCCCCACGGCTTCACCTTCCACGTCGACCCCACCGGCACCCACCGAGTGCACGCGCCGCGTCAGGCGGCTGACCCAGGTTGAACCGAAGGTTCGGGATCGCTAGCGCCTACGGCTTGGCGTACTTGCCGACCATCTTGACCAGAGTGTCCGGCGGGACGACCTTCACGTGCGGTGCGAGTCCGTCGACGACAGCCAGTATGTTGTCGACGGACTTGCTCCAGGCATGCCACACGACGACTGAGTAGCCGGCGGTGGAGCGCGGGTTCCGAGTGGCGGCGTTGAGTTCGGCGGTAACGGAGGCCTCGTCGGCGCCGTCGAGGCCGTCCCAGAGCATGGTGCGGGCTGAGATGACTGGCTTGCCTTCGGACCAGACGACCTTGCCTTTGAGGCCGTCGTAGCGGGAGTACTCGAGGTAGATCAGGCCGTCGATCTCCGGGCGCTTGAGGTACGACGACCAGAGGGCGGTGTTCTCGAAGGAGTTGAAGTCAATGATCTGGGCGACCGAGAGATCCGCGCGTCCCATCGATCGGGCAAGGGACGCGGTGTGCTTCTCCAACGCGGCCGCCGGATACCTGCTCGGGTACATATAGCCGCCGCCGGACGGTCCAACGACCCAGCGGTCCTTGCGGGACTGGTCGTAGTACCAGCGCATGACCGAGGGAGCGAGGTCGATCAGGGAGGGAGAGATGCCCCAACCCAGGTCGATCTCTCCGCGGCGGGGGCTTCCGAACCAGCGTTTGTCGGTGGGGAAGTCACCGAGCATCCACTGGATGTTGTCGCCATCGGTGATCAGGAAGGTGACGTAGTGGGCGTTCGGGTCTGGTTCAGGGGCCCTCCCCCCACCCCCTCCGCGCTGGCTCAGCCGGTCCTCGCGGATGCCGGACAAGACGGACAGATTGCGGGCGTGGTCGGCCGGCAGGGCCTTGACGCCGGCCGTCGAGTTCACGCCGATGAAGGCGTCCTCGCCGTTCGACGCGTCGCCCCAGCCGATCACCGTGGCGTCGTCGTCGAGGGCGTTGACCAGCTCGGCGCGGAAGTCCGAGTTGCCGTCGAAGAAGGCGAGCGTCCCCGCCATCGTCACGTAGTCCCGCAGTCGCTCCGGCCAATCCGGTCTCTGCTCGACCGCGACGTCGTGCCGCAGCCGTGGCCAGTAGTTGTCCACGACCCAGCGGTCGTCCTTGTCCCGCACGTCCAGGACCTTGCGCAATCCGTGCTGGATCGCGAGTGCCTCCAAGCTCTCCTCGATTGCCACGGCACCCGTCAGGCCGGCGAGCGTGGTCGCCACGTTGACCGACGGAGTGCCCGTTCGAAAGAGAACATATCCGTCGACGCCCGACCGGCTGACGGTTTTCCACAGGTCACCGGTACGGGTGCGGACGCCGTACCGGGAGACGAGGTCATCGAGCCAGAACTGGTAGCCCAGCGACGGGATGTTCAGATAGAGCGATTCGCCACCGCGGCGCGCCATCAGACCCTGCAGCGTGGTCGCGAGTGTCCGCTCGGCGGGGCTCAGCGAGTCTTCGGCCAAGACGTTCAACAGGCGCGGGCGCTGCCCCTTCGGGTACTGCGGGCCAGGAGCGGCGGAGGTGCCGAAGGCGAAGGACGGTGCCAGCGAGCCGAGTCCCAACCCGGCAGTCAGACCGAGCGCGCGGCGGCGGGTCAGGGTGAGACGTCGGCGATCGGACATGTGGTGCCTCCAGGGAGCGGCTGGTGACTGTCCTACGTTGTCATTTGCCCGGCGACGATGCCACAACCACCCTCACGCCACAAGACCTCAGTCCGGAATCGGCAGCCCATAACGGCGAAGCAGCTCGACCAGCGCCGGCACTCCGGCCGACAGGTCGTACACCTCGGCCCGCAGTCCGACGCCCAAAGCACCCGCCACGTTGGCTTCGTTGTCGTCGATGAAGAGCACCTCCGAGGCGGGCACCTGCAGAGCAGCGAGGATCGCCCGGAAGTACGCCGGATCCGGCTTGGCCAGTCCGAGATCACACGAGTAGAAGGTCTGGTCGAACCAGGCGCCGTACCCGCGCTCGTCCTGCATGATCGCCCGCCGATAGGCCTGCTGGTTGGTCGCGAGATGACACCCGATCCCGGCCGCCCGCAGCGAGCCGATCAACGAGATGACCGCCGGCTCGGCGGCGAACCAGTGCCACGGCTCCATGGCCTCCCCCACCGAGGCCGGCGAGTTCCAGCGGTGGAGCACCTCGGCCACCGCGTCCCGGAAGTCGCCCTTCCCGACCAAACTCGGCTTCTCGGCGGCCATCAGGTCGGCGAGGAAAGCGTCGCTGTCGGAGGGGACGAGCGAGGTCAGGCGGGCCCACCAGTCCTGGCTGGGGCGCTGGACGACGCCATCGGCATCGAAGAGTACGGCGGAGAGCATGCCGCCCATCCTGTCATCCGCGCCAACCGCGCGAGCCCTTGACCGGTTCAGTCGGAATGCGCTTACCTAATGGCAACGTAAACATATGTGGACACCTTCCGGCGAAATCCAACAGAAAGCGCCAGGTGAGGCGTATGACCCTGAGCAGAAGAAAGTTCCTAGCGTTCGGCTCCGCCGCGGCCGCCGCGAGTCTCACCGGGTGCGGCTCGCGAAGTTCACTCGGCGGATCCGACGAGCTCAGCATGTGGACGTGGGTCGGTTCGGTCAACGACGGCCTGATCGGCCAGGCGGAGAAGGCGATCCCGGGGTACGACGGCATGAAGCTGGCGATGACCCGGATCGGGACCAACTACAAGACCAAGGTGCTGACCTCCCTGGCCGGCAAGTCGCTCGTGCCCGACATCGTCGCGATCAACGACGACGTGGCCACCTACTTCCCGAACCAGGACCAGTTCGTCGACCTCAAGACGCTCGGCGCCGACGAGCTCGAGAAGGACTTCCTCCCCTGGAAGTGGAAGCTCGGGATCACCCCCGAGGGCCGGATGATGGCCTACCCGATGGACACCGGACCGACCGCGCTGTTCTACCGGACGGACATCTTCCAGAAGGCCGGTATCGACACCGACCCGGCCGCGGTCGCGGAGCTGGCGCCCGACTGGGACAGCTACATCGAGCTCGGGAAGAAGCTCAAGGCCGCCGTGCCCGGCTCGGCCATCACGGACAACATCACCGGTGTCTTCAGCTACGCACTGGCCCAGCAGTCCAAGCGCTACATGACCGAAGACGGCCAGTACATCGGCGACCAGGACCACATCCGCTCCGCGTTCGATCTCTCGATCCGGGTGGTCAAGGAAGGGCTGTCCGCGAACGCACAGTCCGGTACGACGGACGCGAACGCCGTGGTCACCAACGGCAAGCTGGTCGCGTACAACGCTGCGGTCTGGTGGGCGCAGCTCGGACCGAAGAACGCGGCCCCGAAGACGAAGGGACTCTGGCGGGTGACGGCGGCTCCTGGTGGCGCCGGCAACCGTGGCGGGTCCTTCCTGGCGATCACGAAGTACTGCAAGAACCCGAAGGCGGCCTTCGCGTTCATCAGCTGGCTGGAGTCGGCGAAGAACCAGGCCCAGGCGTTCCTCGATCCGGTGCTGTTCCCGTCCACCCCAGCCAGCTACACCGACCAGACGATGGCCGCACCGGATCCGTTCTTCGGCGGCCAGAAGATCGTCGACGTCTTCGCCGCGTCGGCCAAGAAGTACCCCGGCGCCTACTTCTCGCCGTACGACACCATCATCGGTACGCCGCTCGGCGCAGAGCTGGTGAACGTCGAAGTGGCCGGGAAGTCGCCGGACCAGGCCTGGGCGGACGCGCAGCGCCAGATCGAACGTGAACTCACCCGAGCGGGGGCGATCTGAGATGGCTGTCACCACCAAGGCATTCCCGGCGACCGTCGGCACGACCATGGACCCCGGGCCGTCCAAGCGGCCGAACAAGTACCGCCAGGCGCTGCCGCAGTACGCGGCCGTCTCGCCGTTCTTCATCCTGTTCGCGGTGTTCGGCGCGTTCCCGGTGCTGTTCTCGATCTGGATCTCGTTCCATTCCTGGAACGGCATCGGGGCGATGAAATGGGTCGGGCTGCAGCAGTACAGCTACCTGCTCAGCGATCCGAAGTTCTGGCAGTCGATCGGCAACACGCTGATCATCTGGGTGCTGTCGACCGTGCCGATGCTGTTGCTGGCGCTGGTGATCGCCAACGCGCTGCACAACGCGACCCGGTTCCGCAGCTTCTACCGGATCGCCTACTTCATCCCGAACGTCACCTCGGTCGTCGCCGTCACGATGGTCTTCGGCTCGATCTTCAGCAACAACTTCGGCCTGCTGAACGCGTTCCTGCAGTCGATCGGGCTGACCAAGATCGAATGGCTGACCCAGCCGTGGGGGATCAAGGTCGCGATCGCCAGCATCGTCACCTGGCGCTGGGTCGGGTACAACGCGATCATCTTCCTGGCCGGCCTGCAGGCGATCCCCGGCGACGTCTACGAGGCGGCCAAGGTCGACGGCGCGTCGTCGCGGCAGACGTTCTGGCGGGTCACCGTGCCGCTGCTGCGTCCGGTGATCCTGTTCACCGCCGTCACATCGACCATCGGCGGTCTGCAGATCTTCACCGAGTCCCAGGTGCTGGTCGGCGACACCGGCGGCCCGGGCGGCTCGGGGACGACGATCGTGTCGTACCTGTACCAGAGCGCGTTCCTGAACAACCAGTTCGGGTACGGCGCCGCCATCGGCTGGGCCCTGTTCATCCTGATCGTGTTGTTCAGCATCATCAACTGGCGGCTGATCGGCTGCAGTAACGAGCGGATCACCCGCCGTGCCGCCCGCCGCACTGGAAGGGAGCAGACCGATGCGCGCTGACCGGGCCCGGAACATTGTCAGCCACGTGGTGCTGATGTTCGGCGTAGTGCTGTCGATCTTCCCCTTCTACTGGATGGTGGTGATGGCCTCCAACACCACCCCGGACATCTTCACCTACCCACCGAAGCTGTTGATCGGATCGCACCTGTTCGAGAACATGGGCAAGGTGCTCGACAACATCGACTTCTTCGGCTCGATGCTGATCACGGTGATCGTCGCGCTCGCGGTGACCGTGCTGGTGCTGTTCTTCGACTCGCTGGCCGCCTTCGCGTTCGCGAAGTACGAGTTCCCCGGCAGCAGATGGCTCTTCGGGCTGCTGCTGGCCACCTTCATGATCCCGGCCCAGCTGTCCCTGGTGCCGCAGTTCGTGACGCTGGCCGAGTTCGGCTGGATCGGATCGCTGAAGGCGCTGATCATCCCGGGCGCGGCGAACGCGTTCGGGATCTTCTGGATGCGCCAGTACGCCCGCGGCGCGATCCCCGACGAGCTCATCTCTGCGGCCAAGGTCGACGGCGCCGGCTTCTTCCGCCAGTACCTGACCGTCGGCATCCCGGTGCTCCGGCCCGGCCTGGCGTTCCTGGGTATCTTCACGTTCATCAACGTCTGGAACGATTACCTGTGGCCGTTGATCGTGATGACCGACCCGAACAAGCTGCCGCTCCAGGTCGCACTGCAGCAGCTGAACGGCATCTACGGCACCGACTACTCGATGGTGATGGCCGGCGCCCTGATGAGTGTCATTCCACTGATCGGCGTCTTCATCATCGGCGCCCGCTCCTTCATCGCCGACATCGCCGCCGGCGCCATGAAGTTCTGACCCCACAATCGAACGGGACTCCTCTTGACTGACACCACACTCCGCTGGGGAATCATCGGCACCGGGAACATCGCGTCCCGGTTCGCGAGCCAGGTACCGACGTCGGCGGCCAACGCGGTCGTCGCCGTCGGCAGCCGCTCGATCGACTCGGCCAACGCCTTCGCGGACAAGTACGACATCACCAACCGGCACGGTTCGTACGACGACCTGCTCGCCGACCCGGACGTGGACGCGGTGTACGTCGCGACGCCGCACCCGATGCACCCCGAGTGGGCGATCAAGGCCGCCGAGGCCGGCAAGCACGTGCTGTGCGAGAAGCCGCTCGCGATCAACAAGGCGTGGGCGGAGGCGATGATCGAGGCCGCCGTACGCAACGACGTCTTCCTGATGGAGGCGTACATGTACCGCTGCCTGCCGCAGACCAAGCTGGTCGCCCAGCTGGTCCGCGACGGCGAGCTCGGCACCGTCCACCAGATCCAGGCCACGTTCGCCTTCGCCTCCGGGTTCCGGCCGGAGAGCCGGATCTTCGCCGACGAGCTGGCGGGCGGCGGGATCCTCGACGTCGGCGGCTACCCGGTCTCGTACGCCCGGTTGATCGCCGGCGTCGCGACCGGGCGGCCGTACGCCGATCCGGCGGCGGTGACCGCGGTCGGGCACGTCGGTGAGACCGGCGCCGACGAATGGTCGGTGGCGACCCTGTTCTTCGACGGCGGGGTCACGGCCCAGGTCAGCACAGGCGTCCGGCTGACGGATCAGAACCAGGTCCGCATCTTCGGCAGCGAGGGCTACCTGGTCATCGAGGACCCGTGGTTCGGCGGCGACGGCAAACCGACCCACGTCACTCTGCACAAGGTGGGGGAGGAACCGCGGGACATCTCCGCGGACCCAGCCCTGATCTACGCGGCCGAGGCCGAGGCGGTCGCGGCGGCGATCGAGCAACGGCAGGCACCGGAGATGAGCTGGGCCGACACGCTCGGCAACCTGACCGTCCAGGACGCGTGGCGGGCGGCGATCGGGCAGCAGTATGCGAGCGAGCGGGACGACGCGATCATCCCGACCGCGACCGGCCGGCCGCTGCGGCGCCGCGACGACGCCCCGATGACCTACGGAAGGGTCGCCGGCCTCGACAAGCAGGTCTCCCGGCTCGTGATGGGCGTCGACAACCAGCAGACCCTCACCCACGCGGCCGCGATGTTCGACGACTTCGTCGAGCGCGGCGGTACGACGTTCGACACCGCCTACATCTACGGCGGCGGCCGCGGCGAGAAGCTGCTCGGCCAGTGGATCACCTCCCGCGGCAACCGCGACGAGATCGTTGTCATCGGCAAGGGTGCGCACACGCCGTACTGCGACCCCGCGTCGATCACCCGGCAGCTGGAGGAGAGCCTCGAGCGGCTGCAGACCGACCACGTCGACCTCTACCTGATGCACCGCGACAACGAAGAGATCCCGGTCGGCGAATTCGTCGACGTCATGGACGAGCACTTCAAGGCCGGCCGGATCAGGGCGTACGGCGGCTCCAACTGGTCCACCGCTCGCTTCGACGAGGCCAACGCGTACGCCGCGACGAACGGCAAGCAGCCGTTCACCCTGCTGAGCAACCACCTCAGCCTCGCGCGGGCGTACGACGTACCGTGGGCCGGGTGCCGGCACGTGTCGGACGACGAGTCGCAAGCGTGGTTGCGGGAGCGGCAGGTCGCATTGTTCCCGTGGTCGAGCCAGGCGCGCGGGTTCTTTACCGGGCGGGCCAAGCCGGAGGACCGGTCGGACGAGGAGCTGGTGCGCTGCTTCTACTCCGACGAGAACTTCCGCCGGCTCGACCGGGCCCGGGAGCTCGCGGCGGCCAAGGGCGTCGAGCCGACCGCGATCGCGCTAGCCTGGCTGCTGCACCAGCCGTACCCGGTGTTCCCGCTGATCGGGCCGCGGCACATCAGCGAGACCCGGACCTCGACACCCGGTCTTTCGGTGTCCCTGACGGACGAGGAAGTGGCGTACCTCACTGCCTGAAGACTGCCTGAAGCCGAATTGGTCGTGCGTCGGGGCCCATGTAACATGGTCTGTCGGTGTCACGACCCTGAACACGGAGAATCATGTCTAAGAAGTGCGATGTTTGCGGCAAGCAGCCGACGTTCGGCAACAGCGTTGCCCGCCTGGGTAAGGGCGCGATGATCCGCCGGGTCAAGGCTCGCACGCCCCGGCGGTTCAACCCCAACATCCAGCCGGTCCGGGCGATGATCAAGGGCACGCCCACCAAGCTGAAGGTGTGCACGTCCTGCATCAAGGCCGGCAAGGTCCAGCGCGTCGTCGGCTGACCCCAGCTTTCACTCCGTTTAGGGCCTTGAAATAGGCGCCCGGGATCACCCGGGCGCCTATTTCGCGTCTTCGCAGTCGTTCGTGTCAGTGCTTTCGCGCCACCACGGTGATCTCGTTCCGGTTGTGATGCAGTTGCCGCGCGTGCAATACGTCGTACGCCTGCCGCAGCACGTCCAGACCACGCCGGGCGCCGTCGAGCGGGTTCCTCCCGCCACCCTTCAGCGTCACGACCGCCAGGCCGCCGCGGCGCAGGTGTGCGGCCGCGTCGAGCATCATCCGGGCGCTCATCACCTGATCCATCCGCATGTCGTTCACCACGACGTCGAAGCTCACCCGGTTCCGGCGGAAGAACTCACCCGCCGTCGTCTGAACATGGTGGATGCGGCGGTCGGCGAGCAGCCGGGGATCGAGACCACCGGGATCGACGGACCACACCTCCTGCCCGTGCTGCCGCAGGATCCGCGTCCACCCGCCCGGCGAGGCGCCGAGATCCACGGCCTTCCCGCCGGCCGGCAACTCCAGCCCGAAGGTCGCGATCGCCTCCTCCAGCTTGAACTCCGACCGCGAGACCCGCGCGTCGGCCCGAGCCAACCGCATCCGCCCACCCGGCCAGTCCGACAAGCTGTCCGCGAGCCGGTTGAGGCCCAGGACCACAGCTCGGCGCCCGACGAAGCACGAGACGACGTACTCCTGATCGGAGCGGGTCACAGTCACGCCGCGATCGGTGAGCGCCTGCTCGATCCGGTGGTACTGCGTGCCACCAGTGCCGGCGCCGTCGGTCCAGGCCTGGACGGCGAGGGCTTTCGGGTACTCGGGCAGCTCGCCCAGCACCAGCTCGGCCAGCTCGTAGTCGGGCGGCAGCTCCTCGAAGCTCCCGATCTCGACCGTCAGATGCCGGACGAACATGATCCGTCCCACATCACACGCCTCAGCCAGCTCGCGGACGGACGGTCCGATCACCCGACCGAGGTCCCCACCCACCCGCTCGATCCGCACCTCAGGGCCGAACTCACCCCGGATCTCCCGCACGGCCCAGTCGTAACTGTCGGCCGCGACCGAGAACAAGACACCGCTCACCCCCAAACCCTAGCGGGACCGGTTAGCCTTCCGGGCGTGGAGGAACTGACCGTCGAGGTGTTGCGGGCCTGGGCTCGGACCGCGCTGGCCGAGTTGGGCCGGGCGCGGACCGAGATCGACGAGCTGAACGTGTACCCGGTGCCCGACGGCGATACCGGGACCAACCTCTATCTGACCTGGGAGGCCGCCTGCGACGCGCTGCCCCAAGGTGAGCTGACCTTCGCCGAGGCGGTCCAGGCGTTCGGCCGCGGCGCCCTGCTCGGCGCCCGCGGCAACTCCGGCGTGATCACCTCTCAGCTCGTCCGAGCCTGCGGCCTCCGGCTCGCCGAGAACCTCCCGCGGCACCAGGGCGAGGGCGTACTCGCGGATCCGCGCATGAGCGAGCCCGTCGCCTTCGCCGACGCGTTGAAGTACGCCGCCGACGCCGCCTACAGCGCGGTCGCGCAGCCGGTCGAGGGCACCATGCTGACGGTCGCGCGGGCCGCCGCGACCGGTGCGATGACGGCCGCGAACGACGGGAAGACGCTGGCCGACGTCTGCCTGGCCGCCGTCGCCTCGGCCCGGCAGGCGCTCACCAAGACCACCGAGCAGCTCGACGTACTGCGGCGTGCGGGGGTCGTGGACGCCGGGGGAGCGGGCCTGGTCGTGATCCTCGGTGCGATGGAGTCGGTGCTGACCGGGCGGGTCGTGCGGGTCGATGTACCGGCGCGGGTCCAGCCTCAGGGTGAAAGCGCCGAGAGCCAGGACGGACCGGCGTACGAGGTGATGTACCTGCTGGACGCGACGGACGACAAGATCGGCGACTTCCGGCAGAACCTGGCCGGGCTCGGCGACTCGGTCGTCGTGGTCGGTGGCGACGGGCTGTGGAACGTGCACGTCCACACCGACGAAGTCGGCGCCGCGATCGAGCAGGGCATCGACATCGGCCGCCCGCACCGGATCCGGGTCACGCACTTCGCCGACCACGCGCACCACCACGAGCCGATCCCGGGGCGGGCGGTGATCGCGGTCGTCGCCGGCGACGGGCTCGCCGACCTGTTCGCCGAGGCGGGGGCGCACATCATCAGGGGCGGTCCGGGCCGACGGTGTTCGACCGGCGAGCTGCTGCAGGCGATCGAGAAGTCGAAGGCGCCGGAGATCGTGATCCTGCCCAACGACAACGAGTCGATCGCGGTTGCCGAGGCCGCCGCGACCGCGGCCCGGCAGGACGGGATCCGGGTGGCCGTGATCCCGACCCGGGCCCAGGTGCAAGGCCTGGCGGCGATCGCCGTCCACGACCCGGAGCGCAGCTTCGACGACGCCGTGGTCCAGCTGTCCGCCGCGGCCGGTCAGACCCGGCACGGCGCGGTGACGATCGCGGTGAAGGACGCCTGGACGATGGCCGGCATGTGCCGGGTGGGCGACGCGCTGGGCGTGGTCGACGGCGACTTCGCGCTGATCACCGAGGATCTGGAGGCGGCCGCGTTCGGGGTGGTCGACCGGCTGCTCGGCGGCGGTGGTGAGCTGCTCACGATCGTCACCGGCAGCGGCGTCGCACCCGGTCTGGTCGATGCTGTGGAGCGGCACGTACGGCGGAACCGCAAAGATGTCGATGTCGTGGTGTACGACGGAGGGCAGGACAGGTACCCGTTGCTGATCGGGGTGGAATGACTGGTGTTGAAATGATTGGCGACATGGACCGGAAGCTCCGCGACTTCCTCGGTGCCAAGACGGCCAAGACCTTCGCGGACGTGCTCGAGATCGAGACCGTCGGCGAACTGCTGCGGCACTACCCGCGGCGCTATCTGAAGAAGGGTGAGCTGACCCCGTTCGACGAACTGGAGGTCGGTGACCAGGCGACCGTGAACGGCCGGGTCAAGAAGGTCACCGTGCGCTCGCTGGACACGAAGAAGGCCGAGATCCCGATCACCGACGTGCAGAAGTGGGCCCGGCGCAAGACGCTGACGAAGGTCGTCGTGACGGATGGCCGGCGCGACCTGGAGCTGGCCTTCTTCAACCAGCCCTGGCTGGCGACCAAGCTGACGCCCGGGACCGCCGCCCTGTTCTGGGGCGAGGTGACGATGTTCCGCGACATCATGCAGCTGAAGAGCCCGGGCACCGAGATCCTCGACACCGACGACCTGTCCGAGGCCGAGATCGAGCGCCGGGCGCGGCCGTTCCGGCCGCTCTACCCGGCGACGGCGAAGTTGCCGACCGCAACGATCGAGCGGTCGGTGAAGATCGTGCTGGACAGTCTGGACGAGCGGCTCGACGACCCGATCCCGGAGCTGAACCGGCGCAAAGCGAAGCTGCTCGGCCTGCGGGAGGCCCTGCAGAAGGTGCACCTGCCGGACACCGAGAAGGACATCCGCGACGCGCAGCAGCGGTTCCGGTTCGAGGAAGCGCTGGTGATGCAGACGATCCTGGCTCAGCGACGGGCTGTCACCGACGCGCTGAAGGCCGTACCGCGGCCGCGGACCGCGGGCGGCCTGCTGGACGAGTTCGACCAGCGGCTGCCGTTCAAGCTGACCGAAGGTCAGGCGGAGGTCGGTGAGGAGATCTTCGCCGACCTCGCCCGTCCACACCCGATGCACCGGTTGCTGCAGGGTGAGGTCGGCTCCGGCAAGACCGTGGTCGCGCTGCGGGCGATGCTGTCGGTGGTCGACAACGGCGGGCAGGCGGTTCTGCTGGCACCGACCGAGGTGCTCGCGACGCAACACCACAAGACGCTGACCAAGATGCTTGGTGACCTGGCCGAGGCGGGGATGCTGGGTGGTGCGGAGCGGGCGACCAGGGTCGGCCTGCTCACCGGGTCGCTGGGCGCGGCAGCCCGTCGTACGGCGATGCTGGACGCGGCCAGTGGCGCCGCCGGGATCGTGGTCGGGACGCACGCGTTGCTCGAGGACAAGGTCCAGTTCGCGGATCTCGGGCTCGTGGTGGTCGACGAGCAGCACCGGTTCGGCGTCGAGCAGCGGGCGGCGCTCAGCCAGAAGTCGGGGGAGAACACCCCGCACGTGCTGGTGATGACGGCGACGCCGATCCCGCGGACCGTCGCGATGACGGTGTTCGGCGATCTCGCGGTCTCGACGCTGACCGAGTTGCCGGCCGGACGGTCGCCGATCCAGTCGTCGGTCGTCCCGGCTCAGCAGAAGCCGGACTGGCTCCAGCGGGCCTGGACCCGGGTCCGCGAGGAGGTCGGCAAGGGCCATCAGGCGTACGTCGTCTGCCCGCGGATCGGGGACGACGTGAAGAACGCGGGGGACGAGGAAGGCGAGTTCGTCCTGGGCGAGGAGGACAAGCCGCCCGCCGGACCCGGGTCGACGAAGCCGGCCCGCCCGCCGATCTCCGTGCTGCAGGTGGCCGAGGCGCTGGGGGAGATCCTGCACGACCTGCGGGTCGAGATCCTGCACGGCCGGCTGCCCGCCGAGGAGAAGGACTCGGTGATGTCGCGGTTCGCGGCCGGCGAGGTCGACGTGCTGATCGCGACCACGGTGATCGAGGTCGGCGTCGACGTACCGAACGCTTCGACGATGGTGATCATGGACGCGGACCGGTTCGGCATCTCGCAGTTGCACCAGTTGCGCGGCCGGGTCGGCCGGGGGCGTGTGCCGGGGTTGTGCCTGCTGGTGACCGACCTGTGGCCCGTAGCGAAGTCGTACGCGCGGCTGGAGGCGGTGGCGTCGACTACGGACGGGTTCGAGTTGTCGCGGATCGACCTGGAGACACGGCGTGAGGGCGACGTACTCGGTGTGGCTCAGTCGGGCCGGAGGAGCAGTCTGAAGCTGCTCAGCGTGCTGCGGGACGAGGAGGTCATCTTCACCGCCCGGCATGTCGCCAACTCGATCGTGTCTGTGGACGCGGAGCTGGCCGAGTATCCGGCGCTGCGAGCGTTCGTGCGGGACGCGCTGGAGTCCGAGACCACCGAGTACTTGGAGAAGACCTGATGCGGATCGTCGGTGGATCCGCGGGCGGGCGGCGGATCGGCGTACCGCCGGGGAGTGGGACACGCCCGACCGCGGATCGGGTCCGGGAGGCGCTGTTCTCGTCGCTGGAGTCGGAGTTCGGCAGCTTCCACGGCTTGGCGGTGCTCGACCTGTACGCCGGATCCGGGGCGATCGGGCTCGAGGCGCTGTCGCGAGGCGCCGCCCGCGTCGTGCTGGTCGAGTCGGACCGGAAGGCGGCGGAGGTGATCGCGGCCAACATCAAGGTCGTGGGGCTGCCGGGGGCGACGGTGCTCACGCGGCCGGTGGAGAAGGTCGCGTCGGGGGACAGTCCGGCTCGGTTCGACCTGGTCTTCGCGGACCCGCCGTACAAGCTGGAGACCTCCGAACTGCAGGACGTGCTGACCGAGCTGGCCGGGAACGGGTGGCTCGCCGACGACGCGGTGGTTGTGGTCGAGCGCGGGAAGCGGGAGCCGTGGGAGTGGCCGGAGGGGTTCGCCGCGCTGCGGGATCGCAAGTACGGCGAGGCCCGCCTTTGGTACGGTCACCGCCATGGCCAAGGCGAGGGCAACGGGGTCACCGAATGAGTAAGGCTGTCTTCCCAGGGACCTTCGACCCGCCCACCAACGGGCATCTCGACATCATCGCCCGGGCGTCGGCCGCCTTCGGCGAGGTGATCGTCGCGGCCGGGGTGAACCGGTCGAAGTCGCGGTTGTTCGACCCGGACGAGCGGATCGCGATGCTGACCGAGCTCGCCGAGCCGTTTCCGAACGTCCGGATCGGCACCTTCGACGGCCTGCTCGTCGACTACTGCCGGGCCGAGGGCGCCGGCGTGATCGTCAAGGGGCTGCGGTCGGCCGCGGACTACGACTACGAGCTGCAGATGGCGCAGCTCAACCACGCGATGACCGGGGTGGACACGATGTTCCTGCCGACCCGGTCGGAGAACGCTTTCATCTCGTCCAGCTGGGTGAAGGAGATCGCCCGGCTCGGCGGCGACGTGGCCGCCTTCGTACCACCGTGTGTTCACGCACGGTTACTGGAAAAGCTCTAGGATCACCCCGAATTGGGCGAGCGGCTGCGGAGTTGGTAATGTGGAGCACCGGTCTCGCCGAGACCGAGATCTTGCCTGCCCACGCCTGAAAGGGATGTCCTGAGCGTCTTGGACCCGCGGTCCCCCCTCGTGATCGATACGCACGAGCTGACACGCCGCGCCGGGTCCCAGCGCGAAGTCTCCTTCACGGCACCGGCGCCGGCGGATCTCGGAATCGACGTGATCGGCGTCCCCGAGGGCGATCCGATCCAGTTCGATCTACGGCTGGAATCGGTTGTCGAAGGGGTTCTCGTCACCGGAACGGCGCGTGGCCGACTGGTCGGGGAGTGCGCGCGGTGCCTGGTCGATATCGAGGACGAGTTCCTCGCTGACGTCCAGGAGCTGTACGTCTACCCGGAAAGCGAAGCCGAACCGGACGAGGCCAGCCGGATGGAGGGCGATCTGATCGACCTCGAGCCGGCGCTGAGGGACCAGGTGGTGCTCGCGCTGCCGTTCCAGCCCTTGTGTACGGACGACTGTCCGGGTCTGTGCCCCGAGTGCGGGGTACGCCTGGCGGACGAGCCCGGCCACAAGCACGAGGACGGCGTCGACCCGCGCTGGGCGGCCCTCGGTAACCTGCTCCAGCAGGACGAACGACCGCAGGACAACTGAAGACCGAATACACGTCAGCTAGCCGGCCGGGTCAACCAGCCCCCGGCCGAACCGAGGAGTCATAACCGTGGCCGTTCCGAAGCGGAAGATGTCGCGCAGCAACACCCGCAGCCGCCGGGCCCAGTGGAAGACCACTGCCCCGTCGCTGGTGACCTGCGTGAACCCCGCCTGCCGCGCGAAGCACCTGCAGCACACCGTTTGCCCCAACTGCGGCCAGTACGGCGCCAAGGGCGAGCGTCGCCAGGTCGTCGAGAGCTAAGCGACACCTCACCCAGTGAATTCGGTCAACGAAACGGGGCTCTACGCCGAGCTGAACCAGCGGCTCGGCGTATCGCTGGCTGACGAACTACTGGAGCACGCCTTCACCCACCGTTCGTTCGCGTACGAGAACGGTGGGTTGCCGACCAACGAGCGGCTGGAGTTCCTCGGGGACTCCGTGCTCGGCGTCATCGTCACGGAGTCGCTGTTCCGCAACCATCCGGACCTGTCCGAGGGCCGGCTGGCCAAGCTGCGCGCCGCGGTGGTCAACATGCGCGCGCTCGCCGGGGTCGCCCGCGACCTCAAGCTCGGCAAGTACCTGCGGCTCGGCCGCGGCGAGGAGGCCACCGGCGGCCGGGACAAGTCGTCGATCCTGGCCGACTGCGTCGAGGCACTGATCGGCGCCGTCTACCTGGATCGTGGCTTCGAGACCGCCGGCCAGGTCGTGCACACGCTGTTCGACGACCTGATGGAGTCCTCGGCCCGGCTCGGTGCCGGCCTGGACTGGAAGACCTCCCTGCAGGAGCTCGTCGCCCAGCTCGGCGTCGGCATACCCGAGTACGTGATCGCCGAGTCCGGGCCGGACCACGCCAAGACGTTCGAGGCGCGGGTCCGGATCGGCTCCGACACGTACGGTCACGGCATCGGCCGGAGCAAGAAGGAAGCCGAGCAGCAGGCCGCCGAAACCGCCTGGAAGGCGTTGCGCGCCGCACACCCCGACAGCACCGACCCCTCGCAGTCCTGAGGTGCCTGAGCTTCCCGAGGTAGAGGTCGTCCGCCGGGGTCTGGCGGAGTTCACCACCGGCCGGACCATCGACGCGGTCGAGGTCCTGCATCCCCGCCCGGTACGGCGTCACGCCGCCGGGCCGGACGATTTCGTCGCGCGGCTCAAGGGTCAGGTGTTCACCGAGCCGGCCCGGCGCGGGAAGTACCTCTGGCTGCCGCTGGAATCCGGCGACGCGGTGCTGACCCACCTCGGTATGAGCGGTCAGTTCCGGGTCCAGCCGGTCGGCGCGCCGGACGAGCCACACCTGCGGGTCCGGTTCCGGTTCGCCGACGACGGCGGAGAGGTCCGGTTTGTGGACCAGCGGATGTTCGGTGGTCTGTCCTACTCCGAAGGCGGCGCGGAACTGCCGCCGGAGATCGCCCACATCGCCCGCGATCCCTTCGATCCTCTGTTCGACCCGGACGCGGTCGGGGCCGCGATCCGGCGCCGCAAGACCGGCCTGAAGCGCGCTTTGCTGGACCAGACGGTGATCAGCGGAGTGGGCAATATCTACGCAGACGAAGCGTTGTGGCGTGCCAAGCTGCACTACGCCCGGGCGACAGAAACGCTGAAACCCTTACAAACAAGGGAGATCGTCCGGCACGCCCACGAGGTGATGGCCGAGGCGCTGGACGTCGGCGGGACCAGCTTCGACGCGCTGTATGTCAACGTGAACGGGGAATCCGGCTACTTCGAACGCGGCCTGAACGTCTATGGGCAAGAGGGTTCGCCGTGTCCGCGCGACGGGCGTCCGATTCGTCGGGAGCCGTTCATGAACCGTTCGTCGTACCGGTGCCCGAAATGTCAGCCGGTCCCTCGCCATGTTCGCTGGTGAGCGGGGTATCGTTAATAAACGTGGCCCAGGTTGACCGTCGGCCCCGCCGGTGTCACCCTGAAAGACGGCACACATTTTCGGCGCTCCGTTCGTGACAGTGACCATGACATGGACTCAGGAGCGCACCCGGCCAGAACCTTCCGGAGGACAGCACAATGGCCAAGGCTCTTCTAGGGCACCTTGGAGGCACTGACCCGCGCATGCTCGAGCAGGTTCGTCTGCTCAACCGGCGTGTCGCCGATCTGGAGGCGCACGTGATGCGCCTGCAGGCAGAGAACGACCACCTCGTCGCACAGGTCCATGAGGGCCGACTGCTCACCGTCGACGAGGCTCTGCGCGCCCCCGCTTCGGTCTGAGGACCCGAGCCGCGACAACAGAGTTCCATCTCTACCGTCCGCACCACCACGGCGGTGGCCCCCGTCCGGGCCCCCGCCGGTTCTCTGTCCAGCTTCTGTGCCCTTCGTCGGCCGTTCACCGGTCGGCCTCCCTCGATTCGCGGGCAGGTCTTTGTAGACTGCGAAGCGGAACTACTTCCCCCGGGTAGCGGCAGCGTCACGAGCAGTACTGGCGTCATGTGCAGTTATGGCGGTTCCTTCGGTATCGTCTGTCCTTTCACGGGTTGGAGAGCTTCGCTTTGTACCTGAAGAGCATGACGCTCCGAGGCTTCAAGTCGTTCGCGTCGGCCACGACGATGAACTTCGAGCCGGGCATCACGTGCATCGTCGGCCCGAACGGCTCCGGTAAGTCCAACGTCGTCGACGCCCTCGCCTGGGTGATGGGCGAGCAGGGCGCCAAGTCGCTGCGCGGCGGCAAGATGGAGGACGTCATCTTCGCCGGCACCTCCGGCCGCGCCCCGCTGGGCCGCGCCGAGGTGGTGCTCACCATCGACAACACCGACGGCGCGCTGCCGATCGAGTACGCCGAGGTGACGATCAGCCGGACGATGTTCCGCAACGGCGGGTCCGACTACCAGATCAACGGCCAGAACTGCCGCCTGCTCGACGTCCAGGAACTGCTCAGCGACTCCGGTATCGGCCGCGAGATGCACGTCATCGTCGGCCAGGGCCAGCTCGACTCGATCCTGCGCGCCACGCCGGAGGGCCGGCGCGGGTTCGTCGAGGAGGCCGCCGGCGTCCTGAAGCACCGCAAGCGCAAGGAAAAGGCGATCCGGAAGCTGGAGGCCACCGAGGGCAACCTGCACCGCCTCGGCGACCTGATCACCGAGATCCGCCGTCAGTTGAAGCCGCTCGGGCGCCAGGCGGAGGTGGCGCGCCGCGCGGTGACGATCCAGGCGGAGGTCCGGGACGGCCGGGCCCGGCTGCTCGCCGACGACATCGTCCAGGCCCAGTCCGCCCTCGAGGCGGAGCTTCGCGATGAGGCTGCGCTGACCCAGCGCCGGACCGAGACCGAGGCGAAGCTGCGCGAGGCGCGCGAGCTGGAGGCCGAGCTCGAGGACGCCCTGCGCGAGGACGCTCCGGCCCTCCAGGCCGCCCAGGACACCTGGTACCAGCTGTCCGGCTTCAGCGAGCGGATCAAAGGCACGGCGCGGATCGCGGCGGACCGGATCCGGTCGCTGAACGACGAGGCCGAGGAGCCGCGCCCGGGGCGCGATCCGGAGGAGCTCGAGCTGGAGGCCGCCCGGGTCCGCGAGACCGAGGCGCAGATCGAGGCCGAGGTCGAGGCCCATTCCGAGCTGCTCGCCGAGGCCGTCGAGCGCCGCCAGCAGCTCGAGTCCCAGGAGGCTGAGGAGGAGCGCCGGATCTCCGCGCTGATCCGGGCCGCCGCCGACCGCCGCGAAGGCCTGGCCCGGCTGACCGGCCAGGTGAATGCGCTGAACAGCCGCGCGGCCGCCGCCGAGTCCGAGATCGGCCGTCTCGCCAGCAACATGCGCGAGGCCGAGGCCCGCGCAGGCAAGGCGCAGCATGACTTCACCGCGCTGGAGACCCAGGTCGCCGGGCTGGACGCCGGTGAGAAGGGGCTCGACGACCAATACGAGGCCGCTCAGGCAGTCCTCGACGAGATGGACGAGCGCCTGGCGAAGGTGCGGGCCGAGGAGCGCGACGCCGAGCGCGAGCGCACCGGTCTGTCCGCGCGCAAGGAAGCGCTGGAGCTCGGCCTGAACCGCAAGGACGGCGCCGGCGCCCTGCTGGCCGCCTCCGAGCAGGTGAACGGCCTGATGGGTTCCGTGGCCGCCCTGCTGAGCGTGCGATCCGGGTACGAGACCGCCATCGCGGCAGCGCTCGGCGAGGCCGCCGACGCGGTCGCAGTGACGCACACCGAGGCCGCTCTGCAGGCTGTCGCGCACCTGAAGCAGCACGATCTCGGCCGAGCCGGGATGCTCCTCGGTGACGCCCCGGCCGACGACTACGCGATGTGGCCGCCGCTGCCGTACGGCGCGTCGTACGCCGTGGATGTCGTGGACTGCCCTGAGACCCTGCGGCCCGCGTTACGGCGGCTGCTGCGCAAGGTCGCCGTGGTGGACGACGTACCCGCCGCTCGCTCGCTCCTGCGGAACCTTCCCGACATCACCTGCACCACCCGCGGCGGCGACGTACTCGGGGCGCACTTCGCGTACGGCGGTTCGGACGCGGCACCGAGCCTGATCGAGGTGCAGTCCGCGGTCGACGAGGCGGCGGAGAAGCTGACCGAG
The DNA here is from genome assembly GCF_054073265.1 of Kribbella sp. CWNU-51. Taxonomy (NCBI): domain Bacteria; kingdom Bacillati; phylum Actinomycetota; class Actinomycetes; order Propionibacteriales; family Kribbellaceae; genus Kribbella; species Kribbella sp. CWNU-51. Next base: position 112,200 of record NZ_JBSXMZ010000044.1, read on the forward strand.
GCGACCGCGCGGAGCGAGCGGCTGCGGTTCGAGCTGGCGGCGCTGGAGGACGAGCGGGCCCGGCAGAAGGAGTCCGTCGAGATCACGCTGGCCCGGCTGCACGAGTCGGACGCGGCGATGGCGGCCGTGGCCGAGCAGTTGGCGCACTTCGGGTCGCTGGCGAAGGCGTCCCGCGGCGAGGCGCAGCGGATGGCCGAGGCGATCGCGGCGGCCGAGGAGGAGCGCGACCGGAACCTGTCCGGCCTGGCCGAGCTGGAAGAGCGGCTGATCGACGCGGAGGCGTTCGACGACGACGGCGACGAGCCGGACACGTCGGAGCGCGACAGGCTGGCCGAGGCCGCCAAGTCGGGCCGGGCGGCCGAGATGGAGGCGCGGCTCGCGCTGCGGACCACCGAGGAGCGGGCCCGGGCACTGTCCGGCCGAGCCGACTCGCTGGAGCGGGCGGCGCGGCAGGAGCGTGAGGCGCGGGCCCGGGCGATCGCACGGGCAGCACGGCGCGCTCGCCAGGCGGAGGCGGCCCAGGCCGTCCATTTGGCCGCTGGGCACGTGCTGGCCCGGCTGGAGTCCTCGCTGCAACAGGCTGCAACCGAGCGGTCGGCGATCCAGGCGCAGCGGGCGGACCGCGAGCAGGCCCTGGCGCAGGCCCGGTCCGCGACGCGGAACCTGAGCTCCGGCCTGGAGCAGCTGACCAACACCGTGCACCGGGACGCGCTGGCGCGCGCCGAGCAGAAGATGCGGCTCGAGCAGCTGTACGAGAAGGCGCTCGGCGAGGTCGGTATCGAGGTCGACGCGCTGGTCGCGGAGTACGGGCCGGATCAGCTGGTGCCGCCGCTGCCGAAGGAGGGCGACGACGACACGCTGGAGCTCGAGGCCGAGCCGTTCAACCGGACCAAGGTCGAGAAGCGGCTGAAGCAGGCCGAGCGCGCGCTCAACCAGCTCGGGCGGATCAACCCGCTCGCGCTGGAGGAGTTCGAGGCGATGGAGGAGCGGCACCGGTTCCTGTCCGAGCAGCTGGAGGACCTGCGCAAGTCCCGGCGTGACCTGATGGACATCGTCAAGGAGGTCGACGAGCGGGTCGAGCAGGTCTTCACCGAGGCCTACCGCGACGTCGAGGTCGCCTTCAAGCACGTCTTCAGCCGGCTGTTCCCGGGCGGCGAGGGCCGGCTCGTGCTGACCGATCCGGACGACATGCTCGGCACCGGCATCGACGTCGAGGCGCGCCCGCCGGGCAAGAAGGTGAAGCGGCTGTCGCTGCTGTCCGGTGGCGAGCGCTCGCTGGTCGCGGTCGCGTTCCTGGTCGCCCTGTTCAAGGCGCGTCCATCGCCGTTCTACATCCTCGACGAGGTCGAGGCGGCGCTCGACGACACCAACCTCGGCCGCCTGCTGGAGCTCTACGAGGAGCTCCGCGAGAACAGCCAGCTCCTGGTCATCACCCACCAGAAGCGCACCATGGAGGTCGCGGACGCCCTCTACGGCGTCACCATGCGCGGCGACGGCGTCTCGTCCGTCATCTCCCAACGAATCCGCGAACCCGAACCGGTGTAGTTTCAGCGGGTGTAGCGAGCTGTGTCTCATGGGGCTACGCTGGACGTATGAAGATCATCACCCAGCGGGAGTTCCGCAATCACTCCGCCGCAGTGATGGACGCTGTTGAGGCGGGGGAGACGTATCACATCACCCGGAACGGCACCGAGGTTGCCGAGTTGCGCCCCTTGCACAGGCGGCGGCGGTTGAGTGCCCAGGAGTTGGTCGCTCGGCATCGTCGGCTGCCTCGGGTCGACGCCGCGTTGATGCGCCAGGAGGCGGACGAGTTCTTCGGTACCGAGGACAGGGTGGGCGACGACGACGCTTGGGAGCGCGGCGATGGCTGAGACGTCGGCATCCGGGGTGCTAGACACCTGCGCGTACATCGATCTCGGCCTGATCGCCCCTGACGCACTGCCGGAGTATCCCGAGCTCACCGCGGTGACCCTCGCGGAGCTGCATCAGGGTGTCTCGATGGCGAAGGATGCGGCTACGAGGGCCGCGCGGACCGAGGTGCTGGGCGCTGCTGTGTCCGACTTCGAGCCGCTGCCGTTCGACGGCGATGCCGCGGCTCGCTACGGCACGTTGGTTGCGCTGGTGATCTCGGCCGGCCGTGATCCGCGGCCGCGGCGAATGGATTTGATGATCGCAGCCATCGCCTCGAGCCAGAACCTGCCGCTGTACACACGCAACCCGGCGGACTTCAAGGGGCTCGACAGCGTACTGACCGTCCAGGCGATTTGATCCTCGAGCAGCGGCCGACGCGTACGCCCGGATGACGTCCGGTGCGGCCCGCTTCCGGATGGTCCTGACCACGGGCGCCTGACCACCGCCCGGTCCGCACCATGCTTGCCTCGGGCAATTATCAGGCGGTGATCGTCATCGAGGCGAGCTGGTCGGCCTGGACGTCGAAGGTGAAGTGGGACGGGCCGTTGAAGCCGTCGCCGCCGACCTGGGTGACGATCGTGAGCGGGTTGCCCGGAGTGGAGACCTCGGTGCCGGTGAAGGTGGCCCGCTTGCCGATCAGCTCGTTCTCGCTCCAGGAGCGGATCCGGTCGTGACCGCGGAACTGGCGGCCCCAGTCGTCGACATAGCCGTCGGCGGCGAAGGCCGCCACGAACGCGTCGTTGTCCTGCTCGTCGATCGCGGTGAGCGCGCGCTGGACCGCGGCCGGGATCTCTTGGCTCATAGCTCCAGACGATATCCCTCCCGGTTGAACCGGTCGCCGGTTCCGCACGTGTGCGGGGTGACGATCAGTCGACCGAGGAGGATCTGATGAAGCGACTGGGCAGTGCAATCGGTGTGGTTGCGCTCAGCCTGGCCGGGCTGACCGCCTGCGGTGGCAGCAACGACTCGAGCTCGGGCTCCGGTGCGAGTTCGGCGCCGGCTGCCAGCCAGGCCGCGGGCGGGGAGGCGAAGCTGGCGACGGCCGACGTCAGTGGGCTCGGCAAGGTCGTTGTCGACGGCAACGGGCGGACCGTGTACATCTTCGACAAGGACACCTCGGGCAAGTCGAACTGCGAGGGTGATTGCCTGGCCAAGTGGCCGGCCGTGACAGCCGGTGACGGGACTCCGCAGCTGGACGGCATCGACGCGTCCCTGGTCAGCACGGTCACCAGGTCTGACGGCAGCAAGCAGTTGGCTATCGGGGGGCTGCCGCTGTACCTGTTCGCGAGTGACGCCAAAGCCGGTGACGCCACGGGCCAAGCGGTCGGCGGCATCTGGTGGGTCGTGGGCGCGGACGGCCAGAAGATCACCACCCAGCCGTCCAGCTCCGGCAATGGCAACGGCTACTGAGAGCCTCGGGTGGATCCCCGCCATTGCCAATGGCAGGGAATCCCCTATCGTACGGACGGTGGGTGACTACCCGGGGCCGGACGCTGCCGAGACGCTGATCCGTACCCTGTACGCCGAACACGGGCGCAGCCTGCTGGCGTATGCGACCCGTCTCACCGGTGACAGGGCCGCGGCGGAGGACGTCGTCCAGGAGACTCTGGTCCGGGCGTGGAAGCACGCCGGCGACCTGACCGAGGGCAAGGGATCGGTGCGCGGCTGGTTGCTGACGGTGGCGCGGAACATCGTCACCGACCGGGCGAGGGCCCGAGCGGTGCGGCCGGCCGAGGTGGCGGACGTCGAGGACCGGCCGCCGGTGGAAAGTGATCACTCCGAGTCGGTGGTGAACACAATGGTGGTGCTGGAGGCACTGGACAAGGTGTCGCCGGAGCATCGCGAGGTGCTGGTGCAGCTGTATTACCGCGGCCGGTCGGTGGCCGAGGCCGCAAAGGAACTGGGCGTCCCGCCCGGTACCGTGAAATCGAGATCGCATTACGCCCTCCGAGCTCTGCGCGCGGTGATGGCCGGACATGCTGTGTTGTCTCCAGGAAAGGGGGAGGTGGCCCGATGAGTGAGCACGACCGTACGCAACTGGGCGCCTACGCCCTGGGGGCACTGGAGCCGGCCGAGGTCCAGGAAGTCGACGAGCACCTGGCGACGTGCGCCGAGTGCCGGACCGAACTGGCCGAGCTGGAGGAGATGAAGGACTTCCTCGGTGAGGTGCCGCCGGAGGCGTTCCTGGAGGGTCCGCCCGAGGGCGGCGACCTCCTGCTGCAGCGCACCCTGCGGGAAGTGCGGGAGCTGACTCCCGAATCTGTTCAGGCGCCGGCTCCGGTCAAGCGGCGGTCCCGCTGGCTGCTGGTCGCCGCTGCGCTGGTCCTGGTGGCCGGTGCGCTCGGTGGAGGCGTAGCCCTCGGCCGTTCGACCGCACCGCAGGCCGATGAGCCGGCGGCGGGCTACAAGGAAGTCACCGCGACCGATACCAACACCGGTACGACGATGGCGACGACTGTGGAGCCACGAGCCGGGTGGAGCTGGATCCGGGTGAGCATCAAGGGCCTGAAGGCAGGGGCCGAGTGCCAGATGCTCGTCACCGACCGGAGCGGCAAGAGTTGGGTCGCCGGCAGCTGGGTGGTGTCTCCGAAGGCGGCCCGCGACGGCAGCACCTTCGGTGGCGGAGTCCTGGTGCCCCTCAATCAGGTGCGTTCAGTGGAGATCAAGACCATCCAAGGCGAGCACGTGGTCACCGCGACCGTCTGAGTCGTCAAACTCGGTTGCGGTGCGCGAGAGGATGGGGCCGTGGCGACTACTACCTCCGACGACCTCCGGGCCCGGCGTAAGGCGGCGGCCGACAACTGCGAGCGCTGGCTGTCCCATCGCCGGGTGAGTGTGCCGGACAGGCTGCGGCAGCTCGCAGAGGTCGCGACGGACGGCGAGACCGACAGCTATGGCAGCGGTGGTGAGGTCGCCGCGCTGGAGCAGGAGGTGGCGGAGCTGCTGGGCAAGCCGGCGGCAGTGTTCCTGCCGACCGGCATCATGGCCCAGCAGAGCGTCCTGCGGGTGTACGCCGATCGTGCGGGGACCAGCCGCGTCGCCGTGCACGGACTCTCACACCTGCTGGTGCACGAGCTGAACGCTCTCGAGGAGGTGCACCACCTCCGGATCGAGCGACTCACGTCCGAGCCCCGGCAGCCCCGGCCGGACGAGCTGGCCGCGATTCCCGGCAAGCTGGCCGCGGTAACGCTGGAGCTGCCGCTGCGCGACGCGGGGTTCGTCCTGCCGTCGTGGGACGAGTTGGTGGTGTTCGCCGAGTCCTGTGCGGAGCGCGGCGTACCACTGCACCTGGACGGCGCTCGGCTGTGGGAGAGCACGCCGTACCTTGAGCACAGCCTGGCTGAGATCGCCGCACTCGCTTCGTCGGTGTACGTCTCGTTCTACAAGGTGCTGGGTGGCGTGAGCGGCGCCGCGCTGGCCGGCCCTGAGGACGTGATCGCCGAGGTACGCCGATGGCAGCGGCGACTGGGTGGCAACCTCTATTCGTTGTTCCCGTACGCCGTGTCCGCGCGGGAGGGACTGCGGACGGTGCTCCCAGTGATGGGCGATCTGCATCAGCGGGCCGTGGAGCTCTCGATGGCCTTGCAGAGCGAGGGATTCCGGGTCTTCCCGGAGCCGCCGCACAGCAACTCGTTCCGGCTCTACGCGCCGCGCGCGGCCGAGGCGATCGAGCTGTCCGCGGTCGAGCGGATGGAGACGACCCGCGAGTCGATCTGCGGTCGCTGGCAGCCGGCCGACGTACCGGGCTGGTCGTGGGTCGAGCTGGTCGTGTCGCCGGCCACGCTGGAGTGGCAGGTCGACGAGATCGCCAAGGCGTTCGGGGAACTTCTGGCGCGCTGAGCACGTCATGTTCAGTGAGTCGGGGCTGGGATTCGGGGAGAGATGTGCTGACATTCGTCGTCACCATGGTGGTTCTGCTGGTTCTGTCGGGGCTCGTGCTGCTGGCCGTCGCCCGAGGTGAGGGGAAACATTTCGGGTAGCCTCGCTGGATGAGGCGGCTGATCTTTCAGGAGTACGTCACGCTCGACGGGTACGCCGCCGGGCCGGACGGTGGGCTGGAGTTCTTCGACAAGATCGCCGGGCGGGCCGACGACGACAATCTGGCGTTGCTCGAGAGTGTCGACACCATGCTGCTCGGCGCCGAGACGTACCGGTTGTTCGTGACGTTCTGGCCGACCGAGGCGTCGGCCGACGAGGTGATCGCGCCGAAGCTGAACGCGCTGCACCTGGTGGTCGTGTCGACGACCCTCGAGAGCGCTCCATGGGGTCCCTACGAGCCCGGGCTGGTGGTCCGCGACATCGACGCGGTGCGCGCACTCAAGGCCGAGCAGGACGGCAAGGACATCATCTTGTGGGGCAGCATCTCGCTGTTCCACTCCTTGCTGCAGGCCGGACTGGTCGACGAGGTGCAGCTGCGCATCTGCCCGGTGCTGCTCGGCGCGGGCAAGAGCGCGTTCCCGAGCGGCAACTCGCCGGTCGATCTCGAACTGATCGAAGCCAGGCCGTGGGCCGAGGGCGGCGTCCTCGTCCGCTACCGGCCGGCTGACTGACCGCGTCGACGACCGCCGGCACAGCCCGTCGGTCACTCTCCGGAGTGACCCACTCGCGCCCTTGACAGGCGTTCATGAACCTTCTCCCTGCGAAACTGCATCTTCGTGCCAACAGGTGAAGGAGCGGTTCGTGAAGTCTTGTATCGGAAGGGTGGCCGTCGGCGCGGCCGCGCTCGTGGATGCCTCGGTGATTGCGGTCAGTTATGCGGCGTGACTACCTCCGAAGTCTTCGCAACCGATCGCTGACCCGCAGTCGGGACGTCCTCGGACGGCGTGTCGTGGTGCTGACCCTCGCGGCGCTATGTGCCGCGTTCCCCTGGCTGAACGGATCCGTCGCGGCGGCCGCCGGTGAGTTCTCGCCGGTGATGCTGGTGCTCGACTCCTCCGGGTCGATGGTCGCGCGCGACGCCGGCGGGAGTGGTACCCGGATGGACGCGGCCAAGCGCGCGGTGAGCACGATGGTGGACTCGCTGCCGGCCGAGGCGCCGCTGGGACTCGCGATCTACGGAGCCCACACTGGTTCGAGCGGCGCCGAGAAGGCCAAGGGATGTAGCGACGTCCAGGTGGTTCAGCCCGTGACCGCGGTGAACAAGCCCGCGATCAAGCGCGCCGTGACCGGGGCGAAGGCGAGTGGGTACACCCCCATCGGCCGTTCCCTGCTCGTGGCCGCGGCACAGCTGCCGAAGGAGGGGCAACGCTCGATCGTGCTGGTCTCCGACGGCGAGGACACCTGTGCGCCACCGCAGCCTTGCGAGGTGGCCAAGCAGCTGCACAAGCAGGGAGTCGACCTGCACGTCCACACCATCGGCTTCAAGGTGAACGCGAAGGCTCGCGAGCAGCTCGCCTGCATCGCGCAGGCCACCGGCGGTACCTACCACAACGCCGATGACGCCGACACCCTCCTCGGAGTGCTCGGGCGCGTGACCGACCATGCCTTGCGGCGTTACGAACCGGTCGGCACGCCGATCGCCGGCACCGCCGCGTCCGGCACCGCTCCGGTCATGACCCCCGGCCAGTACGTCGACACGCTGAACCCGGTCGAGCAGCGGTACTACTCGGCGGACCTGCGCGAGGGAGAGACGGCGTACTTCTCCGCTACGGCGGTGTTCCCGCGAGGCAACCCGATCGAGGACGAGGTCCTGGACATCGCGGTCTACGGTCCGGGCGGTGTCGACTGTCACAAGTCGGTGCGTGAGCAGAACACCAGCGCGAAGCAGGGGGGCAGCCTCACCACTCTGCTCACCTGGGACGGAGTGGCCGAGGGCGGCTCGGATGTCGACGAGTGCAGCAAGCCCGGTCGCTACAGCTTCCGGATCACCCGGGACGCGAGTGAGGGTGGCACCGACCGGGTGCCAGTGGAGTTGCTGCTGCGCGTCGAGCCTCCGGTCGTGGGCAGCAAGGGCGATCAGTTGTCCGGTGCGAAGGTCGGTTTCGCGGCACCGCCGGCCGGCGCCGGCCGGGTGGTCCACGGCGGTGGCTCCTTCAACGAGGCAACCGCCTTGAACGGTCCCGGCCGGTACACGGAGACGATCTACTACGGCGAGGAGCTGTTCTACCGCGTCAAGCTCGACTGGGGGCAGGGCCTGGCCTACCGGGCCACGTTCGCCGGCCGCGCAGGGGCCGCGACCGCGAACGTCAGGGCCTCCCTGTTCAGCCCGGTGCGGGCCCCGATCGACTTCGATACGACGGTCTACACCTCAGTCGGTCGGGTGCTGCCGTTCGACGGCAAGCCGCTGGCGACCCCGCGGGTCTCATATCTCAACCGCACTGCGAGCGACGACGACGTGCAGAAGACGGCCGTCGACGGGTGGTACTACCTCGTCGTCCGGCTCAGTCCAGGCGACGGTTCGGTGTCGGGCGGGGTACCGGTGACCATCGACCTCGCCGTGGCCGGCGACAAGGCGGAAGGGCCGAAGTACGCCACTTCAGGTGCCGAGACGTCGCCGACCCCGACCCCGGAGGAGAGCGCGTCCGCATCCCCCAGCTCCAGCACGACGCCGGCACCGGGCGGCGGTGACGAAGGGTCTGGGACGGCGGACGACTCGTCATCGCCGTTGCCTTGGATCATCGCGGGCGCGGCCGTGATCCTGGTGCTCGTCCTGGCTGTGCTGCTTGTCCTGCAGCGACGTCGCAAGTCTTCCCAGCAGCCGCCAGGTCGGCTACCCCACCAAGGTGGGCCACCGAACCAGCAGTGGGGCTGATCCTGGGCTGACGAGAGCCGTCAGCTGACGGCGTTGACGATGGCCCGGACCAGTGGGGCCGCGACAGTGACTGTCGGCAGGATGAGGACAGCGGCCGCCACGGCGTACGTGGCGGCCGCGATCCACGTGTTGCCCAGCTCGGGTTCGGCCAGGCGCTGGACTCGCAGCAATGTCGCCGATTCGGCTGCCGCCAGGCCGGCCTGAGGCGCTGGGGCACCGGCCAGTGCGACCAGCGCGTGGGCCAGTGGGCGTGGTCCGTTCCGGCGGCGGGCGTCGTCGTCGGCCAGGAGTTCCACCAGGGTGCGGGCCTGCTCCAGCGCCACCTCGCTGCGGACCCTGCGGGGGAAGGCCTGGTGCAGCGCGGTAAAGGCTTCCAGCACGAGGTCGTGGCGGGCGCGCAGGTGGGCTTGCTCGTGCGCGAGTACTGCTGCGAGCTCGCTGTCGTCGAGTCTGTTGAGCGCGCCGACCGACACGACGACGCGGGCGCCGCGGAACGCGGGCAGGCAGTAGGCGAGCGGGGTCTTCTCGGCCAGGACGCGCAGGCCGGGGACCAGGCCGTCGGGCGTGGCCAGTACGTCGACGAGGTCGCGGTGACGCTTGCGGCGCGCCCTCGTCCCGACCGCGACATGTCCAGCGGTCCAGACGAGCCGCACCAGAACCAGCGCGGTCATGGCGAGAATCAGTGCGGCCACAAGGTCCCTCGGCGACGACGGGTCGAAGCGTGGTTCCCCCGGCTCGCCCGCGGCCGAGTAGGACATGGCGATGCCCGCACCAAGTGCGGCCAGCACTGCTGCAAGCGCCAATGCCTGCCAGAGGATGACGGCGGCGCGCGGGACCTTGTAGGGCCAGCTCGATCGCGCCAGCAGAGCCGGCGCCGGGCCGGTCAGGATCAGCGCGAGGGCGGCGAGCAGGATCGGGGTGATCACCCGGTCTTCTCCTGACTGTCCAACCGGCTCAGTGCCTCCCGCAGCAGCGCGGCCTCTTCGTCGCTGACCTGGCCGACGAAGCGGACCAGGGCCTCGCGCCGGTCGCCGGCGCGGTCGAGGGCGTCGCGCATCAGGTCGGCGGCGAGTTCCTCGCGCGGTGCCGCGGCCCGGTACCGCCAGGCCTTGCCGTCGCGCTCCCGCTCGGTCAGCTTCTTCTTCGCCAGCCGGTCGAGCACTGTCATCACCGTGGTGTACGCGAGCTCCCGGGTGCCCGCCAGTTGCTCGTGCACCTCCCGCACGGTCAGCGCGGCCGGGGCAGCCCAGAGCTGCTCCATCACCAGCCGCTCCAGGTCGCCCAGGGGGCGCGGGGCCTTGTCATCGCTCGCCACGTGACCAGTATAACTACGCAATGTAGTAGATGGGCGCTAGCATCTACTACGTCATGTCGTAGATGGGGAGGCCGTGCCGTGGACACCTTGGATCTGGCCCGCTGGCAGTTCGCGATCACCACCGTGTACCACTTCTTCTTCGTCCCGGTGACGATCTCCCTGGTCGCGATCACGGCGGGGCTGCAGACCGCGTGGTACCGGACCGGCCAGGAGAAGTACCTGCGGCTGACCAAGTTCTACGGGAAGCTGTTCCTGATCAACATCGCGATGGGTGTGGTCACCGGCATCGTGCAGGAGTTCCAGTTCGGGATGAACTGGAGCGACTACTCGCGCTTCGTCGGGGACGTGTTCGGCGCCCCGCTGGCGCTGGAGGGGCTGCTGGCGTTCTTCCTCGAGTCGACGTTCATCGGGTTGTGGATCTTCGGCTGGGAGCGGTTGCCGAAGCTGGTGCATCTGGGGTGCATCTGGATGGTGGTGCTCGGCTCGCAGTTGTCGGCGTACTTCATCCTCGCGGCCAACTCCTGGATGCAGAACCCGGTCGGCTTCCGCTACAACGCCGCCCGTGGCCGCGCGGAACTGACGGACCTGGGAGCGGTGCTGACGAACAAGGTCGTCCTGGTCACCTACCCACACACGATCTTCGCCGCCTTCATGGTCGGCGGCGCGTTCGTGGCCGGTGTCGCCCTGTGGCATCTGGTACGGCGGCCGAAGGTGGACCGGGACGTGTTCCGGACCGCGCTTCGGCTGGGTGCGGTGATCGTGATCGCGGCCGGTGCCGGCGTGGCGGTGAGCGGAGACTTCCAGGGCAAGGTGATGACCGAGGTGCAGCCGATGAAGATGGCCGCGGCCGAGGCGCTGTACGAGACCGAGAAGCCGGCCTCGTTCTCGATCCTTACCGTCGGCACGCTGGACGGGTCGAAGGAGATCTTCTCGGTCAAGCTGCCGTACCTGCTGTCGTTCCTGGCCACCGGCCATTTCAACGGCCAGGTGCAGGGGATCAACTCGCTGCAGGACGCCTACGAGCACCTGTACGGCCAGGGGTCGTACAAGCCGAACATCCCGCTGACCTACTGGACCTTCCGGCTGATGATCGGGGTCGGGATGGCGTCCGCGGCGATCGCGCTGTGGTTGCTCTGGGCAACGCGCCGGGGCCGGGCGCCGGCCCGATGGCTGGTCTGGCTGGCGATCCCGCTGCCGCTGCTGCCGCTGGCGGCGAACTGCTTCGGCTGGATCTTCACCGAGACCGGGCGGCAACCCTGGCTGGTGTTCGGATTGTTGCCGACGGCATCGGGTGTGTCGCCGGGCACGACGAGTGCCGAGGTGATCACCTCGCTCGTGGGCTTCACCGTCCTGTACGGCGCGCTCGCGGTGGTCGAGGTGAAGCTGATGTTCCGGACCATCCGCGGCGGCCTGGCCGGGACGGACGGAGCCGCGGGACCCGACTCCCCGGACGATTCGACGGACGAGGCCGAGAAGCCTCTGTCCTTCGCCTACTGAGCATCCGGACTGAGGAGCTTTCTGATGGAACTCACGACGGTTTGGTTCATCGCGATCGCGGCGTTGTGGACCGGGTACTTCGTGCTCGAGGGATTCGACTTCGGGGTCGGGATGCTGTTGCGGGTGCTCGGCCGGGACGAGCCCGAGCGGCGGGCGGTGATCACCACGATCGGGCCGGTCTGGGACGGCAACGAGGTGTGGCTGATCGTGGCCGGCGGGGCGACGTTCGCGGCGTTCCCGGAGTGGTACGCGACGTTGTTCAGCGGGTTCTACCTGCCGCTGTTCGCGATCCTGGTGACACTGATCCTGCGCGGGGTCGCGCTGGAGTACCGCGGTAAGCGCGACGAGTTGTGGTGGCGTGAACGGATGGACGTGCTGATCACGATCGGGTCGGTGGTCCCGGCGGTGTTGTGGGGGATCACCTTCGCCAATCTGGTCCGCGGCGTACCGCTGGACAACTCCTTCGAGTACGTCGGCAACGTCGGGGATCTGCTGAGTCCGTTCGCCTTGCTCGGCGGGCTCACCTTCGCCGCGGTCTTCGTCGCACACGGCGCGATCTTCCTGGCTCTTCGCACCACGGACGACCTCCGGCGGCGCGCGAACGCCCTGGCCTCGCGGGCCGGCTTGATCGCGGCGGTGCTGGCGATCGCCTTCCTCTGGTGGGCGCAGGCGCTGCGTGGCGACAAGGCCTCGATCATCGTGGCGATCGTTGCCGTCGTCGCGTTCGCGGCCGGTCTGGTGGCGAACCTGCGGCGGCGCGAGGGCTGGGCCTTCCTGGGTACGGCGGTGGCCGTCGGGCTGGCCGTGGTGTCGTTGTTCGCCGCGATGTTCCCGGCCGTGATGCCGTCAACACTTGATCCGCAATCAACATTGACAACAGTCAATGCCGCGTCAACGCCGTACACATTGAAGGTGTTGACGATCATTGCCGGGATCTTCTTGCCGCTGGTGATCCTGTATCAGAGCTGGACCTACTGGGTGTTCCGGAAGCGCATCACTGTCGATCCGGTGCCGGTGTCGTCAGGGGCGCCGAGCTTGTGAAGCCCCTCGACCCGCGGTTGCTGCGGAGAGCCCGGGGTGCCAGGGTCTTCCTGGCTGCGTCGGTGCTGATCGGTGTCGCCAGTGGGGTGCTGATCGTGGTGCAGGCCGTGTTGCTCGCGCACGGCATCGCCGGAGTGGTGCTACGGGGCAGTGCGGTTGCCGGCGTGGCCTGGGGGCTGGCGTGTGTGGTCGTGGGGCGGGCGTTGCTGGTGTGGGCGCAGGAGGTGGTGGCTCAGCGGGCTGCGGCTGCGGTCAAGTCGACACTGCGGCGCCAGGTGCTCGAGCACTCGTTGAAGCTCGGGCCGGTGTGGCTGAGTGGCGAACGCAGTAGTGCGCTGACAACCTTGCTCACCAAGGGACTCGACGACCTGGACCCGTACTTCGCCCGCTACCTGCCACAGCTCGTACTCGCGGCGACCATACCGGCCGGCGTGATCGGGTGGATGGCGACCGGTGACCTGATCGCAGCCGGGACCGTACTCGTGACTCTCCCGTTGATCCCGATCTTCATGGCGTTGATCGGCTGGGCGACGCAGGCCCGCAGTCGGCGCCGCCAGCACGCACTCGCCGTACTGGCGCATCACTTCGCCGACGTGGTCGGTGGACTGCCCACACTGAAGCTGTTCGGTCGCGCCAAGGCGCAGGAGTCCGCCGTACGACGGGTGACCGACAAGCACCGGGTCGCGTCGATGGGGAGTCTGCGGCTGGCGTTCCTGTCGTCGCTGGCGCTGGAGTTGCTGGCCAGCATCTCGGTGGCGTTGGTCGCGGTCGGTGTCGGCCTCAGAGTCATCGACGGCAAGCTCGGGCTGGAGACGGCGCTGATGGTGCTGGTCCTTGCGCCGGAGGCGTACCTCCCACTGCGTCAGGTCGGCATGCAGTTCCATGCCAGCGCCGATGGGGTGGCCGCGAGTGAAGAGGCGTTCCGCGTGCTCGAGACTCCGCTTCCCGAGCGCGGCGACCGCACCGACGTACCGGATCTCCGGCTGAGCCCGCTCTCTCTGTACGACGTGACCGTGCGGTACCCGGGTCGCGACGGGCCGGCATTGGACGGCTTCGACCTGGAGCTCCGGCCGGGCGAGGTCGTAGCGCTCACTGGTCCGAGTGGTGCCGGGAAGTCGACTGTGCTGTCGGTGTTGCTGGGCTTCGTCGAGCCCGAGCGGGGTGTGGTCGTGGTTGGCGGCAGTGCGGCGGACGAGTTCGAGCCGACGGTGTGGAGGCGGCAGTTTGCCTGGGTGCCGCAGCGTCCGGGGCTGCGGTTGGGAACGGTCGCGGACAACGTGCGGCTCGGGTTGCCGGATGCGTCGGACGACCAGGTGCGGTTGGCGCTCATCGCGGCCGGGGCGAGTGAACTGGACCTGGACAAGGCAGTCGGGGAGCAGGGGCGGTTGCTGTCGGGTGGTCAGCAGCGTCGGGTTGCTCTAGCGCGTGCCCTGGTCACAGACGCGCCTGTGTTGTTGCTCGACGAACCGACTGCAGGACTGGCCGCGGACGCGGAGGCCGCGGTCATCGCCGGGCTGCGTGCTGGCGGCCGGACAGTGCTGATGGTTGCCCACCGCCCCGCTCTGATCGCCGCCGCCGACCGAACAGTCACTGTAGGAGCCCGAGAGCTGGTGAACGCGTGAAGACACTGGATGTGCAGCGGCAGGCCGGCCCGGTGGGCGGGGCGTGGGGGCTTGTGCGGCCCGAGGGGCGCATGTGGGGGCGGCTTGGGCTCGCGCTGCTTTTGGGGGTAGCGGCTGCGGGGTCGGCTGTGGCCCTGCTGGCTACCTCGGCTTGGTTGATTACGGCTGCTTCGGCTCAGCCGCCGGTGTTGTTGTTGATGGTGCCGATCGTGGCGGTGCGGGCGTTCGGGGTTGGGCGTGGGGTGTTCAGGTACGTCGAGCGGCTGGTTGGGCATGACGCGGCGTACCGGGTATTGGGGGAGACCCGGGCGAGGATCACCGGGCGGCTGGAGCGGTTGGCGCCGGGTGGGCTGACGTCGCGGCGTCAGGGTGATCTGCTGGCGCGGCTTGTGCTGGACGTGGATGCAGTGCTCGACCTGTGGTTGCGGGTCGTTCTGCCGGTGGCGGTCGCCGCGTTGACTGCGGCCGCGACCGTCGCCTTGCTTGCTGTCCTGCTCCCCGCGGCCGGAGCCGCGGTCGCACTGGCCGTCCTCATCGCCTGCACGCTCGTGCCGTGGCTGACAGCCAAAACCGCGGAGCGTGCCGAGCAGAAGATTGCCGGCGCACGAGGCGACGTCGCCGCGGCGGCCACCGAGACTCTGCTGACCGCAGCTGACGTCGTCGCCTTCAACGCGATCGACAACGTCCTGGACGCCTTCAGTAAGAGCGACGCCAGGCTGGCAGCAGCCGAGCGCCGTTCAGCGTGGAGCACGGGCCTGGGCGGCGCTCTACTCGTCCTCTGCGTAGGCGGTGCGAGCGTGGCGGCCCTGGTGCTCGGCAGTACGGCCCACATCACCGGCGCAGTGTTCGCCGTACTGGTGCTGACGCCACTCGCACTCGCCGACGTGCTCGTAGGGATCCCGGCGGCCGCACAGCTCGCCATCCGGGTACGAGCGTCACTGGGCCGAGTGCAGGAGCTCATGGACAGCCCGGAGCCGGTGACCGAGCCAGCGACCCCGCAACCGCTGCCAACGGGTCGCGACCTCGAGGTGAGGCTCCTGCGAGTCGGGTACGACGACAACGACGTACTGGACGGGTTGAGCCTCGACATGCCGGCCGGGAGCCGCGTAGTGATCACCGGGCCGAGTGGTTCGGGCAAGAGCACGCTGGCGGCGGTGCTGTTGCGGTTCCTCGAGCCGCGAGGTGGTGAGGTGCTCCTGGACGGCATGGACCTCGCAAGGCTCGAAGGCGATCAGGTGCGGTCTGTGGTGGGCCTGCTGACGCAGGAGAGTCATGTGTTCGACACGAGCATCCGAGAGAACCTGCTGCTCGCGAAGCCGGGTGCGAGCGACCTGGAACTCTGGAAGGCGCTGTACCGAGCGCGGCTCGGGCTGTTCGTCGAAAAGCTGCCCGACGGGCTCGACACGATGGTCGGCGAGCATGGCGCCAGGCTGTCGGGTGGTGAGCGGCAGCGGCTCGCCTTCGCCCGGCTGCTCCTGGCCGAGCGCGATGTACTCGTGCTGGACGAGCCGACCGAACACCTGGACGAGGAGACCGGTCGCGCACTCCTGGCGGACCTGTTCGCCGCGGCCGATCGCCGTACGGTCGTTCTCCTCACGCACCGGCCCGAGCTGGTGCCGGATCACGTACCGCGACAGCTGGTGTGCCTGACGTAACGAATGCGGGCGGCGGGCCGGGCGTCTGTCAAGATGGGGAACCGTGTTGACCCCACAGCTCGTCACTCTGCTCACCGACCAGGCCCTGATCGCCATCATCGTGGTGATCGCGGTTGTCCTGGTCGCCGGTACGACCGGACTCGTCGTCACCCGGCGGCGGAAGGCCGAGCTGCCGCCGGCCGCTCAGCCGGCGTCGCTTGACACCGCGGAGCCGAAGGTCGGCGAGGACGCCGAGGAACCGCGGGACACACCGACCCGGACGCTGGAGGACACCCAGCTGCCGGAGGCGCCGACCGCCACGATCGAGAAGCCGGAGTCCGCACAGGGCCGCCTGGTCCGGCTGCGCACCCGGCTGGCGCGGTCGCAGGGCTCGCTCGGCAAGGGCCTGCTCGCCCTGCTGTCGCGGGACAAGCTGGACGAAGAGACGTGGGATGACATCGAGACCACGCTGATCACCGCGGACGTCGGCGTGGCGCCCACGCAGGAGCTGGTCGAGAAGCTGCGGACCCGGATGCGGGTGGAAGGCGTGAGCGGCGACCAGGCCCGGGAGATCCTCCGCGAGGAGTTGATCGACCTGGTCAACCCGGCGCTGGACCGCTCGCTCAAGGTGAGCCGCAAGGACTCGCAACCGGCCGTCGTCCTGGTGGTGGGCGTGAACGGGACCGGTAAGACGACCACGATCGGCAAGCTGGCGCGCGTACTGGTCGCCGAGGACAAGCACGTCGTACTGGGTGCGGCGGACACGTTCCGGGCTGCGGCCGCGGACCAGCTGCAGACCTGGGGTGAGCGGGTCGGCGTACGGACGGTCCGTGGGCCTGAGGGCGGCGACCCGGCCAGCGTGGCGTTCGACTCGGTCAAGCAGGGCATCGAGGAGGAGGCGGACGTCGTACTGGTCGACACCGCCGGCCGCCTGCACACCAAGACCGGACTGATGGACGAGCTCGGCAAGGTGAAGCGGGTGATCGAGAAGTCCGCCGAGGTGGACGAGGTGCTGCTCGTGATCGACGCCACGACCGGCCAGAACGGACTGACCCAGGCGCGCGTGTTCGCCGAGGTCATCGACGTCACCGGCCTCGTTCTGACCAAGCTGGACGGTACGGCGAAGGGCGGCATCGTGATCGCGGTGCAACGCGAGCTCGGCGTACCGGTCAAGCTCGTCGGCCTCGGTGAGGGACCCGACGATCTGGCACCGTTCGACCCTGAGCAGTTCGTCGACGCATTGCTCGACTGAGGCATGTAGAGACGGCTGCGGCGGCTTCGTCCTCCGGGTGAATGGACTTCGAGGAGGAGATGACATGACCAGGTTCCTGTTGTTGATGAACTACGACCCCGGCAACGTCGACACGCCGATGCTCGAGTGGGACGAGGCGGACATCAAGGCGCACATGCAGTTCCTCAGCGACCACCTGGAGCGGTTGCGGCAGAGTGGGGAACTGGTGGAGGCCCAGGCGCTGACCTGGCCGCAGCACGCCAAGGTCGTCCGCGCGTCCAGCGTGAGTGCGCCGGTGCTGACGGACGGGCCGTACGCCGAGTCCAAGGAGGTCCTGGCCGGCTACACGATGGTCGATGTGGAGTCGGAGGAGCGTGCGCTGGAGATCGCGGCCGAGCAGTCGGCCGCGCCCGGTCCCGGCGGGATCCCGATCGAGCAGCCGATCGAGTCCGCCGGGTGATGGAGTCGGATGCCGACGTCTTCGAATGAGCATCGCCTCGAGGACCTGCTGCGTGAACTGACGCCGCAGGTCCTCGGTGCGGTCGTCCGGTGGTCCGGCGACTTCGCCGCGGCCGAGGACGCCGTCCAGGAGGCACTGCTGGCGGCGGCGCTGACGTGGCCCAAGGACGGTACGCCGGACAACCCGAAGGGATGGCTGATCCAGACCGCGTCCCGGCGGCTGATCGACGAGGTCCGGCAAGTGCAGGCGCGGCGACGCCGGGAAGAGCGGGCCGCGCTGCGGGACCTCCCGCCGGAGGACGTCGAGGAGCGGGACGACACGCTCCAGCTGCTGTTCCTGTGCAGCCATCCGGCCCTCACCCCGGCGTCGGCGATCGCGCTGACGTTGCGCGCCGTCGGCGGACTCACGACGGCCGAGATCGCCACCGCCTATCTGGTGCCTGAGGCAACGATGGCGCAGCGGATCAGCCGGGCCAAGCAGAAGATCAAGGGGGCGGCCTTCGAGCTCGACGCGAGCGAGGAACGGCTGCGCAACGTGCTGCACGTGCTCTACCTGATGTTCAACGAAGGCTATACGACCAGCAGCGGTCCAGAGCTGCAGCGCAGCGACCTTTCCGGCGAGGCGATCCGGCTGACCCGCGCAGTGCACGCACTGCTGCCGGACAACGGTCAGGTCACCGGTCTGCTCGCTCTGATGCTCCTGAACGACGCCCGCCGCCCCGCACGCACCGGTAGCGCCGGAGAGCTCATTCCACTCGCGGAGCAGGACCGCACGCTCTGGAACCAGGACTACATCACAGAAGGCGTGGCACTCGCGGTCGAAGCGTTCAGTACGCCGCCACTCGGTGAGTACCAACTCCAGGCCGCGATCGCCGCACTGCACGACGAGGTGGACCGCGCCGAGGACACCGACTGGCCGCAGATCCTCGCGCTGTACGGACTGCTGGAGGACTTGTCCGGCAATCCCATGGTCAAACTCAACCGCGCCATCGCGGCCGCCATGGTGGACGGCCCCGACACCGGACTGAAGCTCCTCGAACCGCTCGACGAGGAGCTGGCCGGCCACTACCGGCTGGACGCCACCCGTGCGCACCTCTACGAGCTGCGCGGCGACCACGCGACCGCCGCGGAGCACTTCCGCGCTGCCGCCCGCGGTACGACGAGCGTGCCGGAGCGCGACTACCTCACCAGGAAGGCAGCCGCGCTCCCACGGACCAGCTAGGCCGGCGATACCCGGCCGCGGATGATCAGTGGTACTGCGCGAAGGCGGCGGTGATCTCGTCCGGGTCCTCATTTGTTGCCAGAAGCAACCGAAGCAGCACGCGCGCCTTGTAGGGGTCGAGGAAGCCGGCGTCGATCAGGCCGCGCTGCAACAGGTCGGATTCCGATCCCACGGATCGATAGGTGTTGCGTAGTACCGAGCCGGCTCCGGTCCGCGACGTCAGGACGACCGGCATCGCCGCGGCCAGCTCGCCGAGCACTGGCGCGAGCGCGTCCGGCACGTGCCCCACGCCGAAGGCGGCGACGACCAGACCCTGGTGCGTATCGCGCAATCCCTGCAGCAGCAGCCCGTCGTCGTCCATCGTGACGGTGTAGAGCGCCACCCGGGTCGCATCGAGCGTGGCCGGCTCAGCACTGCCGTGTACGCCGTCGAGGCGCAATGGGCGCGTGAGGACGCGGACACTGTCTTCGACCACGTGACCGATCGGACCGGTGTTGGGGGAGACGAACGTCGCCGTACTCGTGCTGTGCGTCTTGCGCACCCACCGGGCCGCGTGGATCTCGTCCTTGAACACGACCAGTGCGCCGAGGTCGCGAGCCGCGGGAGAGCAGGCGACGCGGAGGGCGGCCAGCAGATTCGCGGGGCCGTCAGGGCCGGCCAGCGTCGGATTGCGCATCGCACCCGTGAACACGAACGGCTGCGGGTGCGGCCAGATCTGGTCGACCAGGAACGCGGTCTCTTCCAGAGTGTCGGTGCCCTGAGTGACCACGACACCGGTGGCGCCGGCGGCCACGGCCTTCGACGCCGCGTCGACGACCTCGAGCATCTTCGCGGCGGTCAGGTTGGCACTCGGCACTGCCTCGATGTCCTGGATCTCTACCGGCCGGCCCAGCTCGGAAAGGCCGGGGACGGCGGCGGCCAGCGCCTCGCCGGTCAGCCGGTGGCCGCCGGCCATGGCGATGGTGCCGCCCAAGGTGAACAACGCGATGCTCACTACCAGTTCCTCCTCAGTCACACGGACCGCCTGACAGACGGCCGCAGCCTACTGGCTACCGGGTGCGGGCCCGGACGTGCATGCGTTCCCCCTGCGGGCCGTACAGGCACAGCGCCTCGGTCGGCCCCGGGCCAGGGTTGCCGAACCAGTGCGGCACGCGCGTGTCGAACTCCGCCACCTCACCCTCCTTGAGCACGAAGTCCTGGTCGCCGAGCACCAGCCGGAGCTGTCCGGACAGCACATAGATCCAGTCGTACCCCTCGTGCATCTTCTGCTGCACATCACCGCCGGGGTAGCCCTCCGGCAGGATCTGCTTGAACGCCTGCAGTCCGCCCGGGCGCCTGGTCAGGGGGATGTGCACGGTGCCGTTGTGCCTGATCGGCTTGGCGTGGATCCGCGGGTCGCCAGTCGGCGGTGCGTCCACCAGCTCGTCCAGCTGCACCTGGTAGGCCCGTGCGAGTGGCAGCAGCAGCTCGAGTGTCGGCCGCCGTTGCCCGGACTCCAGCCGGGACAGCGTGCTCACCGAGATCCCGGTCGACTCGGACAGCTGGGCCAGCGTGGTGCCGCGCTCGACCCGCAGCGCGCGCAACCGCGGCCCGACCGCTTCGAGAACGTCGTCGAGAGTGTCCATGTTGCCATTGTGGCAAACAAAGTTGTCGAAAACGAAAATCATCGCGGATCCTCGGAGCATCAGCGAGAGGAGCCGGAGATGAAGAAGTACGACGTGATCGTGATCGGCGGGGGAGCCGCCGGGCTGAGTGGGGCGATGGCGCTGGCACGGTCCCGCCGCTCAGTGCTGGTGATCGACGACGCCACGCCCCGCAATGCGCCGGCCGAGGGCGTGCACAACTACCTGACCCGCGACGGCATCCCGCCGAGCGAGCTGACCGCGATCGGTCGCCAGGAGGTGATCGGGTACGGCGGTGAGGTGGTCACCGGCACCGTGACCACGGCTCACCGGGACGGCGACTTCACAGTCGGTCTTGCGGACGGTACGACGTACCAGGGCCGGCGGCTGCTGGTGACGACCGGGCTGGCCGACGTGTTGCCCGACGTACCCGGGCTGGCGGAGCGGTGGGGGAAGGACGTGCTGCACTGCCCGTACTGCCACGGCTGGGAGGTGCGCGACCAGGCGATCGGCGTACTGGCGACCAGTGCGATGGCGCTGCACCAGGTGCAGATGTTCCAGCAGCTGAGTGACGACATCACGCTGTTCCTGCACACGGCACCGGAGTTGACCGAAGAGCAGTGGGAGGAGCTCGCGGCGCGCGGAATCGCCGTAGTACAAGGAAAGGTCGAGCAGCTCGAGGTGGAGGACGGCAAGCTGACCGGAGTCCGGCTGGAGGGCGGCAACGTGATCCCGCGGCAGGCTCTTGCGGTCCAGACCACAGTACGGGCGCGGGCGAACTTCCTGGCCGACCTCGGTCTGGAGCCGACCGTCCGCGAGGCCAACGGCGTCGAGATCGGCACGGCCATCCCGGTCGACGCGAGGGGTGCGACCGAGGTGCCGGGAGTCTTCGCGGCCGGCAACGTGACCGATCCGATGGCCCAGGTGATGTCGTCCGCGGCCGCCGGCCTGATGACGGGCGCCGGTATCAACTTCGACCTGATCACCGAAGAGACACGTCTGGCGGTAGCAGCGCGGAGTAGTTGAGGAGTTGAATAGGGGCGGGAGGGTGGATGCGCGAGACGGTCGACCCGGACTTCGCCTCGTATGTTGACGCGCGGCAGGGCAGATGGCTCCGGACGGCGTACCTGGTGTACGGCGATCTGGAGCGAGCCGAGGAGGCACTTCTGCGCGCCTTCACGCGGTTGTCCCTGCGCTGGACCAAGGTGGACGACCCGGATGCGTTCGTCCAGCGGTTGCTCTACCAACCGGCGCTGACGCGCTGGAGCCGGGTGAAGGCGTTCCCGGACGAGGAGGACCCGGTCAAGCTCGCACTTGCCGACCTGACGCCGGTGCAACGGACAGTGTTGGTGCTGCTGCACCTCGAGGAGCTCACCGAGTACGAGGTGGCCGACGTACTCGGCATCTCGTACACGGCGGCGCACACGCACGGGCTGACGGCCTTCAGCCGGTTCAACAAGGCGCTTGGGCTGGGGGACTGGCGTGACGCGGACAGGGGTGAGGCGCGGTGAGGCGCGAGGACGTCCAGCCGCTGCTCGCCCGGGCCGTCGGTCGGCTTCCGGAGCCGGACTTGGCCGACGCGGCCTGGGCGGAGGGCGTCGCCATCCGGCAACGCCGGCGCCGCAGTGTCCTCGTCGGACTGGTGGTCGTGGTCCTGATCGCCGTCATCGCCGCGATCGGGTTCGGAGTCAGCTCCGGCAAGGGCGCTGAACTCGTCCCACCGACCACTCCGCCCACCAACCCGCCTGACTACGTCGCACCGGCCGGAAAGATCGCCGGGATCGACTACTGGGTGGCTCCGCCGTCCGGGAGCGAGCGCTTCCTCGACCGGCTCGAAACCCCGCTGGGAGACAGTCTGCAGTTGCCCAGCAACGCAAAACCGTTGTCCGAGCACCCGATCGACCGGATTGCCGCCGTCGTGCTGGAGAAGCGTGGCGACACGTACGAGCCGCTGCTACTGGGCGCCGATTCCTCGTGGTCGCGTGCCGACGTGCAGTTGGTGCCGATCGCCACCGGGTCGCCGTTGAGCCCGGGCGCCGTGTCACCCGACGGCCGGATCGCCGCGTTCCCGCAGCCGGGGGAGCTGGTTACGGTCGACGCCGGGACGGCGGAGGTCAGCCACTACGACGTACCGACCGAAGACCTCCGCAGCGTGTCCTGGCTCGGAGACGCCCAGCGCGTACTCGTCAGCGGACCTGGTGTGGCCTACCGCGTCCTGGTGGGCGAGGGCGGGTTCGGCGAGGGGCCACTGGTCAAGGTCAACGGGGCCAAGGACGCCGATGCGGTCACAGCGCCGTTCCGGCTGGATGGCGGGTCAGTGGGCCGGTACACGGTCAGCGGACAGTGGATCGAGGGCAGCCCTCTGGCGCTCCCGGTCCGGTTCTGGGTCGGCCAGACCTTCTCGACGAGCAGCATCGCCGCGCGGCTCTTCGTCTCCAACGACCTTCCTCAAGTCCCGACGAAGATCTCGCAACCCCAGGTCCTGGCGGCGATCTCCACCGTGCGCGCGCGGCCCAGTAGCCTGCTGGTGCTGGGCGAGCCGGTCGCCGGGCCGCCGAGGACGCCCCGGGCCGACCGCGCCTACGTACGCGAGCCCGGCTGTTGCTCCGTACTGGGCTGGTACGGCGACGGCACTCCTCTGCTGCAGGTCCGAGGCTGGGTCTTGGCCTGGGACCTGTCCTCAGGCAGAGTGCGGCGAGTCACCGAACTCGGCGTGGACGGTCTGGCTGTCGGACCAGGCATCCGACCCTGAACCGTCCTTCAAGATGGCCCGCAAGGTGATACCCACCAGGCGGTCCGCGTCTTCGGGCAGCGGCATCGGCTCCCCGGTCAGCGCGCGGATGACGAATACCCCGGCGAGCCACTGGACCATCAGCGCCGGGTCCGCGGTGGCCCGAATCGGCTCGCCCCGGTCCCGGGCCCGGTCCAGCGCGTCCCTGGTTTGCTCGATCCGGCGCCCCAGGAAGTCGCGGTAGATCGCGGCGGACCGGACATCCCGGTTCGCCTCCGACACCGCGAGGCGGATCAATGCAAGTCCCCTTTCACTGTTCACGAAGGTCAATGCGTAGCTGTAGACCTGGCGCAGGTCGCCGGCGATCGAGCCGGTGTCGGCATCCGGGATCTCCAGGTCGAAAAGCTGGGCCATCGCGTCGCTGGCGAGCAGCTCCTTGCTCGCCCAGCGCCGATAGATCGTCGCTTTGCCGACTCCCGCGGCCTCGGCGACGTCGTCCACGGTCATCCCGTCGAATCCTCGCTCGAGGAGGAGTTTCAGGGCGTACTGGCGGATCCTCGGCTCGGCGTCGGGGTCTCGTGGTCGGCCGCGGCGCGGCCTCACCTCGTGGTTGGTCTCCATTTCTCGTCCCCAGGTCGGACGGGTGCAGTGGCGCGGCTGCTGGCCCGTGTGGTCCAGGCCAGAGTGCCACATGTTCGCCGATGTCACCGCGATGTCACCTGGGAGGGCGCTTTGTCACATGCCTGAAACAAACGGACCGATCGGCTGAAACGGCGCGCCGACACCGTTTGCGGTGTGGCTGAGCGCGGGCTCCCCGGCGTTGTGGAGTCTCCCGACTGAGGACGCCGGCCACCCCCAGAACGATGGAAGGGATGACGTTGATGGAGATCAACGCCGGCGATACCGCCTGGGTCTTGGCAAGCGCCGCCCTGGTGATGCTGATGACACCAGGCCTGGCCTTCTTCTACGGCGGCATGGTGCGCATGAAGAGCGTGCTGAACATGATGATGATGAGTTTCATCACCATCGCCGTCGTCACGATCATGTGGGTGGTGGTCGGCTACTCTTTGACGTTCGCCGGCGACACCGGGCATGTGGTCGGTGACTTCTCCGAAGTCGGCCTGAAGGGCCTGATGTCGCCGGACGCGGTGAGCGGCTCGACGCCGACGCTCGCGTTCGTGGCGTTCCAGCTGATGTTCGCGATCATCACGCCGGCGCTGATCTCGGGTGCGATCGCGGACCGGGCCAGCTTCCGTGGCTGGATCGCGTTCGTCGTGGGCTGGACGCTCCTGGTGTACTTCCCGGTCGCGCACTCGGTCTGGTTCCTGCAGGACGGCGAGGGCGGCTGGATCGGCGACAAGCTGAAGGCGGTCGACTTCGCCGGTGGTACGGCGGTGCACGTGAACGCCGGTGCCGCCGCGCTCGCGCTGGCGATCGTGCTCGGCAAGCGGATCGGCTGGAAGAAGGACCCGATGCGGCCGCACAGCCTGCCGCTGGTCATCCTCGGCGCCGGTCTGCTGTGGTTCGGCTGGTTCGGCTTCAACGCCGGCTCCGCGCTGAGCGCCGGCACCACCGCCGCGGTCACCTTCGTGAACACCCAGGCCGCCACCGCCGCCGCGGTGATCGGCTGGCTGATCATCGAGCGGATCCGGCACGGCAAGGCCACTACCCTGGGCATGGCGTCCGGCGCGATCGCCGGTCTGGTCGCGATCACCCCGTCCTGTGGGGCGGTCACCCCGGTCGGTGCGATCATCCTCGGCCTGCTGGCCGGCGCTGTCTGCTGCTTCGCGGTCTCGCTGAAGTACAAGTTCGGCTTCGACGATTCGCTTGACGTGGTCGGCGTGCACCTGGTCGGCGGTCTGTTCGGCTCGCTGATGATCGGCATCCTCGGTACGGCGGCGGCCCCGTCGGCGGTCAACGGCCTGTTGTACGGCGGCGGTGTCGCGCAGCTGGGCAAGCAGGCGCTGGCCAACCTGGTGGTCGGCGTGTACTCCTTCACGGTGGCGTTCATCCTCGCCAAGGTGATCGACATGACCATCGGCTTCCGCGTCACGGAGGACGACGAGGTCACCGGTGTGGACCAGGTCGAGCACGCGGAGACGGCGTACGACTTCCTGGGCGCGTCGGGTCTGCGTGGGCACAGCCCGCTGGCCAGGCCGGGCACCAGCGAGACCGACAATGGGACCACCGAGACGTCCGAGAAGGAAGGTGCGAACGCATGAAGCTGATCACCGCGGTGGTCAAGCCGCACAAGCTGGAGGACGTCCGGGCCGCGCTGGAGACGTTCGGCGTCACCGGCATGACGGTCACCGAGGCGAGCGGCTACGGCCGGCAGAAGGGCCACACCGAGGTCTACCGCGGCGCCGAGTACGAGGTGGACCTGGTCCCGAAGGTCCGGCTCGAGGTCGTCGTCGAGGACGGTGACAGCGCTGACGTGGTGGACGTGATCGTCAAGGCCGCGCAGACCGGCAAGATCGGCGACGGCAAGGTCTGGGTCACCCCGGTCGAGACCATCGTCCGGGTCCGGACCGGAGAACTGGACGGAGACGCCCTCTAGATGGTGAACCGAGCAGAACAGCGGCGCGCTCGTGCCGAGGAGGCCGACGCGCTGCTGTACCTGCTCCTCTCCAAGGCCTGTGACGCCCTCGGTGTACCTGCCGAGGGCGTCGCGCTGGTCGCGGTCGGCGGCTACGGCCGGGAGGAGCTGTCGCCGTACAGCGATCTCGACGTGATGCTCGTGCACGTCGAGGGGTACCCACGGGTGGACGAGCTGGCCGCACAGATCTGGTATCCGCTGTGGGACTCGCGGACCAAGCTGGACCACAGTGTCCGGACCCTCGCGGAAGCGCGGCAGGCAGCAGCCGCTGACGTTCGGGTCGCGCTCGGCCTGCTGGACGCGCGCCACGTCGCAGGGGATTCGCACCTCACGCTGGAGCTGAGGTCGGTGCTGATGGCGGACTGGCGGCGTACTGCTCGCTCCAGGTTGCCTGAGCTGGCCCAGGCCTGCCGTGACCGCGCCTCGACCGTCGGAGAGCTCGCGCATCTCGCCGAGCCCGACCTGAAGGAGGCGTACGGCGGTCTGCGAGACGCCGTCGTACTGCGCGCGTTGGTGGCGTCGTGGTTGGTCGACGTACCGCATCCGGTCGTGGAGCGGGCGCGGCTTGACCTGCTGAACATTCGCGACGAGCTGCACACGGTCGCCGGTCGTTCCACCGACAGACTGGTCGCCGACCTGGCCGGTGAGGTCGCAACCGGGCTCGGTCTGTCCGGGCGGGATGAATTGCTGCGGCACGTGTACTCGACCGGCCGCACGCTCGCGCATGTGTGTGACGTGTCCTGGCGACGGGTCGAGAGCCTGATGACCAAGCCGCCACGGTCCAGGCGCCGGCAGCGGACCGGTGGGCCGTTGCTGCTGGCACTCGATGAGGGAGTCGGTCAGCACGAGGGTGAAGTCGTGCTGATGCCGGATGCGCGGCCGGAGCGCGACGCAGTACTCGGGCTGCGTGCTGCCGCGGTCGCCGCCGATCGTGAGCTCGTCCTGTCACCTGCTGTGTGCGCGCGCTTGGCGTCGTCCGCTGCTGACCTGGGTGAGCCGTGGCCGGGTGAGGCGCGGCGGTTGCTGTGCGCGCTGCTGGGTGCGGGCGGCGGACTGCTCGAGGTGTGGGAGGCGCTGGACCAGGCCGGCTACATCTCGCGGATCCTGCCCGAGTGGGACACAGTGCGGTTCCGGCCGCCGCAGTCGGCGGTCCACCGCTTCACTGTCGACCGGCACTTGCTGGAGACGTGTGTCGAGGCGTCCAAGATGGTGCGCGACGTGCGGCGGCCCGACCTGTTGCTGGTCGCCGCACTGCTGCATGACCTCGGGAAGGCGGTCGACGGCGACCACAGTGTCACCGGTGCGGTCATCGCGGCGCGAGTGGCTCGGCGGCTCGGCTTCGTCGACGCGGATGCGGACACGATCGGGCTCCTCGTCCGGCAGCACCTCATGCTCGCCCAGGTCGCCACCCGCCGGGATCTCGACGACCCGATGACCGTGGACCTGGTGGCCGGGATCGTCCGCACCACAGAGACGCTGGACCTACTGGAGGCGCTCACGTACGCCGACGCCCGGGCGGCGGGTCCGGCTGCGTCGTCACCGTGGCGGATGCGCTTGGTCGGCGAGCTGTGCCGACGGGTGCGTGGTGAGCTGTCCGGGGGAGGGGAGGGCATGTGGACCGATGCTCCGCCGATCCCCGTACCGGTTCTGCACCAGGTGGTCGGTGTCGGGCGGCTGGGGCTGACAGTGACCGAGCATCACGGTGATGTGCGCGTCAACGTCGCCGTACCTGACCAAGTGGGGACGCTGTCGACTGTTGCCGCCGTACTGGCTGTGGAGCGGCTCGCTGTGCGGTCCGCGGTGATCACATCCGTTGAAGGCCTGGGCATCTCGCAGTGGACCGTCGCTGGATCGCCGCCCGACCCGGTGCGGTTGCGTGACCGGCTCGCGGTGGCGTTGCGGGACGACGCCGATCTCGTACGGCGCTTGGCCGCGCGCGACTCGTCGGCGGTGAAGCAGCGGGTGGCCAGCCGGGTCGACCTGTTGCCTGGAGCTTCGGAGACGGCGACTGTGCTGCAGGTGCGGGCTCACGACCGTCCCGGCCTGCTGTACGACGTCACTGCGGCCATAGCCTCGACCGGGGCCGACATCCGCTCCGCCCATGTCAGCACGCTGGGTGCTGAGTGTGTGGATGTCTTCTACCTCACGGACGACCATGGCTCGCCACTCGAGGACGAGGACGCGCGGACGACGGCAAAGTCGGTCCTGGATCGCCTGACCTTCTAGTCTCGGCTGTGTGCATGTCGTAGAGGCGCTTCAGCGTCAGGCCGTTGCTTGTGAGGACCTCGGGTCGCCCATGTACGCCGAACTGTGCCGGCTGATCGTGGACGACTACGAGGTGGGCGGTCCGTCGGTCGAGGTACTGGCCGGCTATGAGGACCGATCGTTCGGTGCGGCGATCGGACTGCGATTGCTTGGCGCGGTGCATGGGCTGGTGCTGGCGGGAGAGGTGCCGGAGCTCGCCGCGTTCTACCCGAGCGTCGGCGGGGTGTGGGATCCGGTGCTCGGGTGGGAGGCGTTCGCTCAGGTCCTGGAGTCACGGTCCGGAGAAGTGCGGTCGTTGCTGACGCAGCCGCCGCAGACCAACGAGGTGGGCCGTGCGGCCGCGCTCTATGGCGGTCTACTGCAACTGGTCGAGACGGTGCCGCTGCCGGTGCGGCTGTTCGAGATCGGGGCTAGTGCTGGGCTCAATCTGCGGGCGGACCGGTTCCGGTACTTGGCGGATGGGACGTCGTACGGTCCGACTGACAGTCCCGTGGTGTTCGAGTCGGCGTGGACCGGGCGGACTTTGAAGCCGGCGCCGCTGCGGATCGCGGAGCGAGTGGGGTGCGACATCGCGCCGGTGAACCCGCTGACGGAGGAGGGCGCTCGTACGCTCACGTCGTACGTCTGGCCCGACATGGTCGAGCGGCTGGAGCGGTTGCGTGGTGCGCTGGCGATCGCCCGGCAGGTGCCTGCCGACGTACGACGGGAGGGCGCAGTCGCGTTCGTGCGCGGGATGGAGTTGTCACCGGGGCATGTGACCGTGGTGTGGCACTCGATCATGTGGCAGTACTTGCCCGTGAACGATCGGGCAGCTGTGGAGGAGCGGTTGGCGGAGCTCGGCTCGGAGGCGTCCGACTCTGCTCCGTTGGCGCGGCTCCGACTCGAACCGATGCGGCGAGGCGAGTCGTATGAGTTCCTGGTCGAGCTGCAGACCTGGCCGGGCGGGGAACGGCGGATCCTGGGACAGGCCGAGCCGCACGGGCAAGGGCTGGTCTGGGTCAGCTGAAGGACGCCACCAGGGTGTCGGTGAGCTCGGCCGCGTAGCTGCCGTCGGGATCCAGATCGGGGTCGTAGATGCCGATGTCGATCCCGATGCACTCGGGGGACGCGAGCAACGGTCGGAGCAGGGCCCGGAGTTGGGCGTGGTCGATGCCGCCCGGGTCCGGACTGTCGACGGCGGGCATCACCGCGGCGTCGAGGATGTCCACATCCAGGTGCACCCAGAACCCGTCGAGCTCGTCGCGCCCCAGGTGCTCGAGGACTCGAGTCGCTGCCCGAGTGGGATCCGCCGCGATCGTCAGCGCCGGCCACACCGGGATCCCGGCCTTCTCGACGTCCGCGACGTACTCGTCGTCTTCCCGGATCCCGAGGAGCGCCGCGTCGGTGTCCAGGGTGTAGGGGCCGAGGTCCTCGAGGTTGGTGAGATCCGCCTGTCCGCGCCCGGTGACCAGTGCGAGCGCCTCGCCTCCCGCGGCCCCGACGTACGGCGAGTTGTCGACCGTCCGGAAGTCCGAGTGGCCGTCCAGGTACACCACGCCGTACCGCCCACGCCGCTTCATCGCCAACGCCGGCCCCAGCAGGTTGCTGCACTCACCCCCCAGCAACACCACGAACCGCCCCTCGTCGAACAACTTGCCCACCCGATCCGCCAGCTTCACCGTGTACGACGCCATCTGCGGTGCGTTGAACACTCCGTCCCCCGGCTTCCACCCACCCCGGTCATACCGTGGCGGCGTCACACACCCGGAATCCTGCCCCGATCCGCCCCAAGAACCCCTGATCCCTGATCGCCCCAGCCAACTTGTAACACCCCGGCACCGCCCCTGCCACCGGCGCCCGCAACCCCAGGTTGGAAGGCCCGTCCACCACCGCCCGACTCCGCCCCACGCCAATCCCCTAACCTGTAGAACCTCACTAGCCGGTTAGATGCTGGCCGCCACGAACCCGCTTTGTCAACGGATGTGGCCCCGGCGGAGCTACTTGCGTCCCCGGTCGATCGGCGACGCGCCCCGATCGGCACCCGGCCGGCCGACCCCTGCACCCGCCGGAGCTCCCGCTCCCCGCGATCCGTCCCCGAGGTTCGGCCGGCGTTCGGTCGCCCTGCCGGCCGGTGCCTGATCCCGCAGAAACCGCATCGTGTCGCCTTGTCCGGTCCCGGCCGAGACTCGAGTGCCGGCATCCGGCGGCGGGAACTTGGCGAGGTCCACCGCCTCGGTGCGACCAGCCGGCTGTTGCTGACCGCCGACCGCGTTGGTCATGGAGCGCTGCCGCTCGCCGTTCCGCATTTCGGTGGAGACCGCGGCCGCCGGGTTGGGCACCTTCGCCGGGTATGGCTCGCCCGGGTTCTGCCGGTAGTGCTCCCGGATCTGACCGACCGCCCGATCGGTGCCCTCCACCGTCAGTTGCGCGACCATGTCGCCGCGCCCCGGACGATGCTGTACGCCCTGCCACTCGGGAATCGACATCTGGTTGACCAGATGTGCGCGGGCGGACTGCTGGTGCTCCGGATCCGGCGGCACCACGTCCGCCAGTTCGTTGCGGACGATGCTGTCGGCAACGACGTCCCACCCCATGACGGTCGGCTGGTCCACCGCGGTGTTGACCAGTTGCCGGCGCTCGTCCGCCGAGTTCGTCGCGCGGTTCAGCAACTCGTTGCCGGCGTGCACCGCGCCCTGGTACTCGGGCTCAGGATCGGGCACACCGCCGTACCCGGCCTGGTCGGCGAAGTCCCTGAAGTCGTCGATCGTGCTGATCTCGACGAATGCCTCGTTCAGCGCGATCGACGTGCCGGCCCGTACGGCGTTCGGCTCGTTCTCGGCGTCGATCGGCGAACGGGTGTGCTTGGACTCGTGCAGCACCGTCGCCAGTGCCTGCGCCTGGGCCTGCGGGTCGGCGCTCGGCTCGCCGCCGGTGAGCTGATCGAGGACCAGGCGCTGGTTCAGCCGGATCGAGCCGTCGTTGGCCAGACCGCCCCACTTGGCGTCGGTGCGGGCGTACAACTCGCCGTTCCAGCCGTTCGCACCGCCGGGGTGAAGTTCCTGGGCGATCTGGTAGAGACGGGCGAATTCCTGATACGTCTTCGACGACGGATCGACCCGGACCATGTCCTCGCTGTCGGCCACGGTCAGCCGCCGGCAGCCGGCGGTTCGTCCCAGGGCGCGCCCTCGGCGAGCAACTCTTCCGACGACTCCAGCCCTCGCGTCAACGCCCGAATCGCGGTGCTGTCGGCGCCGGCCCGATCCGCGATCGCCCAGATCTCCTGCCGCGCCCGCGCGAACGCGGCCAGACGTTCTTCCCTGGTCCCCCGCTCGAAGTCTGCCGACTCCAGCACCCGCAACGCCGCAACCATCTCCGCCGACCGCTCGGTCCCCATCCGGCACCCTTCCTACGACTTGACCGTCCGTAGCACGATAGCCGCCGGCAAGCCCACCCACCCCTCGACCCGGGCTGGCGGCGCTGGAGTTATCCACAGGTTGGGGGGCCGGTAGACTCGGGGAGTTCATCGCTTCGAGGAAACGGACTGTTTCTCGTGTTCGACACGCTTTCCGATCGGCTCTCCACCGCGTTCAAGAATCTGCGGGGCAAGGGCAAGCTGACCGATGCCGACATCGACGCGACCACCCGGGAGATCCGGATCGCGTTGCTGGAGGCCGATGTCGCGCTGCCGGTGGTGCGGGAGTTCATCGCGGCGGTCCGGGAGCGGGCCAGCGGGGCCGAGGTGCGCGGCGGGCTGAACCCGGCGCAGCAGGTGATCAAGATCGTCAACGAGGAACTGGTCAACATCCTCGGCGGCGAGACCCGTGAGCTGCGGATGGCGAAGCGGCCGCCGACGGTGATCATGCTCGCCGGTCTGCAGGGCGCCGGTAAGACCACCCTGGCCGGGAAGCTGGCCAAGTGGCTGAAGGAGACCCAGCACCAGACGCCGATGCTGGTCGCCGCGGACCTCCAGCGGCCGAACGCGGTGACCCAGCTGCAGGTGGTCGGCGGGCAGGCCGGCGTACCGGTGTTCGCGCCCGAGCCGGGTAATGGCGTCGGCGACCCGGTGGACGTCGCCCGCAGGGCGATGGACGAGGCGCGGACCAAGCAGCACAGCGTGGTGATCGTCGACACGGCCGGCCGGCTCGGTATCGACGAGGACATGATGAAGCAGGCCGCGGACATCCGCGACGCGGTGCAGCCGGACGAGGTGCTGTTCGTCGTCGACGCGATGATCGGTCAGGACGCGGTGACGACGGCCCGGGCCTTCGAGGACGGTGTCGGTTTCGACGGTGTGGTGCTGACCAAGCTCGACGGTGACGCCCGCGGTGGTGCCGCGCTGTCGATCGCGCAGGTCACCGGCCGCCAGGTGATGTTCGCCAGCAACGGCGAGAAGCTCGAGGACTTCGACGTCTTCCACCCTGACCGGATGGCGTCCCGCATCCTCGGCATGGGCGACGTGATGAGCCTGATCGAGCAGGCCGAGCGCTCCTTCGACGCCGAGGAGGCCGCCAAGACCGCGGCCAAGCTGCAGAAGCGTGGCGGCAAGGACTTCACGCTGGACGACTTCCTCGCCCAGATGCAGTCGGTCCGCAAGATGGGCCCGCTGACCAAGATCTTCGGCATGCTGCCCGGTGCGAACCAGTTCAAGGACCAGCTGGAGAACTTCGACGAGCGTGAGATCGACCGGATCGAGGCGGTCATCCACTCGATGACCCCGGCCGAGCGGACCGATCCGAACATCATCAACGGCTCCCGCCGGGCCCGGATCGCGAAGGGTTCGGGCACCGAGGTCGCCACCGTCAGCGGTCTGGTCGAGCGGTTCTTCGAGGCGCGGAAGATGATGTCCGCGATGGCCTCCGGCAAGGGGATCCCGGGGATGCCGGGCATGCCGGGGATGCCAGGAGCCGGCGCAGGCGGTGCGCGGAAGGCCAAGCAGCAGGCGAAGAAGGGCAAGAAGCGCGGCTCCGGCAACCCGGCCAAGCGGGCCAACCAGGGCACCTCCCAGCCGGCCGCCCCGCAGCCCGGTCAGCTGCCGGCCGCGTTCGGCGGCGGGCAGGACGGCGACTTCGAGCTGCCGGACGACCTCAAGAAGATGCTCGGGGGCAACTGACCCCTACGTCGCTCATGTCGGATTTGTCATCTGATCAGCTGACGCAGCGGCGCCCGGTCCGGCCTATGGTGGTGGACGGGGAGGGGGAGTGAATTCTGGTCGACGTGGGGCTGAACGCGACCGTTCGGCACCCGGTCACTGTATGAAGTGGCGCACCGTTACCGGTTGCCCACGACCCTGTGACGACTAAGATCGTGCCTGCGCCCGAGAGACACACCACTGCGGAATGCGTCGAAGGACGGTTCGGATGAGGCAGCAGTTCAAGAACCTGGACACGTGGCGGGGGAAGTTGACCGCCACCTGGGTCTGCTTGGCTCCGCCCACCGCCATGGTCGCCGTCTTCGTCGTCGGTGGCGTCACCTCGAACACGTTCATCGTCGACGCGCACGCGCTGGCCGCTCCGCGCGAGGACGTGATCTTCAACGACCTGGCCAACAACGTCCCGAAGCAGCCCGGTGTCGACGGCAGCCTCCCGACCCAGGAGAAGTCGACCGTCCAGGTCCCGATCACGGGTACGACGACTGGCACGGTGCAGCCGATTCCCGGCATCACCGGTGACACCTCGGGCATCCCGGGCACGGTGCTGGCGGCGTACCAGAAGGCTGCCAACGATCTCGCGCTGGCGATGCCCGGCTGCCACCTGACCTGGCCACTGCTGGCCGGCATCGGCAAGGTCGAGTCCGCACACGCCAGCGGCGGCAAGGTCGAGCCGAACGGGAACACCCGAGGCAGGATCCTGGGACCGGTGCTCAACGGCGGCCCGGGGATGGCCGCGATCGCGGACACCGACCAGGGTGTGTACGACGGCGACGCCAGCTGGGACCGTGCGGTCGGGCCGATGCAGTTCATCCCGGGGACGTGGACGACGTTCGGCGCGGACGGCAACGGCGACGGGATCAAGGACCCGCACAACGTGTTCGACGCGGCCCGGGCGGCGGGGGACTACCTGTGCGCGGGCGGTGCGAACCTGGCTGACCCGCAGGGCCTCGTGCAGGCAGTGCTGCGGTACAACCACTCGATGGACTACGTGTCGACCGTGCTGCGGTGGATGCAGACCTACAGCACGCAGACGGTGACGATCCCGGACACCCAGGGCGTGATCACCCCGCCGACGGACGACACCGGCAACGTCGACCAGAGCAACGACCCGACCCGGACAGGTACCACGACGACGCCGACTCCGTCCCCGACACCGACGGTTCAGCCGACGACGACGCGACCGACCACCGGCCGGCCGAGCACGCCTGTGCCGACCACGCCGTCCAACAGCCCGGCCACCCCGCCGTCCTCGACACCGACGTCGACGAAGCCGCCCTCGACGCCGCCGACCAAGACGCCGACGCCGACCCCCACGCCTACGCCGACGCCGACGCCGACCCCCACGCCTACGCCGACACCGACCCCCACGCCTACACCGACGCCAACACCGACACCGACGTGTACGCCGGCGCCGACGGAGACACCGACCGCGACCCCGACGGCCACTCCGACCCCGGATCCGTGCGTCACCACGACGCCGGCGGGCGACCCGACCTCCGAGTCGACGCCGGGGCAGGCGGCCCAGCCGGCCAACTGACCCGGCCCGGGTAACGAGGCAGATTACCTGGGAGCCCGTTTTCGCACGTGTTGGCGGGTCAGGTAACTTTGCGTCGTCTTGATGTAACTTTCTGGCGTATAGATCGTTGAGGGGACTATGCGCCTAACCCGTAGTGGTAACCGTCGGGTCAAAATCATCATCGCGTCACTGTGCACAGCCCCGCTCCTGGTCGGGGCCATCGTGACAGTCGCTTCGGGTGGAGCCGGTGCCTCCGGCTCGCTCGTGGCGGACAGCCCGGTCGCCCCATCGCCTGGAGCCGGGCTGAACAGCGGTGAGTTCGACGAACTGACGATGATCGTGCCGCAGCGTCCCGGTGTGGACGGCCGGCTCGGATCCGACAAGCCCGCCCGCGCCGACGTCCCCGTCCAGGGGGCGACCGACGGCAGGTCCGTCGTCCGGCCGGGGCGGCCGGGTGCCGTCAACGGCATCCCGCGCGGGGTCTTCCCCGCCTACCGCCGCGCCACCGCGAACCTGGCCGTCGTCCGGCCGAACTGTGGGCTGACCTGGCCGTTGCTGGCCGGCGTCGGCAAGGTCGAGTCCGACCACGCCAGCGGCGGCCGGGTCGACGTGGCCGGCACTACCCGCGGCAAGATCCTCGGCCCGGTGCTGAACGGCCGGAGCGGCAACGGCCGGATCACCGACTCCGACAAGGGCCGGTACGACGGCGATCCGACCTGGGACCGTGCGGTCGGGCCGATGCAGATCATCCCGCAGGAGTGGGACGAGTTCGGGGCCGACGGCAACGGCGACGGCTTCCGCAACCCGAACAACGTGTACGACGCCGTCACCACGGTCGCGGTGGTGCTGTGCTCCGAGGGTGACGACCTGAAGCAGCCGCGCGACCTGGTCGCCGCCCTGCTGCGCTACCAGCACTCCAAGGACTTCGTCGCCACCGTGCTGAAGTGGATGCGGGTCTACAGCAAGAACGCCGTCCTGATCCCGAATTCCAAGGGCAGCCTGTCGGTGCCGAAGTCGACCGGCAACGCCGAGCGCAAGGTCGACCCGCGCGCGGTGCCGGACATCCCGGACGACACCACGGCGACCTCGACGACGGCGACACCGCTCCCGACGACGCGGCCGTCCACGCCGATCGGCGAGGCGACGCAGCCGGACCCGGTCACGACGCCGACCACGACGCCGACGCACCGGCCGACCCGGCCGACGCAGACGCCGACCAGGACGCCGACGAGGACGCCTACGCAGACGCCGACCCCGACGCCCACCTCGACTCCGACGCCGACCCCCACGCCGACGCCGACGGACACCCCGTCCGGTACGCCGTGCGCGAGCAACGACCCGACCACCCCGACCTGCACGCCGGGCGGCGGCTCGCACGGGTGACGGAACGCCGGATACGGTCGGCGGTATGACGGTGTTCGATTCCTTCCCCGCCCCGCCGCCCCGGTCACCCGGCGTACTAAAGCTGGTCGGCACAGTGCTGCCGGCCGGCGAGCAGCGGGAGCTCCACCTCAGCGGTGGGCTGGTCGTCGACCGGCCCACCGCTGCCGATGTCAGCACCGTGCACACCGGTGGCTGGATCGTGCCCGGCCTGGTCGACGCGCACTGCCACATCGGCCTCGACCAGCACGGCGCGGTCGACCGGGAAACCCAGGAGCAGCAGGCGATCGCCGACCGCGCGGTCGGCGCGCTGCTGGTCCGGGATGCCGGTTCGGCCGCGGACACCCGCTGGATCGACGAGCGCGAGGATCTGCCGAAGATCATCCGGGCCGGCCGCCACATCGCCCGGTCGAAGCGCTACATCCGCAATTACGGCTGGGAGATCGAGCCGGACGAGCTGGTCGCGTACGTCGAGCAGGAGGCCGGCCGTGGTGATGGCTGGGTCAAGCTGGTCGGCGACTGGATCGACCGGGACGCCGGCGACCTCACCGCATGCTGGCCGGCCGAGGCGCTGACCGCGGCGATCGCCCGCGCGCACGAGCTCGGCGCCCGGGTCACCGCGCACGTGTTCGGCGAGCACGCCCTCCCGGATCTGCTTGCCGCTGGCATCGACTGCATCGAGCACGGCACCGGCCTGCTGCCGGACATGCTCGACCGGATGGCCGCGCACGGTGTCGCGGTGGTCCCGACGCTGATCCAGCTGGAGAACTTCCCGCAGTACGCCGATCAGGCCGCCGCCAAGTTCCCGACGTACTCGGCCCACATGCGCGACCTCTACGACCGCCGCCTGGTCCGGCTGCGGGACGCTTACGAGGCCGGCGTACCGGTGTACGCCGGGACCGACGCCGGCGGCGTACTCGGGCATGGCCTGGTGGCGCAGGAGATCCAGGCCCTGACCGAGATCGGGATGTCGGGGGAGCAGGCGCTGGCGGCCGGGTCATGGGGTGCGCGCGAGTGGCTCGGCGCGTCCAGTGAGCTGAGGCCCGGTGATCCGGCGGACCTGGTCGTGTACGACGAGGATCCGCGGGCCAACCCGGCCGTCCTGACCCACCCGCGGCTGATCGTCCTGCGCGGTCGAGTGGTGGCATGACCCCCTCACGCCAGCATGACCAGTAGAGCCTGATGGGTGTCGACGTCGACAGCTGGTCGAAGGCACTGACACTCGGCCCGCTGCAGGTGGCAGTCACTCTGGGCTTCCTGGGCTGGGTCCCGCCGGCCGTGGCCCGCGGACACGCTCGAGCGGTACGGCACCTGCTCGCACCGAGTCAGGCCGAGTTGGACACCGCACGGTTGCAGCAGCGGGTCGTGGAGCTGACCAAGAGCCGGGCCGGCGCCGTGGACTCCCATGGTGCAGAGCTACGGCGCATCGAACGCGACCTGCACGACGGCACGCAAGCCCAACTGGTGTCGCTGGCCATGCGGATCGGCATCGCCAAGCAGACCATGGCCGACGACCCGGAGAAGGCGGCCAAGCTGCTCGACGACGCCCGCGACGGCGCAGAGCAGGCGATGAACGAGCTGCGCGGCGTACTGCGGACCATGTATCCGCCGATCCTCGCCGACCGCGGTCTGGACGGTGCGGTCTCCGCACTGTGCGCGCGCTGCCCACTGCCGGTCGACCTCCGGCTGGGCGAGCTCAGGCAGGTGCCGGCCCCGTGGAAGCCTCCGCGCCGCGATCGAGGTCCGCCGGGTCCGGCCCGGCCTCCCGGTGCTGGTCTTCTCGCAGTACGTCGAGGAGGTCTACGCGGCCGAGTTACTCGCGGCCGGCAGTGAAGGCGTCGGCTATCTGCTGAAGGACCGGGTGTCCCGGGTCGACGAGTTCATCGAGGCGGTACGGCGGGTGGCCGCGGGAGGGACTGTGCTCGACCCGGAGGTCGTCAGCCAGCTGATGGTCAAGCGGAGCAACCCGCTGGACCGGCCGACGCCACGGGAACATGAGGTACTCGCGCTGATGGCGGAGGGACTCGGCAACACAGCGATCGCCGAGAAGCTGGTGATCTCCGAAGGCGCCGTCCACAAGCACGTCGGCAACGTCTTCCTCAAGCTCGAGCTGCCCCCGACCGATTCCGGTCACCGCCGCGTGCTTGCCGTACTCGCGCACCTCGGGCTCTGAAAGCCATAACGTCCGAAGAACCGAGCGCTACAGGCCTCAGTTCTTCGGACGTTACGCGGGGGTCGTTACGCCGTCTCGTCGGGGACGGACTCCAGGAAGGGCTTCTGGTCCTTCTTGGTGGCCAGGGAGTCGATCAGCTGCTTGGCCAGGGCGAAGCCGGAGCCGCCCATGGTGATGGTCTTCACCAGGGTGTCTTCGATGCCCTGGGCACCGTTCAGCACGACCATGTTGCCGACCTTGTCGAACGACGACGACGCGGCCCGGACGATCTCCGGGTACGCCTCGGCCAGCTGCTGGGCGACGACCGCGTCGGTGTTGGTGGCCAGCGCCTCGGCCCGGGCCTTGATACCGGCCGCCTCGGCCATCGCCTTCGCCTGGACGGCGGCTGCCTCGGCCTTACCGGTCAGCTCGGTCGCCTTCGCCTGCGCCTCACCGCGCAGGTGGACCTCCCGGGCCTGCGCCTCGGCGGCCGCGATCTGCGCGTCACGGGCGGCCTGGGCGAGCGTGCGCTGCCGGTACGCCTCGGCGTCGGCCGGCTTCAGAACGGTCGACTCCAGCTGCTTCTCGGCCAGCGACGCGTTCAGCTTCGCGGTCTCCGTCTCGGCGACCACGACCTCCTGCCGGGCCAGCGCCTCGGCCAGCGGGCCGGACTGGGACGCCTTCGAGTTGGCCTGGTCGACCTCGGCCTGGTAGCCGGCCTGGGCGATCGAGCTCTCCCGGACGGCCGCGGCCTTCTGCGCCGCGGCGGCCTGCTCGCGCTCGGTCGCCTCCCGGTCGCGCTCGGCCTGCGCGATCCGGGCCGCGGCCTCGACCGCGGCGGCCTGCGGGCGGCCCAGGTTCTTGATGTAGCCGGACTCGTCGTCGATCTCCTGGATCTGCAGCGAGTCGACCACGAGGCCGAGCTTCTCCATGTCGCCCGCCAGCGAGCCGCGGATGTTCGTGGTCAGCGTCTCCCGGTCGTGCAGCATCTCCTCGACCGTCGTCGAGCCGACGATCGCCCGCAGGTGACCCGCGAACAGCTCGTGGATCGTGCTCATCACCTGCTCGTCGCTCTGCTCCAGGAACCGCCGGGCCGCGTTCGCGATCGAGCCGTAGTCGTCACCGACCTTGTACGCCGTGACGCCCTTGATGTGCAGCGGGATGCCCTGGCTGGACACGCAGGTGACGGTCAGCGGTGTCGCGCGGATGTCCAGCGGCAACCGCCGTACGGTCTGGAAGCCCGGCAGGACGGCGGTGCCGCGTCCGACCACGATCTTGAAGCCGAGCGTCTCGTTGATCTGCTCGGAGCTCGAGTGCGCGCCGAGGCCGGAGATGATCAGGGCCTCGTTCGGCTCCGCCACCCGCCAGACCATCCGGAACACGATGAGGAGGACGACCACCGCCACCACGGCGATGATCACGTACGTCCAGAGCATTTCCCCTCCAGGGGCTGTACAGATTCAGAGGAACAGGGAGTCAGATGGCGCGAGCGACGTACACGGTGCGGGGCGGGTCGAAATCGACCACGACCACCTGCGTGCCCACCTCGATCACCTCGTCGGTCGCCGGGTAAGCGTAGAAGGCCTCGGTGGCACCCCGGATCGGCAGCATCACCTCGCCGACGATCCCCGGTGCGATCCGGCCGATCACGCGTCCCCGCTTGCCCACCATGACGCCCCTCCGACGTACAGCTGTCACTCTGGGTTCCGCAGCCTACCCGCAGGTCACGCCTTGTCGCCGGGACGGCACAGGAGCATGGTTGAACCACGCGCGGCCTGGGGGACGGGGAGGGATCATGGGCGCCGATGTTCGTGTTGGGGTGGTCGAGGAGGGATCCGACGAGGCGCGGCTCGAGGAGTTGGCGCTGCTGCTGCGGGAGGAGTTGCTGACGCTCGACG
This sequence comes from Kribbella sp. CWNU-51, assembly GCF_054073265.1. NCBI lineage: Bacteria > Bacillati > Actinomycetota > Actinomycetes > Propionibacteriales > Kribbellaceae > Kribbella > Kribbella sp. CWNU-51. The sequence continues at coordinate 152,171 of NZ_JBSXMZ010000044.1, forward strand.
TCCAGTCGGTCGAGCCGTACTACGAGGGTGCGGCACCCGAGGGGACGCGGGGCGGCCTGGCCGCGCTCGCAGGCGTTCTGTCCGTCTCGTTGGCACCTGGCCTGCAGGCGATCGGCGCGGTTGTCGCCGTGGTGCGAGGGTGGCTGCGCAGGTCCGGCGGCGGGCGGACGGTGAAACTCACGATCGACGGGGACGTGATCGAGCTGACCGGTGCCAGCGATCGGGCGCAGCAGGAACTCGTGGACGCCTTCATCCGGCGTCACAGCGGCGCGGACGGATGAGATGGGCGGCTCGCGCGTCGCGCTCGTCGTAGCCAACGACCAGTACGCCGATCCTGGGCTGCGCAGCCTGGCCGCCCCGGCCCAGGACGCGGCCGCGCTGGCGGAGGTGCTGACGGATCCGTCGATCGGCGGGTTCGAGGTCCGCGTCCTGCACAACGAATCGGCGCAGGAGATCAGGTTCGCGGTCGAGGACTTCTTCGCCGACCGCGCGCCCGAGGACCTGTTGTTGCTGCACTTCTCCTGCCATGGCTTGAAGAACGCGGCCGGCGAGCTGTTCCTGGCCGTCGCGGACACCCGGCCGACGAGGCTTGCGTCGACCGCGGTGGCAGCGGACTTCGTCAACCGGCAGATGGCCGACAGCCGCGCGCAACGGATCGCACTGTTCCTGGACTGTTGCTACGGCGGCGCATTCCCGCGGGGCATGGTCGTCCGCGCGGCCGGCGAGGCGCAGGTCCGGGACGCCTTCGCCGGGCAGGAGCAGGTCGGCGGCGGGCGTGGCCGCGTGATCGTCACGGCGTCCAGCGCGATGGAGTACGCCTTCGAGGGCGGCCAGCTGACAGCGGATGCGTCGACGCCGGCTCCGTCGGTGTTCACCAGCGCCGTCGTCGACGGCCTGACCACCGGTGAGGCGGACAAGGACGGCGACGGTTGGGTCGGACTCACCGAGCTGGTCGGGTACGTGACCGACCGGGTCCATCGGGTCACTCCGAACCAGAATCCGCAGATGTGGACGTTCGGATCGCAGGGCGAGCTGCTGATCGCGCGCAGCCGGATCCGCCGGATCACCCCGGCCCCGCTCGCACCGGAACTGTCGCAGGCGATGGAGAGTCCGTTGCCGGCAGCAAGGTTCGGTGTCGTCGACTACCTGCGTGAGCGTCTGGACGATGCGGACCTCGCGCAGGCGTACGCCGCGTGGCAGGCACTGCACCGGATGGTCGGCGACGACAGCCGCAAGGTGTCCGAAGCCGCGACCGAAGCGATCGCCCACGGCGTCCCGCGCGTCACGCCGGCCGAGCTGGACCTCAAGCTCGCCGATGGCGTGGCGGTCGGCGAACTGCGGGTCGAGGGACCACCGATCGCCCGGACCGCGGTCGCTTCATCCGCGGCCGGCTGGGTCAGGGTGGAGCAGGACGGCGCGACCGTGCGGTTGACGGCATCGCCCACATCACCGAGTGACCGCCTTGCCTCGGTGGTCGTCGAGGGACCGACCGGGCAGTGCACAGTGCCGGTCCGGCTGACGATGCCGGACACCGAGTCCGAACCACCACCCCCACCACCCGAACCCGAACCCCCGTCCAAGCCGACGCCGGTCCCGCAGCCACCTGCACCCGAGCAGGCCCAACCGGCGCCGGTCGTCAGCCAGCAGTCCGAAAAGCCCCGGAAGACACCGGGATCCGAGGAGCCTCCGAAGACGTCGGGGCAGGTGCCGTGGTGGGCGGTGGCCGCACTGACCGTCGGAGCCCTGATCCTGGTCGTCCTCAACTGGCCGAGCGCGTACCGGTATATCTGGTACGACCACGACAACACGGGGTGGTACGTCTACCGCGGCTGGGGCGACTCCGTGATCCTGTCCTCGTTCGCGGCCTTGCTGGCCGGCCTGGCCGCGCGATGGTCGGGACCCATCGCGCTGGGTGTGGTCGGCGGCTGCGCGGTGTCGCTGATCGAGAGCGGCCTGGTGATCCTCGGCGGCGGCATCTCCTGGAACGAAACCGGCACCTGGGTCGCCACGGTCGCGCTCGCCGCCGCGATGGTCGCCGTACTGCTGATCGTGCTCCGCCCGGCCGGCTGGAGATTCTGGCCGGTCGCGGCGCTGACGGCAGTCCTGATCGTTGCCGGCGGCCTCTTGTTGCTGGCGAGCGCGTTGATCAAGCACCCGGACGGCATTTCGTGGTTCACCGTCACCAACCTGGCTGTAGTGGAGCCCCTTGTCGCGGTCGGACTGGCCTGGCTCGCCGTGGCAGCGACGGAGACCAGGACCCGGATCTGGCTGACGACCGCGGTGACGACGTACGCCGTGATCAGCATCATCGGCACCATCCCCGCCGCGACTCGGGGCGACTCACCGCCCGCCTTCCTCACCGCGCTGCTCGGCAACGCGCTGGTGGCAGCCGCCGTACTCATCCGCGTACGGCGCCCTCCGTCGCACCCTTGATGAACTGGCGGGCGAAGATCGCGAAGACGATCACGAGCGGCACCATCGCCATCAACGCACCGGTCATCACCATGCTGTAGTCGACGCCGTGCGACCGGTTCAGCGTGGACAGCGCCACCTGCAGGGTGAGGTGGTCGGGATTGGTCAGCACGATCAGCGGCCACATGTAGTCGTTCCATGACGCGACGAACGTGAAGATGCCGAGGAACGCCAGCGCTGGCCTCGCCGACGGGAGCGCGACATGCCAGTACGTGCCGAGGAACCCGCAGCCGTCCAGCGTCGCGGCCTCGACCAGCTCGTCGTGGATCGAGTTCTGGAAGTACTGCCGCATCCAGAAGATCCCGAACGCGTTCGCCGCCCCCGGAATGATCAGCGCCTTCAGCGAACCGACCCACCCGAGGATCGCCATCGTCTGGAACTGCGGTACGGCGGCCAACTGCGCGGGCAGCAGCATCGTCGCCAGCAGCAGCACGAACAGGGCCTGCCGGCCAGGGAACCGGAACTTGGCGAAGGTGAACGCGGCCAGCGAATCGAAGAACAGCACCAGCAGCGTGGTGGAGATCGCCACCACCGCGGTGTTCGCCATCGACTGGAAGAACGCCACGTTCGCCAGCACGTGCCGGACGTTGTCGTCGAACTGCGACCCGAAGGTGAACTTCGGCGGGAACCGGTAGATGTCCGCCGTACTGTTCGACGCCATGATGATGGTCCAGGCGAACGGGAACATGAACACCAGCAGGGCCAGCACGAGCACGGCGTGCAGCGCGATCCCGCGCCATCGGTAGCGCATCATCGGTCCTCTCCCCGCCCGCGGAAGATCCGCCAGTTGACGGCCGTGAACAACAGCACGAGCAGGAAGATGCTCAGCGCGATCGCGGCGGCGTACCCGTAGTCGTTGTCCAGGAACGCAGCCCGGTAGAAGAACAGGACGACGGTCATCCCACTCTGCCCAGTACCGCCGCTGTTGCCGACCATCACCTGCGGCTCGGTGAAGGTCTGCAGTCCGCCGATGGTCGAGATGATCACGGTGAACAACACGACCGGCCGCAGTTGCGGCAGCGTGATCGAGAAGAAGGTCCGGACGGCGCCGGCCCCGTCGACCTTGGCCGCTTCGTACTGCTCTCTCGGGATCGCCTGCAGACCGGCCAGATAGATCAGCGTGTTGTACCCGACCCACTGCCACACGATCATCGTCGAGATCGCGATCTTGATCCCCCAGGGCTGGCCGAGCCAGTCCTGCTGCGGAATGCCGAGCGCGCGCAGCCCGGCGTTCACCAAGCCGAAGTTGGTGCTGAACACCGAACTGAAGAAGATCGCCATCGCGACCAGCGAGGTGACGTTCGGGATGAAGTACGCGATCCGGTAGACGTTCGTGAACCGTACGGCGGACTGGAGCATCACCGCGAGCACCAAGGCAATCGCCAGCGTCGGAACCGTGGACATCAGGAACAGGACCACGGTGTTCTTCAGCGCCTGCCAGAACGTCGGGTCCGCGACCAGGAACTTGAAGTTGTCCAGTCCGGTGAACCGACGGGCGCTCAGACCGTCCCAGCGCTGGAACGCCAGAACGATCGTCGACACCATCGGGTAGAGCCCGAAGACCGCGAACAGCAGGTAGAACGGCGACAGCGCCAGATAGAACCGCCAGTACGACCAGACCCGGCGCCCGCGCCGCCGACCAGCAGGGGATCCGGTCAGCGGCGCGGTGTGCGTGGCCGGCGCGGTCGCCGTTCCAGTCACTGCACGCCCTGCCGTTTGGCGATCGCCTTCGCCTTGGACACGGCGGAGGCCCAGGCGGCATCGGAGGTCTTGGAACCGGTCTGCACGGTCTTGAGTTCGTCGTGGAACGGTGCGGCCACAGCGTCGTCGAACGGGCTCTGGTACGCCACCGGGATGGCCTTGGCGGCCGGGCCGAAGGTGTCGATCGGCACCTGCCCGCCGAAGAACGGATCGGCCGCCTTCAGTTGCGGTTTGTCGTACGCCGCCGGGGCGGAGGGGAAGATCTGGGCGTCGGCGAACGCCTTCGCCTCGTTGTCCGGGCTGAGCATGTACTTGATCACCTCGAACGCCTTCTGCGGATCGGCCGCGTTCTTGGTGATCGCGAGGAACGAGCCGCCGAAGTTCGCCGGTCCGCTCGGCGTCGGGGCCAGCCGCCACTTGCCGACGCTGGTCTTGACCGCCGACTTGATGTCCAGCGCCACCCAGGCGGCGCCGATGTGCGCGGGGATCGTGCCCTGGTCGAGGCCGGCGTTCCAGTCCGGGCCACCGCTCGGCGTCTTGCCGTCGATCTTCAGCGTCATCGCCTTGACCGAGGTGTCCCAGGCCTTGCGGATATGGTCCTGGTCGCCGATGAACGTGTTGTCCTTGGAGATGTACCGCTCGGTGCCCTGGCCGACGACCATGTCGTACAGGTCGGTGGCGTCCCAGACGAGCGGCGCCTTCGGGTTCGCCTTCTTCAGCTCGACCCCGGCGGCGAAGAAGTCGTCCCAGGTCTTCAGTTGCTCGGCCACCTTGGCCGGGTCGCTCGGCAGTCCGCCCGCCGCGAAGACGTCCTCACGGTAGAACAGCGCGGTCGGGCCGACGTCGATCGGCAGGCCGATCACCTTGCCGTCCAGCGTCGTGGCCTGCATGACCTTCCAGTCCAGGTAGTCGCCGAGGATCGAGTCCGCGCCGACCGTCTTCAGGTCCACGAACCGCTCGGCCTGCGGCAGCAGCGAGGCGATGTCCTCGCCCTTGAGGCCGGTGATGTCCGGGATGCCCGTACCGCCGTTGAAGGTGGTGATCAGCTTCTGTTTGAAGTCGCCGCCGATCTCGGAGTACTTGATCTTCGGGTCGGGGAAGTGCGCGATCGTGTCGTCGAGCACGGACTTGCCCAGACCGCCCGGCCAGCACCACATCGCCAGCTCGGTGGTGGTGTTCTTCTTCGCCGTCGTCCCGGTGTCCATCCCGGACGAGCAGCCGACGAGGGATCCGCCAAGCACGGCCGTGAAGCCCCCGAGCAGCGTCCGACGTGAGAGCTCCATGGGTTCTACCTTCCTGAGTGGGCGCTGATCAGCGCGTGGAGGTGGTGGTCTTCGGGATGCGCGGCCTGCCAGGCCGCCAGGTCCGCCCAGCGGGGCGCGGCGTCGGCGCCGCCCAGCCGGGTGACCGACAGCGCCGCGGTGAGTGCGGCGAACCGCAGACGCTGCTCGAGTGGCAGCTCCCATAACGTGGCGGCGATGAAACCGGCGGCGAACACATCACCCGCCCCGGTGGTGTCCGCCGCCGGGACCGGATACGCAGGTACGGCGACTCTCTCGCCAGTACTCGCGTCGAGCGCGAGGGCTCCGGCTGCGCCGTTCGACACGACGACCAGCGGCACCTGCTCCGCCAGCCGGTCGAGCGCCTGCTCCGGACTGTCCGTCCGGGTGTAGCTCATGGCCTCGCCGGCGTTCGGCAGGAACACGTCGCAATGCTCGAGCTGATCGAGGACGGCCGGGTCCCACTGCTCGGACGGATCCCAACCCACGTCGGCGAACACCACGCAACCGGCCGCCTTCGCCTTCGCGAGCCACTCGTTCGGCCAGGGGCCGATGTGGGCGGCGACGGCTCGGGCGGCCGGTGGCGCGGTGATCAGCTCGTCGGCCGACAGCAGGGGAGGGGTCCCGCGGGTGACCAGTGCCCGATCGTTGTCATAGGCAAGGGCCACGGTGAGCGGGGTCCGCCAGCCGGCGAGCTTGCGGGAGAGAGTCAGGTCGATGCCCTCGGCGGTCAGGCGGTCCCAGACGCGGTCGCCTTCGGGGTCCGCGCCGAACGCCGCGGCCAGTCCGGTCCGCACGCCCAGCCGGGCCAGCGCGACCGCGAAGTTCGCGATGCCGCCGGGGCTCTCGTGCGAATCGGTGGCCCAGACTTCGGTGCCGGGCCGGGGCGGCGTGGGCAGGCCGAGCACCAGATCCTGGAAGACCAGGCCGGACACCACCACGTCCACGTCGTGCATGGTCAGCACACTCCTGCAGGGTCGATCAAACTCGTGCATGCATCTTGAAGCTACTACGCAATCTCCGCAATACCTGCGCATGTCTTTGACGGAAAATGATAGAGTTTGCGTGATACGGTCTGTCTGTGTTGCCGAAGCAGCGACAGGATCAGATCGTCCGCGCGCTCCGGGCCGACGGGGCCGGGGGCGTCAAGGTGCTGGCCGGCCAGCTGGGGGTCAGTGAGGCGACGATCCGCCGCGACCTCGAGCAGTTGCACGCCGAAGGCCGGCTCACCCGGGTCTACGGTGGCGCGCTCGCGGTTGACGGCGGTGACGAGCCGTTCGCGGACGTGAACGCCGTACACGCCGAGGAGAAGGACCGGATCGCGCGCCGGGCCGCGGAGCTGGTGAGTGACGGCGAGTCGGTGTTGCTCGACATCGGGACCACCGCGCTGCGGGTCGCGCAGCACCTGCACGGCCGCTCGTTGACGGTGGTGACGAGCAATCTCGCCGTACTCGAAGAGTTGCAGCACGACGAGCAGATCGAGCTGATCGTGCTCGGCGGGTTCGTCCGGCGGAGCTACCGGTCCCTGGTCGGGTACCTGACCGAGGAGAGCCTGCGGCAGATCCACGTCGACTGGCTGTTCCTCGGGACCAGCGGGGTCCGGCCGGACGGGCGCGTCATGGACAGCACGATGATCGAGGTGCCGGTGAAGCGCGCGATGATCAAGGCCGCCGACCGGGTGGTGCTGCTCGCGGACCGGACGAAGTTCCCGGGGCACGGGGTTGCGCGGGTGTGCGAGCCGGGCGAACTCTTCATGGTGGTGACCGAGCCCGACGCCGACGAGGCGACCCGGGCCCAACTGGCGGAGGCGGGGGTACAGGTGATGTTGGCGTGAGGCTGACCATTCTCGGCGGCGGTGGATTCCGGGTGCCGCTCGTCTATCAGGCGTTGCTGGGTGATCGTGGCGCCGGCCGGATCACGTCGGTGGTGCTGTACGACGCCGACCGGACGCGGCTCGCGTCGATCGCCGCGGTGCTACGGCAGCAGGCCGCAGCGGTGGCCGACGCTCCGGTAGTCACCGAAACGACCAATCTGGACGACGCGCTGCGTGGTGCGGACTTTGTCTTCTCGGCCGTCCGGGTGGGCGGTCTGGAAGGGCGGACTGTCGACGAGCGGGTCGCGCTGGATCTCGGCGTACTCGGGCAGGAGACGGTCGGAGCCGGTGGGATCGCTTACGGCCTGCGGACGCTGCCGGTCGCCGTGGGAATCGCCCAGCGGATCGCGGCGGTCGCGCCCGAGGCCTGGGTCATCAACTTCACCAACCCGGCGGGGATGGTGACCGAGGCGATGATCCCGTACCTGGGGGACCGGGTGATCGGGATCTGTGACTCACCGTCCGGGCTGGGCCGTCGAGCCGCGTTGGCGCTCGGCCTCGATCCGTCGACTGCCTTCTACGACTACGCGGGGCTGAATCACCTGGGCTGGCTGCGCGGTCTGCGGTCGGGTGGAGTGGATCGACTGCCTGCGCTGCTGGAGTCGAGCGATCTGCTGGCGTCCTTCGAGGAGGGGCGGCTGTTCGGCGCGGACTGGCTGCGGTCGTTGGGGTGCATCCCGAACGAGTACTTGCATTACTACTACTTCGCGCGCGAGACGCTGGCCGCCGTACAGGGTGTTCGGCAGACGCGGGGGACGTTCCTGCTGGAGCAGCAGTCCGCGTTCTACGCCGAGACCGAGCGGCATCCGGAGCATGCGCTGGAGCTGTGGCAGAAGACCCGAGCCGAGCGTGAGTCGACGTACATGGTGGAGAGCCGCGAGATCGCCGACGCGGGAGAGCGCGACGAGCGCGACATGGCGGCCGGCGGTTACGAGCAGGTCGCGCTGTCGCTGATGCGGGCGATCGCCCACAACGAGCGGGCCTCACTGATCCTGAACGTCCGGAACCGTGGCGTACTGCGTCAGTTGGACGACGACGCCGTGGTCGAGATCCCCTGCACGGTCGACGCCAACGGTGCGCTGCCGGTCACCGTGTCCCAGCTGACCGACCACCAGGCCGGTCTGGTCTGCTCGGTCAAGGCCGTCGAGCGGTCCACGATCGAAGCCGCAGCCTCCGGATCCCGGGATGCCGCGTTGCGGGCCTTCGCCTGGCATCCTTTGATCGACTCCGTGACCGTGGCGGGGAAGCTTCTCGACTCGTACGCCGGCCAACTGCCGGATCTCGCCCGCTTCCGGGCGTGACGCCGGATTCGTCGCCGTACCCGACTATCTGGCACAATGGCCTGCTGAGTCCGTCCAGGTTCGTGCAGCCCTCTAACTCCACTGCCTGATGCGGCCCATTCGAGTGGTCACCCGTTGTCCCCACGACGCTGTGCTGCTCACCCAGACATGTAATCCAAGGGAGACCCCACAAACGTGGCAGTCAAGATCCGTTTGAAGCGCATCGGCAAGAAGCGTGCGCCGCACTACCGCATCGTCGTGATGGACGCCCGCACCAAGCGTGACGGCCGCGCCATCGAGGAGATCGGCAAGTACAACCCGAAGACCGAGCCGTCGTTCATCCACGTCGAGTCGGACCGGGCGCAGTACTGGCTGAGCGTCGGCGCGCAGCCGACCGAGGCCGTCGAGGCGATCTTCAAGGCCTCCGGCGACTGGCAGAAGTTCAAGGGCGAGGCCGCTCCGGCGCCGCTGCGGGTCAAGGAGCCGAAGCGGGACAAGCAGGAGATCTTCAACGAGGCCCTCGCCGAGGCGCACGGCACGCTGAAGACCGAGGCCGTCACCGCCAAGAAGACCGCGGCGAAGAAGACGGCCGAGAAGAAGGACGACGCGCCCAAGGCCGAGGAGCCCAAGGCCGAGGAGCCGAAGGCCGAGGCTGCTGAGGCTCCGGCCGAGGCTGCCGCCGAGGCCGCGCCGGCCGACGACGCCAAGGCCTGACGATGATGGAGACCGAGGCGCTCGAGCACCTGGTCCGAGGCATCGTGGACAACCCCGACGACGTCAGCGTCCGGGCCCGGAACCTGCGGCGTGGCCGCACCCTCGAGGTGCACGTCCACCCCGACGACATCGGCAAGGTGATCGGCCGCAACGGCCGGACCGCCACCGCCATCCGCACCGTCGTCGGCGCCCTCAGCTCCGAGTCCTCCCTGCGCATCGACTTCGTCGACGAGCTCAACCGGCGTCCGCGCCGCTGACTCGCAGCAGTCCCCGAAGGGCCGCACCCCACCGGGTGCGGCCCTTCGCCATATCCTCAGGTGAATCGTCGTGTCTGCAGAGAGAGGTTTGTGCGGGTGTTGGTGACTGTCGGACGGATCGGCCGGGCGCATGGTCTCAAGGGCGAGGTCGGGGTGGACGTCCGTACGGATGAGCCGGATCGGCGGTTCGCGGAGGGCGCGATCGTGGTGACGGACTCGAAGGTGCCGCGGACGCTGACCGTGGCAGCGAGCCGCTGGCACAGTGGGCGGCTGCTGGTGAAGTTCGCCGAGGTGCCGGACCGGACCGCGGCCGAGCAGTTGCGGAATCTGACCGTGCGATCCGAGGTCTCGGAGGACGAGCGCCCCGAGGACCCGGAGGAGTACTACGACCGCGAGCTGATCGGTCTGGCCGTCCGCACCGACGACGGCGCCGAGGCCGGCGAGATCATCGACGTCGTCCACCTGCCTTCGCAGGATCTCCTGGAGATCCGCCGCCCGGCGGGCAACGCCGTACTCGTGCCCCTGGTCGAGGAGCTGGTCCCGGAGATCAACGTGGACAAGCGGTACGTCGTCGTGGCCGACCGGCCCGGTCTGCTGGACCCGGAGGGCGCCGAGGTGGCCCCGACCGAGCCGGGCCCGGAGTGAGGCCGGACAGATGAGGCTGGACGTCGTCACGATCTTCCCGGAGTACCTGGCCGCGCTCGACGTCTCTCTAGTCGGCAAGGCGGCCAAGAGCGGCCTCCTGGACATCCACCTGCACGACCTGCGCGAGTGGACCCACGACCGGCACCGCACCGTCGACGACACCCCGTACGGCGGTGGCGCCGGCATGGTGATGAAGCCGGAGCCGTGGGGCCAGGCCCTCGACGCCATCGCGCCCGCAGACGGCCCGACGCAGCCACGGCTGATCGTGCCGACGCCCGCAGGCCGCCCTTTCACCCAGGAACTCGCCTACGAGCTCGCGGCTGAGCCATGGCTCGCTTTCGCGTGCGGTCGCTACGAGGGCATCGACGCGCGGGTCGCGTCGTACGCCGGTGAGCGCATGCGGGTCGATGAGGTGTCCATCGGCGACTACGTGCTCAACGGCGGTGAGGTCGCCGTACTCGTCATGGTCGAGGCAGTGGCTCGCCTCCTGCCCGGAGTGATCGGCAACCCGGAGTCCCTGGCCGAGGAGTCGCACTCCGGTGACGGCCTGCTCGAGTACCCGGTCTACACGAAACCCCCGAGCTGGCGCGGGTACGACGTACCCGACGTACTGCTCTCGGGGAACCACGGCCTGATCGCCGACTGGCACCACGAGGAGTCGGTACGCCGTACTGCCGAGCGCCGGCCTGATCTGCTCGCGGCGTGGGGCGATGCGGTCGCCGGGAAGGACGATGCGGCGTCGCAGGTCCGGCTGCTGCCGGCCACCGAGGAGGACGCGGGGGAGCTCTACACGCTGCAGCTGGCAGCCTTCCTCTCGGAGGGACGGCTCTACGACGATCTCGCCATCCCGCCGCTGGCCGAGGAGCTGGACGCGTGTGTCGCCAGGGTCAAGCAGGGCGGCGTGCTCAAAGCGGTCGCGGGCACGCGGATCGTCGGCTCGGTGCACCTGACCGTGGACGGTGAGGTCGGCCACATCGGACGGCTCATGGTCGCGCCGGACTGGCAGGGCCGTGGTCTGGGCGCCCGGTTGCTGCGAGTCGCCGAGCAGCTAGCGCCCGCCGGCGTCACGTCGTACCAGCTCGACACCGGTGCGGAGAGTGACCGTAACCTCGAGCTGTATCGGAAGGCCGGTTACCGTGAGGTACATCGACGGCAGCAGACCGCGAAGGTCGAGTTGGTCGTGCTCACGAAGCGTCGCAGGCGGCGCTGATTTCGGTTCCGCTGGCGCGGTGTGGCAAGATTGCTCGTTGCTGCCCTTCGGTGCTCCTGCCACAGGGGGTGACCACCGACCGGCAGCACCCGACGAGCTGTGCAAATATGCAGAGCTTTTCATGACTTCATCACCACCGACATTTCGTGGGTGACCTGTGGCACGCGCGAGGAAGAGACACCTGATGAGCAACGTCCTGAACGAGCTCGACAACGCGAGCAAGCGCGACGACATCCCCTCCTTCCGTCCCGGTGACACCGTCAAGGTGCACGTCAAGGTCGTCGAGGGCAACCGGTCCCGCGTCCAGGTGTTCCAGGGTGTCGTGATCCGGCGCCAGGGTGGTGGCCTGCAGGAGACCTTCACGGTCCGCAAGGTCAGCTTCGGCGTCGGCGTCGAGCGGACCTTCCCGCTGCACACCCCGATCGTCGAGAAGATCGAGGTCGTGACCCGCGGCGACGTCCGCCGGGCCAAGCTCTACTACCTGCGCGAACTGCGCGGCAAGGCAGCCAAGATCAAGGAGAAGCGGGACGTCCCGGCCTCCTGAACGTCTTCTAGCGACGACGGTCACCTATGGCGCCGAGCACTGCGACTCGCGCTCGCCCTCGCCCGGCATCGAGGGCACGTCGCAGCAAGGGACGTCACCGCAGGCTGAAGCAGCGGAATCCGCTGCTCAGTCTGCTCGTCGAGATGACCACCGTGACGGTGCTCGCACTCGTCATCACGGTGGTGCTGCGGCTGTTCGTCGCGGAGGCGTTCTACGTCCCGTCGGAGTCGATGTACGACACCCTGACCAAGGACGACCGGATCCTGGCCGAGAAGATCAGCTATCTGCACCGGGACGTCGACCGCGGTGACATCATCGTCTTCAAGGACCCGAGCAACTGGCTGAACGAGGAGCAGGCGGAGCCCGGCCCGTTCCGCAAGGTCGGTGAGTTCGTCGGCATCCTGCCGCGCAGCGGCGAGGGTCACCTGGTCAAGCGCGTCATCGGCATCGGCGGTGACAAGGTGGTCTGCTGCAACAGGGCCGGCCAGATCACCGTGAACGGGATCCCGCTGGACGAGCGCGAGTACCTGCTCAAGGACGCCAAGCCGTCCGAGGTGCCGTTCTCCGTGGTCGTGCCGGCCGGCCATCTGTGGGTGATGGGCGACAATCGGGCCGAATCGGCCGACTCCCGTGCCCATATGGGCGGCCCCGGCGGTGGATTCGTGCCGGTCGAGAACGTGGTTGGCCGGGCCTGTTGCGTAATCTGGCCGTCTGACCGGATGACGATGCTGCGTCCTCCGGAAACCTTCAAGAAGCCGGGGCTGAAGAAGTGACCGATACACCGACCAAGACGGACACCAAATCCGGCCACCGCTCGGGCTTCGGGGCGGCGGCCCGCGAATTCGTGCTGATCGTGGTCGGGGCCCTGATCGTCTCCTCGATCCTGCGGGCGTTCGTCGGGCAGATGTTCATCATCCCGAGCGAGTCGATGGAGAACACCCTGCTGGTCGGGGACCGCGTCGTGGTCGAGAAGCTCACCGACGTGAAGCGCGGCGACGTGGTCGTCTTCGAGGATCCGGGCGGCTGGCTCGGCCCGGAGGAGAGCGGTCAGAAGCGCGGCTCGATCGGCCGGTTCTTCGAGGTCGTCGGCCTGCTGCCGGACTCCAGCCACGGTCACCTGATCAAGCGCCTGATCGGCATGCCGGGCGACAAGGTCGCCTGCTGCGACTCCAAGGGCCGACTCCTGGTCAACGGTCAGCCGCTCGACGAGACCAGCTACCTGTATCCGGGCGACGCGCCGTCGCAGATGGAGTTCCAGGTCACCGTCCCGGCGGGGCGCGTGTTCGTGATGGGTGACCATCGCTCCGCCTCGGGGGACTCCCGCGTCCACTTGCAGGACACCGACTCCAACGGCGCCAACCAGGGTGACGCCGCCTTCGTCCCGATGGACAAGATCACCGGCCGCGCGATCATGATCGTCTGGCCCGCCGGCCGCTGGGCCAAACTCGGCGTACCGGACACCTTCAAAGCCGTTCCAGCGCCCGGCCCGGCCCCGGACAAACCCTCGATCTCCCTCACCCCACCACCCAAGTGAGAGACCCCCGGTGCCCAATCTCTCGCCCTTCGGCCCCGGCCACACTCGACGCACTCGCCATACCCAGCCAGCTGCACCCGACCTCCTGCAGTGTTGGTCGGTGCGGCTGCCTAGGGTGGGGTGTGTGATGCGGAGGGCTGCATGAGTGCGTTGCCGCGTGGGAGCACGGTCCGGCGGGATGCCGGGTTGTACGGGTACGAGCGGGCCTTGCGCCGCGTCGGCTTGGACCCGATCGCCGGCGTGGACGAGGCCGGCCGCGGACCCTGCGCCGGCCCGCTGGTCGCCGCCGCGGTGATCCTGCCGGAGGGCAAGCGCGGTCAGATCCCGGAGCTCGCCGACTCCAAGCTCCTCACCGCCAAGGCGCGCGATCGCTGCTACGACGAGATCCGCAACCGCGCCCTCGCTTGGTCGGTGGTCGCGATCGAGTCGACGGAGTGTGACCGCCTCGGCATGCACGTCGCCAACGTCGAAGCGCTCCGGCGAGCCCTGTTCCGTCTCGACGTACGCCCGGCGTACGTGCTGACCGACGGCTTCGGTGTCGACGGTCTCGACGTACCGGGCCTGGCGATCTGGAAGGGTGACCGCGTGGCGGCTTGTATCGCCGCCGCATCTGTGATTGCCAAGGTGACGCGGGACCGGGTGATGGAGCACTGGGACAAGGTGTACCCGCAGTACGGTTTTGGGATCCACAAGGGCTACTGCACGCCTGAGCACCAGGCGGCACTGGACGAATACGGCCCGTGCCCACAACATCGACGGCGGTTCGAGAATGTCCGCCGCAGTCTGCGACCCGATATGGGACAGAATGTGACCAGTCCCACCGGAGTGGAGAGCCTGTGAGTGAGCGTAGCGAGCGAACCAGCAACTCAGCGCCCCACAGCGCTCATGCCGGAGCCGAGCGTAGCGAGGTGGCGGCATGAGCGCTGACGACCTCGAGAAGTACGAGACCGATATGGAGCTACAGCTCTATCGGGAGTACAAGGACGTCGTCGGGATCTTCAAGTACGTCGTGGAGACCGAACGGCGCTTCTACCTGTGCAACGCGGTCGATCTGAAGGTCCGCACCGAGGGCGGCGACGTGTACTTCGAGGTGACGATGGCCGACGCGTGGGTCTGGGACGTCTACCGTTCCGCCCGCTTCGTCAAGAACGCCAAGGTGGTCACCTTCCGCGACGTCAACATCGAAGAACTCGCCAAGTCCGACCTGGAAGTCCCCAAAGACTCCGACTTCGGCCGCTGACGGCCCGTTGACCGCCCGCACCAGGGCTCATGAGCTCGGCAGGCTTTGGTCTGGTGGAGTTGTTGGGGTCAGGTGCCAGCCGGAGTCGTCGTGCTCGATGAGGTGTAGATCTGCGAGGGTGTCGAGGCAGCTCTCGGTTGTGGGGAGGTCCAAGCCCGCTGTGGTGGCTATGCGGTCGGCGGGGGCCGAACGGACGACAGGGACGGCGTCGAGCGTGCGGCGGAGGTCGTGGTTCAGGTCGTCGACCGGATTCTTGGGGGCTTGCGGGTACGGGGTGAGGCGGGTGCCGAGCGGCGAGATCGCTTCGATGATGTCGGCAACGTTCGTGACGAGGACGGCGTCTCGTTCGCGGACCAGGAGGTGACTGCCTTCCGACATTCGCGACGTGATCGGGCCTGGCACGGCGAGCACAGCGCGACCGCAGTGCTCGGCCCAGCCCGCGCTGTTGAGGGCACCGCTGCGTACGGCGGCCTCGATCACGACCGTCCCCAGCGTGCCGGCGGCGATGAGCCGGTTGCGGGACAGGAACCGCAATTTCGTCGGCGAACATCCCGGCGGCAGTTCACTCACGACCAGGCCGTCCTCGACGATCCGGCTGAACAGTGCCGAGTTGCTCTTCGGATAACTGACATCGACCCCGCATGCCAGCACCGCAACCGTCAGCCCCGACGCTGCGAGCGCGCCACGGTGAGCCGCTGCGTCGATCCCGTAGGCCCCGCCGGACACCACGGTGACGCCGTTGTCCGCCAGTCCCGACGACAGCTCAGCCGCGACATGCTCGCCGTACGACGAACACGCGCGCGCACCCACCATCGCCACGGCCTGGGCAAGCGCACGCCGCAGATTCGCCGGGCCGCGGACCCACAAGCCGAAGGGCACGCCCGCTCGGCGGCTCAGCTGGCCGGCCTCCGCGAGGATCTCCACCTGCTCCGGCCACTCGTCATCCCCAGGAATCACAAACCGTGCCCCCGCCGCAGCCGCTCGCTCCAAGTCGCGCTCCGGCTCAGCCTCGGCCAGCCGGGTAGACCACCGCTCGACCCCAGGAGCCTTCTGCTGCAGCAGCTCCCAGATCTCCAGCACGTCCAACCCGTCAAACGCCTTGAGCGCCGCCAGATCCCCGGGCTCCACCACTCGAGACAACCCAACCCGGGCCAACCGCTCCTCGTCATCACCCCCACCAACCCCGGCCCGCCCCGGTCTGTTCGGCGGCGGAGGCGTCTTGAGCGGCAGACTCGCGTCCGCCGCGAGGCCGTTGGTCGTGGTGGCGCAGGTCGAGTTCATATCGGGCTCCTTAGTGCGGGACAGCTGTCGGAGGGGTCAGTCAGCCGGGGAGACTGCTGAGGTCGGTCAGCCGCCGCCGGGGTCAGGTGAGGGGGCGGGTGTCGGCGAGGTTGGTTAGGGGTTCGCCGGTGCGGAGTTGGAAGGCTTGGTGGGTGAGGTCGACGGTGGGTTGGGCGATGCCTTCCAGGTCGGCCAGGGTCCAGGCGAGGCGGACGACGCGGTCGAAGCCGCGGGCGGTGATTCGGCCGCCGGAGTAGAGGTCCTCGAGGAGTTTCTGGCTGGCGACATCGAGTGGGTAGTCGCGGCGGAGGACCGGGCCGGGGACCTCGCTGTTGAGGATCCAGCCGGTGTCGCGGTAGCGGTGCCCTTGGCGCTCGCGAGCCGACTGGACGCGAGCGGCAACGACCGCGGTCGACTCCGGCTTCTCGTCGGTGATGGCGCGGGCGGCCGGCAAGATCTGGCGCTGGATGTCGAGGCGGTCCTTGATCGGGCCACTGATCCGTTGCCGATAGCGCGCCAGCACTTGAGGCGTGCAGTTGCAGATCCCTTGCTTCGTCCCGGACAGTCCGCAGGGGCAGGGATTGGCCGCCAGGACCAGCATGAAGCGTGCCGGGAACTTGGCCACCGCGGCCGACCGATGCACCTCGATGTACCCCGACTCGAGCGGCTGCCGCAGTGTGTCCAAGGTGAGCGGATGCATCTCGGGCGCCTCGTCGATGAAGAGGATCCCGCGGTGTGCGCAACTGATGGCACCGGGCCGCGGCATCCCCGAGCCGCCACCGACGAGGCTCGACAGCGACGCTGTGTGGTGTGGCGCGATGAACGGCGGACGAACGACGAGCTCGGCGTCGCTGGTCAGCAGCCCTGCCAGCGAGTGCACAGCCGACACTTCCAGCGAGTCGTCCGTGCTCAGGTCGGGCATCAGTCCAGCGAGCCGCTCCGCCAGCATCGTCTTGCCGGACCCTGGCGGCCCGTGCAGGAGCAGATGATGCCCACCCGCGGCCGCGGCCTCGATCGCCCGCCGCCCTTCGTGTTGGCCGATGACATCGTCGAGATCGACCTCAGGAACCCGTGTCAGCGACTCGGACAACAGCCGCGGCTCGGCGCGTGGTGGGGCCTCGTCCGGCACCTCGGTCCCGCGGAGTAGCGCGAGCACCTGCCGCAATGACCGCACGCCGTACACCTCGATGCCGGGGACCAGGCGGGCTTCGCCGGAGTTGAGCTCGGGGACGACGATGCGCTCGAAGTTGGCCCTGGCGGCGGCCAGCGTCATCGCGAGGGCACCACGGACCTCACGGATCCGGCCGTCGAGTCCGAGCTCGCCGATGATCGCCGTCTGCCGGAGCGGGCCGGGCTCGACCACCCCGGCCGCCGTGAGCAGAGCCAGAGCGATCGCGACATCGTAGTGAGAACCGGTCTTGGGCAGTGTGGCCGGCGAGAGGCCGATGGTGACCTTGCGGTCGGGGAATCGCTCCCCGCTGTTCACGACCGCGGCGCGGACCCGGTCGCGGGCCTCGGACAGCGACGCGTCCGGTAGGCCGATCAGCGTTGTCTTCGGCAGGCCCTGGGCGATGTCCGCTTCGACCTCGACCAGATGCCCTTCCAGGCCGACCAGAGCGACCGACCACGTCTGTGCCAGCGACATCAGGCCGCACCCCGCACGTGGTCGACACTCGGCGGCGTGTTGTGGTCGAAGAGGACCGCGATGACGTCGATCCGGATCGCCGCGGGTCTGAGCTGGTGGGTCTGCAGCCAGCGGCCAGCCAGTTTCCGGAGCGTGGTCAGCTTCCGGTAGGTGATCGACTCCAGCGGGCTGCCGTAGTTCAGCCCGCGGCGCGTCTTCACCTCACAGACGACAAGCGTGTCGCCTTCGCGCGCAACGATGTCGATCTCGCCGAGCTCGCAGCGCCAGTTGCGCTCGAGCACGGCGAAACCGTGCGACGTCAGATACCTCGCGGCGAGATCCTCGCCGTACCGCCCGACTGCGTTCTTGGTCCGCATCGATGACCACCTCCGGCTAAGAACATGCCGGGATCAGGCCACGATTTCAGACCTCAGTTTTCGCCTGTGGACAACTCTGCCGCCGATGATGTTGCCGGGGACAACGATCGTGGGCACGACGGTGCCGCGGACAACCGCCGGGACGGCGTCAGTTGCGCATGTGCTTGCCGCGGGACGGTTTGTGCTGCTCGTGCGGCGGTGTGCGCACCGCACGCAACTCGTTCGGATCTGGATGGATCGCCTGCAGGCCGCCGGTCCCGGGATCCGTGTCGCCGATGTCGAAGTCCCAGCTGTCCTCGTTCGCCAGCCGGCTGTGCCAGCGCCCGTACAGGCCGTAGATCGCCAGTCCGATCGCCATCCAGATGCCGAACTTCGTCCAGGTGCTCGTCTTCATGTTGAGCATCAGCCACAGTGTTGCGCCCAGCGACAGCAGCGGGATCAGCGGCACCATCGGCACCCGGAAGCCGCGCTCCAGGTTCGGCTCGGAGCGGCGCAGAGTGAGGACGCCGATCGCACAGAACGCGAAGCAGAACAAGGCGCCGATGACCAGCAACTCCTCCAGCTCCAGCACCTTCGGATAGAGCGTCAGCGCCAGGGCGGCGACGCCGGCAGCGGCCGCCGCACGGGCGGGGGAGGAGTAGACCCGGCTGACTCGACCAAGGCTCTTCGGCAGGAGACCATCGCGGCCCATGTTGAACAGGACGCGGCTCTGCGCGATGAGAACGACCATGATCACCGTCATCAGCGCCAGCAGGGCGCCTAGGTTGACCACCTTCGCGGCCCAGCCGACGCCGACCGCGGCCATCGCCTCCGAGACCGGTGCGCTGCCGCCCAGCTTGCTGTACGGGCGCATTCCGACCAGTACGACGGCCATCGCGATGTAGAGGATCGTGACGGCACCGACGCCGAGCAGCATGCCTTGTGGAACCGTCTTGCGCGGACTGCGGGCGTCCTCGGACGCGGTCGCGATCAGGTCGAACCCGATGTAGGCGAACACGATCGAGCTGGCCGCGGTGAAGATGCCCATGATGCCGAACGAGCCGAACGACGAATCCAGGATCCAGCCGAGCAACGTCGGGCTGGCGGTCGCGGGCGCGGCCCGGGCCATCGGGACGAACGGGTGGTAGTTGGCCATGTTGATGTGCGCGGCGCCGACGATCACGACCAGCAGGATCACGGCGACCTTGGCGATCACCACGACCGTCAGCACCCGGGCCGACAGCTTGGTGCCGGTCACGATCAACGCGGTCAGGATCAGCAACAGCACCGGGGCGACGAGGTTGACCTCGGCGTTCGGGCCGAAGAACTTGGCCACACCGGTGGGCAGCGTGACACCGAATCCGTCCAAGGTGGCCAGGAAGTACGCCGACCAGACGCGGGCGACGATGGCCGCCGCGGTGACGAGCTCGAGCACGAGCGCCCAGCCGACCAGCCAGGCCCACATCTCGCCGAAGGTCACATAGCTGAAGGTGTACGCGCTACCCGAAACAGGAATGGTGGACGACAGCTCGGCGTAGCAGGCCGCGGCCAGCACACACACGATCGCCGCGATCACGAACGAGATGATCACGGCCGGGCCGGCGACCGTGGCCGCCTGGTTACCGCTGATGCTGAAGATGCCGGACCCGATCATCACGCCCAGGCCAAGTACAACCAGGTCGCGACGACCGAACAAGCGCGGCAGACGGTGTCGCGCGTCCTCGACTCGAGTGAACGCCGACTCGACCGGCAGGCGCCGGCCTACGGTCTGTCCGTTCGCTGAGGGGGCCATGGTCAGGGGTGCCTCCGTTGCTACTAGGGCAATCGGGCCGAACAGTAGTCGACCGTCGGGCTATCGACCAGACCTCCTCTCCTCGACCCCCGCGCGGTGGCTTGCGATGCCGCGCCGGCTCCCGCATCGTCGAGGCATGACGCCGGACGCTGTCAGCGCGAACCCCGACTGGCCGGAGGGTTTCGCTGCGTTACTGGCTGACTACGAACGGCATCTGACGGCGGAAAGAGACCTCAGCAGACATTCCGTCAGAGCCTACATCGGGGATGTCGCGGATTTACTCGAACATTTGATTCGGCTTGGTCACGATGATCTCGAGGCCCTCGACATCCGCGGGCTGCGCTCCTGGCTGGCCAAGCAGCAGAGCCTCGGCAAGGCGCGCAGCACGATGTCGCGGCGGGCCACGGCCGCGCGTGTCTTCACCGCGTGGGCGCAGCGGACCGGCCGGATCAGCACGGATCCGGGGGCATTGCTGGCGAGCCCGCGGCCGCACAAAACCCTGCCCGGCGTGCTGGGCCAGGCCGACACTCGAGCCGTCCTGGATGCCGCCGCGGTGGCAGCGGACGACGGCAGCCCGGTCGGCCTGCGCGATCTGGCGATCATGGAACTGCTGTATGCGACCGGCACCCGCGTCGGCGAGCTCTGCGCCCTCGACATCGACGACATCGACACGGCCCGTCGCGTCGTCCGCGTCTTCGGCAAGGGACGCAAGGAACGCTCCGTCCCGTACGGCGTGCCCGCGGCCGAAGCTCTCCAGAGATGGCTGCACGAGGCGCGACCGGAGTTGGCGCGACACGGGAGCGGCCCGGCTGTCTTCCTGGGTGCTCGCGGCGGCCGGATCGACCAGCGAGCGGTACGGCGTCTCGTCCACGAGCGGATCGGGGTCGTCGACGCGCCGGACCTGTCGCCGCACGGGCTCCGGCACACGGCCGCTACCCATCTGCTCGAAGGTGGTGCCGACCTTCGCAGTGTCCAGGAACTGCTCGGGCACGCGTCGCTGGCGACCACGCAGATCTACACCCACATCTCGACCGAACGGCTCCGCAAGGCCTACGAGCAGGCCCATCCTCGAGCCTGATCCGCGGCCGGGCCGGGGTGTGGATGCGGCGCGGTGGCAGGGCGATGGGGCAGACTGCGGGACATGCGGGTTTCGGCGAAGTCTGACTATGCGTTGCGGGCGTTGATCGAGATCACTCAGCGATGGGTGGCGAACGATCCCTCGGTGGTGTCGGCCGAGGAACTCAGCCGCGCGCAGGGGATTCCGCACGGCTTCCTGCAGGGCATCCTCGCCGACCTGCGCCGCGCCGGCGTGCTGGTGAGTCAGCGCGGCCAGTCCGGCGGGTGGCGGCTGGCCGTCGATCCGAACGAGATCTCGGTCGCCGACGTGATGCGCGCGGTGGACGGACCGATCGTGAGCATCTCCGGGGTGCGGCCCGAGAGCGTCGCGTACAACGAGCGGGCCGTCGTCCTGCAGCGCGTCTGGATCGCCGCGCGGGCCAGCCTGCGCGACGTGCTCGAGCACACCACACTCATCGACCTCGCCAAGAACAAGCTCCCGGCCGGCGTCGAACGCCGTTCCCGCGACGAGGACGCCTGGCAGGCTCGGGTCCCCGGCAGCTGAGGCTCGCACTCCGGCCTCGCCGTTGCTACAGTGACGACTTATATAAGTCGAGACTACAGGAGGGGTTTGATGGCTGAGCAGATCTCCACGTTCCTGATGTTCGAGGGCAGGGCCGAGGAGGCGATGAACTTCTACGTGTCGCTCTTCGACGACGCAGAGGTCGTCTCGATCACTCGGCACGGCGCGGAAGGCCCCGGCCCCGAGGGGTCGGTGATGACCGCGGTGTTCACGCTCGCAGGGCAGCGGCTCATGTGCAGTGACAGCTTTGTGCAGCACCAGTTCACCTTCACTCCGTCGGTGTCGCTGTTCGTCGACTGTGCGGACGAGGCCGAGCTCGACCGGCTGTACGCCGCCCTGTCCGAGAAAGGCGGGGTGCTGATGCCGCTCGGGGAGTACGGCTTCAGCCGGAAGTTCGGATGGGTCAACGACCGCTTCGGGGTCTCATGGCAGGTCAATCTGCCCGCCTAGTTCTGGCCGGACTAGTGGCGCCTGATCAGCAGTCCGCCGGCCAGCATCAGGGCTGCCGTCGCACCGACGATCGCGGCGGCCGTCCGCTTCCCGGCTCGGGACGTGTCGTGTGGCGCGTCTGCACGCTCGGCGCGCGGGCTTGGTTCAGGTAGGGGAGCCGCCGCCCGGGGCGGCGGATCTTGGCTGAGCGGAAGTAGGCGGACAGGGCGGTCGGGGACCAAGGTGAGCGGGTTGAGGTACTGCTTGCCCTGGATGAGGCCCCAGTGCAGACAGGTCGCGGGTCTGCAATGCGAGCCGGCGGCAGAGAGATGACCGATCAGAGTGCCCGGGGTCACGGCAGCGCCCACCGCCAGCGCCGAGACGACCGGCTCATAGGTCGTACGGCGAGGGTCGGTCGAGACCGTGACCACGCCGCGTCCCGCGAGCGGACCGGCGTACGTGATGGTGCCGGCGGTCGCTGCGAGGACGGGTTGGCCCGGGGTGCCGGCCAGGTCGACGCCGCGATGGCCCGGGAGCCAGGGTTTGGCTGGGAGTTCGAAGCCATGCACGACCTGTGGTCGTGGTTGGAGGGGCCACACCGGCGGGGCCGCCGTGGCGGGTGGGGAGGTTCCGAGAGTCAGCGCGGCTGTGGTCAGGGTCAAGAGGATGAGCTTCATACCCTGGAACATGCCGTCGGGACGGGCGGTTGCGGACAGTGAGTTCGTGGCCTGTGGACAACCGGTGGCCGGTTCGCCTTCGGCGGGGCTGGTCCCGTACACTTCCGGTGGCGTCCCATGTGAGTGGGACGACTACGCATGCCCGCACAACAGCGCGTTTCCCTCGGTCCCGGGACCTCCCGGGTGGGTTCGTGCGACGGGCATCAGGAGCGGCGGGCCACCCGGTTCGGCGCGAGACAACCGAGAACAGCGCCCGCGCGAGCAGCCGGGCGCGACAGGAGGAACACCCTCATGGCCGTCGTGACCATGAAGCAGCTCCTTGAGAGCGGCGTGCACTTCGGGCACCAGACCCGGCGCTGGAACCCGAAGATGAAGCGCTACATCCTCACCGAGCGCAACGGCATCTACATCATCGACCTGCAGCAGTCGCTGTCGTACATCGACCGCGCCTACGAGTTCGTTCGTAGCACGGTCGCCTCCGGCGGCGCGATCCTGTTCGTCGGCACCAAGAAGCAGGCCCAGGAAGCCATCGCCGAGCAGGCGACCCGAGTCGGCATGCCGTACGTGAACCAGCGCTGGCTGGGCGGCATGCTCACCAACTTCCAGACCGTGAACAAGCGGCTCCAGCGGCTCAAGGAGCTGGAGCTGATCGACTTCGACGACGTCGCGGCCTCCGGTGTCACCAAGAAGGAGCTGCTGCAGAAGCGGCGCGAGCACGACAAGCTGCTGAAGACCCTCGGCGGTATCCGCGACATGGCCCGGGTTCCGGCCGCCGTGTGGATCGTGGACACCAAGAAGGAGCACCTCGCGGTCGACGAGGCGCGCAAGCTGAAGCTGCCGATCATCGGCATCCTGGACACCAACTGCGACCCGGACGAGGTCGACTTCCCGATCCCGGGCAACGACGACGCGATCCGTTCGGTCGGCCTGCTGACCCGCGTGGTCGCCGACGCCGTCGCGGACGGTCTGATGTCGCGTGGTGGCCAGGGCGCTGCCGCGGCCGGCGAGGAGCTGGGCGCCGAGGAGCCGCTGGCCGCCTGGGAGCGGGAGCTGCTGGAGAGCCAGAACGGCACCACCGAGGCCAAGGCCGCCGACGCCCCGGCCGCTGCCGAGGCCCCGGCTGCCGAGGCTCCGGCCGCTGAGGCTCCGGTTGCCGAGGCCCCCGCCGCGGAGGCCCCGGCCGCCGAGGTGCTGACCGAGCCGATCGCGACCGACGCCGTCGTGGTCGAGGGGACCGAGTCCGAGGCCAAGGCCGAGGAGACCCCGAAGGCCGACGAGGCCTGACAGCCACGGATGCCGCCCGGTCCGCCGGGCGGCACCCAGCTGCGCCGCATGGTCCGCAACCGGGCCTGCCCCGCTCATCCAGCCGCATCGACAAGACGAGAGAACGAGGAATGGCGAACTACACCGCCGCTGACGTGAAGAAGCTCCGCGACGCCACCGGCGCGGGCATGATGGACGCGAAGAAGGCGCTCGAGACCACCGACGGCGACTTCGAGAAGGCGATCGAGGAGCTGCGCATCCACGGCGCGGCCAAGGCCGCCAAGCGGGGCGCCGAGCGCTCCGCCACCAACGGTCTGGTGGCCGCGGCGGAGAACGCGCTGGTCCAGCTCAACTGCGAGACCGACTTCGTCGCCAAGAACGAGCAGTTCCAGCAGCTCGCCGCCGACATCGTCGCGCACGCCGCCGCCAGCAAGGTCGGCGACGTCGAGGGCCTGCTGAGCGAGAAGCTGTCCGACGGCAAGTCGGTCGCCGAGAACATCGAGGCTCTGGCCGCGGTCATCGGCGAGAAGCTCGAGCTCGGCAAGGTCGCCGTGTTCGACGGCCAGGTGACGGCGTACATGCACAAGCGCGCCGCGGACCTGCCGGCCCAGGTCGGCGTGCTGGTCGAGTTCGAGGGCGACAACGTCGAGGCCGCCCGCGGTGCCGCCATGCAGGCCGCCGCGATGCGCCCGCTCTACACCACCCGCGACGAGGTCCCGGCCGAGACGGTCGAGAACGAGAAGCGGATCGCCGAGGCGACCGCCCGCGAGGAGGGCAAGCCGGAGCAGGCCCTGCCGAAGATCGTCGAGGGCCGGGTGAACGGGTTCTTCAAGGACGTCGTGCTGCTCGAGCAGGCGTCGGTCCAGGAGAGCAAGAAGTCCGTGAAGGCCGTGCTCGACGAGGCCGGTGTGACCGTGAAGCGGTTCGCCCGCTTCGAGGTCGGCGCCTGATCGCAGGAAAAGCACAGTTCTTCATCGACGAGGAGGCCGGAATCGTGACGGAAACCCTGGGTACCGAGACGAGTCCGGCCTCTTCGCCGTTCGCGCCCGCCTACCATCGGGTGCTGCTGAAGCTCTCGGGTGAGGTGTTCGGCGGCGGCAAGCTCGGCGTCGACCCCGACGTGGTGAACTCGATCGCCAAGCAGATCGCCGAGGTGGCCCGGTCCGGTGTCCAGGTCGCCGTCGTGGTCGGTGGCGGCAACTTCTTCCGCGGCGCCGAGTTGCAGCAGCGCGGGATGGAGCGAAACCGGGCCGACTATATGGGCATGCTGGGCACGGTGATGAACTGCCTGGCGCTGCAGGACTTCCTGGAGAAGCTCGGGATCGAGACCCGGGTGCAGACCGCCATCACGATGGGCCAGGTCGCCGAGCCGTACATCCCGCGCAAGGCCGAGCGGCACCTGGAGAAGGGCCGCGTGGTGATCTTCGGCGCCGGCTCCGGCATGCCGTACTTCTCCACCGACACGGTCGCCGCCCAGCGTGCGCTGGAGATCGGCGCCGAGGCGCTGCTGATGGGCAAACAGGGCGTGGACGGGGTGTACGACTCCGACCCGAAGAAGAACCCGGACGCGGTGAAGTTCGACCAGCTGTCGTACGACGACTTCCTGGCCCGCGGCCTGCGGGTGGCCGACGCGACCGCGATCAGTCTGGCCCGCGACAACGCGCTGCCGATCGTGATCTTCGGGCTCGAGGAGGGCAACATCGCCCGGGTCGTCCACGGAGAGAAGATCGGCACCGTCGTTTCCCCGGGCCAGTAGCCCCAGGTACGCCGTACGCGCCCGTACCACTAGGATCGTTCGACACGGGTGGATGTCCGTTATCTGGTAAACCTGCGTTCGTAGGGTTCCTGTGTTCGTTGGTTGGAGTGGCCGCGCCGAGGCGGCCCTGAGGAAGCGAGGAATGTCGTGATCGACGAAGCTCTCCGCGAAGCCGAGCAGAAGATGGCGAAGGCCGTGGAGGTCGCGAAGGACGACTTCGCCGCGATCCGCACCGGCCGGGCGCACCCGCAGATGTTCGCGGGCATCCTGGCCGACTACTACGGCACCCCGACGCCGCTGCAGCAGCTGGCCGGTTTCCAGGTGCCGGAGCCCCGGACCGTGCTGATCTCGCCGTACGACAAGAGTGCGATGACGGCGATCGAGAAGGCGATCCGCGACTCGGACCTGGGTGTGAACCCGGGCAACGACGGCGCGGTGATCCGGGTGGTGATGCCGCAGCTGACCGAGGAGCGGCGCAAGGAGTACATCAAGGTCGCCAAGACCAAGGCCGAGGAAGCCAAGGTCTCGGTCCGCAACATCCGCCGGCATGCGATGGATCAGGTGCACAAAACCGTCAAGGACGGCGATGCGGGCGAGGACGAGGGCAAGAGTGCTGAGAAGCGGCTCGACGGGTTGACGAAGAAGTACGTCGACTCGATCGACGAGCTGCTCAAGCACAAGGAAGCCGAACTGCTCGAGGTGTGATGGGCGTCGAGAGCACGCCCGCACCGAGTCCCAGCCCGAGCCGCGCCGGGCGGAACCTGCCTGCGGCGATCGCCGTGGGTGTCGGCCTCGGCGCGCTGATCCTCGGATCGCTGTTCTGGCAGAAGGTGCTGTTCACCGTCCTGGTGCTGGCGGTCGTCCTGATCGCCGTCGACGAGATGATGAAGGCCCTGCGCACCGGCGGGGCGATCATCCCGCGGGTCCCGCTGTTCGTCGGTACGACGGCGATGCTGGTGTCGGCGTACTTCGGCGGACCGATGGCGCTGCTGGTCGCGCTCGCGCTGACCGTGCTCGGGACGATCTTCTGGCGGATGCCGGGCGGGACGATCGGGTTCGTGCGGGACGCGAGCGCCGGGGTGTTCCTGATCGGCTACGTGCCGCTGCTGGCCGGGTTCGCGATCCTGCTGGTCCAGCCGGAGGTGGACGGCCCCGAGCGGGTGGTCACGTTCTTCCTGGTCGTGGTCGCCAGTGACGTCGGCGGTTACGCGGCCGGTGTGCTGTTCGGCAAGCACCCGATGGCGCCGACGATCAGCCCGAAGAAGTCCTGGGAGGGCTTCGCGGGCTCGGTGCTCGCCTGCATCGGAGCCGGTATCGCCTCGGTCGTCTGGCTGCTCGACGGGGACTGGTGGGCCGGTGCGATCGTCGGTGCGGTCGCCGTGCTGACCGCCACGGTCGGCGACCTCGCCGAGTCGATGATCAAGCGCGACCTCGGCATCAAGGACATGTCGAACCTGCTGCCCGGGCACGGCGGGGTGATGGACCGGCTCGACTCGTTGCTGGCGACGGCCCCTGCGGTCTGGCTGGTGCTGCATCTCTTGGTGAAGCCATGACGGTCGCACCGGACGGACGGTCCCTGGTGGGCGGCGTCGTACGGCTGGAGCGGCTCCGGGACGGCGACATCGAGGAGCTGTACGCCGCGATCGGCAACGAGCAGGTGTATGCCGGGGGATTCGACGGCGGTCGTGTGCCGGAGAGCGCGGAGGCGATGCGGGCCGAGTGGATCCCGGCTGCGGCGAAGCGATTCGCCTACGCGGTCCGGTTGGTTGCCGACGGCACGGTTGTCGGTACGTCGAGCCTCGGGGACGTCGACCTGGTCAACGAGAGCATCCACCTCGGCTGGACCGGCTACGCGCCGGCCGTCTGGGGTACGGCGGTCAATCCGGCGACGAAGTTGCTGTTACTCCAGCACGCCTTTGAGGACTGCGGATTCGGCCGGGTGAAGATCCAGACCGGCTCGAAGAACACCAGGTCTCAGGCAGCGATCGTGAAGCTCGGTGCGACGCGTGAGGGCGTGCTGCGCCGGCACAAGAGACTGGCCGACGGTTCGTTCCGCGACACGGTCGTGTTCTCGATCCTGGCCGATGAGTGGCCTGAGGTCCGCAAGGGTCTAGAGGCGCGCATCAACCGGTAGCGCCAGCTCCGCGAGGGCGGCGTACGACGCCAGCAAGTTAGCCCGGTCGTAGGTGTTGGTCGTGATCAACACTTCGTCGACGGCGGTACGGCGTACTAGGCCGCCGAGTGCTGTGTCGACCTCGTCAGGCGTGCCGTAGATCTGGCCACGGAGACCGTTCTCGAAGAACTCTTGCTCGCGAGCGGTCATCTCGGGCGGCACGTCCGGCTGCAAGGGCGGGAACACGCCACGCGTGCGTGAGTACGCGCTGGCCCATGCCTCGGGCAACAGGATCTGCCGGGCAGCTTCGGTGGTGTCCGCGACCGCGGCGGTGACGGCGAGGATCACGTAGGGTTCCGACGCCCAGGCCGATGGTTGGAAGCTCGTACGGTACTGGTCGAGGGTCTCGAGCACCTGAGACTCGGAGCGAGCGGCGAGGACGACCGGGAGGCCCAGAGAAGCTGCGATCGCAGCGCCTTCGCCGACCGCGAGGATGAACGGTGGGATGTGCAGGCCCTCGCCGGGGCGGGCGTGGACCTGGTTCTGCTGGGTGCCGGCGAGATACGCCAGCAGTTCACGGACCTGGGCGGCGAAGTCTTCGGTCGCATCCTTCTCTACGCCCAGGGCACGACGGATGCCGTTCGTGAAGCCGACTGATCGGCCGAGGCCCATGTCGATGCGGCCCGGGTACAGCGACTCCAGCACTCCGAACTGCTCGGCCACCACGAGCGGCCGGTGGTTCGGCAGCATCACACCGCCGGTGCCGACGCGGATGCAACTCGTACGGGCAGCAATGGCCGCAGCCAGCACTGTCGGAGCGGAGCCCACCACACCGGGCACGCTGTGGTGCTCTGACACCCAGAAACGCTTGTAGCCAAGCTCTTCGACCTGCTGAGCCAGCTCGACGGTCGCACGCAGTGTCTCGGCTTCCGTCTCACCTACTCGCGTCCGCGAGCGGTCCAGCACGGACAGGGGGACGCCGGAGAGTGCAGCCATGATGCAGAGTCCAACGGGCGCGGCAGAACCGTCATTCCCCCAGCAGGGCCTGAAGGTCCGAGCGGAAGCGTTCCCCGTCGCGCAGGGGAGCAAGGAATCCGCGCTCGACCTCGAGCCGGATCCTTTCGGCCGTTGCGTAGGTGGATCCGCCCAGCTCGGTCAGCACGACGACGTTGCGGCGCCGGTCCTCGGGGCTTCGCCGGCGCTCCACGAATCCTCGGTCCTCCAGGCCGTCGATGAGGTCGCCGATCGAGGTCCGGTCGACGCGGAGCCTGGATCCGACCTCGAGCTGTGACAGCGGCTCGCCGGACGCGACTGCGGACAGCACGGCCAGATCGCGGCCGTTCAACCCGTGCGGGGCCAGCGCCTTGGTCTGCGCCTCGGTCAGCCGCGCCAGGACGTGTTTGAGCAGATACCCCAGCCGGTCCGACACCATACGAGCAAATCTACCGGTAACCTGATCGTCAGGAGAACTGATCATCAGTTACTCTGACGATTATGGAACTGTCTTTCGGTCTGAAGACCACCCCGATGCATGTCCAGTACGCCGACATCCAGCGCGTTTGGCTGGAAGCCGACGAGGTTCCGCAGCTCCGTGACGCCTGGCTCTGGGACCACTTCCTGCCGCTGGTCGGCCCCAAGGACGGCGACGTACTCGAAGGCTGGACGCTGCTCACCGCGCTGGCCGCACAAACGACCCGGCTCCGGCTCGGGCTGCTGGTCACCAGCAACCGCATCCGCCCGCCGGCGGTGCTCGGCAAGATCGCCAGCACGCTGGACGTGATCTCTGGTGGGCGGCTGATCATGGGTCTGGGCGCCGGCGGTACGCATCAGCCGGCCGGTACGGGCGGCATCCCGGGCCCGAACCCGGCCGTTGCGGAGTACGCGGCGTACGGACTGACGCTCGTACCGCCGGGGGAGGGCGTGGATCGGCTGCGCGAGACGATCGAGATCCTGCGCGGGATGTGGACGCAGGACGTCTTCGACTTCCACGGCCGCTACTACACGCTCGAGGAGAACCAGAACGAGCCGAAGCCGATCCAGCGACCGGGTCCGCCGCTGCTGATCGGCGGCTGGGGCAACCGGATGATGCGGCTGATCGCGGAGCACGCCGACATCTGGAACATCAGCGGCCCGCCGCACAACGACTTCGACGTCCTGACCGATCGCGTACGGCGGCTGGACGCGGAGTGCGCGCGGATCGGCCGCGACCCGGGCACGATCAGCCGGTCACTGCAGCAGATCGTCTCGTACGACGATCCGGCGTCGACCCGGGCGATCGTGCAACGCGCCGTCGGGCTGGGGTTCGATCACATCGTGCTGTCGCTGCCGAGGCCGTATCCGGAGCGGGCGGTGCGCTGGCTGGTCCGGGAGATCATCGAGCCCGTGGAGCAGGCTGCCGCCTGACCTTTCGAGCTGGATGGAAAGGGTTGGTGAATTTTCTACACAGTCACGGATGAGTGTGTCAGCATCAAACAAGAGACGACCCGCCCCGGTCGTCCCGTGAGGCTGAGGAGCTGACATGAGAAGTCATCCGAGCACCACGACGAAGTTGAAGGCCGCCCTCGGCGGTCTGGCCCTGGTCGCGGCCGCGGCGCTGCCGATGGCAGCCACCCCGGCGACCGCCGCACCCACGCTGTCCGCGGAGACGGTCGCGGCGACCAAGACGGTGCCGTCGCTCGGCTACTCGACGCAGACCGTCAGGACGCTGAACATCGACTTCCAGTACCAGCAGACCGGGTACTGGTGCGGCCCGGCGGCAACCCGGATCGCGCTGTCGGCCAGGATCTCGCCGCCGAGTCAGCAGCAGCTGGCCAACGAGCTCCCGACCACCACGAACGGCACCGACTGGATCGGGCAGGTGACCCGGGTGCTGAACAACCACCTCGGCACCGGCTGGTACGAGACCAAGGAGATGCCGAACGACCCGCCCACCCAGGCACAGCGTGACCTGCTCTGGCGCGACGTCGTCCTCGACATCGACAACAACTACCCGATCGTCGCCAATATCGTTGCCCCGGCCAACAACCACCCGCCGGGCTACCCGAACTACACGATCTACCACTACTTCACCGTGATCGGGTACGACTCCAGCGACACGACCGTGCTGATCGCCGACCCGGCCGGCTTCGCCCCGACAGCGACGTACTGGCTCACCTTCAACCAGCTCGCCACGCTGATCCCGCCGAAGGGCTACTCGGCCTGAAGGCGCCCCTCGTCACGGCGATACCGTTGTCGCCGTGACGAGGGAACCGCGGTTGGAGATCGAATACTGCACGCAGTGCCGGTGGTTGTTGCGGGCGGCCTGGACCGCGCAGGAGTTGCTGACCACCTTCCCGAAGGAGCTCGGGGAGGTCGCGCTGATTCCGGGCACCGGTGGCGTCTTCGAGGTGCGGCTGGACGGGGAGACGTTGTGGTCGCGCAAGGCGGAGGGTGGATTCGCCGAGATCCCCACGCTGAAGCAGCTGGTGCGTGACCGGAT
Organism: Kribbella sp. CWNU-51; assembly: GCF_054073265.1. Classification (NCBI taxonomy): domain Bacteria; kingdom Bacillati; phylum Actinomycetota; class Actinomycetes; order Propionibacteriales; family Kribbellaceae; genus Kribbella; species Kribbella sp. CWNU-51. The sequence continues at coordinate 183,329 of NZ_JBSXMZ010000044.1, forward strand.
CGCGCCGGACCGCAAGCTCGGTCACTCGGATCGCAAGGAGCCGGCCGCCGAGAGCTGACCGGGTCTGTGATTCTGGGCACGTGGGGGATGTGAATTTGTGAATGTGGTCGGCGGCAAGGGACAATCGGGGATGTTATGACTACCTCCCTTCCTCTTGTCTTCGATGAGCCGCGCCGCGCCAAGAAGCCGCCGCGGCATCTGGCCGACCTCACCGGGGAGGAGCGGCGTACGGCGGTCGCCGCGCTGGGGGAGCCCGCATTCCGGGCCAAGCAGCTGTCGAACCACTACTTCTCCCGGCTGGTGTCCGACCCGGCCGAGATGACCGATCTGCCGGCCGCGACCCGCGACAAGCTGGTCGCGGAGCTGATGCCGCCGCTGCTGACCCGGGTGCGCGACCTGGAGTGCGACAACGGGGAGACCCGCAAGACGCTGTGGAAGCTGCTCGACGGTTCGCTGGTCGAGTCCGTCCTGATGCGGTATCCGGGTCGCACCACCATGTGCGTGTCCTCGCAGGCCGGTTGCGGGATGGCGTGCCCGTTCTGTGCGACCGGCCAGGCCGGACTGACCCGCAACATGACCACCGCCGAGATCGTCGAGCAGGTCGTCGACGGTGCGCGGGCGCTGTCCCGCGGTGAGATCGCCGGCGGGCCGGGGCGGGTCAGCAACATCGTGTTCATGGGCATGGGCGAGCCGATGGCCAACTACAAGGCCGTGATCGGCGCGGTGCGGCGGTTCACCGACCCGTCGCCGGAGGGCCTCGGGATCTCGGCGCGTGGTGTGACCGTGTCGACGGTCGGGCTGGTGCCGCGGATCAACCAGCTCGCGACCGAGGGGATTCCGGTCACGCTGGCGCTGTCGCTGCACGCGCCGGACGACGAGCTGCGGGACGAGCTCGTGCCGATCAACAACCGCTGGAAGGTCGATGAGGTCCTCGACGCGGCCTGGGCGTACGCGCGGCAGACCAAGCGCCGGGTGTCGATCGAGTACGCGATGATCCGCGACATCAACGACCACGCCTGGCGGGCCGACCTGCTGGCGGAGAAGTTGCGGGCCCGCGGCGACTGGGGCTGGGTGCACGTCAACCTGATCCCGCTCAACCCGACCCCCGGTTCCAAGTGGACCGCCTCCGACCCGGCCGACGAGCGCGAGTTCGTCCGCCGCCTCGAGGCCGGCGGCATCCCCACCACCGTCCGCGACACCCGCGGCCAGGAGATCGACGGCGCCTGCGGCCAGCTCGCCGCCGCCAACAAGTGATCAGCTGCTGCTGAGGATCTTCGCCAAGGCGGTGGGTTGGGAGAACATCGGCCAATGGCCGGTGGGGAGTTCGACCAGGTCCCAGGTCGGGGACTCGAGGTGCTTGGCCACGTCTGATGACGGGGTTGCGCCGTCCATCAGGCACTTGATGTAGGTCGTCGGGAGCTCGGTGATCGGACGGGTAACGACAGCCGGCTCGGTGAGTGCGCGGCCGGGGTGTGGGGTGCTGCGAGAAACGATCAGGGCGATGGTCTCGTCGGAGAGGTCCTGGTCGGCGTAGTCCTCCGCGGTGAGTGCCGGCCAGAAACCGCCGGACGCGGTCAGCTGCTCCTGGACCCAGGCGCGGCCTTCGTCGGACCAGCCGTCGACGAACGACTTCCCGTCCGTCGGGATGTTCGAGTCGACGTACACGACTCGCCGCAGCCGATCGCCGATCCGCCCGGCGGCCTGACCGACCGGGATCCCGGAGTAGCTGTGGCCCGCGAGTACGACGTCCTGCAGGTTGTTGTCCTCGATCACCGCCACGATGTCGTCGACATGCTCCTGCTGACCGGCATCCGGACCACGCCGCTCGGCCACCCCACTCAGCGTCACCGGATAGACCCCGTGCCCCTCCGCACGCAGTGCCGCTGCCACGTCGTCCCACGCCCACGCCCCGAGCCAAGCCCCCGGCACCAACACGAAGTTCGTCATGCCGCGCACCGTAGATGACGCCACCGACAGTTCAGCTGACCAGTGCTGCAGCCTCGTCGATGGTGTCGACGAGCCGGATGGATCGGGCCATCGGCCGGTCAGCAGACAGCGACTGCAGCAGGGGCCACACGGGGAGCTTCACGGTCCAGTGGTCGATGCCGACGAGGATGAGGGGGATCTGGGTCGCCGGATCGCCGTAGTAGTTGGGAGTGACGGCCTGGAAGACCTCCTGCACGGTGCCGGCCGCGCCTGGGAGGTAGATGATGCCGCCACGCGCCCGGCTGAGCAGGACGTCCTCACGCTGCGCGTTGGAGAAGTACTTCGCGATGGCCGACGCGAACACGTTCGGCGGCTCGTGGCCGTAGAACCACGTCGGGACGGACACACCCCCGTCGCCCGGGAACTCACGCCGTACGTCGAGACCCGCGGCAGCCCACGCGGCCACCGACGGCTTGAACGACGGTACGCGCGCTAGTCCGGCGAGTGCACGCTCGATGGCGGCGTCGTCGTATTCGGAGAGTGACGCACCGAGGTTGGCGGCCTCCATTGCACCTGGGCCGCCGCCGGTGACCACCATGCGCTTGCGGCGGGCGAGCGTACGACCGAGGAGCACGGCGGCTCGGTAGCTGTCGTCGCTCCGGAGTACGCCGTGGCCGCCCATCACACCCACCCAGGGCTCGTTGCCGGGCAGATCGTCGAGAGCGTCGCCGATGGCGTGGTCGTGGAGGGCCGCGGCGAGGGTCCGGCTGGTGTCGCCCTTCTCGTCGTGCTGCCGTGACCACGCGTAGATCCGGGCGTCCGGTGTGGCGTCGTACCCGTGTTCTAGGCCGGCGTACAGCTCGTCGGCGTCGTACAGCGTGCCGCGGTAGGCGTCGAAGGGGAGGGACGGGATCGCCGGGAAGACGAGTCCGCCGCCGTCGCGGATCCAGCTGTCCGCCTTCTCCTCCAGCACGCAGCCGAGGAACAGGGCGCCCATCGGACGCAGACCGAGCAACTCCGCCGTCCGGCCGGTCAGATCGACCGACTGCACCCGCCACCCGTCCATCGAGGTGGCCCCGGCAGCGACGATCCGGTCGAAGTGTTCCAGGGACTCGATGTCCACATGCGGAATGCTCGGCATTGTCACGCAGAGCACCCTAACTGCCATAGATGCCCACTATGAGCGAACGGCGCGATGAGGTAATGCTTAGGCATGACACATGCGGAGCTCTGGGAGCGTCACAAGGCCGTCATGCCGGACTGGCTCGCGTTGTACTACGAGGAGCCGATCGAGATCGTGCAGGGAACGGGTCGCCGGGTCACCGACGGTGAGGGCGTCACCTACCTAGACTTCTTCGCCGGCATCCTGACCAACGCGATCGGCTACGACATCGCGGAGATCTCCGACGCGGTGCGCGAGCAGCTCGGCAGCGGGATCGCGCACACCTCGACGGTGTACCTGATCCGCAAGCAGATCGAGCTGGCCGAACAGATCGCCGAGTTGTCCGGCATCCCGAACGCCAAGGTCTTCTTCGCCAACTCCGGCACCGAGGCGAACGAGACGGCGCTCCTGCTCGCCACCCAGAACCGCCGCTCCAACCAGGTGCTGGCGATGCGGAACTCCTACCACGGCCGCGCCTTCGGGACCGTCGCGATCACCGGCAACCGCGGCTGGTCCGCGAGCAGCCTGTCCCCGGTGAACGTGCAGTACGTGCAGGGCGCGTACCGGTACCGCAGCCCGTTCCGCGACCTGCCCGACGCCGACTACATCAAGGTCTGCGTCGACGACCTGCGCAACGTCATCGAGACCACCACTGCCGGCGACGTCGCCTGTCTGATCACGGAGCCGATCCAGGGCGTCGGCGGGTTCTCGTCACCCCCGGACGGCTTGTACGGCGCCTTCAAGGAGGTGCTCGACGAGTTCGGGATCCTCTTCATCTCCGACGAGGTGCAGACCGGGTGGGGGCGGACCGGTGAGCACTTCTGGGGGATCCAGGCGCACGACGTCGTACCGGACGCGATGACGTTCGCGAAGGGACTCGGCAACGGGTTCGCGATCGGCGGCGTGGTCGCCCGGCCCGACCTGATGGACAGCATCAAGGCGAACTCGCTGTCCACGTTCGGCGGCAACCCGATCTCGACCAGCGCGGCGAAGGCGACCATCGACTACCTGCTCGACCACGACCTGCAGGCGAACGCGGCCAAGCGCGGCGCCCAGCTGGCCGACGGACTGCGCGGCATCTCCGAGGAGTTCCCCGAGCTCGGCGACGTCCGCGGCAAGGGCCTGATGCTGGCCGCCGAGATCGTGAAGCCGGACGACAACAGCCCCGACGCCGCCACGACCGCCAAACTCCAGCAGGAGACCAAGAACCGCGGCCTCCTGGTCGGCAAGGGCGGCCTCTACGGCAACGTCCTCCGAATGGCCCCACCGATGACCCTCACCGAGGAAGAAACCGCCGAAGCTCTCGACATCATCCGGGACTCCTTCAACACCCTGCGCTGACCAGAGAAGAGCCCCTGCGAGGGGTTCTTCCCTTCGTCGGTCAGATCGGCGGGATGGCGCCGGCCGCTGCGGTGGCGACGGCGGTCTGGTCGATCTGGTCGGGGGCGATGGGTCCCCCGGCGGAGCGGCCGCGGCGGCGCGTCAGGCCCTCGACCCACTGGGCGAGCCGGCCGAGCAGGTAGTTCAGGATCACGAAGATCGCGCCGACGACGATCAACGCCGGCAGCAGGTTCGACTTGTAGTTGCCGATCTGCTCCGCCTTCCGGAGCAGTTCCTCGTACGTGATGATGTAGCCGAGCGCGGTGTCCTTCAGGATGACCACGAGTTGGCCGACGATGGCGGGCAGCATCGCGGTGATTGCCTGCGGCAACAAGATCAGCCGCATCGTCTTCCCGCTGGTCAGGCCGATCGCCATGGCCGCCTCACTCTGTCCCTTCGGCAGCGAGTACACGCCGGAACGGACGAGTTCGGCGACCACCGCGCCGTTGTACAGCGTGAGGCCGGTGACGACCGCGGCCAGGGCGAGCCGATCCGGCGGGACCACCTCGTAGTTGGCGTACAGGGCATAGGTGAACAGCATCATCAGCAGCACCGGCACCGAGCGGAAGAACTCGACGATGACGCTGCAGGGCCACCGGATCCAGGCCGCGAGCGAGAGCCGTCCGACACCCAGCAGCGTCCCGAAGACGAGCGCCAGGACGACCGAGATGGCGGCCGCGGTCAGCGTGCCGATCAGGCCCGGGATCAGGTACTGGGTCCAGATCTCGCCGGTCAGGAACGGCTTCCACTTCGCCGCGGTGAGCTGCCCCTTCTCGTTGAACTTGGCGAGGACGAACCACAACACCAGGACCAGCACGACGATGCTGCCCACGCCGACGGCGGCGTACAGGCGCTTGGCCCGCGGGCCGGGCGCGTCGAACAGAACGCTGCTGTTGCTCATCGCTTCACCGCCAGCCGCTTGGACATCGAGGTGAACAGCACGCCGACCGGCAGCGTCAGGATGACGAAGCCGACCGCGAAGATGCCGAACACCACGAAGATCACGTCCGGCCGGTTCTCCATCATCACCTTCATCACCGCGGAGGCCTCGGTGACACCGATGACGGAGGCAACCGTCGAGTTCTTGGTCAGGGCGATCAGCACGTTGCCCAGTGGGGCGATCGCACCACGGAATGCTTGCGGGAGTACGACGTACCGCAGCGTCTTCAGGAACGGCAGGCCGATCGCCCTGGCCGCTTCGGCCTGGCCGAGAGGCACGGTGTTCACCCCGCTGCGGATCGCCTCGGCCACGAACGACGCGTGGTAGACCGACAGGCCGAGGACGGCGAGCCGGAAGTTGTTGTCGGTGATGAAGGTGTTCGAATCCTTGTTCGCCAGCGAGACGCCGAGCTGCAGGAACAGCCCGAGGTTGCAGAACACGATGACCAGGGTCAGCGGGGTGTTCCGGACGATGTTCACGTAGGCGGAGCCGATCACCTGCAGCACCCGGACGGGGGAGACCCGCATCACCGCCACCCCGGTGCCGATCAGCAGCGCGAAGAACGCCGACAGCAGCGTGAGGTAGATGGTCGTCCGGAAGGCTTGCAGACCGTCGTACTCGACGAAGAACTCCGTAATCACGTCCATGTTTCTCCAGCTGGGAACGAGGTGGAGATCAGCACGCCGGGGAGAGACCGCGCGAGCGGCCTCTCCCCGGCGATGTCAGATCAGGCGCAGGCGTCGAAGGTCTTCGGCGGGTTCGTCGCCGGGTCGAGCTTCAGCCCGGACGAACCGAGATTCTTGTCGAAGGCCTTCTGCCACTCGCCGGAGTCGACCATCTTCTTCAGCGCGTCGTTGACCTTGGTGCAGGTCTCGGTGTCGCCCTTCTTCAGGCCGACGCCGTACCGCTCGGTCGAGAATGTCTTGCCGACCACCTTGAACTTTCCCTGGTTGGCCGCCTGCGAGGCATAGCCGGCCAGGATGGTGTTGTCGGTGGTCACCGCGTCGATCGCGCCGGCGCCGAGCGCCTCCACGCACTTGGAGTAGGTGTCGTACTCCTGCAGCTGCACCGTCTTGGCGAACTTGTCCTTGACCTTCTGCGCCGACGTGGAGCCGGTCACCGAGCACAGCTTCTTGCCGTTCAGCGTCTCCGGACCGGTGATGTCGGTGTTGTCGGCCTTGACCAGCAGGTCCTGGCCGGCGGTCAAGTACGGGCCGGCGAAGGAGACCTTCTCCTTGCGGGCGTCGGTGATCGAGTAGGAGGCGAAGATCATCTTGACCTGCCCGTTGGCCAGCAGCGTCTCGCGCTGGGCCGACGGGGACTCCTTGAACGTGATGTCCTCGTTGTAGCCGAGCTCCTTGGCGACGTACTTCGCGACGTCGACGTCCATGCCGGTGTAGTTCGCGCCTTCCTTCAGGCCGATACCCGGCTGGTCGAACTTGATGCCGATGGTGACCTTCTCGCCACCGCTGGAGCCCGAGGCGGAATCGGAGTCGTCGCTGCCGCAGGCGGCCAGTCCGGTCGCGGCCAAGCCCGCGATGCCGAGGGCAGCGATGATTCGCTGTCGCATGTCATTTCCTCCGTAAGTATCGGTACTACGCTGGGAACGGCGCGAACGGTCAGTGGGTGAGGATCTTCGAGAGGAAGTCCTGTGCCCGCTTGGTCTGCGGATCGGTGAAGAACTTCTCCGGCTCGGCTTCCTCGACGATCTGACCGTCGGCCATGAAGACGACCCGGTTGGCCGCCCGGCGGGCGAAGCCCATCTCGTGGGTGACCACGACCATCGTCATGCTCTGGCCGGCCAGGTCGACCATCACGTCGAGGACCTCTTTGATCATCTCCGGGTCCAGGGCCGAGGTCGGCTCGTCGAACAGCATCACCTTGGGATCCATCGCCAGGGCGCGGGCGATCGCCACCCGCTGCTGCTGACCACCGGACAGCTGCGCCGGATACTTGTCGGCCTGGGCGGTGACGCCGACCCGCTCGAGCAGACCGCGGGCCTTCTCGTCCGCCTCGGCCTTGGACAGACCGCGCACCTTCGTGGGACCGAGGGTGACGTTCTGCAGGATCGTCTTGTGCGCGAACAGGTTGAACGACTGGAACACCATGCCGACGTCGGCGCGCAGCTTGGCCAGGGCCTTGCCCTCGCTGGGCAGCGGTTGCCCGTCGAGGGTGATGGTGCCGTCGTCGATCGGTTCCAGCCGGTTGATCGCGCGGCAGAGCGTGGACTTTCCGGACCCGGACGGACCGATCACCACGACGACCTCGCCCTTGGCGATGGACAGGTTGATGTCCTTCAGGACGTGCAGCTCGCCGAAATGTTTGTTGACCCCGGTCAGCGCGACCAGACCGGTTTTCGTCAAGGTACCGGAATCGCTCATGGCCCAGAACCTAGCGGAGCCTAGGGTGCGGTCGCAGCGCTGGGCGGTTCCACGGTGGTAACGATCTGCAATAACCGGCGCGTACTGTGATCGAAGCCTCACAGGCTGTCCATCTGTATTGCCGGCCGATGTGAACCGATCAGGCGGGACCCGTCAGGTGACGATTCCGTAGTCGCGAATCTTGCGGTAGATGGTCGCCCGCGACATCCCCAGTGCGGCGGCCGCGGCCTGCTTGTCGCCGTCGTACATCGACAGCGCGTCGACGATCGCGTCCCGCTCCAGCGCTTCGATCGGCGTCAACTGCCGACGGGTCGTGGCCCGGCACTCGGGTGGCAGGTCGGCCAGCTCGACCACGCCGGATCGGCGTCGCTTGGCGACCGCGGTGAGGACGGCGCGCAGGTGGGTGATGTTGCCCGCCCACGGCAGCCGCATCAACTGGTTCATCGTCGTGGTGGAGAAGGTCAGGCCGCTGACGCCGGCCTTGGCCAGCAGCGATCGGACCAGTGCCGGAATGTCTTCGAGATGGTGTCGTAGCGGAGGTACTTCGACGGTCCGGGGGAAGAACGCCAGCAGTTGGTCGGCGATCTCGGACCGGTCCGCCGGCAGGGTGAGCGCGACCCAGGCGTCCCCGGCGATCGCGCCGTCGCGGACGCTCTGCAGTACGTCGGTGAGGCCGTAGAGGACCTCGCCGGTCAAGAGGTTGGCCCGCCGGATGATCAGATCGGAACCGGATTCCAGTTCGGCTCGGGCCTCGGCCGGCAGGTCGTCGCCGGTCACCGCGGGATCGAGAACGGCCAGCCGCCGGTCGGGGGACACGTGCCGGCGGACCGCGCGCAGCAGGGACAGCTTGCCGGCGCCCGGTTCGCCGTCGGCGATCAGCCACTCGGACCGGCGGCACGCGTCCAGCATCTCCTGGGTGACGTGCTGCCAGACCGCGCTGTACCCGGTCGTGCCAGGAACCAGGGGGGCGCGGGCGGGTTGCTGACTGCGGGCTGGTGGCCGCTGCTCCTTGATCTGGATGACGCCGCCGGCCAGGGTGTCGCCGAGGAAGGTCGGCCGGTAGGCCAGCCGGGCGGTCGTCCCGCTGGGCAGGTCGGTCAGGATCACCAGCGGCTTCGTGCCACCCCGCGCGTCCCGGGTGCGGTCGATCAGCGCCGCCTGGTCGACGGCGTCGAACCGGGCCTGTGCGTAGGCGTTCATCATGAACACTTCGTCGCCGAGCGCGAGCACCGGGCCGCCGCTGTGCCGGCAGGCGGCGTAGTAGTCGCTCAGCAGCGCGTGGTCGAGTGCGTTCGCCTCCTCGACGACCCGTTCGTGGATCCGCCGGGCCGCGAGCTTGGCGAACGACAGCAGGATCGAGTTCGAGTTCCGGGCCTGGGTGGTGATGTCCAGTACGCCGAGCAGGCCGCCGGTGACCGGATGGGTGATCGGCGCCCCGGCGCAGGAGAACATCCGCAGCTTGTCGTTGTAGTGCTCGGGTCCGTGAATCAGGATCGGGCCGCCCACCTCGAGCGCCGTACCGATCCCGTTGGTGCCGACCTCGGACTCGGCGTACTGGAATCCGGGCGCGAGGTCGACGGAGTCCAGCCGCCGCAACAGCGACGGGTCGCCGCCGCGGCGATCGAGGACGACGCCCTTGGAGTCGGTCAGGATGATGCAGACCGGCTCGTTGTGCAGCTCCGACGACAGCGCGTCGATGACTGGCCGGGCTGCCCGCATCAGCGTGGTCTCGCGGTCGATCCGGTCGAAGTACTTCGGGGCGGGGCGGTCAATGTCCACCTGGGACGCGTGTGAACGCTCCCACGAGACCCGGATCGGATCCCGGACCGGCTGTGCAGCGCCCATGGGTCGCCTCCTTCACGTCCGTCACCAGCGGAGTTCCCACCACGGTAGCCGCCCCGTGTGTGACCGCCATCTCACATTGAGACACGGACGCCGCCCCTGGACGGCTTTCATCCCTTCTTAACGCAGCCCGCCGTACCGCAGGAGCCGGGCCGAGAGCCGGCTCCCGATCATGGAGGCAGACATTGAGTAGGCAGAGTCTCACCAAGGCGCACGCCAAGATCACCGAGCTGTCGTGGGAACCGACCTTCGCGACCCCGGCGACCCGGTTCGGCACCGACTACACGTTCGAGAAGGCGCCGAAGAAGGACCCGCTGAAGCAGATCATGCGGTCCTACTTCCCGATGGAGGAGGAGAAGGACAACCGCGTGTACGGCGCCATGGACGGCGCGATCCGCGGCAACATGTTCCGCCAGGTGCAGCAGCGCTGGCTGGAGTGGCAGAAGCTCTTCCTGTCGATCATCCCGTTCCCGGAGATCTCCGCCGCCCGGGCGATGCCGATGGCGATCGACGCCGTACCAAACCCGGAGATCCACAACGGGCTCGCGGTGCAGATGATCGACGAGGTCAGGCACTCGACGATCCAGATGAACCTCAAGCGCCTGTACATGAACAACTACATCGACCCGGCCGGGTTCGACATGACCGAGAAGGCGTTCGCGAACAACTACGCGGGCACCATCGGCCGCCAGTTCGGCGAGGGGTTCATCACCGGTGACGCGATCACCGCCGCGAACATCTACCTGACTGTGGTCGCGGAGACCGCGTTCACCAACACGCTCTTCGTCGCGATGCCGGACGAGGCCGCGGCCAACGGCGACTACCTGCTGCCGACCGTCTTCCACTCGGTGCAGTCCGACGAGTCGCGGCACATCAGCAACGGCTACTCGATCCTGCTGATGGCACTCGCCGACGAGCGCAACCGGCCGCTGCTCGAGCGCGACCTGCGCTACGCGTGGTGGAACAACCACTGCGTCGTGGACGCGGCGATCGGGACCTTCATCGAGTACGGCACGAAGGACCGCCGCAAGGACCGGGAGAGCTATGCGGAGATGTGGCGCCGGTGGATCTACGACGACTACTACCGCAGCTACCTGCTGCCGCTGGAGAAGTACGGCCTCACGATTCCGCACGACCTGGTCGAGGAGGCCTGGAAGCGGATCGTCGACAAGGGCTACGTGCACGAGGTCGCGCGGTTCTTCGCCACCGGCTGGCCGGTGAACTACTGGCGGATCGACGCGATGACCGACAAGGACTTCGAGTGGTTCGAGGAGAAGTACCCAGGTTGGTACTCGAAGTACGGCAAGTGGTGGGAGAACTACAACCGGCTCGCCTACCCCGGCAAGAACAAGCCGATCGCCTTCGAGGAGGTCGGGTACCAGTACCCGCACCGCTGCTGGACCTGCATGGTGCCGGCGCTGATCCGCGAGGACATGGTGGTCGAGAAGGTCGACGACCAGTGGCGCACGTACTGCTCGGAGACCTGCTACTGGACCGACGCGGTCGCCTTCCGCGGCGAGTACGACGGCCGCCCGACACCGAACATGGGACGCCTGACCGGCTTCCGTGAGTGGGAGACCCTGCACCACAACAAGGACCTGGCCGACATCGTCCAGGACCTCGGGTACGTGCGCGACGACGGCAAGACACTGATCGGCCAGCCGCACCTGGACCTGGACGACCCGAAGAAGATGTGGACCCTCGACGACGTCCGCGGCAACACGTTCATGAGCCCGAACGTGCTGCTGAACGAGATGTCCGACGCCGAGCGCGAGGCCCACGTGGCGGCGTACAAGGCCAACGGAACCAAGCCCGCGGCCTGACGCGATGAGCTGTCTTATCTGGCACTGAATCCACCGAGCATCAGGAGGAGGCCGCCATGGCCGACACCCACCGGATCCGCTTCGAACCGGTCGATATCGAGATGGACGTCACCGAGGACGACAAGATCCTCGACGCGGCGTTCCGGCAGGGCATCCACCTGATGCACGGCTGCAGGGAGGGGCAGTGCTCCGCCTGCAAGTCGTACGTCCTGGACGGTGACCTGCAGATGGAGCGCTACTCCACCTTCGCGTGCAACGACGCCGAGGTGGCCGAGGGCTACGTGCTGCTGTGCCGGGCGCACGCCTTCAGCGACTGCACGATCGAGCTGCTCAACTACGACGAGGACGAGTTGCTCGGCGGCGTTCCGATCCAGACCGTGACCGCCCAGGTCCTGGCGATCGAACCGGTCACCCGGGACATCGTCTCGCTCCGCTTGACGACGGAGCAGGCGTTCGAGTTCAGGCCGGGTCAGTACGTCGACATCACCATCCCCGGCACCGACGACCACCGCTCGTTCTCGATGGCGACCACGCAGTCGACGCCGGACGAGCTCGAGTTCCTGATCAAGAAGTACCCGGGCGGCCGGTTCTCGGCCCTGCTCGACGGCGAGCTCGCGGTCGGCGACGAACTGTCGCTGACCGGGCCGTACGGCTCGTCGACCCTGAAGGACGGCCATGTGCTGCCGGTCGTCTGCGTGGCAGGCGGGGCCGGGATGGCGCCCATCCTGTCCATCCTGCGGCACCTGCGGGAGACCGGCAGCACCCGTCCGGTCCGCTTCTACTACGGCGCTCGTACGGCGGCCGACCTGTTCTACCTCGAGGCGATCAAGGAACTCGGTGCGGAGCTCACCGGCTTCGAGTTCGTCGCCTGCCTGTCCGAGTCGGCCCTGTCCGAGTCGACTGAGCACGCGGACGGGCTGCAGGTCGAACAAGGCAACGTCACCGACATCGTCGAACGGCGGGAGGCCGAGCTGCACCGCAGCGAGGTCTACCTGTGCGGGCCGCCCCCCATGGTCGACGCCGCCCTGGCGTTGCTGGAGGCAAGCAACGTGCCGAAGGACCAGGTCTTCTACGACAAGTTCACCAGCCCAGCGACTACCGATGGAGTCTGAGATGACAGAAACCAAGCAACGCAGCTTCCCGAAGATCGAGTTCACCGACTCCGAGGCCGGCGCGCTGGAGTTCCCCAGCTCGCAGAGCCGGTCGTACAACTACTACAAGCCGGCCAAGCTGCGCGCGACGATGTACGAGGACGTCACGGTCGACGTGCAGCCGGACCCGGAGCGGCACCTGAGCCAGGGCTGGATCTACGGCTTCGGCGACGGTCCCGGCGGCTACCCGAAGGAGTGGACCGCCGCGAAGTCCTCGAACTGGCACGCCTTCCTCGACCCGAACGAGGAGTGGAACCAGACGATCTACCGGAACAACTCCGCAGTCGTCCGGCAGGTCGACCTCGGCCTGCAGAACGCCAAGCGGGCCCGGGCGTACGACGCCTGGAACCCGGCCTGGCTGAAGTTCGTCGAGCGCAATCTCGGCGCCTGGATGCACGCCGAGAACGGTCTCGCCCTGCACGTGTTCACCAGCATCCAGCGGTCCGGTCCGACGAACATGATCAACACCGCGGTCGCCGTCAACGCCGCCCACAAGATGCGGTTCGCCCAGGACCTCGCCCTCTTCAACCTGGACCTGTCCGAGGCCGACGTACCGTTCGACGGCGCAGCCCACAAGGAGGTCTGGAAGAGCGCCCCGGAGTGGCAGCCGACGCGTGAGGTGGTCGAGCGGCTGACCGCCGTCGGCGACTGGTGCGAGCTGTTGTTCGCCACCAACATCGTGTTCGAGCAGCTGGTCGGGTCGCTGTTCCGCACCGAGCTGGTGATGCAGATCGCGGCCCGCAACGGCGACTACATCACGCCGACCATCGTCGGCACCGGCGAGCACGACTACGACCGCGACCTCGGCTACAGCCGCAACCTGTTCCGGCTGCTGACCCGGGACGCCGAGTTCGGCGAGAGCAACAAGGTGCTGTTCGGCGAGTGGCTCGCGACCTGGGTGCCGCGTTGCCTCGACGCCGCGCACGCGCTGCAGCCGATCTGGTCGCAGCCGGCCGACAAGTCGGTCACGTTCGCGGACAGCCTGGACGCGGCCAAGCAGAAGTTCCGTTCCCTGCTCGAGGATCTCGGGCTCGACACTCCGAAGGAGCTGGACCAGTGAGCATGCAGTTCGGATCTGCCGCCGAGTTCTCCAACAAGACCGGTGTGACCCTGATGAACACCCCGATCGGCCGCGTCGTCGCCCAGGTGATGGGTGCCAAGGACGGCGTCGAGCTGACCGAGTACCCGTCGATGATCCGCGTCGACGGTACCGGGTTGCTCGACTTCGACTACGCCGAACTGTCCGACGCGCTCGGGATGGAGTTCGACGGCTCGGTGTTCGAGGAGATCTCCTCCACCCACTACGGCCGGATGGTGCACCTCGACGACAAGACCATCCTGTTCGCCAGCCCCGAGGACGCCGCCGAGTACATCGGTTTCGACCTCACCACGAAGTGAGGCCGCATGTACGAGAAGAACGGTGAGAAGTACTACGTCGTCGACGCCCACATCGCGCTGTGGGACGCCCGGGCGGAGAACCAGCGCAACATCCACGGCAAGCAGTTCATCGACTGCTTCTACGACTACCACAAGAACCTCAGCCCCGAAGAGGTCGTCTGGGACTACGACACCTACACGTACTACGGCGGGCAGCGCCTGCTGAAGGACCTGTTCGAGGACGGGTACGTCGACCACGCGATCTTCCAGCCGGCTATCCTGAGCGACTTCTACAAGCGGGGTTTCGGCCAGACCGAGGACGCCCTCGCGCTGACCCGGGCGAACCCCGGCAAGCTCACCTACAACCACGCGTGGGACCCGCGGCACGAGGAGGCCGGCCTCGAGCAGCTCCGCAAGGACGCGGACCGGATGGGGCTGAAGGGCGTCAAGCTCTACACCGCCGAGTGGCACGGCGACTCCCGGGGCTACAAGCTGGACAGCCCGTGGTCGCGCCGCTATCTCGAGGAGTGCCTGAAGCTCGGGATCAAGAACATCCACGTGCACAAGGGCCCCACCATCCGGCCGCTGGACCGGGACGCGTTCGACGTCGCGGACATCGACCAGGTGGCGACCGACTACACCGACCTGAACTTCATCGTCGAGCACGTCGGCCTGCCCCGGCTGGAGGACTTCTGCTGGATCGCCACCCAGGAGCCCAACGTGTACGGCGGTCTGGCGGTGGCGATGCCGTTCATCCACACCCGGCCGAAGTACTTCGCGCAGATCATCGGGGAGTTGCTCTACTGGATCGGCGAGGACCGGATCCTCTTCTCGTCGGACTACGCGCTCTGGACGCCGAAGTGGCTGGTGGAGAAGTTCGTCGACTTCCAGATCCCGGCGGACCTGACCGAGTACGCGCCGCTGACCGTCGAGCAGAAGAAGAAGATCCTCGGGCTCAATGCGGCGAGCCTGTACGACCTCGACGTACCCGAGGAGCTCCGGCTTCCCGCTGACGCCGGATCGCGGGAAGAAGCCGTGGCGTCATGACCACGGTCGCGGTGTCGCTGGAGGCCGGCGTCGCGGCGGCGCTCGCGACCGTCGTCGACCCCGAGCTGGACCAGCCGATCACGGAGCTGGGCTTCGTCCGGTCGGTCCGGATCGACGACGCCGGCGTGACCGTCCATCTCCGGTTGCCGACCTCGTTCTGTGCGCCCAACTTCGCCTACCTGATGGCATCCGACGCGGTCGACGCCCTGCGTCGGGTGCCGGCAGTGGGCACGGTGACAGTGCTGCTCGACGATCACCACGACTCGGACAAGATCAACGCCGGTCTGGCCGCGGACGCGGGCTATGTCGGCACGTTCGGATCCGAGGCCGAGCAGGACCTGGACGAGCTGCGCCGGACCTTCCAGCGCAAGGCGCACACCGCGGCGATGGAGCGGTGCGTGATGGCGTTGCTCCGGTCCACCAGTATCACCGTCGACCAGCTGTCCGGGGTCACCCTCGGCCAGCTGGTCGGTGGCCCGCACAAGGAGGCCCTGCTCCGGCGGCGCACCGACATCGGACTCGGCATCCGGCCCGACGACCTGGTGCTGGTCGACGACGACGGCGTACCGGTGCCGTCCGAGGCGATACCGATGCGGCTGCGGTTCGCGAAGGCGGTCCGGATCTCCGTCGAAGGCAACGCGCACTTCTGCCGCGGCCTGCTGGCCACCCGGTACGACGACGAGCCGGGCGGCTTGATCACCAATACGAGGAGGACGAAATGAGAGCCGTCCAGGTCATCGGCTATCACGAGAAGTTGCAGCTCACCGACGTACCCGAGCCGAAGATCACCGGGCCGCTCGACGTCGTCGTCCGGATCGGGGGAGCGGGGGTCTGCCGGACCGACCTGCACATCCTCGAAGGGCAGTGGGCGGAGAAGAGCGGCGTACGGCTCCCGTACACGATCGGGCACGAGAACGCCGGCTGGGTCCATGCGGTCGGCGACGCCGTCACCAATGTGACGGTCGGCGACAAGGTGATCCTGCATCCGCTGATCACCTGCGGACTCTGCCGGGCCTGCCGGTCCGGCGACGACGTGCACTGTGAGGCGAGCAGCTTCCCGGGCATCGACACCGACGGCGGGTACGCCGAGTATCTGCGCACCACCGCCCGGAGCGTCGTACGGATCGACGACTCACTCGAGCCGGCCGATGTCGCGGCACTCGCGGATGCCGGGCTGACCGCGTACCACGCGGCGGCGAAGGCGGCCCGGGCGCTCAGGCCGGGCAATGTCTGCGTGCTGATCGGCGCGGGCGGGCTGGGGCACATCGGGATCCAGGTGATGAAGGCGATCTCGGCGGCGACCGTGGTCGTTGTCGACCGCAACAAGGCCGCGCTGGATCTGGCCGTGGAGATCGGCGCCGATCACGGAATCGTTGCCGATGGCACTCAGGTCGACCAGGTCCGGGAGCTGACCGGCGGCGCCGGCGCGGAGGCGGTGATCGACTTCGTCGGCGAGGGCGGCGCCACCGCGGACGGGGTCGCGATGCTGCGGCGGGCCGGCAACTACTACGTCGTCGGGTACGGCGAGAACCTCGACGTACCGACCATCGACGTGATCTCGACCGAGATCAACTTCCTCGGGAACCTGGTCGGTTCCTACAACGATCTGCAGGACCTGATGGAGCTCGCGGCCCAGGGCAAGGTCGCGCTGCACACCACGAAGTACCCGCTGGCCGAGTTCCAGCAGGCCATCGACGATCTCGACCACGGCCGGGTCCGCGGCCGGGCGATCCTCATCCCCTAGAAGGAGGCTGACCATGGCGAAGGAACTGCGGTTCAACACGGACGCGCGGCGGTTGCTCGAGTCCGGCGTGAACGCGCTCGCGGACGCGATCAAGGTGACGCTCGGGCCGAAAGGCCGCAACGCGGTGCTGGAGAAGCTGACAGGCCCGCCGACGATCACCAACGACGGCGTCACCATCGCTCGCGAGATCCAGCTGCGCGAACCCTTCGCCAACATGGGCGCGCAGCTGGTCAAGGAAGTCGCGATGAAGACCAACGGGGTGGTCGGCGACGGCACCACCACGGCCACCGTACTGGCCCAGGCGATGGTCCGCGAAGGCCTCCGTGAGGTCGACGCGGGCGCCAACCCGATGCGGGTCCGGCGCGGGATCGAGCAGACCGTTCCGGTGGTGATCGAGACGCTGCGGGAGTGGGCGGTCGAGGTCGGCGGCCGCGACGAGCTGCGGCACATCGCGACGCTGGCGGCCAGTGACGACGAGGTGATCGGCGCGGTGATCGCGGACGCGGTCGACTGGGTCGGGCGCAACGGCGTCGTCACCACCGAGGAGTCGGACACCCTCGGGATGTCGGTCGAGGTGGTCGACGGCATCGAGTTCGACCACGGCTACGTGTCGGCGTACATGGTCACCGACCGGGAGCGGATGGAGACCGTCTACGACCACCCGGTGATCCTGCTGACGAACAAGAAGATCACCCAGGTGCAGGAGATCATGCCGGCCGTCGAGGTGGCGCAGCGCGCCGAGCGACCCCTCGTCGTCCTCGCCGAGGAGGTCGACGGACCGGCGCTGCAGCTGCTGGTCGGCGGCAACATGCACAACACGATGCGCTCGGTCGTCGTCCGGGCGCCCGGCTTCGGCCACCGCCGGATCGCCGAGCTGGAGGATCTCGCCACCGCGCTCGGCGGTTCGGTGATCGCGAAGGACACCGGGCTCGACCTGTCCGACGTGAGCCGCGAGCACCTCGGGTCCTGCGACCGGATCACGATCACCGAGGACTCCACGACGATCGTGGGCGGGCACGGGGACGCGTCACTGGTGGCGGCGCGGATCTCCCAGCTGGAGAAGCAGTTCGAGCGGGCCAAGATCGACGCCGATCAGGACAGCCTGCAGCTGCGGATGGCGCGGCTGGCCGGCAAGGTCGCGGTGATCCGGGTCGGCGGCGCGACCAGTGTCGAGCTGAAGGAGCGGATGCTGCGGGTTGAGGACTCGCTCGCCGCGACCCGCGCCGCGCTCGAGGAAGGCGTGGTGGCCGGCGGCGGAACCGTCCTGGTCCAGGCGCAGGCCGTGCTGTCGAAGCTGGAGCTGTCCGGCGACGAGGCCATCGGCCGCGAGGTGGTCCGGCGAGCACTGCCCGAACCGCTGCGGTGGATCGCGATCAACGCCGGGTACGACGGCGACGAGGTGGTGGCGCGGGTCGCCGAGCTGCCGAACGGGCACGGCTTCAACGCGCTCACCGGCCAGTACGCCGATCTTGTCGAGGACGCGGTGATCGACCCGCTCAAGGTCACCCGGGCGGCGCTGGAGAGCGCGGCCTCGATCGCGGCGCTGCTGATCACCACCGAGACCGCCGTTGTCGAGGAGATCCTCGGCAACCCCGGCGCGATCATGGCGCCCGGCTTCGGCGATCTCGCCGAGGGCATGGTCCGCCCGTCCAACATCTACTGACAGGAGTGTGCCATGGGCGACCGACGGCACCAGTTGCTGGAGACCTTTCTGCACCGGGTCCTCGGCGTCGGCCTCGACGAGGTGCACGTGGAGGCCGTCGTACTCGCGCAGGGTCTCAGCGACCGGCTCGAGGAGCTGATCGACGCCGCGCTCGGATACCCGACCCGGGACCCGCGTGGGGTGCCGATCCCACCCAAGGCGCGCGTGGACGCATGATCGAACCGACCTCGCCGCAGCTCGCCACCGCGGCCCGCACCTTCGGGCTGTTGCTGGCGCCGGTCCGGCTGCATCTGGTCGCACTGGCGAGCTGCGGTGAGTACGACGTCGGCACGCTGGCCGCCCGGGTGGGCGTCAGCGTGCCCACGGCGAGCCAGCACCTGGCCAAGCTGCGACTGGCCGGCCTGGTCAGCGCCCGGCGGGAGGGCCGCCGGCAGTTCTACACCGTCGACGACCCGCACGTGATCGCGCTGGTCGAGCAGATCTTCCAGCACGTCGCGCCCGACGGCTCCCTCGCGCCGGATCCTCCCCGGCAGCAGTCTCTCCCGGACCGGCAGCCGGCGGTCTCCGGTCCGGGAGGCAGGCTCGTCAGTGACTTGGCCGGCCACCGCAGCAGCCGCCGGCAGCGAGTGCCGTCGCCGCAGGCGGCTCCTTGACCGCGGCCTCCACATCGGCGAGCATTCGTTGCCGCGCGGCCGGCGAGATCACCTGGCCGCGCGTGACGACGGAGTGGATCTTCCGGGTGTTCCGGATGTCCGCTAGCGGGTCCGCATCCAGTACGACGAGGTCCGCGATCTTCCGTGGTTCCACCGAGCCCAGGTCCGCGGTCAGCCCGAGGAACCTGGCCGGCTCGACGGTGGCGGCGTACAGGGCCTGGCGAGGGGTGGCACCGGCCGTCACCAGGTGCTCGAGTTCCTCGTGCAGGGCGAATCCGGGGACGGAGTACGGCGTACCCGTGTCGGTGCCGGCCAGGATCGGGACATCGTGGGCGAACAGCTCACGGACGAAGCGCTGCCGCCACGCCCACATCTGGTGCTGGTGCGAGATCTCCTCGGCGGTCCGGTTGGCGGCGTACAGGTTCTCCATCACGTAGTCGTAGGTGCCGATCGAGTCGGCGCTCATGTACTTCGCGAGGGCCGGGTCGAGGCGGGTGTAGTCGATCTGGTCCAGGACGTTGTGCATGGTCAGCGTCGGCGTCACGCCCGTCCGGTTGCGGCGCAGGGTGCCGAAGACGTCCGCGGCCCGGGCCGGGCTGTAGGTGTTCGCGGCGATCCACTCGATCGGGTGCAGTTGCCGGAACCAGGCGTTGTAGTCGCCGGTGTTCACGCTGATCGCGCGGACCATCCGCCGTACCTCGGCCTCGCGAGTGGAGACGGACAGGCCGAGGGAGTGGATGTGCTCGATGCTGCGCTGGCCGGCGTTGCTGACCTCCTTCGAGGTGAGCTCGTCGGGTCCGTGGCCGTGGACGGTCAGTCCGACCTTCCGGGCCTCGTCGAGGATGGCGGCGTACGCGATCTTGTTCAGGCGCGAGTACACCTTGACGAAGTCGGCGCCTTCGGCCTTGACCTGGCGTACGGCGGCTCGCGCGGCGGCCGCGTCGTCGACGACCAGGACGTGCAGGAGATTCGGATCCCACAGGGTCGGGTCGCCGTCGATGATCTGGCTGGCCACGATCATCCGCGGGCCGAGCAGCGTGCCGGCGTCGATCCGGTCGCGCCAGTCGTAGAGCATCGGGTTGGAGGCGGCCATCTCGCGGACCATGGTCAGGCCGTTGGCCAGGTACAGCGGGGGAGACACCCGCTCGTCGCCGAGGCTGTGGACGTGCATGTCGGCGAGTCCCGGGATGACGTACTTGCCGGTGGCGTCGATCACGGTCGCGCCGCGCGGGACGGGGAGCCGGCCGACGCCGATGATCCGGTCGCCGCTGATCAGGACGGTCTGGTTGCGATCGCGGCGGCCGGTGGCGACGTCGATGACGGTGGCGTTGGTCAGGGCGGTGATCCGCGTCGAGGGCTTCACCGAGGCGGTGGCGGTGCCGACGGAGAAGGAACCGCCGGCGATCACGGCGGCGCCGGCGGCGGTACGGGCGAGGAACTGACGGCGAGAACTGTTCATGCCCCTCACTATTCTCGCCGGGCGCGCGCCGGTCAGGGGTTACAAGCAGCCGGTCCCAGGTAGGGAAATGTCTACCTCGGCACGTACTCTTGGTGGCTGTCATGCGTACTTATGAGGTCCGCACCTACGGGTGCCAGATGAACGTCCACGACTCCGAGCGGCTCCGCGGCCTGCTGGAGGACGCGGGCTATGTCCGCGCGCCCGAGGGTGACCAGGCCGATGTGGTCGTCTTCAATACCTGCGCGGTCCGGGAGAACGCCGACAACAAGCTGTACGGCAACCTCGGCCACCTGGCGCCGGTGAAGGCGAAGAAGCCCGACCTGCAGATCGCCGTCGGCGGTTGCCTGGCGCAGAAGGACAAGGCGTCGATCGTCCGCAAGGCGCCGTGGGTCGACGTGGTCTTCGGGACGCACAACATCGGCTCGCTGCCGGTGCTGCTGGAGCGGGCCCGGGTGGAGCAGGAGTCGCAGGTCGAGATCCTCGAGTCGCTCGAGGTGTTCCCGTCGACGCTGCCGACCCGGCGCGAATCGCCGTACTCGGCCTGGGTGTCGGTGAGCGTCGGCTGCAACAACACCTGCACGTTCTGCATCGTGCCGGCGCTGCGCGGCCGGGAGAAGGACCGGCGGCCGGGCGACGTCCTGGCCGAGGTCGAGGCGCTGGTCGCCGAGGGCGTCCTCGAGGTGACCCTGCTCGGCCAGAACGTGAACTCGTACGGCGTGGAGTTCGGCGACCGGTTTGCTTTTGGCAAGCTGCTGCGAGCGTGCGGCGGGATCGACGGCCTGGAGCGGGTCCGGTTCACGTCGCCGCATCCGCGGGACTTCACCGCGGACGTGATCGAGGCGATGGCCGAGACGCCGAATGTGATGCCCTCGCTGCACATGCCGCTGCAGTCCGGTTCGGACCGTGTGCTGAAAGCGATGCGCCGCTCGTACCGGCGTGATCGGTACCTTCGCATTATCGAAGACGTCCGTGCGGCGATGCCGGATGCCGCCATCACGACCGACATCATCGTCGGGTTCCCGGGGGAGACCGAGGAGGACTTCCAAGGCACACTCGACGTGGTTCGGCAGGCGCGGTTCGCGGGGGCGTTCACCTTCCAGTACTCCAAGCGTCCTGGTACGCCGGCCGAGTCCATGGAGGATCAGGTCCCGCGCGACGTCGTCCAGGATCGGTACGAGCGGCTGGTCGCGCTGCAGGACGACGTGGCCTGGGACGAGAACAAGGCGATCGTCGGTCGGTCGCTCGAGGTGCTCGTCGCCGAGGGGGAGGGGCGCAAGGACGCCGCGACCCATCGGCTCAGCGGGCGGGCCCGCGACAACCGCCTCGTCCACTTCGCGCTCCCGGAGGGCGTCGAGACGCCACGGCCGGGCGACCTGGCCACGGTCGAGGTCACCTACGCCGCACCCCACCACCTGGTCGCGGACGTCTTCGGCGCCGTACGCCGTACTCGCGCCGGCGACGCGTGGGAGCGCGCGCAGGACGCACCGGCCTCGGAGAGTCCCGGCGTCATGCTCGGCATGCCCACCATCGGCGCCAAACCCCTCGAACCGGCAGTCGGCGGCTGCCAGGTCGGATGACGGCCGAGCCGGCCGACGGGTCGGAGCGGTCGCCCCTCCTTCCGCCTGGCGCCGAGCCGTTCGCCGCTGGGCGGGATGCGGACGTCTACGCCATCGACGACCAATGGGTGCTGCGCCGCTACCGCGACGGGTACCCGGTGCGGGACGAGGCGGACTTCATGCGTCACGTCGCGAAGTACGACTACCCGGTCCCCGCAGTCCGCGAGGTTGTGGGTCCGGAGATGGTGATCCAGCGGCTGAACGGCCCGACCCTCGCCGACGCGGCGATCGCCGGAGACCTCAACGGGACCGAACTCGGCGAGATCCACGCGGACCTCCACCGCCGGCTGCACGCGATCCCCGCACCGAGCGGCACCCCGGGCCGGGTGGTTGTCCACGGCGACCTGCATCCGCTCAACGTCATCGCCACCGACGACGGCCCGGTCGTGATCGACTGGCGCAACGCGGTGGAAGGCATGGCGGAGTTCGACATCGCGATGACGGCGATCATCTGCGCCCAGGTCGCGCTCGACCCGTCCTTCGAGGCGCTGACCCCCCTCGTCCGCGAAGCCCTCGGCGCCTACCTCGCCAACTCCATCGACCCCACGCCAGGCCTCGCCGACGCCCTGGCCGAGCGAGGCCGCAACGTCACCCTGACCCCGGAGGAACTGGCCCTCCTCCCCGCGCAGGAAGCCCTCATCCGCTCGTATCTCTAGGCGTTCAGGAACTGTGACGGTTTGAGGGCGCGGGTGACGATCCGGAGCTCGCCGAGGTGGCCGGCGAACGCCTGCTCGATCACGTTGGCGTAGTGGTTCGCGCCCAGCAGCCACGGTTTGCCGGCAGTCGCGAGCCCGTTGGACGGGGTCGCCGGATTACGCAGCAGCGGCGCGGAGTCGACGTACAAGGTGCTGTGCCGGCCGTGTCGGCGCCGGTACCCATCCGGCTCAGCAGACCCTGCCACGAGTGGTCCGCACCGTCGTCGGTCAGCTTCACGAACGCCTCGATCGTGTAGCCCTTGGTGAACGTCATCGCGTTGAGCGGCGCGTTATCCACCGTCCGCAGGTACCCGCCGCGCGCCGGGTTCTTGCCGCCGGCAAACAACCAGCTGGCATGCCCGGGCTGGTCCGGATGGAACTCGGCAGTCGCCGTCGGCTCGTCGCCTGCCAACTGCACGCGGGTCAGATGGTTGCCCTGGCCCGAGTGGTCGATCACCTGGTCGGTGACCGGCCCGTCGAAGCGCCAGTACGCCGCTGTGCCGGGGATGACGAGTTGAGCGGCCGGCCGGGCCGGGCGGACCGGGACCGGAGCGAACCCGGCGAACCGCTCGGCGAAGTCGATCGGGATGCTGAACCGGTTGGTGTCGTCGGTCAGCTCGATGTCACCCTCGGCGAGCTCGTTGCGTCGTGTCGGGTCCTGGTCGAGGATCCACGGCGCGAAGGTCTCGACGTCGATCGTGTTCCGGGCCAGGTCGAAGTGGTAGAGCCGGACCCGCCGTAGTACCGATCCTGATAGTTGGTCAGGTGCAGGTGCACGTCGTGGCCGGCGGCGTTCTGCCGGACCACCCGGCCGGGCGGCCAGAAGGGGCCGTTGAGGGTGAGGAAGATCTGGTCGCTGTGCTTCACCAGTTGGTCCCAGACCCGGTTGCCGTGGTCGGTGAAGTACGCGACCGGGTTGCCGTGGTCGGCGTTCACCAGCTCGTGCGTGGTGAGGACGACGGGCAGCCGCGGGTGCTTGGCGATGACGTCGCGCGCCCACGCGAAGCTCGCGTCCGACGGTCGCCAATCCATTGCCAGCAGCAACCACTGCCTGCCCGCCGCCCGGAACACGTGGTACGAGTTGTACCCGTTCGCCGTCGAGCCGCCGTACGTCGCCATCCGCCGGAACCGCTCCGGCGGGAAGGTGTCCAGGTACGGCGACGGGCCGCGGGTGTCATCCCTCGACGCGTCGATGTCGTGGTTGCCGGCCAGCACGCTGTAACTCGAAGCTCGCACTCAGCGGTGCCGGGTCCCCCCGATCCTGATCGAACTGATACTGCGTATCCGGTACGACGGCCACCGTGAAGCGCGGGTGCTCCTTGTCGATCCGTCCCGCCGTCTTTCTCGCCGTACCGGCCGCAACCGCTGCCGCCGAGCCGCTGCTGGATGCCGCAGCATTCCCGGTGGTGAGCACACCGGGCGCGATCACCGCACCCGCCCCGAGCGCTCCTGCCTGCAAAAGCCGCCGCCGGCTCGTCCCGTCGCCCTGCTGACCCATCGCCGCCTCCAAAGCCTCACTGACACCGCAGCGAACTCTAAAGCGGTCTATCCCCGCGATCGATGAGCACGAGGCGAACCCTCGAAGCAGAAGTCAGAACCCGTGCACGATCACCGCAGGCAGTCCGTCACCGGCGATCCCCGCCAGCACCCGAGCCTCATGCGGCACCACCGGATCGGGCAACTTGTCCAACGAGAACCAGTCCAACCCATCCGCCTTGTCCGGCTCCATCAACCGAGGCTCACCCGACCACCGAGTCGTCAGAAAGAAGAAGTCCACCCGCTCATCAATCGGATCCCCGTTGCCGCCGGTCCGATGCATCGCGGTCACCGGCACGAGATCACCCGGATCGATCTCCACCCCAACCTCCTCCCGAACCTCCCGCACCGCAGCCGCAACCACCGACTCTCCCCGCTCCACATGCCCAGCCGGCACCGCCCAATACCCATCCATGTAACCGGTATTGGCTCGCAGCATCATCAACACCTCATCCCCCCGTCGCAGCACCACATAAGCCGCCGGCACCACCCGAAACCGATCCATACCCCAAACCCTAATAACCCCCACCGACACCCCATCCCCACCACCTCCACCGCCCTCGAACGACCCCGCACCCGCCCGACCCCACCAACCCCGCGCCCACTTCACCCCGCGCCGCCGTCCCAGCCCCCGCCCCGCGCACCGCCGTCTTTGCGCCCGCCCTGCGCGGCTCGCCGCGTCCGCGCCATTTGAGAGGTTGACCCCCAAGTTGGAGGGTCGCCCCCTCAGAATCCGAGGGGGCAACCCTCCAGCTCAGGGGTCAACCTCTGAGGTTTCCTCCCGTGGATCGGGTTGGACGGCGCGCGGATGGTCCAGGTGGGGGAGTCGGAGGTGCGTCGCGACTGCTACGGCTGAGGTGGTGGAGCGAGGATGGTGATGCCGTGCCGGGCGGCTATCTGGGAAACGGCGGCAAGGTCGGGCGGTACGCCGGGTTCCTGCGCGCGGCCGCGGCGCCGCCAGGCATCCACCTGGAATCGTTGCTCACCGAGCCACTTGTCGCCGGCCTCCCCGCCGACCGCCGACTCGCCCACCACGACCGGATCGCCCTGTCCGAACTGGCCGACGAGCCCTTGTGTTCTTCCCACGCCACCGTTCCGTACTCGCGTACGACGAGTTCATCGCCTCCTGCCGCGCAGCCGGCTTCAGCCCAGCCATCGTCTAAGAAGCCAGCGGCATCTCCGCGCTAGGCCTCGTCGCCGCAGGCTTCGGAGTAACTGGCGTAGCCGCCTCCTACCAAGCAGTCTCGTTGCACGGCGTCCGCTACGACCCCGTCACCGGCCACCAACACACCCTCCAACTCGCCTGGTCCGCCAACAACACCAACACCGCCCTCGCCGCCTTCTGACAAACCGCCCGCCGAACAACCCAGCTCGAGAGTTAGCCAGCAGAAGACATCTGGCTCGCTCGACCGGGTGATCGTGTAGAACCGCGTGCATGGTTCTTCCGACTGAAATCGTTGCGCCCGAGAGGATCGAAGTCCGTGCTGGGCACCGCCTCGCGGTGCGGCGTCGTGGGGATGGCGGCGTACCGCTGCTGCTCATCCACGGGTTCCCGTGCACGAGCCGCATCTGGTCGCACAACATAGTCCCGCTGGCCGAGGCGGGTTTCGACGTCGTCGCGCCGGACCTGCGCGGGTACGGCGACTCCGATTTCGCGCCGAATGACTTCTACGACCTCAATGCGTTCAACACCGACCTGACCGCCTTGTTCGACAAGCTCGGCTGGGAGCGCGCAGTCATCGCCGGGCACGACCTGGGTGCGATGATCGCCGTCGACATGGCCAACCGGCACCCCGACCGGGTGGATCGCTTGGTGATCCTGGACGACTCCATGCCCGACCTGGCTGAGACGTTCGCGGCGGCGGGCATCCCGCCGAGCCGGCCCAAGCCCGCTGTCTACGACTACCAACGCCTCCAAGGGCACCACGCCGACGCCCTGGTCGCAGAACTGGGTACGCCCGAGCAACGGCGGCGTTACATCGGTGAGTTCTACGGGCATCGCATGTGGTGTCCGCCGGATGCCTTCGACGAGGACGACTTGGCCTTCCTGACCGAGCCGTACGGCGACGCGGACCGACTGCGCGCCTCCTTCGCCGACTATGAAGTGGTTATGGGCACCCGGCAACTGTCGGCTCCAGAAATGCTCGACCGGCCGGTCCAGCAGCGGGCCCTGGTACTGATCGGCGCCGATCAGGTGACCATCGGCGACCACGCCGAGCAGCGATGCGCGCTCGCCTTCCCCGCCGCGGTCGGTCCGTTCTGGGTCAAGGGCGCCGGCCACTTCATGCCCTGGGAGCGACCCGAAACAGTCAACCGAGCCATTCACTCCTTCTGCGGCGACCTCCTAGCGACCGCCGCCACTCGCCCCCGCGCCAACACCTGAACCCGCCGCGAGCACGACGCACGGACCCTCGCCGCTCCTCTGCCCCTTCTGTCTCGCTCGGGCGAGCCAAGGGAACCGCGCCTCCTGGAGTTGCTTGATTGGTCTCGCGGGCGGATGCGCCACATTCAGCGGTTCATTGCTGGGAACGACTTGGGAACGACTTGGGAACAGCGCGGGAACGAGGCGGGAACAGCATGAGAACGAAGATGCGCTGATTCGAGTCGGCGGAGGCGATATCCGGAGGACGGGGCCTCCCAGACACGCCTGGAGCGGCGCATATCCGTGGGATGTGTCGGTTTCTGAACCGAGCGTTGGCCCCGTGCTGCTCGGCAATGTGCGCGGGCTCGCCGGCTGGACCTAAAAGCCAAGAGAACCTCATGACGATTCCGTCCCTCGGCGGGCTGATAACGCATCGACCGGCGCTCCTGAGCGCGAATAGATGGCTGTTTGGGCCGGTCCGGGACACATTTGGGGACATAAATGCTGCCGCGACAGGTTAAAGGCGATCGAATACAGGATCAGCGCGGCGATGAAACCGCAGCGAACGGCAGGTCGATCGACAGCCCGCCGACGTGCACCGGCCGCAGCGCCCGCCCGAGCACCGGCTTCCGTCCATGCATGCGTCAGCTCACCGGGCCCGGCTCGCCCCACTGGGGACCGTTTTGCCAACACACGCGTCCAGTCCAGCACCATCCGTACGAGCGACGGCAAGATCAACGCTGTCAGGTGTACCCGACCAGGGCTCATGGTCAACTCCCCTCCGCGATGACCACACTGCGACGTTCAGTCCAGGCGAGCTACTAATTACGAGGACGGCTGTTCTGGGGTGTCCGGGGGCCAGCGGTTTCCTCCGGATTGTGAATCATGTGAGGGCACAGCTCGTGCATCGGTCGGACGTTCGTGATGCCTTGGCCGGTCGACGCGTGGAGTGACCCTGTGAGGCCACTGCTAATGGCATGTTCTTGGCATGCGCGGGAAGTGCATAAGCGGCGTGAAAGGTGATCGCAGCCTTGATGTACCGGTTTGTTGAACGTGCGGGATGATGCAGGCCGTTGCTTCGCTTGAGAGAGGCGCAGCGTCCGGTCGACGTCGGGCAATTCATCCGCTGGGGATGAGTCGCGTACACGCGACCCGGGGCCAAATGGTCCCGGGAAGGGAGCGCGGGATGGATCGAGAATTGGCTGTCACGGGTGGTCCGCTGGAGAACCTCGCCAGGCCCAAGGATTCTCTCTGCCTGGTTGTGTCCACAGCCATGGTCGGGTTGCGATGAGGGCCGGTCGCTTGCTGCGGGTCGGCGTACTGCTCGCCTGCCTTGGCCTGCTGGTCGGCTGCGACTACACCGCAAACGCCAAGGCCCAGGACCTGTGCACCCAGTACGACCAACTGGTCACCTCCGTGGACAAGTTGCGCAGTGAGGATCCGCTGACTGCAAAGGCGGAGGAGCTGCGGACCGCGTCACAGGAGGTCGTGGCCCAGCTCGACGAGTTCCAGGCCGTCTCTGACGGGCGCCTCGACGTCGCCCTGTCGACGCTGCGCGCCGATGTTGCAGCAGTGAAGGAGTCCGCGGTCGCCGCCGGGACCGAGGCGCTCGACGCGGCGCGCCCGCAGTTGCAGGACGCCTTGACGAACCTCGCCGAGGCCTGGTCCGTGGTGGAGCGCATAGCCGTCGCCCAGTGCGGCCCAGCTAGTTGAGGCAGCAACGGAGCACCAGGAAGTGAGTAGGAGAGGAACGAGATGAGCGTGTCGTTCGTGCTTGAGGCTCTGGTCGTCCTTGGCGCAATCGTCATGGGCACCCGGGCGGGCGGGGTCGGGGTCGGCCTGTGGGGCGGTCTCGGCACCTTCGTACTGGTCTTCGTCTTCGGTGAGGCGCCCGGTGAGCCGCCGGCCGCGGCACTGGCGATCATTCTGGCCGTCGTCACAACGGCGGCGCTGATGCAGGCCGCCGGCGGCATCGACTGGATGGTGGCAGTTGCGGCGCGGGTCATCGCGAGCCATCCGAAGCAGATCACGGTGATCGCCCCGTTGACGGCGTTCGCGTTCTCGATCGGGGCCGGCACCAGCAACATCATCTACCCCTTGCTGCCGGTGATCTACGACGTCTCCTACAAGAACGGGATCCGGCCCTCGCGGCCGTTGACGGTCACGGTGGTGCAGTCCGGGATGGCGCTCGCCGCCTCCCCGGTCTCGGCGGCGATGGCCGCGATGCTGACCCTGACCGACGTCGCGCCGTACAACCTCGGGCTGACGCAGATCCTCGCGATCACCGTGCCGTCGTGCGTGATCGGCATCGTCGTCACCTCGCTGATGGTCGGCAGGATGGGAAAGGAGCTCGCCGACGATCCCGAGGTCCAGGCCAAGATCGCCGCAGGTGAGCTGGCCCGGGTGGGCTCTGAGAGGCCGGCCGCGGCTCAGATCCGAGGCCAGGGCTCGGCCGGCGGCACCGGTTCCGACCCGGAGCTGCCGACTTCGGCGCAGGTCCCGGCACCCACCGAACTCACCTACACCAAGCGGGGCCGCAACTCGGCACTGGCGTTCCTGTTCGGCGTGGTGGCCATCGTCATCCTCGGGCTCTTCCCGGACCTGCGGCCCTCGTACCAGGTCGAGAACGAGACGGTCACCATCGACATGACCACCACGATCGTCTTGGTCATGTTCGTGATCGGTGTGGCGATCCTCCTGATCGGTCGACCCGACGTGAAGGTCGTGCCGGACATGTCGGTGTTCAAGGCCGGCATGATCTCCGCGATCGCCTTGTTCGGGATCGCCTGGCTCACGGCCACGTTCATCGACGCGCACGAGGCCTTCATCATCGACACTATCGGCGGCTGGGTCACCGACTGGAAGTTCATCTTCGCGCTCGCGGTCTTCCTCGTCGCGGCCCTGACCACCAGCCAGTCCACCGCGACCCGGACGATCGTGCCCATCGGGCTCGCCGCCGGGCTGGCGCCGGGCATCGTCACCGGCATGTGGGCCGGTGCGCTCAGCGGCGTCTACACGCTGCCCGCCAACGGCACCCAGATCGCCGCGGCCAACTTCGACCTCACGGGCACCACGAAGCTGGGCACGAAGCTGTTCGACCACAGCTTCTTCGTCCCGATGCTGATCATGTCCGTCACCACGATCGTCGTCGGGGCGCTGATCGGCGGCATCTTCTTCTGATCCCGGCGGTCAACGGCCCCAGATTCCTTGCGAGAAACGGAGCGCAGCAATGAACAAGACCGACATCGCCGCGAAAGCCTCGGCCCTCATGCCCGGTCTCCTCACGGACCTGGAGAAGCTGGTGTCGATCCCGTCGATCGCCTTCCCGGGCTACCCGGCCGAACCCGTCGAGGAGATGGGACGGGTGACCCTGCAGATGTTCCGCGAGGCTGGGTTCACCGACGCGCGACTGATGGAGGTCCCGTCCGGTTACCCTCCGATCTACGGCGAGATCAAAGGCCCTGAAGGATCACCGACCGTGGTGCTCTACGCCCACTACGACGTGCAGCCCGCACCACCGGAGCAGGGCTGGACGAGCGACCCGTGGACCGCCACCCGTAAGGACGACGGTCGAATCTACGGCCGCGGCGCCGCCGACGACATCGGCGGCCTGATCGCGCACCTCGGCACCCTGCGCATCTTCGACGGCAAGCTCCCGTGCACAGTGAAGCTGGTTCTGGAGGGGATGGAGGAGACCGAGAGCAACCTCGAGGCGTTCGTCGAGGCTCATCCGGAGCTGTTCGCCTGTGACTTGTTCGTCATCTGCGACATGGGGAACCTGCAGGTCGGCGAACCCGTCCTGACCACCGCCCTGCGCGGTGACGTCGCCTGCGTGGTGACGCTGAAGACGCTCGAGCACCCGCTGCACTCCGGCGTGTTCGGGGGGCCCGCGCCGGACGCCATGATGGCGATGGCACGCCTGCTCGCGACGCTGCACGACGACCACGGGAACGTCGCCGTCGCCGGAGTCTCCGCCGGCGAGTGGACGGGGGAAGACTTCAGCGCCGAGGACTTCCGGGCCAGCGCCGACATCCTCGACGGGGTCCGGCTCACCGGCACCGGTCACATCGGGGATCGGCTCTGGTCACGTCCCTCGATCAACGCCATCGGACTCGACATGACCTCCATCGCCGGCTCCTCCAACGTGCTCATCCCCGAGGCTCGCGCCAAACTCTCAATGCGAATCGTGCCCGGTTCGGACCCGGACAAGGAGCTCGAGGCGCTCGTCGATCACCTCGAGGCCAACGCTCCGTGGGGCGCCCGGGTCGAGGTGCAGCGCACCAAGGCGGCGCCGCCGTTCCGGTGTGACACCAGCGGACCCGGCTATGCCGCCGCCCGGTGGGCACTGACCGAGGCCTTCGGCAAGCCGGCCGGAGAGGCTGGCAGCGGCGGCTCGATCCCGCTGCTCCGCACCCTCCAGCAGGCCGCACCCGGCGCTGAGTTCGTCCTCTGGGGGCCGGAGGACACTGCAGTCGCACGAATCCACTCCTCCAACGAGAGCGTCGACCTGCACGAGATCGAGAGCCTGGTCGTCGCGCAGGCCCTGCTTTTGCAGCGCTTGGCCGACGGTGCACACCCAGCCTGATGCGTCTCAGCGCTGTTGGTAGCGCGCCTTCGTGAGAGGGGAGTCGAATGAGTTCCACTGACACCGGTACGAGTAACGGGACCCAAGGTGTCCTGCTCGTCACCTGCCTGTCCACCCTGGTGGTCAACGCGAACACGTCCGCGGTCAGCATCCTCCTCCCGGCCATCAGCGCCGATACCGGCATGTCCGTAACGACGTTGCAATGGGCCGTGACCGGCTATTCACTGGTCGGTGCCGCAACCATCGTGACGTCTGGTTCGCTGGGCGACGTCTTCGGAAGGAAGCGGATCTTTCAGCTCGGACTACTGCTCTTCACCGCCTCCTGCGTGCTGATCGCACTCTCCGGCTCGGGGGGCATGGTGATCGCCGGCCGCGCTACCCAGGGCGCCGCGGGCGCGACGATCCTCGCTTGCGGGCTCAGCCTTCTGTCGGTGGCCAACCGCGGTCAAGCACAGTTGCGGGCGGTCTCGCTCTGGGGGGCGGCAGCAGCGGTCGGTGCCGCGGCCGGGCCCCTGCTTGGCGGCGTCTTGGTCGAGCTGACGGGATGGCAGGCACTGTTCTGGGTGGACGCGGGCGTCGCTGTAGTCTGCATGGTCATCACGGCCGCCAGTGTGGCCGAATCACGCGACTCCAGCCGGTCCCGCTCGATCGACGTTTGGGGGAGCTTGCTGGTCGCCATCACCCTCATGCCCCTCATCCTCGCGCTGAGCAAGGGCAGCGACTGGGGATGGGCATCCGTCGCCACCCTCGGTTGCCTGGCGCTGGCCATCGGTGCGGGGATCGCATTCGTGGCCGTCGAACGCCGGGTCGCCGTACCGATGCTCGATCTGGCGCTGCTCCGAAACCGGGTCCTGGTCGGTTCCACACTCGCGATCCTGATTGGCTCCGGCACCATCAACGGGCTCATGTACCTGATCAGCCTCTACTTCCAGAACCCCCAAGCCCTTGGCTACAGCCCATTGCAGGCCGGCCTGGCAACCCTGCCCGCCACAGCTGGACTGGTGGTGGTCGCGCCTCTCGTGCCACGCTTGGCAGCACGGTTCGGCGGCCGGCAGGTCGTCGCCGGAGGGTTCGCGATCACCGCCGCCGGGTTCGCAGCGATCGGCTTCGTCGAGGCGTCATGGCTGTACACGGCCTTCGTCCTACCGCTCGTTGCCGTTGCCATCGGAATGGGACTCTCCAACGGGCCGGCGTCGTCGGCGGCGACAGCCTCAGTGTCGGCGACTCAGGTCGGGGCAGCATCCGGTGTCTCCAACATGGCCCGGTATGTCGGTGCCGCAGTGGCCACGGCGCTTGCTGCGTCGATCTACGGCAACGTGATCGCAGACAAGACAGCGGCCGGACAGTCGGGCGCCGACGCACTGGCCGCAGGACTCGGTGCAGCCTCCTGGGCGATGGCAGCAATCAGTGCCGCCGGCGTCGTGATGGCCGTGGTCATGGGTCGCCACCGCGCTGCCCAGGGCACCCTGGCCGATGCGGCCGCCGCAGCAGCGGCCCACACCCACACGCTGCCGACCTCAGCCACGCCCGTCGCTACGCCGACCGGTCACCCTTAAGGCGGTGTCCTTCGGGCGGTGTTCTTATGTCACTCCCTGGACATGACGGAGGGCCGCAAGGGGTTCATTCCTTGCGGCCCTTCGGGTGGTGATCAGGCGGGCTGGTTCGGGCCGTCCGGGATGTCGTCGTTCTGGCCGTCGAGGCCGTCCAGGCCCTCTTTGGCCTTCTCGACACCCTGGTCGATCTTGTCGCCGTATTTGCCGCCCGTCTTCTCGTCGACGAAGTCACCGGCCTTGTCGAGACCCTCGCCTACCTTGTCGCCGTGCTGGTCGACCAGGTCGCCGGCCTTTTCCTTCAGGCCCTCGGCCTTACCCTTGAACTTGTCGAAGATGCCCATCTCCGGGCTCCCATTCCTGCGTAGTTGAGTGCTTACAGACAGCTTGCGGCGATCTTCGCACCTGCAACGCTTGAACTGTGGGATCTCCGCGAGTGCCATGCGGACGGGCCCGGAGTCAAGACCGAGACTCAGACGCCGTCGCCAGACGGCTCCGACTCTACGTCACCACCGCTGTCTTCACCCTCGTCGCCAGTGGACTCGACGTCTCCACCACTGAACTCGACGTCGCCGCCACTCCTGGACTCGACGTCGCCGCCGCTGCGCTTGAATTCGACGTCGCCGCCACTCTTCGCGGCGAACTCATCGGCCTCGTCGCCCAGCCCCAACTTCTCCTTGGCCGCGTCGGACTCTTCCTCGAACGGATTCGACACTGGTTTCCTCCCGTAGACGTAATGCGATCTGCAGTGTTCCTACCGAACTTTCCGGGTCAACCACAAGGCCAGTCTGGCCCTCTTGGCGGAGTCTTCATAACGACCCTGTCAGACTGGAGCGATGCCCGATCCACTCGTCGTCGCGGTCGTCGGTCCCACCGCCGCCGGCAAGTCCGACCTGTCCGTTGCCTTGTGCAAGCGCCTCGGCGGCGAGGTGGTGAACGCGGACGCAATGCAGGTCTATCGCGGCATGGACATCGGTACGGCGAAGATCAGTACGGCGGAGCGCGACGGCGTACCGCATCACCTGCTGGACATCCTCGATGTCACCGAGACCGCGACCGTCGCCGAGTTCCAGCAGCTCGCGCGGCAAGCGATCGACGACTGCATCGACCGCGGCAAGGTCCCGGTGCTCGCCGGCGGATCTGCGCTGTACATCCGCGCGATCCTCGACGACTTCGTCTTCCCCGGCACCGACCCCGCCGTTCGCGCCCGCCTGGAAGCCGAGCTGGCAGACAAGGGCTCCGGGGCACTGCACGAGAAGCTGACGGAGATCGACCCGAAGGCGGCCGAGCAGATCCTGCCCAGCAACGGCCGGCGGATCGTCCGGGCGCTCGAGGTCGTCGAGATCACCGGCGGCCCGTACGTCGCGACCCTGCCCGAGCATCGGTACGTGTATCCGGGTGCGGTCCAGCTCGGTCTCGACGTACCGCGGCCGGAGCTGGACGAGCGGATCGGGCGGCGGGTGGACCGGATGTTCGACGCCGGATTCGCCGACGAGGTGCGAGGTCTGCTGAACAAGGGTTTGATTGAGGGGAAGACGGCCAACCGGGCGCTCGGCTACTCGCAGGTGATCGCGTTGCTGAACGGTGAGATCGACGAGGTGGAGGCGCGGGAGCGGACCGCGCAGGCCACGCGCCGGTTCGCGCGCCGGCAGGACTCGTGGTTCCGTAAGGACCAACGAATCAGTTGGCTGCCGTACGACGACCCCGACCTGCTGGAGAAGGCACTCGAAGTGATAGCCGAAGGCAACCGGAAGGCGAGCAGCGGCGTAGTCGGGGTGGAAGAAGCCCCGAGCCATCACTCAGGGGCCGTCGATGCGAGGGGGTGACCGTGAGGCCGAGTTTCGCGAGTACCTGCTCGCGGACCGCACCCGACTGATGAGGACGGCTCTCCTGCTGACCGCGGGAGATGTGCACACCGCCGAAGATCTGGTGCAGACCGCCTGCACGCGGGTCTACGTGCACTGGCACCGGATCAAGCACGAAGGCGCCGGCCCGTATGCGCACCGCATCCTGGTCAACGCCTTCCTGGACGAGCGCCGCCGCGCCGGCCGCCACCCCGAGGTGGTGACGGCGGAGACGCTCGAGCCGCGGCTGTCCGGCGAGGCGGACCCGGTGGACACCCTGGCCGTGCGCGGGGCGTTGCTGGATCTCGCGCCGCGGCAGCGGGCGGTGCTGGTCCTGCGGTACTTCCAGGATCTCGACGTGGCGACCTGCGCGCGGATCCTGGAGTGCACCGAGGGGACCGTGAAGAGCCAGACGGCGAAGGCGTTGAAGCGTCTGAAGGAACTGATGTCCGAGGAAACGGATCGTACGACGGGGAGTAGTTGAGAACACGGTGGACGAGGTCAAGAGGCTGTTGGAGGGGTTCGCGGATACTGCGGCCGATGGGTTGCCGGACGCGGACATCGAGGCGGACGTCGCCCGCGGCCGGCGCGCGCTGCGCCGGATCAAGCGCCGGCGCCGGGTCACCGGAGTACTGTGCGTGGCCGCCGTGTCGGCCGTTGTCCTTGCGATCGGCAACCAAGTGAAATGGTGGGGGACCGGCGGCAGCACCGAGGTCGCGGGCGGATCGGGCGAGCCGGAGACCGCCGCCGCGAGTACGATTCCCTCGACGGCCCGACCCGCTCCGGCCAAGAGCGGCGAGACGATGTCCATGTTCGGCGCGTCCGTGGCCGAACTGGTGGCGAACAACAAGCCCTGGCGCACGATCGACTGCTTGCTCGCGCCGAAGGGCTGGACCGCCGAGACCCCGATCGCCGCCGGCCGCGTCGTACTCTCGCAGCCGGAGATGCGGACCGCGGACACCGCCGCCAAGATCGTGCTGCAGGCGGCTCCACAGGCGCGCAGTCTGGTGTCGGTCCGGGTCACCGACGGGGTCGGCAAGACCTTCCACATCGGCACTCTCGACGGCCGGCTGACCGGCCAGGTGAAGCTCGCC
Source organism: Kribbella sp. CWNU-51 (assembly GCF_054073265.1). NCBI lineage: Bacteria > Bacillati > Actinomycetota > Actinomycetes > Propionibacteriales > Kribbellaceae > Kribbella > Kribbella sp. CWNU-51. The sequence continues at coordinate 219,159 of NZ_JBSXMZ010000044.1, forward strand.
GACAAGTGGCTGCTGGTCCAGCTCCCGAACGGCACCGTCGAGTGGCCCGACGACGTCCTGCGCCAGTTCATGGACTCCTGCGCCATCAAGTAGGCGCGCCACAAGTGGCGCACAACCTCGCCGTGGGATAGGCAAGGGCTTGACCTTGTCGCCGACGCCCCGCGGGAGAAACTCGTGAAGAAACTGGTCGCATCTCTGTCTGCAGGTGCCCTTCTCCTGTCCGGTCTGAGTGCGAGCGGAGCCGTCGCGAGCCCGCCGGCCCAGAGCCCGGTCAGACATCCGACCGCGGTCGGGTTCGGCGGCGCGGTGTCGTCGGTCGACCCGGACGCGACCAAGATCGGCCTCGACGTACTGCGGCGTGGCGGCAACGCGGTCGACGCCGCGGTGGCCACAGCCGCGGCCCTCGGTGTGACCGAGCCGTACTCCGCCGGCGTCGGCGGTGGCGGGTACTTCGTCTACTACAACGCCAAGAAACACAAGGTGTTCACGATCGACGGCCGCGAGACCGCACCCGCGGACATGCCGTCGGACGCGTTCATGAACAAGGCGACGGGTCAGCCGTACCCCTTCGCGCAGCTGGTGACCTCTGGTGTGTCGATCGGCGTACCGGGCACGCTGGCGACCTGGGACAGCGCGCTGCGGCAGTGGGGTTCGCTGCCGCTCGGCAAGGCGCTGACGCCGGCCGCCGACCTGGCCGATCGCGGCTTCGTGGTCGACCCGACGTTCCGGCTCCAGACGCTCGAGAACAAGGACCGGTTCGCGCAGGTCGTGCCGACGGCCAAGCTGTTCCTGCCCAACGGCGACGCGCCGCAGGTCGGGTCGGTGTTCAAGAACCCGGAGCTCGCCGACACCTACCGCCTGATCGGCAAGCAGGGCCCGTCGGTGTTCTACCGCGGTCCGCTGGCCGGCGAGATGGCGGCCGTGGCCGAGAACCCACCGAAGACCGCCGACGCCACGCTGCCCTTCTTCAGCGGATACCTCGCCACGGGCGACCTGGCGAAGTACAAGGCGATCGACCGCCAGCCGACCAGCGTTCGGTACGACGGCCTGGACGTGTACGGCATGCCGCCGTCGTCATCCGGCGGCATCACTGTCGGTGAGGCGCTCAACATCCTGCAGCCGCAGCACCTGAGGCAGCAGAGCACCACGCAGGCGTTGCACACCTACCTCGAGGCCTCCGCGCTGGCCTTCGCGGATCGCGGTGCGTACATCGGTGATCCGGCGTACGTCGACGTACCGCAGAAGGAGCTGCTGTCACGGGGCTTCGGCGCCGAGCGGTCGTGCTTGATCGACCCGCAGAAGGCCGCGGTCAAGCCGGTGCCGGCGGGGTCGCCGGACGGCAAGTACTCGCCGTGCGCGCAGGGCACGGCCGCCGAGCAGCGGCCGGACACCGAAGGTCGTTCGACCACGCACCTGGTCACCGCGGACAAGTGGGGCAACGTCGTCTCCTACACGCTGACGATCGAGCAGACGGGTGGCAGCGGCATCACGGTTCCCGGACGCGGGTTCCTGCTGAACAACGAGCTGACCGACTTCTCCGCGGTCCCTGACCCCAAGGACCCGAACATCGTGGCGGCCGGCAAGCGGCCGCGGTCCTCGATGTCGCCGACGATCGTGCTGCGCGGCGGCAAGCCGTACATCGCGATCGGATCGCCTGGCGGCTCGACCATCATCACGACGGTCTTGCAGACGCTGACGAACCGGCTCGACCGTGACATGACCCTGCCGGAGGCGATCGCCGCACCGCGCGCGTCCCAGCGCAACACTGCGTCGGTCACCGCCGAACAGTCCTTCATCGACACCTACGGTTCGGCGCTCGCGCCGTACGGCCACACCTTCACGCCGGCGGGTGCTCCCGGGAGCTCGGCGGCCGAGATCGGAGCGGTCGCGGCGCTGGAGTTCCTGCCCGGCGGTGCGATCCTGGCGGCCGCGGAGCCGACCCGGCGCGGCGGCGGATCCGCCGGCACGGTCCGGCCCTGACCGACCCGTTGCGTCCGAAGATGTGAGGGCAATAGACCACGGATCTTCGGACGCAAGGGGTCTTCTGGCGCTAGAGCGAGGTGATGATCGCGGCGACCAGGTCGGCTCGTTCGGCCAGGCTCGCCGCGATCACCTGTTCGTGGACGGCGTGGGCCCCTTGACCTAGCGGCCCCAGGCCGTCCAGCGTCGGAATCCCGAGCCAGCCGGTCAGATTGGTGTCGGCGGCCCCTGAAGCCGCCGCTCCGTCGACTTCCTGGCCGACAGACCGCCCGGCTGTGATCACCTTCCCTAGCAACTCATCGGTCGCCGGCGACGGCTGCCAGGCCGGGCGGTTGGACATGACGCGTACCTGCAGCTGGGCGTCCGCACGCACGGGCTGGAGGCCGGTGACCGCGTCGAGTACCGCCTGCTCGGTCTCCGGATCGACGAACCGGAAGCCGATATCGGCCGCGGCAAATCCGGGTACGACGTTCGTCCGGCCGCCTCCGGTGATCGTGCCGACGTTGCACAACACCTCGTCGTACCTGCTGACCACCGCGCGGACGAGGATCAGCTGGTCGACCAGCTCGTCGATCGCGGAGACACCACTGCCGGGGTCGAGGGCGGCGTGCGCCTCGCGGCCGGTGACCTCGATCCGGACCCGGGTGCTGCCCCAGCGCGACGTCTTGAGGTCGCCGTTCGGATGCGGTGGCTCGAGGCCGAAGGCGGCGTACACCCCGGTCGACTCGGCGGTGACGAGATCGCGAGCCGATGGGGAGCCGACCTCCTCGTCCGCGACGACGACAACGCGCACCGGACGGTGATCGAGGTCGGCGATCCGTTCGAGCGCGGTTTCCAGGACGACGAGTCCGCCCTTCATGTCGAAGACGCCGGGCCCGCGGACGACGCCGCCCTGTTCATGCCAGGGCATCGCGTCCCGCAGTTGCCCGACCGGCCAGACGGTGTCGTGGTGCCCGAGGAAGAGCAGGGGCGGCTCCCCGGCGCGCGGACCGCGGCCGGGGAAGTCGGCGACCACATGATCGCCGGTAGGCATCGGCACGCGGCGGGTGGTCCCGCCGAGCTCGCCGTACCTGTCGACGAGGCGGTCGGCGAAGGCGTTCAGGGCCTTGGAGTCACCCGTTGGCGTCTCGTGGCCGACGTACTCCCGGAGCCGATCGATCATCATGGATAGTCAACGTATCATCATCCGGTCGCCGATTGACTTCCCTCAGATCGACGGGATGTACTCAAGATATGAATCGTATCCGTGAGGCGGGCGACGGCTTCAGGGCCGTCTCGCTGACCACCCCGGCGCGGTATGCCGAGGCTGCGACGCTCTACCGCGAGGTGTTCGGTTACCAGGACCCGGACTACGCCCTGAACCCGCGACTGCTCGGCGCTCTGACGAGCAACGGCGGGTCCGTGGTCGGCGTGCTGGACGAGTCCGATCGGCTCGTCGCCTTCGCCTACGGCTTCTGTGGCACGGACCGGCGCGGTTTCTACCACTACTCGCAATCGGCCGTGGTCGCCGCCGATCAGCAAGGCCAGGGGCTCGGGCGGCTGCTCAAGCACACGCAGCGGGAAGTTGCCCTCGGCCACGGCATGACCCGGATGCGCTGGACCTACGATCCGTTCGAGATCCGCAACGCGCACTTCAACCTCGACGTCCTCGGCGCCCGCGGTCGGTGGTACGCCCCGGACATGTACGGTCCCGGCACCGACCGCGTGGTCGTCGAGTGGGATCTGACCCGGGAGCCGAGTGCTGAGCCGGCCCGGGAGACGGCTCGGTTGGTGGTCCCGGCCAAGGTGACCGACCAGGTCCGGCACGACGTCCGGGCGGGCTTCCAGGGGTTGCTCGGGAAGGGGCTCGTGGCCAAGTCCTGCACTCGGCTGACGGACGGGGACGCCGCCTACTGCTTCGGGCCGGTCGACGATGCCTGAGGATGCACGCAACCGCGAACTGTCCAGCCCCCACGAGCGGTACGACGCCCGCCTGCAAAGGCGATCGTCGACGCAGTTGCAGCGCCGCGTGGTCGAGCAGGAGCGCGCCTCGATCGAGCGGGCACTCGACCAGATCCTGGCCGACGACTCGATCGCCCAGGCGGCAGCCCGGATCGTGGCCGCCCGGCGCCGCTTCATCATCGGCTCGGCGAAGTCGTTCTCCTACGCCTCGCTGCTCGCCTTCGACCTCAGTGCCGGCCTGTCCCAGGTCACGCTGATCGACGGCACGGTCGTCCGCGGCGTCGACGTGCTGTCCGACGTACGGTCCAACGACCTGATGGTCGCGTTCTCGCTGCGCCGCTACCGTCGCGACACCGTGGAGATCGCCCGCGCCTTCGTCGAGGCCGGTGGTGAACTCGTCGCCGTCACGGACTCCGAGGACGCGCCGCTGGCGAAGATCGCGAACCAGAGCATCTACGTCGCCACCGGGAGTGCGTCGTACGTCGATTCGCCGACGGTGGTGGCGTCCGTGCTGCACGTGCTGGCGACCCTGACCACGGCGAGCGCGAAGGGCGCGCGCCGGCGGCTGGGAGAGCGCGACCGCTTGAACACGGAGCTGGGACTGTATGTCAACTGACCTGAAGATCACCGCTGCCCGGCTGCACCGGGTGCGGATGCCGCTGGTGCACGCGTTCCGCACCAGTTCGCACCGCAAGACGTTTCTCGATCACATCCTGGTCGAGCTGGAGGACGCGTCCGGAGCTGTCGGCTGGGGCGAGATCGCCTCACCGTCGGATCCGTACTTCGTCCCTGAGACGGTCGAGACGTGCTGGCAGATCGCCGGGCACTACCTCTTGCCGGCCGTGCTCGGTCAGCAGTGGCAACACCCGGAGCAGGTCTCGCGACTGTGGTCGAAGGTTCGCGGCAACCAGTTCGCCAAGGCAGGTGTGGATGTCGCCGCCTGGGTGTTGTGGTCGGCCGTGCGGGGAGTGCCGTTGGCCGAGGCGCTCGGCGGGACCCGGACCGAGGTGGTCGCCGGGGTCTCGCTCGGGATCGAGCCGACGATCGACGGCCTGCTGGCCGAGGTCGAACGGCAGGTCGCGGCCGGCTATCCGCGGGTGAAGCTGAAGATCGCGCCCGGCTGGGACCTCGAGCCGGTGCGAGCGGTGCGGGCCGCCTATCCGGAGCTCGACCTCCATGTCGATGCCAACGGCATCTATTCCGGGGACGACCTGGACTACCTGCGGACCCTGGACGACTTCGGCCTGACGATGATCGAGCAGCCGTTCGCGCCGCGGAACCTGCTGGACCACGCCCGCCTGCAGCGACAGGTGGCGACCCCGATCTGCCTGGACGAGAGCATCGAGACCCTCGACGACCTCGAGACCGCCTTGTCCGTCGGGGCGTTGAAGGTGCTCAACATCAAGGTCTCGCGGATGGGTGGCCTGACGGCAGCCCGCGCCGCGCACGACCGCGCGCAGCAGGCCGGGATCGCGGTCTGGTGCGGGGGTATGCACGAGTTCGGCGTCGGCCGCGCCGCCAACGTCGCGATCTCCAGCCTGCCCGGTTTCTCCCTCCCGTCGGACGTGTCCGCCTCGGACAAGTACTACGCCCAGGACGTGATCACCCCTGCGGTGATCGCGACACGAGGTGTCGTACAGGTGCCGTCGGGGCCAGGTCTGGGCCACGCGCTCGACACCGACCTGATCGCCGCGAACACCGTGGCCACGCTCGCTCTCTGACAGAACAGGACCATTGGATGAGTCAGGACCTACGCACGGACTCCCCGGCAAACGCATACCAGACCGAGCTCCCGACCGGCCGTCGCCGCTGGCTGAACGCGCTCGCCGCGATCGGGTTGCTGGCGTCGGTCGTCGCCGGGCTGCTCACCGACGGCCCGACGCTGTGGGGCCTGCTGCCGATCGTGCTGTACGCCGTCTTGTGCCTGCTGGGCATGGACATCGTCGTCGGCACCGTCATCGCGGTGCTGTCCGGCATTCTGATCGCCGGCCTGAGCCCGATCGAGACCGGCACGTTGCTCGGCAAGTCGCTGGCCGACTCGGTGACGGCGATCGGCCTGATCATCGTGCTGGGCGCGGGCGTCGGCGAGGTGCTCAGGGTGACCGGCGTGGCGACGACGATCGTGTCGGGTGTGATGCGCATCGCCGGGGATCGCAGCCGGGTCGCGGTCGTCGTCGGTGTGATGGTGTCGTGCCTGATCCTGGTCGCCAGCCTCGGCACGCTGGCCGGTGCGCTGGCCATCGCGGCGCCGATCGTGCTGCCGATCACGGCGCGGCTGGGCTACACCCGCGCGGCGACCGCCTCGATGATCTTCATCGGCGGCTGTGCCGGCCTCACGGTCGCACCCTTCGCGGGCTCGAACGTCGCGATCATGACCGCGGCCGACGTCAACTATCTGACCTACCTCGGCTACGGCGCCGGCCCGCTGGCCGTGCTCTCCCTGGTGCTGGGCCCGTTGGTGGTGGCCTACATCCAGCGCCGGACCGAGGGCACCGGCGACGACTACGACCTCGCCGAACTCGTCTCCGGCGACAGCGCGACCACCGCGCGGGCGCCGCGAGCCGCGACGGCCACCTTCCTCGTCGTACTGCTCGGCAGTGTCGTGTACGCGACGGTGACCGAGGCCGGTACGAACTTCCCGTTGCTCGCGCTGCCGGTGCTGGGGATCGTCACCGGTCTGGCCGGCCGGCTGAGCGCCCGGGACATCGCCGAGCACATGTACCGCGGTGGCGCCAAGCTGATCAGCATCCTGCTGCTGTTCTGGTTGCTGGCCGCGCTGTTCGCGCTGATCGACCAGTTGGCGCCGTTCAAGGTCATCCTCGACGAGCTCGGCCCCGAGCTCGCGACGGTGTCCGGATTCGGGGTGGCGATCGCGATCGCCTTGCTCGGCTGGGTCGGCGTACCCGGCGCCACGGCGGCTCAGGTCGTCCTGCTCGACAAGGTGTTCGGGACGCTGGCGGCCGGCGCCGGCGTGGGTCCGGGTGCGTGGGTCGTGGTGCTGCTGTTCGCGTCGAAGGCGGACACGTACGGGCCGTTCCCGAACGCCAACATGGTCGGCGCGATGGGCCTGGCCCGATCCTCGGACCTGAAGAGCATGCTCATCACCGGCTGGATGATGCTGGTGCCCGCCTGCGTCATGTACGCCGTGATCCTGTTGGTGACGACATGATCGCGATCACCGGCGGTCTCGTCGTGGACGGCACCGGCACGGAGCCGGTGGCGGCGACGGTGGTGGTCGACGGCGACCGCATCGCCGACGTCCTGCCGGCCACCTCGCAGCCGGCCGTCTCCGAGGTGATCGATGCCGCGGGCAACATCGTGGCACCGGGTTTCATCGACCTGCATTCGCACGCGGACTTCAGTGTCCGTACGTCGCCCGGGGCGACCGCCCAACTGCACCAGGGCGTGACCACCCTGGTCACCGGGAACTGCGGCTGGTCGCCGTTCCCGATCACGGACCTGGAGTCGATGCGGACCGGTACGGCGTTCCTCGACCCGAAGCACGACTGGTCGTGGCGGGACACCGGCGAGTTCGCCGCATCCCTGGAGCCCGCGGCCGTGAACGTCGCGCTCCAGGTCGGCCACTCGGCGCTGAGGATCGCGGCGATGGGCAACGCGGACCGGGCGCCGTCACCGGACGAGCTGCGGACGATGCAAGACCTGCTGCGAATCGCCGCGGAGCAAGGCGCGGTGGGCTTCTCGACCGGCTTGATCTACGCGCCGGGTGCCTACGCGGAGTCGTCCGAAGTCGCGGCCCTGGTGGCGACCGCGGCCGACTGCGGGCTGCTCTACTCGACCCACATCCGCAACGAAGGCGCGGGCCTGCTCAGGGCACTGGACGAGGCGATGGCCGCGGCAAGGGCAGGCGGCGCGAGACTCGAGGTCTCGCACCTGAAGGCCGTTGGCGAACGAATCCACGGTCTGGTCACCGCGGCGCTCGAACGCCTCGACCGAGCCCGCGCAGACGGTCTGGACGTCACCTGGGACGTCTATCCCTACACGGCCTCCAGTACGACGCTCACCGCCCGGCTGCCCACCTGGGCGATGGACGGCGGTACGCAAGGTCTGCTGGCCAGGCTCGCCGATCGGACCGAACGCGAGCGGATCGCGGCGGCCCTCCGCACGGGTGACCTGTTCGATCCGGCCGCTGTCGTGATCGCGTCCGTGCCGCCCGGCCGGTACGAGGACTGTCGCGGTCTCAGCCTCGCGGAGATCGCCCGGCGCGACGAGGTGGACGCGGCCGAGGCCGCGCTGCGGGTGCTCGAGCACCACCGGGCCGCGGTCAGTGTGGTGAACCACGCGATGAGCGAGGACGACGTCGTCACCGTGCTGCGGCACCCGTGCACGAGCGTCGCGAGCGACGGGTGGATCCTCGACGCCACCGGGCCCGGCCACCCGCATCCGCGCAACTTCGGCACGTTCCCCAGGGTCCTCGGCCGGTACGCGCGTGACCTCGGCGTACTCACCCTGCCCGAAGCGATCCGCCGGATGACCTCGCTGCCCGCGTCCCGGCTGGGCTTCACCGACCGCGGTGTGATCAAACCCGGTGCCGTCGCCGACCTCGTCGTACTGGACCCGTCACGGGTCGCCGACAGGTCGACGTACGACGATCCCTGGCAACTGTCCGTCGGCATCGAGCACCTGCTTGTCGGGGGCCGGCAGGTGCTGGCCGACAGCGTACCGACGGGTGAGCGGCCGGGGCGCGTCCTCACTTGACGCGCTGTCCCCGGGTTCGCCCTCCCAGCGGACGTGTCCGCCGCGGAGAAGTACTACGCCCGGGATCGGCGGCCAACCCTCCGGAGCCGAGGTGATCGATGCCACGGGCAACATTGTGGCATCGATCGTCCGCTCAGGTCTGCTTGAAACGCTTGGGTTCGCTCGGCAACGGCGGAGGGGTGACGGCGGCGTCCTCGGCGGTCGTCTCGAGCCATCCGTCGTACTCGGTCAGCAGGTCGTCGAGCTCGTTCTGATCCACATCGCGCAGTACGACGACCCACGGGTGGTCCTCGTCGTCGCCCTCGCCGTGGAAGCGGCCGCGCCGTACGTCACCGTCCAGCCGGGCGGCGACCGTCTCGGCGTCCTCCTGCTCCCAGAAGTAGGCGATCAGCTCCATGGGCAACACCGTACGATCTTCCTCATGAGTACGTTTGCGTGGCTGAAGGGGCATGGCACGGAGAACGACTTCGTGATCCTGCCCGACCCCGACGGCACGATCCACGGCGAGCTGGACGCGTCGGTGGTGCGCTTCCTCTGCGACCGGCACGCCGGCCTCGGGGCGGACGGCGTCCTGCGGGTGATCGAGGGCGGCAAGCAGTCGTACGTCGAGGACGGCGGCGACTGGTTCATGGACTACCGCAACGCCGACGGCTCGATCGCCGAGATGTGCGGCAACGGCGTCCGCGTCTTCGTCCGGTACCTGACCGAAGCCGGGCTGACCGGAGGCAAGCCGGTCCGGGTCGGCACCCGGGCCGGCGTCAAAGAGGTCGTGCTGAACGACGACGGCACGCTGACCGTGGACATGGGCGAGCCCACGCTGCCCGCTCCGGCGGGCGTCGTCGTCGAGGCGAACGGGCACCAGTGGCCGGCTGTCAACGTGGACATGGGCAACCCGCACGCGGTCGCCTTCGTCGACGACCTCCGCGAGCCCGGCAACCTGTGCGACCAGCCCACCTGGTCCCCCCAGGAAGCGTTTCCCGACGGCGTGAACCTGGAGTTCGTCGTACGGCGGGGTCCGCACGACGTCGAGATGCGGGTGCACGAGCGCGGATCGGGGGAGACGCGGTCCTGCGGGACCGGGACCTGTGCCGTCACTGTGGCCGCTGCGCGGGCGGCCGGGGACGAGTTGCCGGTCACGTATCGCGTCGGCGTACCGGGCGGTGAAGTCAGCGTGACGTGGCGTGCGGACAACCATCTGGAGCTGACCGGACCGGCCGTGATCCACGCTCGCGGAGACTTCGATCGGGCCTGGTTACCCGCCTGACGGGGAATTCAGGTACCGCGTGGGGCGTTGACGTGGTTAATCGGGTCGCCTGTACTAGGTGGCCCGTGCCACGATGGAAGGTATATGACGACCCATTCGCATTCATACGACGAGACCACCGACGTCGAACTTGACCTCATCGAGGGCGACGACTCCGGCGATTCGTTGACGGGTCACGACTCGCACGACTCCGAGCTGGGCACTGAGGGCCTAGAGCTCGAGGAACGCCAGGCCCTGCGCCGTATCGTCGGCATGTCGACCGAGCTGACCGACATCAGCGAGGTCGAGTACCGCAAGCTGCTGCTCGAGCGGGTGCTGCTGGTCGGCGTCTGGACCGAGGGCAGCGCCGAGGACGCGGAGAACTCGCTTGCCGAGCTGAAGCTGCTCGCCGAGACCGCCGGTTCCGAGGTACTGGACGGCGTGATCCAGCGGCGGAAGAAGCCCGACCCGGCGACCTTCATCGGTTCCGGCAAGGTGGCCGACCTGCGCAACCTGGTCGCGTCGCTCGGCGCCGACACGGTGATTGCCGACGGTGAGTTGGCCCCCGCGCAACTGCGCAACCTGGAGGACAAGCTCAAGGTCAAGGTGGTCGACCGGACCGCGCTGATCCTGGACATCTTCGCGCAGCACGCGAAGAGCAAGGAAGGCAAGGCCCAGGTCGAGTTGGCCCAGCTGCAGTACATGAAGCAGCGCCTGCGTGGTTGGGGTGGCAACCTGTCCCGCCAGGCCGGTGGACGCGTCGGCGCGGCTGGTGGCGGTATCGGTGGCCGTGGTCCCGGTGAGACCAAGATCGAGACCGACCGGCGCCGGATCAACACCAAGATCTCCAAGCTCCGCCGTGAGCTGAAGGACATGAAGGGCACGCGGTCGACGATGCGCCAGGAGCGCCGCCGGCACTCGATCCCGTCGGTCGCGATCGCGGGGTACACCAACGCCGGCAAGTCCTCGCTGCTGAACAAGATCACCGGAGCCGGTGTCCTGGTCGAGAACGCGCTGTTCGCGACGCTGGATCCGACCACCCGGCGGACGACGACCTCCGACGGCCGCGTGTACACGTTCACCGACACCGTCGGATTCGTGCGGCACCTGCCGCACGACATCGTCGAGGCGTTCCGCTCGACGCTGGAAGAGGTCGCGGACGCGGATCTGCTGCTGCACGTGGTCGACGGTTCGCACCCCGACCCGTTGGCCCAGATCCAGGCGGTCCGCGAGGTGCTCGGCGAGATCGGCGCCACGGACGTCCCGGAGATCATCGTGATCAACAAGGGCGACCTGGCCGACCCGATCGCGCTGGCCCCGATCCTGCACCGCGAGCCGGGCGCGATCATCGTCTCGGCCCGCACCGGCGACGGCATCGACAAGCTGAAGGCCCTGGTCGAGGCATCGCTGCCGCAGCCGGACGTGGCCGTCGACCTGTTGCTTCCGTACGACCGGGGCGATCTGGTCTCCCGGATCCACTCCGAGGGCTCGGTCGGCCAGCTCGAACACACCGCCGACGGCACCCGTCTCACCGCCAAGGTCCATCCCGACCTGGCCGGCGACCTCACGCCGTACCAGGTGGCGGCAGCCAACTAACGCACGGCTCTCTGAGGGCGTCGCCAACTCTTGGCGACGCCCTCACGCTGTGTCATCCTCCGAATTGGGGGTGGGGGATGGCGGTCAGGGTGGGTGTCGCTTGGGCGACCTATTTCCAGCGCAAGCCGTATCAGTTCTATCCGCGACTTCGGTACGCCTACAAACCGCCGTCGCTGTTCCTGCAGGCCATGATCGAGGCCGGTGACCGAGCGAAGTGGCTCGGTAGCGACGAACAGTTGGTGACTAGCTGTTTCGATCCGCAGGGTCGAGCGCAACAGGTCGACATCCTGTACCTCTCCAGCCACGGCCTGACCGGTGCGAGCGGCTTCGAGGTCGCCCTGCACGCCGGTGACTGGCCGTTGTTCGGTGGCGGCTTCGGCGACACCGGCCCAACGGTGGTGGTCTTCGACTGCTGCGAGCTGGCCGACGTCCAGGTTCCGAACTGGAAGCAGGACTGGGAGACTGCTCTGCTGGGGCAGGGGCTCCGCCTCGTACTGGGCTTCTCGACCAAAGCCTCGGGCTCCCGCAAGGCGGCTGCAAGGGGTACCGGATTCGCCGACGAGTTGATCGCCAGTCCGAATCAGTCGATCAAGGAGGCGTGGTTCACCGCGATCCACAACAGCACCAGCACCAACGAGGAGCCGGTCGCCATCGCGTTCGGCGACAGCGATGCCGACGCGCAGGACGTGCTGGACACCATGTCCATCGGGTCCTTGTACGGTCCGCGGGCCAACACCGTTCCGACCGTGCGGACGGAGCCGTGAGATGGCATGGCTCATGGTGGGGCTCAGTGCCGTCGGTGACTGGGCCGAGGCGCAACAGAACCGGTTCGTGGCGGTGCCACCGAGCATCGAGTTCGCCCCGGTCAGGCGGCAGCACGAGGTGGCGGAGCAGATTCTGGCGGAGCTCGGCCTGAACGGTGAGGTCCAGCGCAGGTCCGGTACCGTCCGGCTGTTCGGCGAGCCGGATCAGTTGTGGTCGGCGGCCCTCGGCTACGTCGACGTGACAGACCTGCCCCGCGAAGTCGAGTTCGGTGGAGACGAGCCTCCTCCGAGGCCGCCGCCGTTCGTCCGCCGGGAGGCGGCGACCCGGATCGAGGGAGTGCCGGCGACCGGTCCGGGTGGCCGGATCACCCAGTTCGCTCACCGTGGTGGGGACTTCGTCGACGTGTCGGTACGGCCGGTCGCCATCCTGACCGATCCCGGCGAGTGGCGTGATCCCGGTGAAGTGCAGGCGATCGCGGAGAACCTTGTCGGCAGCGTACCGAACTACGAGCTGTACGTGGCGTTCGGTTACTCCGAGCCGTCCTGCTACGAGGCGGCCGATCGAACCGACGCGGCGTTCTCCCTGCTTCTGGACGGGTTCGCGCCGGACGGTACCGGGCCGCGGTGGCAGCAGTGCTTCGAGATTCCGGCGGACCGGACCCTGCCGGTCGACGATTGAGAGCGGGGAGGGGACGTGGCCGACTATCTCGGCATTGCTCTGGGGGTCTTCGTGGCGGTGGTGTACCCGATCCTGAAGGGGTACGTCACCGAGGAGTTCTCGACCAAGGCCGTCGAGGTGCCCAAGTGGGTGAAGGTGTACGGCGCCCTCGTGGCGCTGTGCCTGGTCAGCGCGTTCGCCGTACTCGCGGCGTTCCGGGCGGCCAAGCCGGACACGGAGATCACCTTCTGGGTCGCCGTCGTGATGGGCTTCGGGTACGAAGCCTCGGTGGAGAAGATCTTCGGCAAGCCGCTGACCGCCTGACGGCGCGGCGGCCCGGGTCTTCCGACCCGGGCCGCCGTTGCCGTTCAGTTGCTCAAGGCATCACTTGCGCTTGGAGACCTGGACCTTCATGGTCGTGCCGTTGCGCGAGAGGACCTTGATGTTGACGCCGTTGTTCGGCACCTTGACGCCGGCCTGCGGCTGCTCCGGGTACCAGTACTGCAAGCTGTCGTTGAAGGTGGAGACAGCGTTCTGGCCGCGGATGTAGCTCGCCTGCCCATTCACGTGCAGGGTGAACGAGTCTGCCTTCTCCAGACCGAACGGGGCGTCGTACCCGGCGACCCGCGGCCGCCAGATCTGGCCGTCGAGGCGGTTGATCGGGACCGGGTGGCTGTCGATCGGCAGAATCAGACCCTGACCGGGGTGTTCGTTGGTGTTGTTGTCCTCCTGCGAGGTGTCCCAGTACCAGAGCAGCAGACCGTCCTGGTACGGGAAGTGCTCGACCTTGTCCGGCAGCGTGCTCGCCCAACCGAAGTTGTACGGGCCGGTCTGCAGGTACTGGTCGTGGTCGACGTAGTTGATGTGCGACGCCATGTAGTAGTTGTCGTGCAGGGTGGTGAAGCTCGCGCCGGCCGCGCTGAAGCCGTTCAGCGTCCAGCCGTCGGGCGAGGTCTCGGCACCGGACGTGACCACCGCGGTCGTGCCCGAGGTCACCTTGATCTCGTCGGCGAAGAAGCCCTTGCCGCCGGCCGCGGGGTCGGTGGTGTAGCGGAACTGCAGGCCGATCGTCTTGCCGGCGTAGGCCGACAGGTCGAAGGTGGCCGGCTGCCAGCCGGTGCTGGTGCCGTCGATGCCGTTGCCCTCGGCCGCCTTGGTGATGTTGCCGGCGATCGGCTTGTAGCCGGTGCCGTCGTTCACCTCGACGTAGGCGTAGTCACAGGCCTCCGCGCCACAGTCCTCGATGTCCCAGTTCGCCTGGAAGGTGAGGCTGGCGGGCTGGCCGGCCGGCAGCGTGACCTGACGGTTCATCGTGTGGGTGAAGTTGTTGCCTTCACCACTCCACCATGACTTGGTGCCGGCCGCCGGTGGCACCAAGTCGTGCACCAGCGGCTTCTTCGGCAGTGTCACCACCAGGCTCTGGGCCTTCTTGGTGTTGTACTCGTGCGGGCCGAGCTCGACGGTCCGGTTCTGGCCAGCCGCGACGATCTCGTAGTCCAGCCAGCCGAGCTGCAGCTTGTCCCACGCGTTGAAGTCGGCCGCCTGCTCGCCGAGGCCGCCGTCGGTGGCACTGCTGACCCGGCTCTGCGCCATGATCGTCCACCAGTTCACGCCGTTCTCGACCGGCGCGCCAGAGGTGTCGTACTCGTCCGGCAGACCGAGGTCGTGGCCATACTCGTGGGCGAAGACGCTGATCCCGCCGTTCTCCGGCTGGATCGTGTAGTCGCCGACGTACAGGCCGGTGTCGCCGATCTGGGCGCCGCCGCGGTTCGGCTGGTTCACTGGGCCGCCGGGGAAGTTGGCGTACCAGCGGTGCGACCAGATCGCGTCCTCGCCCTGCTGCGGGTCGCCGTCGGCCTGGTCGCCGCCGGCGTGGACGATCTGGAAGTGGTCGATGTAGCCGTCCGGCTCGTTGAAGTTGCCGTCGCCGTCGTAGTCGTAGCGGTCCCACTGGTCGAACGTCTTCAGGTCCGCGGTGATCTGCGCGGTGGTCCGGCCGGCCGCCTTCTGGTCGGCGACCCACTGGTTGACCGCGTCCTGGATCAGGAACCAGGTGTTGTTGCAGACGTTGCCGGCACACGGGAACCCGTTCGACCGGCCGTAGCGGGCCTCGTTGTACCTGACCTTGACCCAGTCGGTGACCTCGCCGTCGACGCTGTACCGGCCGGACGACTGCTTCTCGTAGTACTCCTTCACCGAGTTGCCGTTGCCGAAGTACAGGTCCTGGAAGTGCTTCTGGTCGTAGTTCGGCTGCCAGACGGTCGAGTTGTCCACCGACCGGTCCGGCGCGGGGATCGCGTTGTGCAGCGGGCCCTCGAAGGTGGCCGGGCCGGGGATGGCGGCGTTCTGGTCCTTGTCCGGGTAGCTCGGGTGCCGCTCGTTGCCGAACTCGGCCAGCACGACGAAGATCTTGTCGGTCTTCTCCCGGCTCAGCTCGACGTACTGGTCGACCCGGCCCTTGGCGTTCTTCACACCCTTCGCGCCGACCTGCTTGCTGCCGAGGTTGACGACGGTGCTGCCGTCGCGCTGCTCGACCTTGGCGGTGCCGTTCAGCACCTTGGTCAGGGCCTCCTGCCGCAGTTCGCGGCGCTTGTCCTCCTGCGGGCTGGACAGTTCGTCCGGCGCGGGTGCCGCCTCACTCGCGACCGGCGCGGCGCCCATCTCCCGGGGCGGTGTGGCGGCATCGCTGGCCGAGGCCCACCCGAGCCCGGCCGTTGCCGCCAATGCCAGGCTGAATAGCCCGGCGGGTAGCTTGCGCACGATTCCCCTCCATGCTTGGTCGATGCCCGCCGCGTATGGTGACGCGGCGTAGTCAGTTGCTCCCCCGAGCGTGTTTTGCGCGAGAGTACGGGGAAAATCGGCAGAGCTGAAGTAGATTGCCGGAATTTCGCCAAAGCTGCGGGGAATCCTGCGTCATCGGTGGAACTACTCAAGCGCCCGCGTACGACGCCTCACCCGCGGCAGCCCCCGGAGTTGGCAGACTGTGCTAGTGGAGCGCGAGACGGTCGACCTGCTGCAGCCCCTGTGGCGTGCGCTCGTCGTGTTCCGCGTGATCACCTGGGCGTTCGCCTGCTTCGGCGTCTGGACCCGCTGGGACGGGATCGTCCGGCCGTCCGGCGCGCTGCTCCTGCTGGCGGTGATGGGCGTCTGGACGGTGATCTCCTCGATCGGCTACAGCCGGCGCTGGGGACGGCGGAACACCCGGCTCGCGTTCGCCGACCTGATCGTCACCGTCGGCTGCATGTACGCGACCTTGTGGGCGCAGCCGCTGGTCGACATACGGGCCGGAGCCTCCGTACTGACCTCGGTCTGGGCGGCCGGGCCGGTGCTCGCACTGGCGATCTCCCGCGGCCGGGACGGCGGCCTGCTCGGTGCGGCCACGATCAGTCTCGCGCTGCTCTCGCTGCGCGGTGTCGACAATGCCGCGAGCATCCTCGCCAACGTGCAGCTGCTGCTGGTCGCGGGCCTGGTTGTCGGGTACGCCGCCTCCACCTTGCGGCAGGCGGGAGCACGGCTGCGGAAGGCGATCGCCACCGAGAGCGCGACCGCCGAGCGGCTGCGGCTCAGCCGGTCCATCCATGACGGTGTCATGCAGGTGCTGGCCCAGGTCCAGCGCCGCGGTACGGCGATCGGCGGCGAGGCGCTCGAACTGGCCGCGCTGGCCGCCGAACAGGAAGTTGCCCTGCGCACCTTGATGTCGACCCGGCCGGCCGTTGCCGAGGGCGACCGCGTCGACCTGTGCGGATTGCTCCTGCTGCTGGCCACGCCGCGGGTGGACGTCGTCGTACCGGCCGGGCAGGTGTTGTTGCCGGCCGCAACCGCGGACGAACTGGTTGCCGCGGTCAAGGAAGCGCTGAGCAACGTGACCAAGCACGCCGGCCCCGAGGCCCGTGCCTGGGTGGTGATCGAGGACCTCGCCGACGCGGTGGTGGTGTCGATCCGCGACGATGGGATCGGTACGACGCCGGCCCGGCTCGAGCAGGCCCGGGTCGACGGGCACCTCGGCGTGAGCCAGTCGATCCGCGGCCGGATCACAGACCTGGGCGGCACCGTCACGGTCCGGACCGGGCCTGGCGAGGGAACCGAGTGGGAATTGAAGGTGGTGACGGCATGACTGTGTTGAATTCCGCGCCTCCGGCGCGGGGGTCTTGGGGCTTCGCCTCCCGCCCTTCCCTCGTCGCTGCGCTCTCTGCACTCCTCAGTCCAGGGCGGGAGGCCCCATGACCAGGGTCATGATCGTCGACGACCATCCGATGTGGCGTGAGGGGGTGGCGCGCGATCTGGGGAGCCGCGGGTACGACGTCTGCGCGACGGCGTCGGACGTGTCAGGCGCGGTGAAGGTCGCACTGGCGACCCGGCCGGACGTGGTGGTGATGGACCTGCAGCTCGGCGACGGTTCCGGTGTCGACGCGACCCGGGAGATCACGACGGCCTTGCCGGACACGCGAGTACTGGTGTTGTCCGCCAGCGCCGAGCAGGACGACGTACTGGCGGCGGTGAAGAACGGCGCGTCGGGGTATCTGGTGAAGTCGGCGTCGCTGGACGAGTTCGACGACGCGGTACGGCGTACTGCCGAGGGCGATGCGATCTTCAGCGCCGGCCTGGCCGGGCTGTTGCTGGGGGAGTACCGCCGGCTCGGGGCTGCTGGGCCCGAGGTGCCGAAGCTGACCGACCGGGAGACGGAGGTGCTCCGGCTGGTCGCGCGCGGGCTGACCGCCCGGCAGATCGCCACCCGGCTCGTGCTCTCGCACCGGACGGTGGAGAACCACGTGCAGAACACGCTCCGGAAGCTGCAGCTGCACAACCGGGCCGAGCTGGTCCGCTACGCGATCGAACACGGGTTGGACACACCCGAATAGACCTGGGCGCTGGTTACAGTCGCGACCTGGTCGCTTGTGCGATTGTTCGCCGTACCGCTTGAATGGCTTCGTACACTATGCGTTCCACCCTCGGTGGATGCTCTCTGTCACGACACCCGCACTATGGGTGCCCAGCTCCGGAGGCTGTAGTGAACCGGTCGTCCCTCATCCGCGCGCTGCTTGCGTTCTTCGTTCTCGCGGCATCGACGTACGTCGTCCTGACGGCCCGGCCGCAACTCGGCCTCGACCTGCGCGGCGGCACGCAGATCGTGCTGGAGGCCAAGGACTCGCCGACGGTCAAGGCGACCAAGGAGACCACCGACAAGGCGACCCAGGTGCTGCACCGGCGGATCGACGCCCTCGGCGTCAGCGAGCCGAACGTGACCCGCCAGGGCGAGAACCGGATCATCGTCGAACTGCCCGGCGTGCAGGACCCGCGCGAGGCGGCGAAGGTGATCGGCAAGACCGCGCAGCTGACGTTCCACGAGGTGCTCGACCAGGTCGCCGCGAAGCCGGCCAAACCGGCAGCGGGTGAGGTCTACCTGCCCAGTGACACCGGGCAAGGCTTCCTGCGGCTGGCCAAGCCGGCGATGACGGGCGAGCTGGTCAGCGGGGCCGAGGGGGTGCTCGATCCGCAGCAGGTCGCCCAGGGCTGGTTCGTCGAGATGAAGTTCAAGGGCGACGGCGGCAAGATCTGGGCGAACATCACCGGCAAAGCCGCCTGCCAGCCGGTCAACACGCCGCAGCGCCTGATCGCGATCGTGCTCGACAACGAGATCATCAGCGCACCGCAGGTCGATCCGAACGGTGGCAACCAGCTCTGCAACCTCGGCATCGCCGGCGGGACCACGACGATCTCCGGCTCGTTCGCCGAGGCCGACGCCAAGGACCTGGCCGCGCTGATCTCCGGCGGCGCGCTGCCAGTGCCGGTCGAGGTCATCGACCAGCGCACGGTCGGCCCGTCGCTGGGTCAGGACGCGATCCAGGCCAGCGCACTGGCCGCGATCATCGGGCTCGCCCTGACCGCCTTGTTCATCGTGATCGTCTACCGCCTGGTCGGCCTGATGGCGGTCCTCGGCTTGGTCGGGTACGCCGGGATGTCGTACGCGGCCCTGACCGCACTCGGAGCCACGCTCACTTTGCCCGGTCTGGCCGGCTTCGTGCTGGCGATCGGGATGGCGGTCGATGCGAACGTGCTCGTCTTCGAGCGAGCCCGCGAGGACTACACCTCCGGCCGCACCGACGGCCTGCGCCGGTCGCTGCGCAGCGGCTTCCAGAACGCGCTGTCCGCGATCGCCGACTCGAACATCACCACCCTGCTCGCCGCCGGACTGCTCTTCTTCCTGGCCGCCGGCCCGGTCCGTGGCTTCGGTGTCACGTTGAGCATCGGCGTGGTGGCTTCGATGCTGTCCGCGCTGGTCGTCACCCGGGTGCTGGCCGAGTTCGCCGTCTCGCGAGGTTTCGTACTGCGGCACCCTGGGCTGAGCGGGATCGCGGGGCACGGCCGGGTTCGGACCTGGCTGGAGTCGCGGCGGCCGTCGTTGATGAAGCACAGCCGGCGGTGGTTGCTGATCACGGCGGTGGCAATCGTGGTTGCCGTCGCGGGGGTTGCGGTGCGCGGGCTGAACCTCGGCATCGAGTTCACCGGTGGGCGGCTGCTCGAGGTGAGCACGGCCCAGCGGATCACGCCGGACCAGGCCCGGGCCGCGGTGGCGGAGGCCGGCTACCCGAGTGCGGTGGTGCAGGCGTCGGGCACCGACGACATCACCGTGCGGACCGGGACGATCAGCGACGACGAGGCGGAGAAGATCCGCGAGTCCATCTCCCGGATCGGCGGCGGCACCGAACTGGTCCGCAACGAGAGCATCGGCCCATCGCTGGGTGACGAACTGCGGAACAAGGGCCTGATCGCGCTCGGCATCGCGCTGCTGGCCCAGTTGCTCTATCTGGCTGCCCGATTCCGCTGGACCTTCGGCGCCGGCGCCGTCCTCGCACTCGTGCAGAACGTCGCGGTCGTGATCGGCGTCTTCGCCTGGACCGGGAAGCCGATCGACGGCATCTTCCTGGCCGCGGTCCTGACGATCATCGGCTACACCGTGAACGACTCCGTCGTGGTCTTCGACCGCATCCGCGAGACCCGCAACGCCCGCTCGACGGACAACCTCGCCAGCATCATCGACACCGCGATCGTCAACGTCCTGCCACGCACCATCAACACCGGCATCTCGACACTCTTCATCCTGAGCGCGCTGCTCTTCCTGGGCGGCGACTCGCTGGCGGACTTCGCCCTCGCACTGCTCCTCGGCATCCTCGTCGGCACCTACTCGTCGAACCTGACCGCGGCGCCGCTCCTGCTCGAGCTCGAACGCCGCTACCCGGCACCGCCGCCCCGCCCGAAGCGCCCCCAGGTCGCCCGCGACGCCCAACCCGACCGCGGCGCCGTGGTCTAACCCCGCCCCCCACCACCTCGCCCCGCCCTCCACCACCTCGCCGCGGCCGCCGCCACCTCGCCGCGCCCGCCACCACCTCGCTTCGCCCTCCACCACCTCGCCGCGCCCGCCACCACCTCGCTTCGCGCTCCACCACCTCGCCGCGCCCGCCACCACCTCGCTTCGCGCTCCACCACCGCCCTTCCCGGCTCGTTGCCGCGATCGCGCCCCGCCGGTATGCATGCAACCAGCTGCACTGCCGGCGCCTCCACCACCCCTCACCCACCCGGCCGCTCTTCCACTTTGTGCACCGGCCAACCGTCCGCGGCCCGGTTCGATGGTTGACCGGTGCACAGGGTCGCCACGTGTGGTCGGTTGTGTGGCTGCGCGCCGCGGATGGGTCGCTGGCGGCGGTCGTCCGGGATGGCTGACGAGTCGGCCTCCGACCGACCGCACCCCCCGGGGCGCTGCCACTTTGTGCATGGACCGACCGTCGGCGGCCCGGTTCGGTGGTTGACCGGTGCACAGGGTCGCCACGTGTGGTCGGTTGTGTGGATGCGCGCCGCGGATGGGTCGCTGGCGGCGGTCGTCCGGGTGGCTGACGAGCCGGCCTCCGACCAGCCGCAGCCCCCCGGGGCGTTGCCACTTTGTGCACCGGCCAACCGTCCGCCCCCGTTCGATGGTTGGCCGGTGCACAACGTCGCCGCGCGCGCCGCGCCGGCCTACCCCCAGCCGAGTCGTGGGTTCTGGTCGATGGTTCGGCGGTGAGCCTCACCGTGATCCACGACTCGGGGGGTGGGGTGCGGCGGGTGGTTGCGGGAGCGGGAGGTGGTGGGGGTGGGTTGTCCACAGGAGGGGCGGCGGACCGGAAATGTGTCGGTCTTGCGGGCTAGGGTGTGGCGGTGGGTGTTGACGTACGCGAACTGCTCGAAGCCGCTGTCTCCGGAATCAACGGTCAGACACGACCTGGTCAGGTGGAGATGGCCGAGGCCGTCAACACCTCTATGCACGACGGCTCCCACCTTCTCGTCCAGGCGGGCACCGGCACGGGTAAGTCCCTCGGCTACCTCGTCCCGGCGCTCCTGCATGCGATCGAGGACCGCCGCGTCGTGGTTTCGACCGCGACTCTCGCGCTCCAGTCCCAGCTCGTCGACCGCGACGTCCCGGCCCTCCTCGACGCGACGGAGAAGCTTCTCCCGCGCAGACCGTCGTACGCGATCCAGAAGGGCCGCAACAACTACGCCTGCCTGCACCGCATCCGCGAAGGCGCGCCGGACGACGACGGCATGCTCATCGACGTCCCACCGCCCGGGCAGGTCGGCCAGCAGGTGCTCGAGCTCCGCGACTGGGCCGAGCAGCAGCTGCTCGACGGCGAGGCCGGCGACCGCGACCACGCACCCTCGCATCAGTACCAGGCCTGGCAGCAAGTCGCCATTGCCGCCCGCGAGTGCCTCGGGGCGCAGAAGTGCCCGTACGGCGAGGAGTGCTTCGCGGAGAAGGCCAAGGAGCAGGCCCGCAAGGCCGACATCGTCATCACGAATCACGCGCTGCTCTCGATCGACGCGTTCGAGAACCGCACCGTCCTGCCCGAGCACGACGTCGTCATCGTCGACGAGGCCCACGAGCTGCCGGCCCGGGTCACCGGCGCCGCGGGTGACGAGCTCTCGCCGCAGATGGTCGAGCGCGCCGCCAAGCGCTCCCGCCGCTTCGTCGACGACGACAAGGCCGACGACCTGATCGACGCCTCCGACGCTCTCCGCGCCGCCCTCGACGGCACCCGCGAAGGCCGCATCGAGGCGTCGAACGGTCCCGTGCTCGAGGCCGCCGCCCTCGTCCGCGATGCGGCCCGCGGGCTGTACTCCGACCTGAACAAGAAGTCCGACGACAAGGACGACGATCCCGACGGCGCCAAGCGGCAGGCCAAGGGCGCGGTCAAGGAGATCTTCGACGTCTCCGAACGCGTCGCCGCGCTGAGCGACCTCGACGTCGTCTGGATGACCGACCGCGACCGCTTCGGCCGCGAGCTTCGGATCGCCCCGCTCACGGTCGCGGGTCTCCTCCGCGAGCTGGTGCTCAAGGACCGCACCGCCGTTCTTACCTCGGCGACGCTGTCGCTGGGCGGCGACTTCGACGCGATCGCCCGCCAGGTCGGTCTCCGCCCGGCCGACAAGCTCGAGGACGACGACGAGATGCCAGAGGTCGACTCGGATTCCGAGACCGGCCCGCTCCCGTGGCGTGGTCTCGACGTCGGTTCGCCGTTCGAGTACGAGAAGCAGGCGATCCTGTACGTCGCCAAGCACCTGCCGCCGCCCCATCGCGACGGACTGGGCCAGAAGCAGTTCGACGAGATCATCGATCTGGTCACCGCCGCGGGCGGCCGGACGCTCGGCCTGTTCTCGTCCCGGCGGGCTGCCGAGGCGGCGACGGCTGCGGTCCGCGAGGCGACCGACCTGAAGGTGCTCTGTCAGGGTGACGCGCAGCTGGGCGAGCTGGCCCGCGAGTTCGTCGACGACCCGGAGACGTCACTGTTCGGCACCCTGTCGCTCTGGCAGGGCATCGACGTACCGGGCTCGACCTGCAACCTGGTGATCATCGACCGGGTCCCGTTCCCGCGTCCGGACGAGCCGCTGATGGCCGCCCGCCAGCGCGCCGTCGACGAAGCCGGCGGGAACGGGTTCATGGCCGTCGCCGCGACCCACGCCGCGCTGCTCCTCGCGCAGGGGACCGGCCGGCTGATCCGTCGCAGCTCCGACCGCGGGGTGGTCGCGATCCTGGACCCCCGCATCGTCACCCAGCGGTACGGCGCCTTCCTGCGCGCCTCCTTGCCCCCGATGTGGCCGACCGCCGATCGTGAGAAAGTGCTCGGCGCCCTGAAGCGATTGCAATCGACGTGAGCCCCGTGACCGGTCCGCCGGTGCTGCCGATGATGGCGGCGCTGGGGGAGATGCCGTCGGGCGCGGGCTGGTCGTACGAGATGAAGTGGGACGGCATCCGCGTCATCGCCGAGGTGGATGCCGGTGTCTGCCGACTCTGGTCGCGGAACAGCCGGGACGTGTCCGGCGGCTACCCCGAGCTGATCGGGCTGGCCGAGGCGCCGGGTTTGCGGCTGCCCGCCGTACTGGACGGCGAGATCGTCACCCTGGACGAGAACGGCGCACCCTCGTTCGGCCTGCTGCAGCGCCGGATGCACGTCCGCGATCCGCGCCACCTGCGTCACCTGATCACCGAGGTCCCGGTCTCGGTGCGGCTCTTCGACGTCCTTCGCCTCGACGGCAAGTGGTTGCTAGAGGCAACGTACGACGATCGCCGTGGACTGCTGGACTCGTTGGAGATCGGCGACCCGTTCTGGGAGACACCGCCCGCGTATGACGACGGGGAGGCGGCGCTGGAGTTGTCGGCGTCGACCGGGCTCGAGGGAGTGGTGGCGAAGCGCCGGAAGTCCCGGTACCTGGCCGGCCGCCGCAGCAGCGACTGGATCAAGGTCAAGCCGGTGCAGACGCGCGATGTGATCCTCTGTGGCTGGCATCCGGGAGAGGGCAACCGCGAGGGCAAGATCGGCTCGTTCTACTGCGGCGCGTACGCCGAACCGGGCGGCGACCTGGTCCTGATCGGCAAGGTCGGCTCGGGTCTCGACTTCGCCACCCTGGACATGCTGTCCGCCGAGTTGGCCGGCCTGGAGATCGACCGCCCACCCTTCGACCCTGCCACGATCCCCGGACCCGACCGCCGTCGCGCCCACTGGCTCGACCCGGTGCTGGTTGCTGAAGTCACCTACTCCGGCTGGGCCGCCGACGCCCGCCTCCGTCATCCCGTGTGGCGGGGCCTCCGCTTGGACATCAACCCCGAAGCGGTCCTCGTCTGAGCCCGTCCCCGCGAGTCCGCCCCACTCCATCCCACGCCGCACTCGAATCAGGCCGACACCCAGCCGCACGCCGGCCCGACACCACTCCCGGACCCGCACACCCCTCGGGCGACCTCGGACCGGGACCTTGCACACGATCTGGGGACCTGGGACAGGTTGTGCGATGTCCAAGGACCCGATGACTTGTCCGAGGCCCCGGCCGAAGGAAGCTGAGCAGCGTCTCGAGGACCCGGCACCCCGGGTAGCAGGCCTTCCGCGGCAGCCGGCACCCGCGGCTCCCCGCGCTGGGCGCGGGCCCCCGACCACCGGGTTGGCACCGGGCGCCGGGCAAACCCACCGGGTTGGCACCGGGCACCCTCCCGGACCCGCACACCCCCGGGCGACCTCGAACCGGGACCTTGCTCACCATCTGGGGACCTGGGACAGGTTGTGCCATGTCCGAGGACCCCATGACTTGTCCGAGGCCCCGGCCGACGGAAGCTGAGCAGCGTGTCGAGCACCCGGCATCCCGGGCAGCGGGCCTTCCGCGGCACCCGGCACCCGCGTCACCCCGGCGCTTGTGCCAGCCGGCGCCCGCGGCACCCGGCGCCCGCGGCACCCGGCGCCCGCGGCACCCGGCGCCCGCGGCACCCGGCGCCCGCGGCACCCGGCACGTCGGGGTCTTCTGGGGTTGTTCGGCGGGTGTCCGGGCAGGGTTGATGAAGCATCGAGTGTGCAAGTGCGTGGAATGTTCACGTGCAAGCAGCGGAAAGCCCCGGCCGCCAGAACATGCGGGCACCGAGCCGAAATGTTCGGAATGCGGAGAGAAACCTGCTGCGCTGAGACGGCAGCTGTTCAGGTGTCGCAGAAAACGGCGATTTTCAGCCAATGCCGAGAGGAACTCCGGTGCTCTTCACGCAAACGACTGTTGCATGTGGCCACGAATCCCTCGAGGCCGCATCCGTAGGTCAGTCGTTCGCTTCCCGGGACGGCGCCGGAATCTCCAGCGCAGCCTCGATCTTGTCGGCCAGTTTCTCCGGCGAGTGAGTCGGCGCGTAGCGCGCGATCACCCCGCCGTCTCGGCCGATCAGGAACTTGGTGAAGTTCCACTTGATCCGTCCGCCGAGCAGGCCGCCTTGCTCACGCTTCAGCCAGTTGTACAGCGGAAGCGTCTTCGACCCGTTCACATCGATCTTGGCGAACATGGGGAACGTGACGTGATAGATCGTCGAGCAGAAGTTCGCGATCTCCTTCTCGTCACCGGGCTCCTGGTGGCCGAACTGGTCGCAGGGGAAGCCAAGCACCGAGAAGCCCTGCCTGCGGTATTTCTTGTAGAGCTTCTGCAGGCCGGAGTACTGCGGGGTCTGGCTGCACTGCGAGGCCGTGTTCACCACCAGGAGCACCTGGTCGCGGAAATCGGCAAGAGACTGTTCATTGCCTTCGATCCGCACGGCGCTGAAGTCATAGACAGTCGTCATGACTCAATGCTGACACGACACGCCCGACTTCGCGCGGCGTCTGACATGTCAGACTCGGCGCAGAACTGTTACGACCTTTCCGAGAATGATCGCGTCCTTGCCGTCGATCGGCTCGAAGGCGGGGTTGTGTGGTAGCAGCAGGATCTCGGTCTTGGTCTTCTTGAACGTCTTCACGGTGGCCTCGCCGTCGATCATCGCGGCCACGATGTCACCGTTCTCCGCGGTCGGCTGCTGCCGGACGACCACCCAGTCGCCGTCACAGATCGCCGCCTCGATCATCGACTCACCCTTGACCCGCAGCATGAACAGCGTGCCCTCGCCGACCATTGCCTTGGGCAAAGGGAAGACCTCTTCGATCTCCTGCTCGGCCAGGATCGGCCCACCGGCGGCGATCCGGCCGACGACCGGCACGTAGGCGGCGTCCGGATGCGCGTCGCCGGCCCCGGTCTCGTCGTACGTCGTCTGCCGCACCGAACCGAGCGCCGTCCGCCGGGCCGCGGCGTCGACCTCGCCCGGGTAGCGGACCTCGATCGCCCGTGGCCGGTTGGGGTCGCGGCGGAGCAGGCCCTTCTGCTCCAGCACGCGTAGTTGGTGGGACACCGACGACGAGCTGGTCAGGCCGACCCGCTCGCCGATCTCGCGCATCGACGGCGGATAGCCGCGGCTGTCCACCGAGTCCCGGATGACGTCCAGCACGCGGCGCTGGCGCGGCGTCAGACCGGTCGCGTCGGCCGGGCCGTCGGGCAGCTCGGCCACGGTCCGGTCCGCCGGTTGACCGGCCCCCGCGGCGCGGCGCTCGTCCTTGCTGGAACCGCTCGGCGTCCTGGCCATCGGTGATTGCTCCTCTGGTCGGGCCGGCGGTCGCACACCGGCCAAAGCTTGCTCGACTGACACGACCGTAGACCGAATCCTGAGATTCTTCAAACATCTGTTCGAAGGCGTGTCGGTTCGCACGTCTGTTCGTGTGTCGGGTTATAAGCCGCGGGCGAGGCGGCCGGGGTGGTGGGAATTTACCGGGCGTGTCGTGGTTGGAAGTGGTTGCGCGACGGGCGCCTGTCGGTTAATCATTCGTACAGGCGTTCGATCGAACAAGTGTTCGGGCCGGTCGGTTTCCGGAAACTGTCGGAGGGGACCGGTAGACAGAGATCGACAGCCCAAGACGTGGTCTGGACGAGGTCTGGAGGATCCGATGAGCACAACGGCTCTCGCGGCAGATGCACTGGTGGGCCGCCAGGCGCCTGAGGCCGCGCCGTCCCCGAGCGGGACCCCGCGCCGTCGCCCCAGGATCGCCGGCACCAGCACCGAGCCGCTGCCGGTCCGTGCCTGCTCCGGTGAGGTCCTCGGCCGCCGGGCCGGCGACGTGCGTCGCGCCAACCCTGGGTCCACTCGGGTCCGGCGTCACGCGGTCGCCGAGGCTGAGGCGCCTGCTCTGCGGCTCACCCGCCGCGGCCGGATGCTGCTGACCGCCATCTCCGTCGTCGTCTTCGGATCGGCGATCGTCGTCCTCGGCCTGCGCGTCAGCGGAGTCCTCGTCCCGGGCCCGGACTTCTCCCACACGGTCTCCGTCCAGGTGGCCCCCGGCCAGACCCTCTGGTCCATCGCCCAGGACACCAACCCGACCCAGGACCCGGCCACCGTCGTCGAGAAGATCGCCGACCTCAACAAGCTCGCCAGCCCGGCCGACGTCGTTCCCGGCCAGACGCTCCAGATCCCGATCGCGCGCTGATCAGACCGTCTTGGTGGCGCAGCCCATGTAGGACACGGCGGTGCCCTTCACCTGGCCGACGTCCATCAGCCGGCTGAGCCGGCCGAAGGTGATCCGACCGCGGCGGGCGCGGGTGAAGTTCCACAGCAGCGAGGCTTTGCTCGCCCGCGGCCCGAGTCCGGTGATCTCGTCGAGGCGTAGGCCGTGCCGGTGCAGGATCTCCTCGAGCTCCGCCGGCTTGATGAACAGCGCCCAGGAGTGCAGTTCGGTGTCGACGACTCGCGTCAGTCGCCAGTCCTGCAGCAGTTTGACGGCCAGCAGTTTCGACGTGCGGGTCCGGTTGATGGTGTCGAACAGGTAGAGACCACCGGGCTTGAGCACGCGCGCCGTCTCGCCGACCACCCGTTCCAGGTCCGACACGTGTTCGAGCACGTCACAGCAGTACGCGAGATCAACACTCGCGTCGGCCAACGGCAGCCGCTCACCCGCGGCCACGGCGTACCCGACGCCCAATCCCGACGACTTCGCATGCTCGCGCGCAGTCCGGACCGAGACCTCCGACGGATCCAGGCCGACGACCCGGCACCCCAGTTGCGCGAACGCCTCGGCCAGGAATCCGCCCCCGCACCCGATGTCGACCGTTCGCAGGCCGGCTGGATCGCGTCCGGTCCGACGGAGTACGCCGCGGAAGTAGGCGAACCGCCCAGGCGTGAAACTGCCGTTCAGCGTGTTCAGCGGGTTGGCCTCGTCCCACCAGCCGCCGCCCAACCGGTCGTAGATCTGGTTGTCGATGCCCATCGCGGCCCCCGATCCCAGTAAACAACTTCGCTGGGAACCTCAGGCCCGGGCAGCGCGCCAGTCGTCCTCGAGCAGGGCGTAGACGTACTCGTTGGCCCATTCGCCCTTGAAGACGAGCGCGTGGATGTGGTGCGCCTCCCGGCGCATCCCGAGGCGTTCCAGCAGGCCGGCGGACGCGGTGTTGCGGTCATCCAGGATCGCGACGATCCGGTGCAACCCAAGATCCTCGAATCCAACTCGCAGCACCTCGCGCGCAGCATCGGCCGCGAGCCCCTTGCCCTGGTAGTCGGTGTGCAGGGCGAAGCCGATCTCGCCCTGGCGATCGGTCTCGCTGGCCCACTTCAGCAGCACCTCACCGATCACGGTCCCGGTCTCGCGGAGCTCGATCGCGAGCACCAGCCACTGGCCCGGTTCGGTCAACTCGCCCTGGCTCAGCTTCTTCTCGAGGGCGACGCGGGTCTCTTCGCGATCCCGGACCGGCCAGGGCGTGTAGCGCACCACCTCAGGTCGCGAATGGAACGCGAACAGATCGTCGAGGTCGTCCATCCGATGCGGCCTCAGGTCGAGTCGCTCGGTTCGCAGCGGGTAGGTGGGGCGTAGTCCAGGCACGGAGCCATCCTCGAGTAGGCTGTCTAATGTCGTTAGACAATAGCTGCCGAGCTCGAGAGTCGACAACGAGGTTTAGTGACCAGACGCGATCCGTCCTCCCATGCCGCGGCCGGGATCTCGACTGCCGCGATCGCCGACGCTGCACTGGCTGTCATCCGCGCCAGTGGCGTCGACGGTCTCACGATGCGCACTGTGGCCGAGCGCCTGCAGGTCCGCGCCCCGTCGCTGTATCACCACGTCCACAACAAGTCCGAGCTCCTCGACCTGGTCGCCCGGAACGCGTTCGACCAGTTCACCGCGGACAAAACGGCGTACGTCGAACTCGGCAGCGTCGACGAGTGGATCGCGGTCACCAAGGCCGGGGCGCTCGAGCTGCGAGCGTTCTACGCCGAACACCCCGGCCTGGCCGGCCTGATCCAGTCGAAGGCCACTCCTGACCGCGACCAAGGCGAAGGCTCACGCGCTGAGTTGGTGCGCGCGCAGATCCAGTCGCTCGTCGACCTCGGCGTACCCGAGTCTCAGGCGCGCCACATCTTCGAGGTGAGCGCCCGCTGGACGTTGGCTGCCGTGGTCGCCGAGTCCCCAGGCTCCATGGATCTCTTCAGCGATGGCCTCGATCTCTTCCTGGACGGCGTGCGCGCCCGCCTGCAGGAGTTGGCTACTTGACCGTGTCCAGCCACAACTGGGCATAGCGAGCACCGTCGACCGCGGTCGCGACCTGTACGGCGGTCGACGACGGCCCGTGGGGATCGCCAGAGAGATCCGCGGACCAGTCCCGCGTGTCGACGATCGTGCGACCCCGGGACCAGCTCCCCGCCAGCTCCACTCGCAGCGGGAAGCGCTGAGTCGTCAGCCCGGACGGATCGATCACCGCACACACTGCGCCGCCGTCCCCGATGCTGGCCCCGTCGGAGTTGTAGAGCTCGCTCCGCCTCTCGATCAGCTTCCGCGCCAGCTCCGCCGACGGCGATCCGCCCAACCCGCGCGCCTGGTCCAGCGAGATCACGACGTCGTAGAAGACATCCAGCCCGTACATCGTCACCGGTACGCCGAGCTCCCCGGCCGCACTGAGCACGATCGCGGCCGCCTCCGGGTCGGTCCAGATGTTGAACTCCGCCGACGCGGTCGCGTTCCCGATCCCGGCCGCGCCGCCCATGAACACGATCTCGCGGAGTCCCGCAGCCGCTTCGGGGTAGGTGCGCAGCAAGAGCGCGATGTTCGTCATCGGTGCCAACGGAACGAGCGTCACCAGGTCGCCGGTCGTCGCGGCGTCCCCCAGTACGTCGCGCAGCAACTCGACCGCATGCCGGGAATCCGTCGTACGGGTGGATCGCGGCCAGTCGAGATCGCCGAGCCCGTCGACGCCGTGGACATGCGGAGCGGCCCGCACCGGCTGGAGCAGCGGCAACGCGGCACCACGAGCGACCGGAACGTCGGGCCGCCCGGCAGCCTCCAGCACGGTCAGCGTGTTGATCACCACGTCGTCCAATCCGACGTTGCCGCCGGCGCAGGTCACGGCCTTGAGGTCGAGCTCGGGGTGCCGAGCGGCCAGTAGGAGGGCACAGGCGTCGTCCAGTCCTGTGTCGACGTCGAGAATCACCGGCTTCATGGCGCCATCCTCACGCATGCCGGGTTACATCCGGAGTTGGCGGGCAGTTCATCACTGGCTTGAGCGGTGTTCGCGTCGCCTTTCTACGGTCGATGCCTGTGACCCTGACCGTCGCGCGGCCCGTGCGGGAGTCGTTCGTTCGCGAGCCCGGTGCGCCGCTGCGCATCTGGGCACACCGCGGTGGTTCCTCGGCGGCGCCGGAGAACACGGCCGCGTCCGACGAGGTCGCTCGCCGCGCGGGGGTCGAGTGGATCGAGAACGACGTACAGCCGACGAAGGACGGCGTACCGGTGGTCCTGCACGACGAGACCGTCGACCGGACCACGGACGGGACCGGAGCGATCCGGTCGCTGACGGCGGCTCAGGTGGCCGAGTTGGATGCGGGGTCGTGGTTCGCGCCCGGGTACGCCGGTCTGCGGGTGCCGACGCTGGTATCGCAGCTTGACGGGTTCAGGGAGCGTGGTGGCAGTCTGCTGCTCGAGATCAAGGGCGTGCACCCGCGCGAATCGGTCGAGCGGATTGTCGACGAGATCCACGGTCGCGGGATGAGCCAGCGGGTGTTCGTGCAGAGCTTCGAGCCGCAGCACCTGCGCTGGGTCCGCGAGTTCGCTCCCGAACTGCCGCTCGGTCTGCTGCGATCCACGCTCGATCCGGATCCGCCGGCGATCGCGAAGGATCTCGAGTTGTCGGCGTACAACCCGTCGGAGGCCGCGTTCGGGCTCCGGCCGGACATCGTCGCCGGCCTGCACGCGGCCGGGGTCGCGGTCAACATTTGGACTGTCGACAATCCGGCCAGCTGGAACGCGCTGGAGCGAGCCGGTGTCGACGGCATCATCACCAACCGCCCGGCCGAGCTGGCCGGCTGGAACGCGGCGTTCGGCCAGCGGCTCAAACCGGCCGCGACGATCCTGAGCCCGGCGGCGGGGGAGCGGATCGAGCCGGGCCAGCGCCTACGAGTTGCCGTCGGCAACAATTCGCCCGAGCCCATCGCGATCACGCTCGACGGCGTCCCGGTCGCCAATGGCGCCTTGATCGACCCGGTCCTGCTGACGGCTGGGCAGCACACCGTGACGGCGACCGTCGCGGGATCGACAGTCGAGATCACCTTCGAGGTGAGCGCGCCGCGCTTGTAGGCTGGCTCGGAGCTGTTTATCGATACAGCGCTCGTGCCATGAGCAGCACCGGACCGAAAGGCCGATATGACTCAGAACGCCTCGCCCAGCGCAGTGCAGCGACTCGCCTACACCCCCTCCGACCCCGAGGCCACACCAATCCGCCAGGCACGCGTCACCGTCGACGCGGCGCAGGACCTCGGCGTACTGGACCGCCCATGGGCGAGCCTCGGGTACGACGAGATCAACTGGACCTACACGCCGCAGGGACGCCGGACCCTGCGGACCATCGGTGGTTTCGCGGAGACGCCGTACCACGTCCGGCCGCACAACATCTTCAACAGCGGCACGGGGCTCGGTCTGCCGCACTGGGGTAGCGGCAACGTCTACCACGAGGACGCGGACGGCAAGCCGTACTACGACTTCACCATCGCCGACCTGACGTACGACGCGATCGTCGACGCCGGCCATCATCCGCTGGTCGAACTCGCGTTCAGCCCGCTAGCGCTCGTACCAGAGGAGGCGAAGACGGACTTCACCTTCGAGGGCAGCCCGAGTCAGTACAGCGCCTATGAGGCCGGCTGGTGGTCCTATCCGCCCAAGGACTACGCCAAGTGGGGCGGACTGGTCGCGGCACTGGTCGAACACGCTCTGGAGCGGTACGGCGCCGACGAGGTCCAGCACTGGCTCTGGGAACTGTGGAACGAGCCCGACATCTCCTACTGGCGCGGTACGCCGGAACAGTTCCACGAGCTGTACGACGTGACGGTCAAGGCGATCCGTGGTGTGTATCCATCGGCCAAGGTCGGTGGGCCCGCGGTCACCGGTGGGGATGAGGGCGCGGTCTTCCTGCGCGGCTTCCTCCAGGCCTGTGCCGACCGCGACCTGCCCGTCGACTTCGTGTCCTTCCACACCAAGGGCTCGCACTTCACTCCGTGGCGCACGTACGGCCCGATCGGCGCCCCGGCGCCGGTACAGCAGTCGCCGTCCACCCCGAAGATGCTCCGCGAGATCGACCGCGCGCTGGCCGTCATCGAGGAGTTCCCGCAGTACGCCGGGCAGCCGGTGATCGTGGACGAGTGCGACGCATCGGTCCCGGCGCACTGGGGGATCTACGACAACGCGAACTTCGCCTACCGCAACAACGAGTACTACCCGGTGTTCCAGGCCAAGCTGATGAAGAAGGTGCTCGACCTCAACGCGCAGCACACCGCGAAGGTGCATGAGGCAACCACCTGGAGCTTCTCGATGGAAGGCGAGCGGTACTTCGAGGGCACGCGGAGCTTCGTCACCGCGTCCGGCGTCGAGAAGCCGCTGATGAACGCCTACCGCGCCTTCGCCCGCCTCGGCCACCGCCGGTTGGCCGCCACCTCGGACCAGGCCGCGGACATCTCCGATATCAGTACTCTAGGCAACGGTCTTCCCGAGGAGATCGACGTCATCGCCGGTGCCGACGGCGACGAGATCACGATTCTCGTCTGGCGCCACACTGACGACCAGTACGCCGCTGACCCGGCCACGGCCGGCGTCGACCTCGAGGTGAACGGTCTGGATTCCGGCCCGTGGACCGTCCAGCACTTCCGGATCGACCACAGTCACAGCAACAGTCACACGATCTGGCAGGAGCTCGGCGCACCCCAGGATCCGACGCCTGAACAACTCGCCGCCATCACCGCCCGCCAAGGCCTCGAACGACTCAGCGACGATGTGGTGGTCGAGATCGACGGCGGCTTCACTATGCCGTTGGACCTACCGCGACCGGCGCTTAGTCTCGTCGTGCTGAAGAAGGGAGCGGGATGACTTTGGATCCCGGCGTATGGGGCGTGCTGGCGACTCCGCTGAGCGAGGACGGTTCGGCCGTCGACACGGAATCGCTGGCGCGACAGGTCCGGCACTACGAGTCGATCGGTGCGACCGGCCTGACCGTGCTCGGCGTCTTCGGCGAAGCGGCCCGGCTGAGCTCCGCCGAGCGGCGCACGGTGGTGGAGACGGTCGTCGCGGCGTCGTCCCGGCTGCCGCTCGTCGTCGGGATCAGCGCGCTGGAGCTCGACGAGGTGTGCGCGGAGGCCGCCAATGTGCTGCCGGCAGTCGATTCCCGCCTCGCCGGACTTATGGTTCAAGTGAACTCCAGCGATCCCGGTGCGCTGAGCAATCATTTGAATTCCGTTGCCGAGCGCACCGAACGTCCGATCGTGGTCCAGGACTACCCGATCATCACCGGCATCCGGATCACGACCGCCGATCTGATCGCCGCCGTACGTGACGTGCCGTCCGCCGTCGCGGTGAAGTCGGAGTCGTCCCCGAGCCCGCCCGCCGTCGCCGAGTTGGCGGCCGGACTCGACGTACCCATCTTCGGTGGCCTCGGCGGCACCTGCCTGCTCGACGAGCTCGCCGCCGGCGCGGCCGGCGCGATGACCGGCTTCTCGGTCCCGGAGGGCCTGATCGCGTGTGTGACGGCGTACCGTGAAGGTGGTTTCGACGCTGCTCGCGAGGTGTGGCGGGACTACCTTCCGCTGGTCAACTTCGAGTTCCAGGCCGGGATCGCGCTCGGTCTGCGCAAACACAGTCTCGTCCGACGCGGCTTGATCGCGTACGACGCCGTCCGGCCGCCGGCCGCGGTACCGCCGGAGAGCATGTTGCGGCTGCTGGCCGAGCACCTGCGGAACACGCCTGGCGTGTCATGAGCGGCATCTACCGCGGGCTGGTGAGCTACGGGGATCCGGAGTTCTCGCGGTATCTGCGGCGCGCGTTCCTGCACGCGAGCGGGCGGTCGCCGGAGTCGCTGGAGCGGCCGGTGATCGGGATCGCCACCTCGACCAGCGATTTCAACCCGTGCCATCGGCAACAGCCGGAGCTGGTGGAGTCCGTTGCCCGCGGCATCCTCGCGGCCGGCGGGCTGCCGATGGAGTTCCCGACGATCTCGCTGGGCGAGAGCTTCCTCGAACCGACCGCGATGGTCTACCGCAACCTGATGGCGATGGATGTCGAGGAACTCGTCCGGGCTCAGCCGATGGACGGGGTCGTGCTGGTCGGCGGGTGTGACAAGACCGTGCCGGCGCAGCTGATGGGCGCGTTCTCGGCCGGTCGTCCGGCGATCCAGCTCGTCACCGGCCCGATGTCGACAGGCCGGTATCAGGGCGAGCGGTTGGGCGCATGCACTGACTGTCGACGGTTCTGGGCGCGCTACCGGGCCGGTGAGGTGCCGGAGGAGGAGATCGGTCGGGTGGAGCGGAACCTGGCGACCACAGCCGGGACCTGTGCGGTCATGGGGACCGCGTCGACGATGGCCTGCCTGGTAGAGGCGCTCGGCATGGCGTTGCCGGACAGTGCGGCCGCACCGGCGGTGCACGCCGACCGCTTGCGGATCGGCGAGGCGACGGGTGCCGCTGCGGTGTCGATTGCCACGGCCGGCCGGACGCCGGACCAGATTGTCACAACAGCCTCGATTCGCAACGCTCTGCGGGTGCTCCTCGCCATCGGTGGATCCACGAACGCGCTGATCCACCTCACCGCCATGGCCGGGCGACTCGGACTCCGGATCGATCCGGCGGAGTTGAACGAGTTGAGCGAGACCACGCCGGTCCTGGTCGAGCTGAAGCCGACGGGTGCGCACTACATGGAAGATCTCCACGCGTCGGGCGGACTCCCCGCCGTACTGCATGAGCTGCGGGACCTGCTCGACCTGTCCGTGCTGACGGTGACCGGCGAGACGCTGGGGGAGCGGCTCGGTGACGGGCCGGCGTGGGTGGACCGGGACGTCGTACGGCCGCTGAGCACGCCGAGTCGGCCGAAAGGCGGGCTGGTGTGGTTGAGCGGGTCACTGGCGCCATCTGGCGCGCTGATCAAGCGGTCTGCCGCAGACCCGGCGCTCTTCGAGACAACCGGCCGGGCCGTGGTCTTCACGTCGCTGGAAGACCTGGCGGCCCGGATCGACGACCCAGACCTGGACGTCGAGCCGACTGACATCCTGGTCCTGCAGAACGCCGGTCCACTCGGTGCCGGCATGCCCGAGGCCGGCTACCTCCCCATCCCGGCCAAACTGGCCCGTAGCGGAGTCCGGGACATGGTCCGCATCTCCGACGCCCGCATGAGTGGTACGGCGTACGGGACGATCGTTCTCCACGTCACTCCGGAAGCCGCCCTCGGTGGACCGCTGGCGCTGGTACGCACCGGCGACCGGATCCGGCTCTCGGTGTCCGAGGCCCGGCTCGACCTCCTGGTCCCACCCGAAGAGCTCGAGACTCGCCGGGCCGCTCTCGCACCACGCCGTACCCCTGGGCCCACCGGTTACCGGCGGTTGTTCCGCGACCACGTTCTGGGAGCGGATCGGGGCTGCGATTTCGACTTCTGCCTACCGGCCGGAGAGCCGATCGCGGGACCGTAGTCTGCGCCTCCGCGGGCCTGTTCCGGTGGCGCCACGCGGGAGTACACGGGGTCGCGCGGGTGTTGAAACAAGGAGACGCGCGCGAGATTCGAGCGTTCTTGCAAACTGTCGGAGCAGCGATCTAGGATCCCTAGATGTAGTGGTTACACGGGTGTAATTTTCCACAGGTAGTGGTTGGTTGCACACAGGTCATACACAGGTTGTCCCCAGGCTGATCCACAGACCGCCCCCTCGGCGGCCGGCGGGAGGAGTGATTCGTGCACTGTCCGTATTGCCGGCACGCCGACTCCCGAGTGGTCGACAGCAGGGTGGCCGAGGACGGCGGAGCGATCCGCCGCCGGCGGCAGTGCCCGGTCTGCGAGAAGCGGTTCACCACCGTCGAGCAGATGCAGTTGACGGTGGTG
This sequence comes from Kribbella sp. CWNU-51, assembly GCF_054073265.1. Lineage (NCBI taxonomy): Bacteria > Bacillati > Actinomycetota > Actinomycetes > Propionibacteriales > Kribbellaceae > Kribbella > Kribbella sp. CWNU-51. The sequence continues at coordinate 255,285 of NZ_JBSXMZ010000044.1, forward strand.
AAGCGCTCCGGCGCGACCGAGCCGTTCAGCCGGGAGAAGGTCATCAACGGCGTCGGCAAGGCCTGCAAGGGCCGGCCGGTGGACGTGGACGCACTGGCCCGGCTGGGCCAGAAGGTCGAGGACGCGCTCAAGGCGAGCGGCTCGCCGGAAGTGCCCGCGCACGAGGTCGGACTCGCGATCCTCGGTCCGCTGCGGGAGCTGGACGAGGTCGCCTACCTGCGGTTCGCGAGCGTCTACCGGCAGTTCGAGTCCGCCGACGACTTCGAGACCGAGATCGCGCTGCTGCGGGCGGAGAAGGAGCCTCAGGGCACCGAGCCGCGCCCGCTGAAGCCGACCCAGCAGACATAAATCGGGGATTCAGCACCATCTAGCAACACCTGGCGTTACTCAACGGGGCGGTCCCGACAGACCGCGGCGGTACAGACACAGGGCGAGGAGCAACCATGACAGAGACGGTGACCGGCCACTCGGGGTCGACCAAGAGGTCGGCGGCCGGGTTCCGCAGGGGCAAGAACGTGCCCGCGGGACTCACCATCGAGCGCATCTTCACCACCGAGGGTGTGCACCCGTACGACGAGGTGACCTGGGAGCGTCGCGACGTCGTACAGCAGAACTGGAAGACCGGTGAGACCGTCTTCGAGCAGCGCGGGGTCGAGTTCCCCGACTACTGGAGCGTGAACGCGTCCACCATCGTCACCACGAAGTACTTCCGCGGCGCGGTCGGTCACGACAACCGCGAGTGGAGCCTGAAGCAGTTGCTCGACCGGGTCGTGAAGACCTACCGCAAGGCCGGTGAGGAGTACGGCTACTTCGCCACCCCGGCCGACGGCGAGGTGTTCGAGCACGAGCTCGCCTGGATGCTGCTGCACCAGTACTTCAGCTTCAACTCGCCGGTCTGGTTCAACGTCGGGACCGCGTCGCCGCAGCAGGTGTCGGCCTGCTTCATCCTCGCCGTCGACGACTCGATGGACTCGATCCTGAACTGGTACAAGGAGGAGGGCCTGATCTTCAAGGGCGGCTCCGGCGCCGGTCTGAACCTGTCCCGGATCCGTTCCTCCAAGGAGCTGCTGCAGTCCTCCGGCGGCACCGCCTCCGGCCCGGTCTCCTTCATGCGCGGCGCGGACGCCTCCGCCGGGACGATCAAGTCCGGCGGCGCTACCCGGCGCGCGGCGAAGATGGTCGTGCTCGACGTCGACCACCCCGACATCGAGGAATTCGTCGAGACCAAGATGCGCGAGGAGGAGAAGATCCGCGTGCTGCGCGACGCGGGCTTCGACATGGACCTCGGCGGCCGCGACATCACCTCGGTGCAGTACCAGAACGCCAACAACTCGGTCCGGGTCACCGACGAGTTCATGCGGGCGGTCGAGGAGAAGGGCGAGTTCGGGCTGCGGGCGCGGCTGGACAACTCGGTGATCGAGACCGTCGACGCGCGTGAGCTGTTCGACAAGATCTCGCACGCCGCGTGGGCCTGCGCCGACCCCGGCCTGCAGTACGACGACACCATCAACGACTGGCACACCACGCCGGAGACGGGCCGGATCACCGCATCCAACCCGTGCTCGGAGTACATGCACCTGGACAACTCGTCCTGCAACCTGGCGTCGCTGAACCTGATGAAGTTCCTCCGCGACGACGACCTGTTCGACTCGGAGAAGTTCGTCAAGGCCGTCGAGCTGATCATCACCGCGATGGACATCTCGATCTGCTTCGCCGACTTCCCGACCGAGGCGATCGGCGACACCACCCGCGCGTACCGGCAGCTCGGCATCGGCTACGCGAACCTCGGTGCGTTGCTGATGGCAACGGGTCACGCCTACGACTCCGACGGTGGTCGCGCACTGGCGGGCGCTATCACGTCGCTGATGACGGGCACGTCGTACCGGCGGTCGGCCGAGCTGGCCGGCGTCGTCGGACCGTACGACGGCTTCGAGCGGAACAAGGACGCCCACACCCGGGTGATGCGCAAGCATGCGGCGGCCAACGACGCGATCCGGACCGTGCACCAGATCGACAAGGACGTGCACAAGCACGCCACCGCGGCGTGGGACGGCGTACTGAAGACCGGCGGCAAGAACGGCTGGCGGAACGCACAGGCCTCGGTGCTCGCGCCGACCGGCACCATCGGCTTCATGATGGACTGCGACACCACCGGTATCGAGCCGGACTTCTCGCTGGTCAAGTTCAAGAAGCTGGTCGGCGGCGGCTCGATGCAGATCGTCAACCAGACGGTCCCGCGGGCGCTGCGTCAGTACAGCTACACGGAGGAGACGATCGAGGCGATCGTCGAGTACATCGCCGAGAACGGTCACGTCGTCGACGCGCCCGGCCTGAAGCCGGAGCACTACGAGATCTTCGACACCGCGATGGGCGAGCGGGCCATCAAGCCGATGGGCCACGTGCGGATGATGGCGGCGGCGCAGCCGTTCCTGTCCGGCGCGATCTCGAAGACGGTGAACCTGCCGGAGACCGCGACGGTCGAGGAGATCGCCGACGTCTACTTCCAGGGCTGGAAGCTCGGCCTGAAGGCGCTCGCGGTCTACCGCGACAACTGCAAGGTCGGCCAGCCGCTGGCGGACGCGAAGGCGAAGAAGGCCGTCGCCGCTGAGGCCGCCGTCGCGGAGAAGATCGTCGAGAAGGTGATCGAGTACCGACCGACCCGCAAGCGCCTGCCGAAGTCGCGGCCGTCGCGGACCACGTCGTTCTCGGTCGGTGGCGCTGAGGGCTACATGACCGCCGGCTCCTACCCGGACGACGGTCTCGGCGAGGTCTTCCTGAAGATGGGCAAGCAGGGCTCGACCCTGGCCGGGGTGATGGACGCCTTCTCGATCGCGATCTCGATCGCTCTGCAGCACGGCGTACCGCTGGAGACCTACGTCCAGAAGTTCACCAACCTGAAGTTCGAGCCGGCCGGTCTGACCGATGACCCGGACGTCCGGATGGCGCAATCGATCATGGACTACATCTTCCGCCGCCTGGCCCTGGACTACCTGCCGTTCGACGAGCGGGCTGCCCTGGGTATCTACTCGGCGGACGAGCGGTCCCGGCAGCTCGACACCGGCTCCTACGAGCCGGCCCCGGTCGAGGTGTCCGAGGCCGAGTCCCTGAAGTCGGTCGAGCCGGTCGCTTCGGACGTCCCCGACAAGCCGGTCGAGGCGGCCGCCGCGAAGCCGGTCAAGGGCGAGGCCCACACCACCGCCGAGATGCTCGAACTGATCACCGGCACCTCGGTCGACGCACCGCTCTGCTTCACCTGCGGCACGAAGATGCGCCCCAGCGGTTCCTGCTACGTCTGCGAAGGCTGCGGCAGCACCTCCGGCTGCAGCTGACCACCAGCTGAAAGCACCACGGCCCCCGGGAACTTCCCACATTCCCCGGGGGCCGAGGTGCGTCCCGGGCTGCCCAGCTAAAACGCTGGAAGCGCTCCCAGTTCGCCGCTTATGATCGCCGGCGACTGTCTACCGTTCCGGGAGCCGCCCCATGCCGTTTCTGTCATCACTGCCTCGACGTGCGCTCGCCGCGTCAGCCATTGGTCTGCTGACCGCGGGCCTCCTGACCGCGGCGCCGGCGTACGCGAACTCGGCCGCCAACTGCTACGCCCACCCGTCCAAGGAACTGCTCAACTCGCGCCTCAGCTCAGCCGTCTACTGCACCGACGGCGAGTGGCTGGGCGTCCACGACGAGCAGGCCGACGGCCATAGCGCTCGGGCGGCCATCCAGCTGTATCAAAGCCAGGTCGGCTTCTGGTACGACGCTCACGAATGCTTCGACGACACCACGGTCTCGGACTACGACGGCTGGTCGTTCTGCAACTTCTCCGTGCCCGACGGCACCCTGGTCCGCATCCGCCTCTGGTCCCAATCCAACGGCGCCGAATCCGACTCAGTCGTCACCACCTCCTTCACAACCTGACCCAGCCACCTCGCCGGAGATCAGCGTGCGGACGTGACTGACCCGCGCCGACCCGGCGCAGGCCCGCCAGGATCTGACTGGCCGTGCAGACCCGGCGAGGTCAGCGCAACTCTGCCTGACCGGTGCTGATCCTGGCGGAGGCCAGCGCGGATCTGACTGGCCCCGCGCTGGCGTCAGCGTTTTCCCGCTTCGGCGACCGTGATGGCCTGCCGACCGGGCCCAAGCAGACCCACACGTTCGTAGTGCCGGAGCAACCGCTCACTGACGCCAGTGCGTTTGGCCCACTGCCCAATCAACATCGCATCTCCGCTGAACTTGACCTCATCACAAGGTCAACGTCCAACCCTGTTCCCGACCACCACATTCCGTCACCCGCTGTGCACCTCGCGGCTCTCGTTCGCCGTACATGCCGGCGGCGCTCGCCTTGCACCTCGCGCCAGGTACGTCGACCCCGCGTCACCTGCCCGCTTCGCGACATCAGGAAGCCGCGCAGGGCGGTGTCCACGCTGTCGGAGTCGACGCTGTCGACGTACGTGCCCACGGCCGCAGCGCGTCTGCCGTCTGCCGTTCAGCGCATGAGGTACGGCGAATCCTTGACGTCACGGGATGATCGCCGGAGGGTGACGAAGTGAGCGCTCCACTCCTTTCTCGCCCAAGGAGAACGTCATGCGTTTGAGTAAACCGCATCGCACCTGGGCCGCGTTCGTCACCGTCGGCCTGGTGCTCGCACTGGTTTCGGTCCCGTCGTCGGGAGCTGCTCCCGACCGTGGGTCGTTCGATGCAACGGCCCGCCCACTGATTCGCAACAGCGGGCAGGCCTACCTGAACACCAGACTTCCCATCAAGGCGCGGGTCGAAGACCTCCTGCGCCGGATGACGCTGGAGGACAAGGTCGGCCAGATGACCCAGGCCGAGCGAGGTGCTGTGACGAACGACGCCTCGCTCGTCACCACCTGGCGGCTCGGCTCGGTGCTGTCCGGAGGCGGCTCGGTGCCGACCCCCAACACGCCAGAGGCCTGGGCAGACATGGTCGACCGGTTCCAGGCCGCCGCTCTGCAGACCCGCCTGCAGATCCCGATCCTGTACGGCGTCGACTCGGTGCACGGCCACGGGAACTTGCTCGGGGCAACGGTTTTCCCGCACAACATCGGACTCGGATCGACCTGGGACCCCGGATTGGTCCAGCGGATCGAACACGTCGTGGCCGAGGAGACCCGTGCCACCGGGCCGCAGTGGGCGTTCGCCCCGTGCGTCTGCGTCGCTCGCGACACCCGGTGGGGTCGCACGTACGAGAGTTTCTCGGAGAGCCCCGCTCTGGTGAGCCGCTTCGCGGCCGCGATCGAAGGATTCCAGGGCAAGAACCTCGCCGCGACGGATCGGGTACTCGCCAGCGCCAAGCATTTCGCGGGTGATGGTGACACCGAGTTCGGATCAGCCGCCGGTGACTACACGATCGACCAGGGCATCACGGTGACCAACCGCCAGGACTTCGCCCGGTTCGACCTCGCGCCGTACCTTCCCGCCGTCGGCAAGTACGACGTCGGCACGGTGATGCCGTCGTTCTCCAGCATCGACTGGACCGAGGACGGCGTCGGTAACCCGATCAAGATGCACGCGAACCGTGAGCTCATCACCGACCTGCTGAAGGGCAAGCTCGGGTACGACGGTTTCGTCATCTCCGACTGGGAGGGAATCCATCAGCTCCCGGGTGACTGGGCAGAACAGGTCCGGACCGGGGTCAACGCCGGCATCGACATGTTCATGGAGCCGAACGCGTACCAGTCCTTCGAGACCACGCTGCTCGACGAGGTGCGCGCCGACCGAGTGTCCCAGGCCCGGATCGACGACGCCGTACGGCGGATCCTGACCAAGAAGTTCGAGCTCGGGCTGTTCGAGAAGCCCTACACGGACCGCACACATCTCGCCGACGTCGGCTCGGCACAGCACCGTGCGCTCGCACGCGAGGCCGTCGCCAAGTCGCAGGTGCTGCTGAAGAACTCTGGTGGTCTGCTGCCGTTGAAGAAGAACGCCAAGGTGTACGTCGCCGGCCGCAACGCCGACGACATGGGGAACCAGGCAGGCGGCTGGACGCTCAGCTGGCAGGGCGCGTCGGGACAGCACCGGATTCCTGGCAACACGATTCTCGACGGCATCCGGCAGGTTGCTCCGCAGGCACAGGTGACCTACAGCAAGGACGGTTCGGCACCGACGGCGGGCAGCGACGTGGCTGTGGTGGTCGTCGGCGAGACGCCTTACGCGGAGGGCTTCGGCGACGTCGGTGGTCCGCAGTGGGCGTACGATCCCGAAGACGCCGGAGTGCCGCGAGAACCGAAGAGCCTGGATCTGCAACCGGTAGACCGAGCGGTCATCGACAAGGTGTGTGGGGCGATTGCCAAGTGCGTCGTGCTGGTCGTCTCCGGCCGCCCACAGGTCATCCCGCCTGCGCAGCTCGCCACGATCGACGCCCTGGTCGCGTCCTGGCTGCCTGGCTCACAAGGCGAAGGCGTAGCCGACGTGCTGTTCGGGAAGCGCCCCTTCACGGGCAAGCTCTCCCACAGCTGGCCACGCAGTGCCGACCAGGAGCCGATCAACATCGGCGACCCGAACTATCACCCCCTGTACCCCTTCGGCTGGGGACTCCGCACCAGAAGTCACTAGCCACTGACCCCAGCGCGTCGCGGTCAGCTGCTTGCGTAGCTGACCGCGACGACGCTCGAACTGCTGCTGATCCGGCCGCTGTCGACCTTCTTGCCCTTGAGAGCTGGTACGACGGAGAAGCAACGGCCTCGGATCCGACTCGGTCGCACCGGCTCCTACAACCTGAGCCGGTCGGTTCAGCTCTTGTTGCTTTCGGCAACCGTGATGGCCTGTTCCAGTGTCTGGCGAGCGCGCGCCAGCTCGGCTGCGCGCTCGTCCAGCCGGCTGAGTTGCAGGCGCAGCTTGTCCAGCACACCTGGGCACGGACTCAGCGAGCCATCGGTATGGGCACACGGCAGCACCAGCTTGATGATGCTGGTCGACAAACCTGCGGCCAGCAACGCGCGAATCTGCCTGACCGTCAGCTCAGCCGCTTCGTCGTACTCGCGATACCCGTTGGCCTGCCGCCTCGACGCAAGCAGCCCCACACGTTCGTAGTACCGCAGCAGCCGCTCATTAGTGCCGGTGCGTTTGGCCAGCTGCCCAATCAACATCACGTCTCCGCTGAACTCGACGTCGTCACAACATCAACCTCCAACCCCGACCCCAACCACGGCATTCCGCTTCCCGTCGTGCATTTCGCGGCACTCGGCCGTGCACGGCCTGGCGGTTCGCGAGCCCAGTTAGCCCGCCGGGGTCAGTGGCCGGCTCGGTCTGAGTCGGCGGCGGGTTTGGCGGTGTCGTCCAGGGCTGACAGGGCGGCCAACTCGGCGTCGGTCAGGTCGAAGTCGAAGACCGCCAGGTTGTCCTCGAGGCGTCCGCGGTCGCTCGACTTCGGGATCGGTACGACGCCCTGCTGTGTCTCCCACCGTAGGACCACCTGACCCGGCGACCTCCCGTGTGCCTTCGCGATGTTCTGCACCGTCGGATGACTCAGGAGCTCGGTCCCCTTCCCGAGCGGGCTCCACGCCTCGGTGACGATGCCGTGCGCGGCATGGAACTCCCGCTCGGCCGCCTTCGCCCACACCGGACTGAGCTGGACCTGGTTCACCTCCGGCGCCTGACCCGTCTCGTCGATCAAGCGCTGCAGATGCGCGGGCTTGAAGTTCGACGTACCGATCGCCCGCACCAGCCCCGCCTCCCGCAGCGCGATCAGCCCACGCCATGCGTCGACGTACCGGTCCTGCTGCGGATTCGGCCAGTGGATCAGCAGCAGGTCGAGGTACTCCACGCCGAGCTTTTCTGCGCTCGCCTCGAACGCGACCCGCGGACCCTCGGCGCTGTGCCACCGCTTGTTGAACTTTGACGTCAAGAACACCTCGTCTCGAGGCACGCCCCGCAGCGCCCGCCCTACCCCGACCTCGTTCCGGTAGTTCTCTGCAGTGTCGACCAGCCGATACCCGAGCTCGAGCGCCACACTCACCGCCCGTTCCGCATCTGCGTCGTTCATCGGCGACGTCCCCAACCCCAGCCGTGGCATCACCGCTCCGTGACTCAACGTGACTGTCGGAACCTGGCTCATCCATCTCCTCCTTCGGCGAACGCTGCCCGGCCACCGTACGTCGATCACGATCCGCGCCCACCGCCCGGGCGGCCCGATCCCGTCGTACGTCGTAAGGTCCAGGCGGCCAGTCTCAGCACCGGCAAACCGGGCGCGAACTGTCGGATCCGTGGTTCATCATGGTTCCTGGCGGGGGATCGAAACACGTTGGAGGGATAGGCGTATGAAGAATCGGCTGATCACTCTGGTGGACCTCGGTCTGGACAGCTCGTTCGACGCGTCGATGTCCTTCGTCCAGGGGATCACCGGGAACATCAACGCCGGCTGGGACCAGCCGGTGATCGACGTGAACTTCGTCCGCACTCGCGACCACGAGACCGCCTTCTCCGCGCTCACCACCCCCTCGACGGTGCTGCACGTGATGGCACACGGTGACCACAGCGAGGAGCCCTCCTTCCTGTCCACCGACGGCCAGACCCAGGTCTCGCTGCGGTCGCTGGCGGAGTGGTTCCTGGACCGCCAGTGGGGGATCGCCAGCGGCGTGGTCATCGCCGACGGCTGCAAGACCGGCATCGGCAAGTGGCAGCGCGCCATCCGCGATTGCCTCCAGGACGACATCACGTATATCGGCACCAGCACCGTCATCGGCTGGTACGAGGCCACCGTCTTCTGCTCCGCCTTCTACGGCGCTCTGGTCCGCAACCGCGGACTCGGCCGCACCCCGGCCGAGCAGGGCTGGGACGCCGCCAACCGAGCCATCCGCGCCTACGAAACCCTGACCGACGCCCGCTGCCCCTACAAACCCGTCCTCCTGACCCCCTCCCGCCGAGCCCTCCGCTCCCTTACCGGCTAACCCCCGCTCCGACCCGGCCGCGTGGATCGGATCCTGGAGCGCGGACCGGGCGAGGTCGGGGATCATGCGGTTGGCGCCCGGCCGTGTGGAGGGTTGTCGGCCGGGTGCCAACCGCTGTCTTGGTCGCGGCAACTCCGCCGTAGCCCGTGGGGCAGGCCCGACACGCGTGGGGCGACTACTTTGGGTTAGCCATGTGACACTTTTGGTGGGCACGTCGTGTGGCGCGTCCGTGGTCTGGGTTGCCGGTGACCTGGATGGAGTAGGGACGGGGGAAGCCGTCCAGTACGCATTCCCCGACCTGCTGACGTCCGCCCGACGTGGTGAAGGAACGCCACCATGAAGTTGCACCGGAATACCCTCCTGACCGCTGCCGCGATTGTTCTGATCTTGTACGTCGTTTCGCTCATCGTCGGCCTGCCGGGATGGGCCGCGGTCGTGCTCACTGTGGTCCTGCTCGTCCTGCTGGCTGTGGTCTGGAAGCAGCCCGACGAACCCCGTCCCGTCGTGACCAAGCCGGCACCGGCGCCATCCGTCGTACTGGCTGATCGGGAGCCGGTCTTCTCGGGACCGCCGACGCGGACGGTCGCCGACGTACGGCTGCCGTCTGCTTCGCCGGACTTCCAGTTCAGCTTCTCGGCGATCGTGCAGTGGTCGACCGTGTTGTCCGGTTCGCGGCACGCCGACCTCGGTGCGGTCGCGGTCGATGCCTTGCTCGAGCGCGCTCGAGCCCTGACCGCGAGACAACAGGTCACTGAGGAGTCGCTCAACCAGCACCGCCTGGCCGCGCTCCTCGGCGAACCCGCCCTCGACGAGAAGGGGCAAGTGCGCAGTTGGGCCACCGAGGTGCGGCTGCGATTGCCGGACGCGGATCAGAAGCACCTCCAGCACCTCGCCGCGCTGCACCGCCGGGAGCAGACGACTCTGCTCGAACGCCGGATGGAGCAAGACAAACGTGCGTACCTGAAGGAGGACGTCTTCGCCACGCCTGGATCGGCCGCGGTCTGGTGGCTCGTCAATCACCCCGGCGAGGTCGAGAACGCGGTGGGCCTCCTCGACACTCTTTCCGAGCTGTCCGCCGCCGCGAACGATCTCCCGGTTCAACGCGCGGAAGCGATCGATCGTCCTCCGCCGACCCGCGCCGAACTCGCCTTCAGCGCCGCGATCGACGACCTTGCTCACGTGGACGACGCGAGCCCGACGGACGAGTCCCAGCAGAGGGCCGTCCCGCGGCAAGCCGGCACCCAGCAAGCCAGGGACCGTACGAGGGCCGGCGCCGCCAGGACCGACCTGAACGGGTCGGCGACGAAGTCGGCCAAGGACGCCCAAGGCGAGTACCGGGAGCAGTTCTATTCGGAGTAGGCCGGTGAGGCGGGCCGGCTGCAGGGTGGGCCCGCCCCACCGAGATCGGGAGCGCATGCTCATTCGTCCAGCCAGCGAATGATGGTCGCGCCGCTGTGACCGTGGATGCTGAGGAGGGCGTCGACGCCGTCCGGCCAGATCGTGGTCGTCGGATAACGTCCGCCCCAATGCAGGGCGACCGTCCCGTCGGACCACTCGACTCCCTCCGCGACGACGCCCGTACCGCTGATGCCGGAGACGTCGACGTGACGGACCAGCTGGAAGCAGCGTGGCCCGGACTTGTTCGCGACTTTCAGATGACGCCGTCGCGGGGTCCGCAGCAGCGTCGCGGTTCTACCGCTGATCTCGTCCATGAGCAGAAGTCAACCGGTGGTTCGTCGGCCTCACCAGGAACTCAACCGGTATCCACAGGGCAGAAATTCTGCCCTCCGACGGTGACTTGATCGCCATATCCTCATTGCAGGGAGTGATCGACACGCAAGGAGTGACAGCGATGACAGTCATCGAAGAATGGACCGGCCGGCACGCACACGCCCTGCGTACGGCGCTGCGGTTGACCAACGAGGCATTCGCCCACCAGCTCGGCATCTCGCCACGCACGGTCACCAAGTGGCGTGAGAGACCGGAGATGGTGCCGAGCCCGCACCTCCAGGATGCTCTCGACACCTTTCTCAGTCAGGCGTCCCCCGACGCCCGGGTCAGATTCGCGGCCAACCTGGGCCTGGATCACCGCCGATTACCGCTCGACCATTCGGCGCTGACCCAGCTCAACGCGGCGCTCGGCGATCTGGCTCGCGCCCTGGCACGCCTCGAGACCGAGGATCCGGAGCGATCACCGGCGCACTGATGGACGGTGCAGACTGGCTGGCGCAGCACGACGTACCGAGAGGAGCTGCGGATGAGGCGACGCCTGGTGAATTCGTCGAGCGTGCGGTCGGTCGGTTGGTCCGACGGCACGCTGGAGCTCGAGTACGTCAACGGCTACACGTACCAGTACTACGAGGTGCCGCAACCGACGTACGCCGCCCTCCTCGCCGCGCCGAGCATCGGCGCGTACGTCAACGAGCACATCAAGCCGTACTACGAGTTCCGCGAGATCTGAGTTTCCGGCGGGCCTTCGGCGGGCACCGGCTGGGACGGTCCACACGGGGGTGCGTCCAACCAGGAGGTGGATATGCGCACTCGTAGAGCCTCTACGACTCGTTCCCGCACCATCACGATCGTTCTTGTCATCTGGCTGCTCATCGGCCTGGCGGCCGCCACGCAGCGGAACTACTTCGCGGGATCCGACGCGACGTGCGCCAAGGTGGGCACGACGCTGGTCACCATCGTCGCCGGCCCACTCAACTACATCGGTGCCAACCCGAAGATCGACTGCAACGCGCCTGAGCCGTCGAGGTAATCCCTCCTCCCGGCGAACCGCGTCCGCCGTACCGTTCCCTCCCAGAGGCTCTGAACCACGGAGTCGAGGGAGGGAACGTGGACGTTCTGCGCGATGGGATCGAGACGGATCTCGGGGAATTCAAGGTGCCCGGCGCAAGCTGGGCGGTGTTCGAGGACGGTGAGATCCACCAGACCGGGACGGCCGGCCTGGTGGAGGCCGGCGCGCCTGCGGCCGTCACGCCGGACACGTTGTTCCAGGCTGCCTCGATCAGCAAGCCGGTCGCCGTACTGGCGATGCTCAGGCTGGTGGACCGTGGATTGCTCGATCTCGACGAGGACGTGAACCGGAAGCTCACGTCATGGCAGGTCCCGCAGACAGGCGGTTGGCAACCGGTCGTGACGTTGAGGCAGTTGGCCAACCACAGTGCGGGCCTGACTGTGCATGGGTTCCCTGGATATCGCCATGACGACGCGCTGCCGACAACAGTGCAGATCCTCGACGGCATGCGCCCGACGAACACCTTCGGCGTCCGGGTCGACCTGATCCCTGGGACGCAGTTCAGGTACGCCGGCGGCGGCACGATCGTCATGCAGCAGCTACTCGAGGACGTGACGGGCACGCCGTTCCGCGAACTGGTCCGTGAGCTCGTGCTGGAACCATTCGGCATGTCTGACAGCGACTACGCGCAGCCGCTGCCACCAGAACTTCACGCGAGAGCAGCGACTGCACACGATGAACTCGGCTGCCCTCTCGACGGCAGGTGGCACGCTTACCCCGAGCTGGCGGCCGCAGGGCTCTGGACGACGCCGACGGACCTCGCGAAGTTGGCCATCGGTGTCCAGCGGACGTACGCCGGGACCGACGACGCACTCCTGTCGCCCGAGCTAGCCCGACAGATGCTGACGTCCCAGATCGCCGCAAGCCAGCGGATCGGTGGGCTGGGTCATCTGGGACTTGGGTTCTTCCTTGACGACACTGGGCAGCGTTTCGGACACAGTGGCGGCAATGCGGGGTTCCGCTGTCATCTGCTTGCGTACCGCGACACCGGACAAGGCGCCGTCGTCATGACCAACGGTGACAACGGCTCGTGGGTGGTCACGAGGGCGTTCGCTGCTATTGCGTCCGCGTACGGCTGGGAGGGCTACCCGCAGGACGTCGAGCTCCCGGATCTACCGGCTGACAAGGTGCTCGCTGACCTCGTCGGCTCGTACCGGTTGGACGGCAGGATGGCGTTCACGATCGAGCGGCGGGGGAGCGGCCTGGAGGTGACGTTCGACGGTCAGCCGCCGCTGCGCTTCCTGCCGCGGTCGGCGACGCGGTTCGCGGTCGGCACTGGCACCGAGCTCGAGGTACGCGACGACGGACTGGTCTTCCGCCAGGAGGGCGCGGAGCTCGCCTGCACGCGGGAATAGGCGCTGGGGTGGCCTGGTTACACCTACTGCCGCTCGGTTCATGACCCCGGGCCCCAACTTAAGCCGCTACGAGCGGCCACTCGCCGAGAGGCGTCTGCTGGGCGGTGCGTTACGTGACAGGTGGGAGTCGGTTGGCCGGCTCCCACCTGTTCAGTTCCTGGTACGGCGGATGTGCCGGGAGCGCCCGTACGACGGGGTGGTGGCGGTGCCTGTGGATGGCCCGCGCAAACCGCTTGTGTGGTGCGGCATCATGGAGGTGTCGCTCGCGGAGACGCGAGTGAGTGATGTGACCAGAGGGACGACCACTGCTTCGTCGAGGGCGGTGCACAGGGAGCCCGGACAGGGTCCGGGACCCCGATTTGCATCTGCACCGCGAATGTCAGTAATGTTCTTCTTGTTGGAGCGAGGCGCGGGACGCGAAAGCGGCCGGCAGCTCCGACAAACTCCCTGAAGGTCTTGGAAGCCGAAAACACGCCTCGGCGGGTTTCGGTCACTGAGTCGCGCAGGGGGACTGGGACGAAAGAGGCCGATTTGACCGGCCCCGGACGAAACAGTAAAGTTAGGCGAGTTGCCCCGGAGCTTCAAACGAAAGTCTGAAGCGCGGTGTGCGTCCGATTTTTGAGAACTCAACAGCGTGCCGAAAGTCAATGCCGAAATTGCATTAACCCCGTACACAGGCATTGGGTGACCTTTTTCCTGCCTGGATCTCTTTTGAGGTTTGGGTGGTGGGTTGTCTGTTGTTCTGTGTCGGATTCCTTTGAAATATTTTCTGGATTCAAGTCAGTTTGATTTGTTTCTGATGTTCAGAGGATCACTCGATGTGTCGACTCACCGGTTTTCCGGTTTGTCATATTTTTCAACGGAGAGTTTGATC
>NZ_JBSXMZ010000045.1:0-68187 GCF_054073265.1 Kribbella sp. CWNU-51
GAAGTCAGTGAGTGGTCGAGTCAGGACGACCACTGCGGGGGACCACACCCATCATCCTCACTGTGAGCTGGGGATTACGCCGTACTTGATGAGTTCTCTTTCGACCAGGTGGAGGTCTTGCTGGCCGGGGAGGGCGTCGATCTTGGCGTCGACCTTGCGGACTTCGGCCAGGCCCTGCTCGCCGCCGTACAGATAGCCGAGCATGTGTTTGACTTCGACGGGCGGCATGATTGTCGAGCCGACGATTCCCCAGCCCACTGAGAGGGCGAACCGGGCGATCTTTTGGGCCTTCTTGCTTCGGAGGAGTCGGTCGCGGGCTTGGCTGTTGTAGAAGGCGACGTGGCGGGTTTCTTGTTTGGCGATCCGCTTGAGGATCTCGGTCAGGACCGGGTGGCGCTCGGCCTGGATCAGGCGGGTGTACGCCGAATGGGCGCACCACTCGTTGATCGCACCCCAGGCCATGTGAGTTGCGACGAAGTCCTCGCCGATGACGTTCGCCAGCAATGATTGCCGGACCGGCGCCAGGCGGTCCCGCCAGCCGAGGCGGGAGCGGACCGCGCGGGTGTGTTCGGGACCGGTGGGGACGCCGTGCCCCTCGAGGACCTCGTCGAGCACTTCGCCGTGCCAGTACTCCTCGACGTTCCACATCGTCAGGAAGACGGTCACCTCGGGGTCGGCGTGCGACGGCGTGACGAGCAGGTCGCGCAGGTAACAGACGGTGTGGGTCTCCACGTCGCTCATGTAGCTGAGGCATCGGAGCGCGTCATTGGACAATGGCTGGGTCTCGAACGTGGACATGTCGAGGTCGTCCCAGCGGATGCGGGTCGAAGTCTGGGCGTAGTGATCGATGTCGAAGCTCACAGACATCCTTCGGCACACTAAGGCGATCGGATGGTCGCAATCCGACGACTGACAACGAGCGTACGACCTGCCGCCGACCGTCCGCCACGAACTCCTCCGGCAGCGTCCTGCCACCTCAACCAGCCACACATCCGACGCTGTTGGTACGAACAGCGATGGACACGCGCCCACCGATAGGTGCGTGCACCGAGCGGCGGACCGGTGGGGCGACGGGGGCGTGGACCAGTTGCGCGCACCGGAGGGCGGCGGCGGGCTGCGGGTCGGTCGGGGCGCACCGTGGGGCGGTGGACCGGTGGTGGCGCCGCACTGGCGGGCGGATCGGTCGGGGCGTACCGCGACGCGGTGGACCGGTGGTAGCGCGCATTGGCTGGCGTGGACGGGTGGGGCGCACCCGGGCGGTGGACCGACGCCGATGAGTGTCGGGGCGATGGGCGCGCGGACTGGCGGGCCTTCGCGTCGGCCGGGCAGGCGTATCCGAGGGTGGCGGGCACCGGAGTACGGCGGGCCAGTGGGGACGCGCACCAGCAGGGGCGCGCACCGACGGGCTTTGGGCCGATGGGCGCGCGAACTGGAGGGCGGCGGACGGGTGAGTGCGCGCACCAACAGGCGCTCACCGATGGGAGCCGGCCCGATCGGCCTTCGCGCCGGCCGGGCAGTCCCAGCCGTGGCACACGCTTGCAGGTGTTGGGCTTAGCGAGGTGAGGCCGTGGTGGTGAGGTGGTGGCGGGCTTTGGTGGTTAGGTGTTGGACTGTGGGGTCTGTGTCGGCGGGGAGGGCGTCGATGGGGAACCAGGCTACGTCGTGGGATTCCTCGCTGACGACGTAGTTGGTGGCGGCGGTTGCGGTGACTAGGAACTGGACGTCGAGGTGGAATGTGCCGGCGCAACCGCCTGCCAGGATCTGGTGGCGGGAGAGTTGGAGTGCGGCCGGGGCGATCGTCAGGTCGGGTAGGCCTGATTCCTCAGTGGATTCGCGGAGGGCGGCGCCGGCCAGGGTGGTGTCGCCGGGTTCGCAGTGGCCGCCGAGCTGGAGCCAGCGGCCGACTGTCTTGTGCAGGGTCAGGAGGATGCGCGTCCCAGAACCGTCGACTACTAGAGAGCTCGCCGTAATGTGTTCCGGGCGGCAGCTTCGCCACATGCCGTCCGGGTGCTGCGCCAGATGCTGCAGGTAGTGCTGGCGCAGCATCTCCTGTTCAGCATCGGGCGCAGTCCAGTTCTCCAGCGTCGCTACCGCATCACCATGAAGCACCCGGCAAGTCTCCACCATCCGTCGCTCGGGCTGGGGTGGTGCGTCCTACTTGCCGTCGTCGCCCTGGGTGGGCGGCTGGTCCGACGGGCCCTCGTCCGGGAGGAAGTCGGTGATGTCGATGTCGGCCAGCTCGCCGGCGTGCTGGGCGAAGCCGATCGGGTCATCGAGGTCGGCGGCGCTGGGGAGCAGATCGGGGTGCGACCACAGTTCGTCGCGTCCCTCGACACCCCGGGCGTCGCGCACCGCGGCCCACAGGTTCGCCGCGTCACGGAGCCGGCGCGGCCGCAGCTGGAGTCCGACCAGCGTGGCGAACGTCTGCTCCGCCGGCCCACCAGCGGCACGACGCCGTCGTACCGTCTCGGCGAGCTGAACGGCGGACGGCATCCGGTCCTTGGTCGCCTGCCGTACGACGTCGTCCACCCAGCCCTCGACCAGCGCGAGGGCGGTCTCGAGCCGGACCAGGGCTGCCTTCTGCTGCTCCGAATCCTCGGGCTCGAACAGGCCGCCCGCGAGCGCCTCCTGCATGGCCTCCGGGTTCTGCGGGTCGATGTCGGCCATCGCGCTCTCGATCTTGGAGGTGTCCACCTCGATGCCCGCGGCGTAGTCCGCCACCGCGGCCAGCACGTGCTGCCGCAGCCACGGCACGCCCGCGTACAGCCGCTGGTGTGCGACCTCGCGCAGAGCCAGGTAGAGCCGCACGTCCTCATCGGTCAACCCCAGGCCCTCGGCGAACTTGGCGACGTTGTCCGGGAGCAGGATGGCCTGACCGGTCGGACCGAGCGGCAGGCCGATGTCGGACGAGCTCACGACCTCGCCGGCCAGCTCGCCAAGCGCCTGACCCACCTGCGCGCCGAAGACCGAACCGCCTAGCTGGCGCAACATGCCGGCCATCGGCCCCGCGAACTGCTGAGCCTCGGCGGGGAGGGCGTTGCCCATCGCTCCGGCGACATGCTCGGCGACCGGGTCGACGATCGTCTGCCACACGGGCAGCGTGTTCTCGACCCATTCCGCGCGGCTCCAGGCCGCGGAGGTGGCAGACACTTCCGGCAGCGTGGTCGCCTCGTCGAGCCAGTGCTCGGCCAGGCGGACGGCGTCCGATACCCGATCGGTGTCCGCAGGCGTGATCGACCGGTCTCCGGCGGCGGAGACGGTCTTGCGCGCGATGTCCTTGGCCAGGTCCCAGTTCACCGGCTTTCCGTCGGTGGAACCGCTCAGCAGCTGCTGGACCTGGGCGAAGATCGCGTTCAGGTCCGGGGTGCCGCCCGCGCCGGCCGCGCCGGAGAACTGCTGGAACATGGCCTCGAACGGAGTTCCCTTGAACGGGTTGTCCGGTTCGTCGCTCATCGGAGTGGGCCTTCCTGTGCGGGTGGGGCGTACAACTCCAACGTACTGGTTCCACCCATCAGTTCCGCCCCCGGCGAACGCTTTACCGCTCCAGTTCGCCCCGGGCAGAGCCGCCGCCCGCCCGTAGGCGGCGTGGGGCGTGGGTAGGTGAGCGAGGCAACAGTCTCGCGGGGTGCGCATCGCGACACGGACAGCAGCCCCGAGGTACGCCGCGGCCTGGTCTGGCGCGGGTACGCCGGCAGGCGGCCGAATGGGTGGAAATGGGAGGGGATGTGCGGGTCTGGACGGGCGGGAGGGAGAATCGGGTGAATGAGGGATGGTTCGGGGTAGGTGTGCGGGCGGGGCAATGCTGGGAATGAGGATTGGATGAGCGACACGATCAGGCTGCTGGACATCCGCGAGGATGCACTGTCCAGCGACGAGGTGCTGGCTGCTGTCGCAGACCCGACCGCTGGTGGGACCGCTCTCTTCATCGGGACCGTGCGCAATCACGATCAGGCCAAGCCGGTCGATCGCCTCAGCTATGAGGCTCACCCGGACGCGCTCGACCACCTGCGGACGGTCGCGGAGCGTATCTGCGCGGACCCCGCGGTGACCGCTCTGGCCGCCGTACACCGGACCGGAGACCTCAAGATCGGGGACACCGCGGTGATCGTGGCCGTGGCCGCTGCGCACCGTGATGTGGCGTTCGCCGCGTGCCGACGGTTGATCGACGATCTCAAGGCCGAGGTCCCGATTTGGAAACACCAGCACTTCACCGACGGTGCCAGCGAGTGGGTCGGCGCTCACTGACACGTACGCTGGGCGCATGAAGGTGGCCGGATGAAGGTTTTGGCGTGGCTGGCGTTCCCGCTGGTCGCCACGCTGCTGGCGATGTGCTGGGCGGCGTGGCGTGGGCGGAGCCGTGGTCCGCGCCGGTCCGGTGGCGCCTTCGCATCGGTCGACGACTTCCGTCGTTTCAACGAGGCAATCGCCGCCCCCGGACCCCGCGCGACGCCTGAACGCCGCCGCGGCCTCGGCCGCCGCGCCGACACACCGTCCACCAAGATCGCAGGGCAGGGTTCGTGACACGTCGTACCGCCACATTGGTCACCTCGATCGTCGTGCTTGTCATCTCGCTCGGACTGGTCACCGCCTTCCCGGTGCCGTTCGTCTCGTTCAGCCCCGGGCCGGTCAAGGACACCCTGGGCACGACGAAGAACAAGCCGGTCATCGAGATCAGCAACCACCAGACCTTTCCGACGACCGGGCAGCTCGACTTGACCACAGTGTCGGTCACCTCGCCGGACCGGCAGCTGACCCTGCCGCAGGCGATGCGGAACTGGCTCGACCCACACCACGACCTGTTCCCCCGCGACATCATCTATCCGCCGGACCAGAGCGCGGACCAGGTCGAGCAGCAGAACACCGCGGAGATGACCGGCTCGCAGGACAGCGCGATCGCGGCCGCTCTGCAGGCGGCGAAGGTCCCCTACCACGCGAAGGTCTCGACGGTCGCGAAGGACACTCCGGCCGACGGCAAGCTGAAGCCCGGTGACATCGTGCTGGCCGTCGACGGCCAGACGGTGACGCAGGTCCCGCAGGTCGGCGACTTCGTCCGCGAGCACAAGGTCGGCGAGAACGTCGTCTTCCTGATCCAACGCGGTGGGGCCGAGCAGACCGTGCAACTGAAGACCGCGGCCACTCCGGGCGAGCCGACCCGTCCGATGGTCGGTATCACCATCGGCGTCGAGTCGCCGGTCAAGGTGACGGTTAACCTCGGCCAGGACATCGGCGGCCCGAGTGCGGGTACGGCGTTCGCACTGGCCATCTACGACAAACTGACACCAGGCCCGCTGCTGGACGGCAAACATGTCGCCGGCACCGGCACGATCGACGCGCTCGGCCAGGTCGGCGCGATCGGCGGCATTCAGCAGAAGATCGCCGGCGCCAAGAACGACGGTGCCACGGTGTTCCTGGTCCCGGCTCCGAACTGCGCGGCGGCACTGCACGCCGATGTGAAGGGCATCCAGTTGGTGAAGATCACCACCCTGAGCGACGCGATCGCTGCATTGCAGGCGGTCACCGGCGGAAAGGGGAATGTCCCCGCATGCACATCCTGAGTCACCTGTACGCACCGGCCAGCCGAAGTGGAGATCTGCCGGCATGGATTCCGTAGGCACTCTTCCTCCTGACGCGCTCAGTCGCGCAGTGATCGAGATCGAGAAGCACGTGAGCAGCGCGGGCTGGGACCAGCCCGCGCAGTTGTTCGCGCTGGTCCCGACCGAGGAACTGCTCCGCGCCGAGCCCCAGCTGGCCGCGGAACTCGGCACCGAGGATGCGTCCCAGCCCCTGACCCCGGTTGCCCAGGGTGAGCTGCCCGGCGTTCTCGAGGACGAGCACCTGGCCGACGCGCTGGCCCGGATCGAATGGCCTGACGGCGTGACCGGTTGTGCGCTCGCGATCGAGCGGATCGTCCTGCCGGCCTCCGCCGAGACCGGCCTCTCCAGCGTCGAGTCCGATGCCGAACTCGCCCGGATGGCCGGCAGCGACCCACGCCGGCACGAGGTCCGGATGGTCGCCGCGGTGCTCCGCGAGGGCGACCGGTTCGGCGCCGTCCGGCTGCGCTCGCACGACGAGGACGGCGCTGTGCTGACCGGCACGGACTTGGTCCCCACGCTTTGCGAAGTACTGTCATTGACATTCGAACCTTCGGTCGGCAGCCGGCCGGGCCGGGGTCCTGGGGTCGACGGCATGAGTGACGACGAGGAGAAGCGACGATGAGTGACGGCGTCTACGACATGCCGGAGGAGCCGCGGCGGACGCGGCGAACATCTGGAGGACGTCCCCGGGCCCTCCTGCCGACGATCGCCACGCTGATCGTCCTGCTGATCCTCTTCAGCGTCTTCACCGATGTCTGGACCCAGCGGCTCTGGTACCGCTCGGTCGATCTTGGCTCCGTTTTCAGCACCGTGCTCGGGACCCGGGTGCTGCTGTTCTTCGTGGTCGGTCTGCTGATGGCGACCGCGGTCGTTGCGAACATCGTGATCGCCTTCCGCACCCGGCCGCGGGTCGCCCTCGCACCGTCGCCCAGCCCCGGCTTCGAGCGGTACGGCGATCTGCTGCAGCAGCGCGGGAAGATCGCCATCGGCGTGGTCGCGACCCTCATGCTCGTGTTCGGCGGCTCGGCCGCGTCGGGGGAGTGGAAGGTCTTCCTGGCCTGGCGGAACCGGACTCCGTTCGGCGTCACCGACAAGCACTTCAACAAGGACATCGCGTTCTTCGTCTTCGACTACCCGTGGCTGCGCGTGCTGCTCGGCTTCGGCTACTCGATCGTGCTGCTCTCGCTCGTCGCCGCGATCATCACCCACTACCTGTACGGCGGTTTCCGTCCGTCCGCGAAGGGCCAGAAGGCTTCCGGCGCGGCGCAGGTGCAGTTCTCGGTGCTGCTCGGTCTGCTCGTCCTGCTCAAGGCGTTCAGCTACTGGCTGGACCGGTTCGGCCTGACGACCTCGGACAGCAGACTGTTCACAGGTATCTCCTACACCGGTGACAACGCTGTCCTGCCCAGCAAGGAGATCCTGGCTGTCATCGCGGTGCTGTGCGCCGGCCTGTTCTTTGCCAATGTGGTCCGTAGGACCTGGTTGCTGCCCGGCGTGGGCACGGTCGTGCTGATCCTGTCGGCGATCCTGCTCGGTGCCCTGTGGCCGGCCGCGCTGCAGCAGTTGCGGGTTCGTCCGAGCGAGCCGGTGCGCGAGGCGCCGTACATCACCAAGAACATCGAGGCGACGCGCCAGGCGTACGGCCTGGAGAACACCAAGGTCATCAACTACGCCGCGACGACGACGGCGAAGCCGTCCGAGCTGCTCGCTGACACCGAGGTGCTGCCCGGGATCCGGCTGATCGACCCGACCGTGGTCGGTCCGACCTTCGAGCAGTTGCAGCAGGTCCGTGGCTTCTACTCGTTCCCGACCGATCTCGACGTCGACCGGTACAAGATCGGCGACAAGGTCAACGACACCGTGATCGCGGTCCGCGAGGTACAGGTCGACCGGTTGCCGGCCGGCCAGCGCAACTGGAACAACGACCACACCGTCTACACCCACGGGTACGGCGTCGTCGCCGCCAACGGCAACCAGCGCGCCGCCGACGGTACGCCGGTGTGGTCGGAGAAGGACCTGCCGCCGACCGGCGACCTCGGCGACTACGAACCGCGGATCTACTTCGGCGAGCAGTCGCCGGACTATTCCATCGTCGGCGGGCCGAAGGGTGGCCAGGCGGTCGAGCTCGACACCCCGGAAGGCAAGAGCGGCGGCGACCCGACGCTGAACACCTACCAGGGCAAGGGCGGTGTCCCGATCGGCTCCTTCGGCAACCGGTTGCTCTACGCAACAAAGTTCCGGGACGCGAACCTGCTGCTGTCCAGCCGGGTGAACACCGACTCGAAGATCCTCTACGACCGCAGTCCGCGGGAGCGGGTCGAGAAGGCGGCGCCGTGGCTCACGCCGGACGGCGACCCGTACCCGGCGATCGTCGACGGCCAGGTCGTCTGGATCGTCGACGGCTACACCACCTCGGCGAACTACCCGTACTCCGAGAAGGTCGCCCTGGACGACAGCACCCGGGACACCACGACCGGCCGCGGCACCATCGCGCAGCAGCCGAGCGAGCAGATCAACTACATCCGCAACTCGGTCAAGGCCGTCGTCAACGCGTACGACGGATCGGTCCAGCTGTACGCCTGGGACGAGAGCGACCCCGTCCTGAAGACCTGGATGAAGGCGTTCCCCGGCACGGTCAAGCCGCGCTCGGACATCTCGCCGCAGCTGATGTTGCACCTGCGTTACCCCGAGGACATGTTCAAGGTCCAGCGCGACCTGCTGGCCAAGTACCACGTGACGGATGCCGGCACCTGGTACCAGAACAGCGACCTGTGGCGCGTCCCGGCCGACCCCACTGCGGTGTCGGCCGGCAGCGACTCGTCCGCTCAAATCAAACAACCTCCCTTCTATCTCTCGTTGCGGATGCCCGGTCAGACCGATCCGAAGTTCTCCCTGACGTCTGTGTACGTGCCGAACGCCGAACGCGAGAACCTGACGGCGTTCATGGCTGTCGATTCCGAGGCCTCGTCGCCGGACTACGGTCAGTTCCGGATCCTTCGATTGCCGGGGAACCTGCAGATACCCGGTCCAGGACAGGTCTTCAACAAGTTCCAGACCGACGACGGCATCAGAACGGCGCTGCTGCCGATCAACCAGCCGACCAGCGGCGCTAGAGCCCAGTTCGGCAACTTGCTGACGCTGCCGCTCGGTGGTGGCCTGCTCTATGTCCAGCCCGTGTACTCGGTCCGGACCAGTGGACCCGGTAGTTATCCGGTGCTCCGGTATGTGCTGGTCTCCTTCGGTGATCGGGTCGCCTTCGGCGCGACGCTGACTGAAGCGTTGAACAAGGTGTTCAACACCAGCGTCGATACCGGTGAGCAACCCCCCGGTTCGAAGACGCCGACATCGCCGGTGAACCCGACGGTCAAGCAGGCGCTGGCCGAGGCACAAGCCGCGTACACGGCTGCCCAGGCTGCCCTGAAGGCGGGCAACCTGGCCGAATACCAGGTTCAGGTCAACAACATGAAGAACGCGATCGACAGGGCGGTGGCAGCCGGAGCCACGCCCACCACTCCGGCGCCGACCGGGACACCGACGACGACGCCGTCCGGAACCCCGGCGCCACCATCGGGTCCGTCGGCGTCACCGACTGGCTGATCCACAGGGTGCTCCCCGGGGCGGCGACACCGACACCAGTCGGCGTCGCCGCCCCATTTCGTTGCCCAGAGCACCGGTGTCGTGCGGGTTGCCTACGACATCACGTCTCCGGATGGAAGCCGGCAGCCGTGTCGAGAACGTCCTCGTCGGTGAACCGGTCGTGGTCGATCGTGACCTCGGCCGCTACCCCCGGCGCGACGAAGTAGAACACCTCGTCCCCCGTGAACAGGCCGTCGTACCCACCGACCTTGACCGAGGTCAGCTCCCAGCTGTCCGGATCCTTCTCCTCGTACTCGATCAGGAAGGTCTTCAGCGCCTCGAGGTCGGTGAGCTTCTCCCCGCGGAGCGTCTTCACGGTCAGATCGACCTTGAACGCGCCCTCCGGATCCGGGCCGGTCTCCCAGACCCGGCTGTGGAAGCTCACGTCCTCCCACTCGTACTCGAAGTCGCTCGGCGTACCGATGCCGTCGGGTAGGTGCTCGATCACGAAGCCGTCCAAGGTGCATGCCCTTTGCTCAGTCGATGGAGGTGCGACGGAGTACCCCGGCTCGATCGCGCTCGCCGCCGTCGCGGTGGTCGTCCAGGCGCCGAGTGAGGCGAGGACGACCGCGCTCCCGATCACGATACGACGGGTCGACGGCACGACTCGGGAACGAAGGGAAGAACGCGACATGGCTGCCTCCTGGAACCGCGACGCCCCGCCTGCTGCGAAACGCCTTCTTGCCCAAGAAGATGCAGCGATCACCGCGCCGCCCGGCCGACGAATTCGAACCTGTGGACAACCCGGCCCGTTCAGTACCCGATCAGTCGGTGCAGCCGATGGAACGTCTGCCGGAACCCCAACTTCGGCCACGTACGAGACGACAGCAGGTTCGTCACCCGCCAGTCGGTCACCACAGACGTGTACCCGGTATCCGCCGACCACTGCAGCACAGCCTCACCCAACGCCCGCCCCGCGCCCAGCCCTCGAGCGGCCGGCAGTACGGCGGCGAACCCGAGGAAGCCGGCGTTGTCCGGCCGAGCCAGCCCAGTGTGGCTACTGGACTTCTCCAACGAACACCCGATCGACGACCCGATCACCTGACCGTTGTACTCGGCAACGAAAGTCGCATAGTCCTGGTCGTCGATCGACTCCTCCCAGTCCGCCAGCGCTTCCTCGAGCGTGGGCATGTCCCCGGCGGAGAACACCGGCGAGAGCCCCTGGTGCTGAGGCAGTACCAGATCCAGCTCCGCGAGTACGGCGATGTCCTCGCGCACCGCCCGTCGTACGACGAGATCCCGCGGCGGAAGTGGTGTGCTCAGCGCCGGCTGGATCGCGTGGGCATGCTGCGAGCCGAAGCCGAGCCGGAACCACGCGTCGATCAGCTCCGCGTCGTCGGGCACCAGCACGTAGTGCGCGATACGGCCGTCGTCCACCCACTTGGTGGCCGCGGCGGCGTACAGATCACGGATGTGTTCAGGCTCACGTACGGCGTGGCCCGCGGACTCGACCCAGATGTTCGGACCCCACACGGGCGATGTCTTGGGGGCGGCCAGCAGATAGCCGGTCACCTCGTCGCCTTCGGTCAGCACCGCACCGGATGCGCTCTCGCTCTCCCACACCGCGGTGACCTCGAGCAGGGCGAGTTGCTCGTCCTCATACTCGGCGGGGAGCAGAGGATGACGCTTACGGTGGTCCTTGTGCCGCTGCGCGAGCAGACCGGCGGCCGCACGCAGATCCGCCTCCTCGAACGGCCGGATGACGTGTCTCGACATACCCGGACGGTACGCCGCTCGCCCGCCGCTGACACGTGCTTATCGCTGTGCCGGAGCCACACCGGGACCCGATTTGGTTGCTCAGCCCCGATCCTCTAAACTAGAGACACAACGACGCGGGGTGGAGCAGCTCGGTAGCTCGCTGGGCTCATAACCCAGAGGTCGCAGGTTCAAATCCTGCCCCCGCTACGGAAGAAGGCCCGGACCATCAGGTCCGGGCCTTCGCTTTGCCGTCTAGGTTCTGACCTGCGGGGTCTTCACGTCAATCCGGTCTGGTCAGGCCAGCGCCTTGGTCTTGAGGGAGTCGTACTCCGCCTGCGTGATCGTTCCGGAATCGAGCAAGTCTTTGGCGCGTGCAATCTCGTCGGCCGGGCTCTTGGAAGTGCTTGCGACCTCCTGGATGTACTTCTCCTGCGCGGCCTGCTGCTGCGCGAACGCCTTCTGCTGCCGATCGCTCATGCTCCGGCCTCGAACGATGAGGTAGATCAGCGCCCCCAGCCACGGTACGAAGATGAGCAGGATCGCCCATCCGGCCTTTGCCCAACCGCTGAGCGAGTGGTCGCTGAACAGGTCCCACAGGCATCGGAACCACACCATCAGTGCGGCGATCCAGATGAAGAACCAGAAGCTCCACAGGAGCACTTCCCCGAAGTCATTCGTCATTGCGTCCATGGCCATTCCCTCCCAGACACGAGGGCACGCGACGCCCGTGAGCGCCGCGTACCCAACAAATTCACAAAGTCACCATCGCAACGACGCGGCCAAAACGCTAGCTCCTCGCCCGGCGAGTCGGACTGTGAACGGCCTTCCGGCGACTGCCAGTTCCACCTGCCGACGAAACGGACCTACTGGGGCCGATGTGGCCACGTCCGGAACCGTCTGCGAGCACCGCGGGGTGCGCCCCGTTCTGTTCGGGTGGAGGGTTTTCTGCCGGTTTGGGGAGGGTTTTCCTCCCGGACCGGGCAGAACCCTCCCCGGACCAGACACAGACCCCACCGAACCCCACCGGCCAGTGGACGGTTGCGTGAGCCTCGGCCGGCCGTACGCGAACACGTCCTGTCGAAAAGTCCGCTGTACGGCGACCGCACCCACCCGCAGTACCACCACCCTCACCCACACATCAGTCAGAAGAGCCGGATATCCGCACGAGTGGTGCCCTGTGGAGCGACCGGCTCGGGCATCCGAGTGCTTCGCTTTGTGGGGTCGGGGAGTTGCGGTGGGTACTGGTTGGGTATCTGCCCGACTCCCGCTAAGGAGCACCCGATGTTCGCGATCATCGCTGCCGTCATCTTCGGTCTTTCGCTCATCCTCGACTGGGCCAACGTTCGAGCCAGCGACGCGTTCACACCACAAACACTGCTCACCGCTGGTCTGCTGTGTGTCGCACTGCACCTGGCCGGCGTCGGCACCTCAGGCCGCTGGGGCCGGCGCCGCTGACAACTGCTGATCGACCAAGCGCCCGGCTCACACGAGCCGGGCGCTTCGTCAATCAGCGCCGAGCAGGGTGCGAAGGCCGGACCGTGTCGGATAGTAGATTTACCTCTTGCATAGGAAAGTGGTGGCCGCTACCGTCGGAGGATGACCAAGAAACTGACGAATGACGCGCATCGGCACCTTGGCATCATGCCCGCATACCCGTTCTACGGTGGGCCTCCCGTGAACCCGGACACCCTGGCGCGGGCGACGGTCGGTGAGCTGATCGAGGATCTCGACCGGGAGGGTGCCGAGCGTGCGCTCGTGCTGCCCAACTACGGCGTACCTGACGCGTCAGTCTCGTTCGGATTCAACCCGCTGGTCATCGAGGCGGCGGCCAAGGACGATCGGATCAGCTGTGGGCTGTGGGTGTCGCCGCGGCCGCAGGACGCCGAACTCACCACGTCGGCTCTCGCCCTGGCCGGCGAGCCGGGCGTCGTCGCCCTGAAGACCAGCTTCCTGCTGGGTGGTGCAGTGGAGGACCCGGAGTGTGCTCCGCAGCTCGAGCAGATCTTCAGCACCGCTCGCGAGCGCGGCCTCGTCGTCCACGTTCACACCTCGCCCGGCGCGGCGTCCGACATCGACCAGATCGGCAAGCTGGTCGACCGGTACGGCGACGACGTCAAGATCCACCTCGTGCACTTCGGTGGTGGCATGAGCGGGCACATCAAGCTGATCAACGAGCGGTTCTTCAGCTGGATCGAGGCTGGTAAGCAGGTCTATACCGATACCAGTTGGGCGATCGGCTTCGCGCCGCGCTGGCTGGTCCGCGAGATCGAGCGGCGCGGGATCGGCCATGACCGGGTGCTCTTCGCGAGCGACGAGCCGTGGGGCGACTACGTCGGCGAGGTCGCCCGCCTCCGCGACGCGGCCGGCGACGGCGAACTGGCCGACCTCCTCCTCCGCGACAACTTCACCACCCTGTACGGCTCCTGACCTACTGCCTCAGCCAAATGACGGCACCTGGCTCAACACGCGGGCTTGGGCCGGCCGGTTCGGCTGATCAAGGGGACACGTTCGAGGTGAAGTGGTCGCCTCTGTGGAGTGGGGTTTGCGAGTGGAACCGGTTGTTGACGGTGGTGTTCCGGAGCAGGACCGCAGACGTGGTCAGGCCTGGGGTGTACCGGGCGGCGTCGAGCTGAGGCCGGTTCTGGATCTGCAGGTGCAGGTGTGGCTCGTCGGTGTTGCCTGAGTTGCCGACCTGGGCGATGGGCTGACCGGCGTGGACCCGGTCGCCGACCGAGACCTGCAGGCTGTTCTGCCGCAGATGGGCGAGTACGACGTACCTCCCAGCGCCGATGTCGACGACCAGGACATTGCCCTCCGGGTGGTGGATGTCAACAGTTCCGACAGGCTCGTCGCGGAGTGTGCTGGTTGCTGCGGTGATCACACCGTCGCCAGGGGACAGCACCGACTCGCCGAACGCGTAGTAGTCCTCCAGATTGTGTCCGGCGCCGGCGTGGGTGCTGTTGTCGCGCACCTTGAGGATGTCCACCGCGTCTCGCTGGTTCGCCGCGATGTGGTGGTAGTTGACCAGTTCGGCGTTACCCCCGTGCCCGACGTACCACTCGCCGACCAGCGGTGAGTCGATGTCTACACCGTCGCTCGCCGGCCGGTAGGTGATCACGAGCTGGGTGGCGAGGAAGACGGAGCCAATGGCGACCAGTGCATTCGTCGCCGCGAAGGTGCGGCGCCAGGGCAGCAGGACGGCGGTTGCCGGCAGTGCGACCATCCCGGCGATGAAGATCGGATAGCCGTTGCCGAAGTCCGCACGCAGTACGTCGTACGTACCCGGCAGGACCGTCAGTGCGACGAGAGTCCAGAACACCAGCTGATTGACGGACAGACGACGGCCGGTGCCGATCCGCCGGTGCCGCAGCCTCGACACGATGAGGACAGGCACCACCAGGTAGACCAATGCGACCAGCCCTAGGAACGTGATGCCGCTGGTGAAGCACACCGCACCGACTACCAGGCCAGTCACCGCGAGCAGGACGGTACGCCGGGTTACGTCGAAGCGAGGCGCCGGTCCGTCGATCCGAGTCAATGCGAGCGGTAAAGCGATCACGACGAGAGCTATGACAAGCAGTCCGTCGAAAGCGACATCCGGGCTGCCGGGCAGCGCGAGCAGGGCCTGCGTCAGGACCGGCACGAGCGCCAGCACCGTGCAACCGGCGACAACGGCTGCGCCGATCACAATGTTGCGCCGGCCGAGTCCAACGTGGCCGGTGTCCGACGTGGCGAGCGAGGCAAGCAGGAGCCCCGTCACGCCGAGGGCGACAGGAACGGGCGCGACGCCGAGAAGCAGGAGCGCTATGGCGATGCCGACGCCACCGAGGATGAGGGCCGTACGAACGCTGCGGCGTTGACGCTGTGGAGAAGCAGTAGAGGTTGTCATATCCCGACGGTCGCCGTCGTGGTGTCCCGTCAGCCAGGGGACCTGCTCCCAGGTCGTAGTCGGGACCTGGCTCCCGTGCATCCGGGACAGGTCCGGGCACACGCTCCTGGTCGACAGTCACTCGACTCAAGGAGCACATCATGACCGTCATCGTCGAAGACACCACGGCCCGGCAGCGTCCGGCGCCAGTCTTCACCGGCCGGGTCCGCTGGGTTGCGGCCGCACTCGCCGTGGCCGGTGCCGCACTGCAGGTCGCGGAGTTCCTGCTCGAGCCCGGCGGAAACGCAGGGGCGGCGAGTCGCATCAGCTGGTGGCTGGCCCACCCGGACCGGATCGCGTTCTCGAAGGCCGCCGGCATGCTTGCTGTCCCGTTCCTGCTCGGGCAACTGTTCGTGATGGTGACCATCGCGCGCCGCCACTCGCGCCGGATCGCGACCGCGGCGGCTGTGTGCCTCACGGCCGCGATGACCGGCCTTGCGGCGATCCAGGGCGTGGAGATGGCGGCGTTGTGGACGGCGCGGGCCGGTCATGGGGACGCGGCTGTGGCCATCCTGGATGTGAGCAGCCCAGGGCTCCCGGGAGCGGTGTTGTTCGTGCTGTTCTTCGCTGGTGCGCTGTTCGGGACCGTACTGCTCAACATCGCGCTATGGCGGTCACCCTCGGTACCGAGGCTCGTCGTGGTGTTCGGGGTGGGCTTTGTGATCATGGACCTCGTACTCGGGTGGGGCATCGCCGGACACCTCTCCGCGCTGGCAGCGGGCCTGGTGCTCGCCTGGGCGATCGTCACCGGCTATGGCCGCACTACCCACCAACGGCGCTGGATGCGCACACTGAGCATGAGATGAGCGTTCGGAAGTGGCCTCTGGCCCCGGTGATGGTCGCCGGGGCCACCGGCGCGCTCGCGATCACGTCACTGACTCTGGCACTGACCACGGTGACGGCTCCAGGAGAGCTCATCGGCGAGAACCGCGCGAACCAGTGGATGGCGGGCCTGGCGCTCGGCGTCGTGGGCGCCCTCGTACTGCGCGCGCGGCCGGACAACCGGCTCGGCTGGGTACTCGCCGGAGCGGGCGTGTGCGCTTCAGCAGGCTCGGTCTGCTCGGAGTACGCGGGGGTCGCGCTTGGTACGACGCCTCTCGCCGCAGTAGCGGCGTGGCTCGCAGCAGTCTTGTGGCTACCGCCGTTCCTGGCAGTGGTTGCCGCCATACCCCTGCTGTACCCGGACGGCAGGCTGCCGTCGCGTCGGTGGCTCTGGCCGGCTCGCGCCGCGTTGCTGGCAGGGTGCTTGGCGCTGTTCTCGTTCGCCACGAGTCAGGCGGCTGTGGACGACGCAGGCTTTCCTGAGGTGCGCAATCCGCTCGACCTGCCGGTCGATGACAGCGTCCAGTTCGGGGTGACCGCGGCTGGGTTCGCCGTGGTGCTCGCGGTCGGCGTCGCCGCCGTACTGGGTGTCGTACTGCGGATGCGGCACGCCGATCCCGAGCGGCGGCAGCAGGCCGCGTGGTTCGTCGCCGCGATCGCGCTGGCCGGACCAGTCGCGTTCATCCCGGTGCCCCAGGCCGTCGACTTCGTCATCAATGTCGTGGCGCTCTGCTGTCTTGCGGTCGGCATCGTGCGCCATCGCCTGTTCGACATCGAGCTCGTACTGTCGCGCACGGTTGTGTATGCCGCTCTGACAGCGGTTGCGCTGGGCATCTATCTCGGTGCGGCGGCACTGCTGGGCGCCAGATCCGACGCCGGCCTGGTGCCGGCGGTGATCGCCGCGGTTGCGGCCATGCTGCTCGCCGGCGCACGGAGTTGGCTGCAGGCCCTGGTCGACCGGCTGATGTACGGCGAACGCCGCAACCCACTCGCGGCGCTGACCACCTTGGGCGACCGGCTGAGTTCCGCTCTCGACGCCGATGAGGTCCTGCCGGCGACCGTCGAGGCAGTGCGCACGTCTCTCAACCTGCCGTACGCCGAGGTGCGGCTGGCCGGTGAGGACCGACCGGCGTACGCCTCTGGCAGCCGGCCGGAGCGAGTGGCCCGGTTCCCCCTGAGCCATGCGGGCGAAGAGGTTGGACTGCTGGTGGTGGGTCTGCGGCGCGGCGAGCACGAGCTGGCTGCGCCGGACCGTCGGCTGCTGGAGGTGTTCGCCCGCCAGGCCGGTGTCGCGGCCCACGGCGTCCGGGCGACCCGTGAGCTGCGGAGGTCACGCGAGCGCGTCGTCTCCTCGCGCGAGGAGGAACGCCGCCGGATCCGCAGGGACCTGCACGACGGACTCGGCCCAGCGCTGGCAGGTATCTCTCTCGGCTTGGAGACCGCCGGCCGGGTGGCAGCGCGCAGTCTGTCCGAGGCGTCACTGCTGCTGCAGGAGTTGCGCGGTGATGCCGCGGACTGCGTCGATGAGGTACGCCGGATCGTCGCGGACCTGCGGCCGCCCGCACTGGATGCCGGCCTGGTCGGTGCGCTGCGGCATCAGGCCGACCTGCTCACCGCTCGCTCCGGTGGGCGACTGGTGATCAAGGTCGCCGACCACGACGGATCGGCCGAGCTGCCGTCCGCGCTCGAGGTCGCCGCGTACCGGATCGCGACCGAGGCGATGACGAACACTCTTCGGCACGCTCAGGCCAGCGGCTGTCAGGTGGACGTGCGGTACGACGGCCACCGGCTGCTGCTCAGGGTCGCGGACGACGGCAGCGGCGAACCGGCGCGGGCCGTCGGTACCGGCCTGACCTCGATGCGGGAGCGAGCCGAGGAGCTGGGTGGCTTCTGCACCGTGACGTTCCGCCCGGGCACCGGTACCGAGGTCTCGGCCTCCCTGCCCGGAGGTACGCCATGATCCGCGTGCTCGTCGCCGACGACCATCCGGTGTTCCGTCGTGGCCTGGTCGGCGTACTCACCGAGGAGCCGGAAGTCGAGGTGGTCGGCGAGGCAGGAGACGGCGACGCGGCGATGGCACTCGCGGCGGAGCTGGGTCCGGACGTGGTGCTGATGGATCTCCACATGGAAGGCACCGGGGGTATCGCCGCCACCCGCAGGCTCAGTGCCGAGCTGCCGGACATCGCAGTGCTCGTGCTGACCATGCTCGACGACGAGGAGTCGTTGCATTCTGCGCTGCGCGCGGGTGCGCGGGGTTATCTGGTGAAGGGCGCGTCGGGTGATCGCATCCTGCAGGCGGTGCGAGCCGTGGCGGCCGGCGAGGCCGTCTTCGGCGCCGACGTCGCGGGACTGGTACTCGGTCGGCTCATCTCCGAGCGCAGGACGGTCCGGCCCGGGCCGTTCCCGATGCTCACCGACCGCGAAGAGGAGATTCTGACGCTGATGTCCCACGGCCGGACCAACATCGAGATCGCCCGTCGGCTGGTCGTGTCGGACAAGACGGTCCGGAACCACATCACCAACATCTTCGCGAAGCTCGGCGTCGCAGACCGCTCCCAGGCCATCATCCGAGCCCGCGATGCCGGCCTCACCTGACCACCAGCCTGAAAGAGGCTGATACTGGCCCGGTGGGGGTTGTCGAGGCTAGGCGGGCTTACCAGGCGCGCGCGTGGGAGCGGGCGTTCGAGTTGTTCGCGGCCGCCGGGAGCCTGGATGCCGAGGACCTCGACCGGTACGCGGTGGCGGCGATGTTGGTGGGGCGGATGGAGGACTACTTCGCCATCCGGGAGCGGGCGTACGACGAGTTGCTGGCGCGGGGCGATGTGCTCGGGGCGGCCGGGGCCGCGTTGTGGTCCGGGATGCAGCGGTTGGTCGCCGGGGACGTGGTGGTCGGGGGTGGATGGCTGGCCCGGGCCGCGCGGTTGATCGAGGAGGACGGCACCGACTCGGTTCCGGCGGCCTATCTCCGGATGAGTACAGCGTTCGAGGCGGCGGCTG
Source organism: Kribbella sp. CWNU-51 (assembly GCF_054073265.1). Classification (NCBI taxonomy): domain Bacteria; kingdom Bacillati; phylum Actinomycetota; class Actinomycetes; order Propionibacteriales; family Kribbellaceae; genus Kribbella; species Kribbella sp. CWNU-51. The sequence continues at coordinate 18,676 of NZ_JBSXMZ010000045.1, forward strand.
TCGGTGAACTCGATCTGGCGGTGGCGATGAGCGCCGAGGCGGTTGCGGCGGGCCGCCGGCACCAGAACAGGGACCTGGTCGGTATGGCGCTGCACCAGGAGGGGCGGTTCCTCCTCGCGGCCGGTCGATCGGCCGAAGGGTTGGCGAAGCTGGACGAGGCCATGGTCGAGCTGACCGCCGGTTCGCTCTCACCGATGGTGACCGGGATCGTCTACTGCGGCGCGATCACCGGCTGCTGGACGGCGTACGAGCTCCGGCGCGCCGAGGAGTGGACCGCGGCGATGACGCGCTGGTGCGACGCCCAGCCGGAGCTCGGCAACTTCACCGGTGAGTGCAAGGTACGCCGGGCCGAGCTCAAGCGACTGCGCGGCGCCTGGACCGACGCCCGCGCCGACCTGGGCGCCGTCAGTCCCGCCGATGTCGATGTGTGGGCAGCCGGTTACGCGGCCTACGTCCGTGGGGATCTCGACCGGCTCCAAGGCCACTTCGCCGAGGCGGAGGAGTGTTTCGCCGAAGCGAGCCGGCTCGGCCATGACCCGCAGCCCGGGCTCGCACTGTTGCGGCTCGCTCAGGGCAGCACGCAGGCCGCCGCCGCGATGATCAGGCGCCGTCTCGCCGAGGCGCAGGAGGACGCGAACCAGGTGGAGCTTCATCTCGCCGCGACCGAGATCTTGCTGGCGGCGGGAGAGCTCGAGCCGGCCGCCGACGCCGCCGAGAAGTTGCGCACTCTCGCAGCCACCTGCCGAACGACGATCGTTCAGGCCGCCAGCGCGCAGGCCGAGGCCATGATCCGGCTCGCCGAGGACCACCCCGACGCCGCGCTGGCGCCGGCCCGGTCCGCACTGCGTCAGTGGGTCGAACTGCGAGCGCCGTACCAGGAAGGGCGGACCCGCCTGCTGATCGCGGACGCCTGCCAGGCGCTCGGCGACGGCGAATCCGCGGACCGGGAGAGCGCGGCCGCCCGGCGGATCTTCGAGACGCTGGGCGCCTACACCGAGCGCTCCGATCGGCTGCTCTCACCCCGCGAGATCGAGGTACTACGGCTCGTCGCCACCGGGGCCACGAACCGTGCGATCGCCGCCCAGTTGGTGCTGAGTGAACGAACCGTCGACCGGCACGTGAGCAACATCTTCACCAAGCTGGGGGTCTCGTCCCGGTCCGCGGCGACGGCGTACGGCTTCGAGCACAAGCTGGTCTAACGACGTACCCATCCACCCATCGCACGCGGTTGGGTGATTTCGCCGACGCGGCACCCCGGCCGCTCTTCCTACCTTCGAGACAACCGAAGGAGGCAATCATGCAGTACGAAACAGTGGTGATCGGGGCAGGTCAGGCCGGTCTGTCGGCCGGGTACCACCTCGCGCAGCGCGGGGAGCCGTTCGTGATTCTGGACGCCGCCGATCAGGTCGGCGGATCGTGGCTCAAGCGCTGGGACTCGCTGAAGCTGTTCACGCCGTCCGGACATGACGGGCTCCCCGGGGCCAAGTTCGGCGGCGGCTACACCTTCCCGTCGCGCGCCGAGATGGTCGCCTATCTGGAGCGGTACGCCGAACGGTTCCACCTGCCGATCCGCTTGGGGACGCACGTCGACGGTCTGTTCCGTGAGGGCGACGGCTATCGGGTCACCGCCGGCGCGGAGTCGTTCGTCACCCGCAACGTGATCCTGGCGACCGGCGTCCACCGCGTGCCGAAGATCCCCGCCTTCGCCGATCAGCTCTCGCCCGACATCGTGCAACTGCACTCGGCCGACTACCGCAACCCGGGGCAGCTGCAGCCAGGCACCGTGCTCATCGTCGGTGCGGGGAACTCCGGCGCCGAGATCGGCGTCGACGTCGGCACGACGCACAAGGTGCTGCTCGCCGGGCGCAACGTCGGCTACCTCCCGATCGACATGCGGGGGTGGCAAGGCAAGCTGATGTTCCCGTTCATCTGGTGGGTGTGGGAGCACATCCTGACCGAGGACAAGAAGCCGGGCCGGAAGGTTCAGGCGGAGGCGCTCGAAGGTCACGGCGAGTTCCTGATCCGGCAGAAGGAGAAGGACCTCCTCGCGGTCGGCATCGAGCGGGTCGAGCGGATCGCCGGCGTGACCGACGGCCGCCCGCACACCGAGGACGGCGTATCGCTCGACGTCGCCAACGTCATCTGGTGCACGGGCTTCCAGTACGGCTTCGGCTGGATCGACCTGCCCGGTCTGGACTCGTCCGGGCGGCTGGCCGGCAAGCGTGGCTGCGTGCTGGGCCAGCCGGGTCTCTACGTTCTGGGGCAGGAGTTCCAGTACATGTTCAACTCCCACACCGTCGGCGGCGTCAGCAAGGACGCGGCGTACGTCGTACGCCACCTCGCCGGCCGCACGGTCCGGGAGCTGTCCCGCAGTGAGGTCTGAGCTACTTGACCGCGAGCTCGCCCAGCTCGGACCAGTCGTCCTGGGGGACTTTGAAGTTGACGATGCGGGGAGTCTCCACCAGGTGCTGGGGGAGGTGTTGCTGGGCGGCCTTGAAGTGGGCCGAGGTGACGTGAGCGGTGGCCGCGTCGTCGTCGGCGAAGGCTTCGACCAGCACGTACTCCGCGGGGTCGTCCAGGGACCGGGACCAGTCGAACCACAGGCAACCCGACTCGGCCCGGGTCGCCGCGGTGAAGTCTGCGGTGATGGACGCCCAGTTCTCGGCATGCTCCGGCTTCACGCGGAACTTGGCAGTGATGAAGATCATGACCAACAACCTAGCGCAGGGTGAAGCCGGTGCCGATGGGATCGCGCGGGTCGAGGCTGAACGTGGCGGTGCCGGTTCGGTACGCCGCCCCCTCCACCTCGGTGATGACCCCGTCAGCGGTTTCCTCGACCACGCGCCCGAGGAACGTGGTGCCGACGATGGAGTCGTGCCGCAGCACCTGCCCCGGACCCAGCCGGCCTTCGTCGTGCAGCAGGGCCAGGCGGGCCGACGTACCGGAACCACAGGGGGAGCGGTCGGCCTCGCCGTCGGCGAAGATGGTCAGGTTGCGCTGGTGTGGACCGCCGTTCAGCGTGCCGAGGTCGTCGTACAGGATGGTCCCGTAGAGACCGCTGAGCCGGGGATCCGTGGGATGTACGGCGACCGAGTCGAGCGCCCACTTGATCTCGCGGCCGATCGCCACCAGTTCGGCGTACGACGGCGGTGTCACCGAGAGCCCGACCGACGAGGCCGGCACCGAGGCGTAGAACGCACCGCCGAAGCTGATGTCCGCCACGACGTCACCCCGCGAGGTCTTCACCGGCACCGCACGATCCACGACGTACGACGGAACGTTGCGAAAGGCGACGCTGGTCACCGCCCCGGCGGAACAGGTGACCCTGGCAACAACCCGTCCGGACGGTACGTCGATCACCACGTCGGTCACGCCATCCGGTGCGGCGGATACCAGGCCGGTCTCCACTGCCCAGGTGCCCAGCGCGATCGTCCCGTGTCCACACGCGGTCGAGTAGCCGTCCTTGTGCCAGAACAGTACGCCGAAGTCCGCACCGTCATCGTTGCCCGGGACAACGAAGCCGCCGTACATGTCCGCATGTCCGCGCGGCTCGTTGACCAGTAGTTGCCGGATCGCGTCAACCTCGGACGAGGTCTGGGCGAACGCCCGCCGGTCCGGCACCGTCGCGCCGGGGACCTCGACGGACGTCACGATCCGGAAGGGCTCGCCGGCTGTGTGGTAGTCAACGACGTCGGTCATCGAGATGCCTCCGCGAGTGCGATCGATCGGTCCCGCGCGGCTTCGGCCGCCGCCATCACCGCCGAGCGTACGGCGCGATTCTCGAACTCGCGCACCGCGGCGATCGTCATGCCCCCGGGACTGCTCACCGCGGCGCGCAGCTGCACCGGGTCGGCACCGGGCTCCCGCAGCATCATCGCCGCGCCGACCGCGGTCTGGATGACAAGCTCCGCGGCGAATGGCCGGGGCAACCCGACCAGGACGGCCGCGTCGATCAGCGCTTCGGCGAGATAGAAGAAGTACGCCGGTCCGCTGCCGGAGATCGCGGTGATGGCGTCGAGCTGCTGCTCGGGCACCTGCACCACTCGCCCGACCGTCTGCAGTAGTGCCTCGACCTCGGCCAGGTGAGCCGGGGTCGCATGCGTCCCGCCGGCCAGGGCGATCATGCCTTCGCCGACGGCAGCAGGAGTGTTGGGCATGCAGCGGACCACGGCCGTTTTCGTGCTCAACGCCTGCTCGATCTGACCGATCCGGACTCCTCCCGCGGCCGAGATCAGCAGCTGGTTGTCGCCGACCTCGCCGGCCAGGTCGGCGAGGAGACCGCCGACGTGGTGTGGCTTGACCGCGATCAGCACGGTGCCCGCCGTACGCACCGCCTCGGCCAGTGGAGGTGTCGCGATCCCGAACCGATCTCGCAGGGACGCCGCTCGCTCGGCGGACGACTCGACGACCTGAATCTGGTCCGGTGTGTACCGCGGGGACTCACCGCCGAGCAGTCCGGACAAGAGGGCGGTGCCCAGGTTGCCCCCTCCGACGAACACGAGCTGATCCATGGCAATGCACCTTTCGGACGAGCGAACGACGACCGTAGTGTATGTTACACAAGCTAGATTCTCTGTAACAAACGCTACTCAGAATCCGAGTTGCTGACGGATGGTCTCCAAGGTGTGCGCGGTCTCGAGAGTTCGCTCGGTGTCGACCGCCGCGAGCGCCTGGGCCAGGGCGTCGGTGGTGAGGATGATCGTCAGGACCTCAGCGGTGATACCGGTGACCGTGTTCGGCACGTGGATCGCCACGGTCACGTCGTTCGCGAGCCGTTCGGCGACCAGCGGCTCGCTGAGCAGGATGATGGCGGCGCCGACCGCCCGGGCCCGCTCGATCACGGTCTCCGCGTCGGTGGTGAGCCGGCCGGGCGCGATCACGATGACCACGTCGTCGCGGCCGACCGGCAGCAGGTCGTCGGCCAGCCGGAAGCCGGCGGTCTCGATGCAGCGGCTGCGGCGGCCGAGCCGGCGGAGCTTCAGGGTGAGGTGCTCGGCGGCGACGAAGTTCGCGCCGAATCCGTAGGTGACGATCTCGCGCGCGTCGGCCATCAGCCGGATGGCCTCGGTGTACGCGTCCATCGACAGATGCTCGTCGAGGTACTGGATCCGCTCGATCGCTTCGGTGATCACCCGGTCCCAGACGTGCTTCGGGTCGCCGCCGGTCGCCTCGATGCGGTTCCGCAGCCGCTCCTGCCGGTGCGTGGTCGTGAACGGCGCCGCGACCTGGTCCTTCAGTTCGGCCAGGCCGGCATAGCCGAGCGCCTGCAAGGTCCGGATCACCGTGGCGTTGCTGGTCTTGGTCGCCGTACCGAGTTCCTGGGCGGACAGGTAGAGCAGTTCCTCGGGGGAGATCTCCGACAGTGAACGACAGACCGTCCGGGCGGCCGGGGTGAATTCGTCCCAGTGCTCCCGGATCCGGGAGCGGAGCTCGGCGATCGCGGGATTCTTCGTAATCCCTGTTACATCATCGGCCATCTGTGTATCATCCGATCTCATCGCGCGTGTAACGAGCAGTCCAGGAATCTGAGTTCTGTAACAGCATCGCAGACGAGAGAAGCCGATGACCCACACCTCCACCGTTTATCAGCGTGGCGCGACCCCGATCTTCGCGTCCCAGGCGGATCCGCGGCTGCACTACTGCCTGTACGTGCCGCTGCGACTGACCGACGACGAGCAGGCGCCGCTGGTCGTGGTCCAGCACGGCACCGCCCGGTCGGCGGCGAACTATCGCACCCACCTGAAGGAGTTCGCCGAGGACCAGGGCGTCGTGATCCTGACGCCGATCTTCCCGGCCGGGCTGGTCGATCCGGACGACCTGCACAACTTCAAGTTCATCGAGTACGAAGGGATCCGGTTCGACCGGATGCTGCTGGCGATCGTGGACGAGGTCGCGGCCCGGTTCCCGGTGGCGGCGGAGCGGTTCTACCTGCACGGCTTCTCCGGCGGCGGGCAGTTCACGCACCGGTTCCTCTACCTGCATCCGGAACGCCTCGCCGCCGCGTCGATCGGCGCGCCGGGCCGGATCACCCAGCTGGACGACACGCTGCCGTGGTGGCTGGGGACGAAGGGGTTCGAGAAGAAGTTCGGCCAGTCGATCGACTTCGACGCGTTGCGCCGGGTGCCGATCCAGCTCGTGGTCGGCTCCGAGGACGTCGAGACGTGGGAGATCATGAACCGCGGCGAGTCCAACTGGATGGACGGCGCCGAACTCACCGGCACCACCCGGATCGAGCGCCTCCGCACCCTCGAGGCGAACTACCGCTCCCACGGCCTCGACATCACCTTCGACGTGGTCGAGGGCGCCGCCCACTCCGGTCGCAAGATCCTCCCCACCGTCGAACGCTTCTTCACCGACCAACTCAAGAACCGGTAAGCCCCAAATACGTCAGTACGGCGAGCACCCGGCGGTTACTCGTGTCGTCGTCGACAATGCCGAGCTTCCCGAACAGCGAAGTGGTGTGCTTGCCGATGGCGCTCTCGCTGAGGAACAGCCGTTCGCGGATGGCCTGGTTGGAGAGTCCTTCCGCCATCAGGCCGAGCACGTCGCGTTCGCGTTCGGTGAGCCGGTCGAGCGGCTTGGTCGACGTACCGCTGGAGAGCAGTTTCGAGATCACGGCCGGGTCCATCGCGGTTCCGCCGGCGGCGACTCGCTCCAGTGCGTCGATGAACTGGTCAGCCTCGAACACGCTCTCCTTGAGCAGATACCCGACCCCGGCCGTGCCGTCGGTCAGGAGCTCGCGGGCGTACAGCTGCTCGACGTGCTGGGACAGGATCAGCACCGGTAGGCCGGGCACTTCGCGACGGGCGGCGAGTGCCGCGCGGAGACCTTCATCGGACTGCGTCGGTGGCATCCGGACGTCGATGACGGAGACGTCCGGCCGCCACTTGAGGAGTGCGCCGAGTGTCTCGGGCCCGGTGGTCGCGGTCGCCACCACCTCGTGCCCGTACGCCTCGAGCAGGCGAACCATTCCGTCCCGCAGCAGGTAGAGGTCTTCGGCTACAAGGATTCGCATGGCACCGTCATCCTCGCACGCGTCGGACCGCCTGCCGGGCTGCTGATCTCCAAGGTGCCGTCGAAGGCAGAGAGCCTCCGGCGTAGGCCCGCGATTCCGCCTCCCGCATCCCCGTCCGCGCCGCCCCGGCCGTTGTCCTCCACCAGCACGACCAGGGCAATCTCCTCGCGGCCGATCGTGATCTGAGCCTGGGTGGCCCGGGAGTGCTTCACGGCGTTGGTCAGCAGCTCGGCGATTCCGAAGTACAGAGCGGACTCGATCGGCGGATCCAGCCGCAGTTCACCGTCAGCAACAACGGAAGTTTCGAGCGGGCTGTCCATCGCCAACGCCCGCACGGCATCCACCAGCCCACGCTCGTTCAGCACCGGCGGGTTGATCCCCCGGACCAGTTCGCGCAGCTCCGATAGCGAGGTCGCGGCTCCGACCCGTGCCTCGCGAAGCAGCGCCTTGGCCTGGCGTGGGTCGGTCTCCATCAGCTTCTCCGCTGTCGCGAGCGAAAGGCCGAGCGCGACCAGCCGTGCCTGCGCTCCATCGTGCAGATCCCGCTCGATCCGGCGGATCTCGGCGGCCTGCGCGATCGTCGCATCCGCACGCTGTGCGGTCAGCTCGTCGACCCGATCCGACAGGGCCATCGCCGGCGTCGGGCGCAGGAAGCGTACGGCGACCGGCGCGAAGACCCTCCAGGCGTACGGCGCACTCGCGCCCGCCACCACCACACCGGCCAGTCCGAGCAGCGGCATTGACCGAGCGAACCCAAGGACCGCTGCCACAACGCCGGCCGGCGGAACCGCGGCAGTCAGGCCGGCCGTGACCACCAGGACCGCCGCGAACCTCAGATCACGCCAGTTCGCCGGGTCCATCCACCGCACGCGCATGGCCAGATCCTTCTCGGCATCCCGGCGACTCCGCTCGTACGAGTACCCGTTCCACCAATAGCCGGTGGACAGCTGCGTCACCGGTCCGAGCTCGCGATAGCCGGCCGGGATGACAATGCCCGTCCACCGGACGACGAGTGCGCGGACCATCCGGCACACCGGCCGGAGAAGCAGGAGGGTCCCGATGCAGGCCCACACGAGCGGCGCAATCCACGTCCATGGGTTCCCCCACCAGATCGCAACCGCCACAGCGGAAGCCCAGACGGCCGGCACCAGCAGGCTGACGACCAGTACGACGCACGCCCGGACGAACCCGACGCAGGCACTCGCTACCCACGACATCAGAACCTCTTCCTCGCTACGGTTGGTGACTTCACTCTGCACCAACCGAACCGCGAATTCGGCCGGATCGCCGCCGAAGTAGGGCTAGCCCCACCCGATCGAGGGCCCAGCCGCATGCGGGTGCTCTGAACAGACGTCAGCCGCTGTGCCCGGGGTGGGCAGCAGCGGCTGACGCTTGCTTCGGAGCGACCTGGAAGAGTTTCAGGCGGCTTGCGGAACGCGAGTGCGGTTCTTCGCGGCCCAGACGGCGCGGCGCAGCTTGGCCTTGTCCGGATAGCCGGCGGCACGGCCGATCATGTACACGTCGTGGCTGCGCATGTTGACCATGCCCGCGACGTACCAGACCGGGCTTCCCTCGGCCAGCATGGTGACGATCATCGAGTTGACGGTGCTGTCGGTGGTGGTGTTCATCCTGACCCTCTCCTTTGGTCGCTCCTTGATACTTCGGAGCAGTTGGTCGCTCTTACTGATACGTCGGACCAGGGCAGCGGCATTCGACACACCTCGACAAAGTATTTTGGGCGCGGTGACGATCACCCCGAGCGATCCGTACGCCGCCTACTCCGCCCTCCGTACGTCCGGTCCGGTCCACCGCATCGCCGGACCCGACGGAAGCCCCGCCTGGCTCGTGACTCGGTACGACGACGTCCGCCGGGCACTCGCCGATCCACGACTGTCCGTCGACAAGCGCAACGCACTGCCCGGCAACTACCGCGGCCTGAGCCTCCCGCCGGCCCTCGACGCCAACCTGCTCAACATGGATCCGCCCGACCACGCCCGGATCCGGACTCTGGTCACCCGTGCCTTCACGCCGAGCCGCGTCGTCGAGTTGGGCGGTCCGATCCGTCGTACGGCGGGCGCCCTGCTCGAACCCGTCGTGCGACGAGGCCACGGCGACCTGGTCGCGGAGTACGCCGCACCGCTGCCGATCACCGTGATCTGCGACCTGCTCGGAGTACCGGAGGAGATCCGGACCGACTTCCGCACGTGGACGGACACGGTGCTCGCGCCGCCCGATCCGGACGAGGCGCGGACCGCGATCGGGGCAATGTTGAAGTTCTCCGCCGGACTGATCGAGAGCAAGCGATCGGACCGCGGCGACGACCTGGTCAGTGATCTGATCGCCGCGCGGGATCACGGCGACCGGCTGACAGACGACGAACTGGCCTCACTCGTCTTCCTGATCCTGTTCGCCGGCTACGAGAACGTCGTCCACCTGATCGGCAACGCCACCCTCGCACTGCTCGACGACCGGGCACTCTGGGACCAGCTGCTCCGGGATCGGTCCTTGCTGCCGTCCGCGGTCGACGAGCTGATGCGGTACGACGGTCCCGCGCCGCTCGCGATCAGGCGGTTCCCGGTCGAGGACATGGAGATCGGCGGCGTGGTGATCCCGGCGGGGGAGACCGTGCTGCTCGGGCTGGCGTCGGCGAACCGGGATGCGGACCGGTTCCCGGATGCGGACCGGGTCGACTTCGATCGGACTGCCGGCGGACATCTCGCCCTTGGTCACGGCGTCCACTACTGCGTCGGCGCACCGCTGGCCCGGCTCGAGATCACGATCGCCCTGGAGGCGCTGCTCGATCAGACGCCTGATTTGGCGCTCGCCGTACCGCGAACCGAGCTCACGTGGCGCGACACCATCCGCACCCGCGGGCTGGTCGCGCTCCCGGTAGTGACAGGTGCAGACCGGAAAACAGAGCGCCCCGATCAATGACCGGGGCGCTTGTCCGTGTGAGTCCCGGGGGGAGTGGGACCACCACACGTTGGGGGGGACTTTTACGTTAACTCGTCCAGGGGGTCATGGTGTAACCCCCGGTGCGTCGAACAGTGCCAAACCTGCGCTCAACGGCTCGTCCGACGCCGGTACAAGGACGTCGCCAGCAGGAACGAGAACAGGAGCAGGCCACAACACCACGCCAGTGCGATCCAGCCGTTGTTCCCCATCGGCGTCCCGATCAGCAGGCTGCGGACGGTCTCGATCACCGGCGTGATCGGCTGGTGCTCGCTGACCGGCCGCAACCAGGACGGCATCGTCTCCGGCCGGACGAACGCGCTGCTCAGGTACGGCAGGAACAGCATGAAGAAACTCAGCGTGCTGGCCGACTCGACCGACTTCGCGATCACACCCAGACCGGCCGCGAGCCACGAGAGCGCGAGTACGTAGAGCAACAGCAGGCCGATTGTGGCGAGCCAGTCGAGCACGCCGCCGCCCGGCCGGAACCCCATCGCCAGCGAGGCGAGGATGACGATCGCCGTCGCTGCCGCGTTCCGCGCCACGCTGCCGGTGACGTGCCCGGCGAGGACGGCGAAGCCGCGGATCGGCAGCGAGCGCAGCCGGTCGATCATCCCGGTGTGCATGTCGTCCGCGACCACCATCGCCGTCGAGGCGGCGCCGTACCCGGTGGTGAGCAGCAGGATCCCCGGTACGACGTAGTTGATGTACTCCGTCCCGGTGTTGATCGCGCCGCCGAACACGTACACGAACAGCGCCATCATCAGCAGTGGCATCAGGATCGACGCGAACAACGAGTCGACGTTGCGTCGCGCGAGCCGGACACTGCGATCGGCCATCGTCGCCACGTCCTCGAACGCGGCCGCGATCCCTTGGTGTGACATCCCTGAACTCCTAGGCGGTGAGTGCGAGGAAGACGTCGTCGAGCGTCGGCCGGTGCGACGACACTCGCTCCGGCTGCAGCCCGTTGTCCCGCAGCACGTCGAGCACGTGATGCAGGTGCGCCGCCGTACCGTCGGACGGAATGCTCAGCACGTCCTGATCGGCGGTCCCGTCCAGTACGCCGGTTGCCTTGAGCAACTCGGGGTCGGTCCTGAAGCGCAGCTCGATCCGCTCGCCGCCGACCTGCGACTTGAGTGCGTCGGCGGTGCCGGTGGCAACGATCCGGCCACGGTCGAGCAGCACGATCCGGTCGGCGAGCCGGTCCGCCTCCTCGAGGTACTGCGTGGTCAGCACGATCGTGGTCCCGTCCCGGACGAGCTCGCCGATCGTGTCCCACATCATCGACCGGCTGGCCGGGTCGAGCCCGGTGGTCGGTTCGTCCAGGAAGATCACCCGCGGCCGCGCGATCAGGCTCATCGCCAGGTCGAGTCGCCGCCGCATCCCACCGGAGTAGGTCTTCACTCGCCGGTCCATCGCGTCGGTCAGCCCGAACTGCTCCAGCAGTTCGCCGGTCCGATGGCGTGCCGCGGGCCTGCCCAGATGCATCAGCCGGCCGACCATCACGAGGTTCTCCCGGCCGGTCTGGTTCTCGTCGACCGCGGCGGACTGCCCGGTCAGGCTGATCACTCCCCGGACCTGCGCCGGATGACGGAGTACGTCGTACCCGGCGATCGTGGCGTGGCCGGCGTCCGGCCTGGTCAGCGTGGTCAGGATGCGCACGGTGGTGGTCTTGCCGGCGCCGTTCGGGCCCAGCAGTGCGAGCACGGAACCCTCCGGCACCCGCAGGTCGACCCCGGCCAGCACCTCGGTCGCGCCGTACGACTTCCGGAGCTCGGCTGCCTCGACGATCATCGGTCCCCTTCCTTACTGCGTATTGAATACGCTAAATAGCGTAGCAGGTACGCAGTACGGGCTGGCAACCCCTAAACTGAGGCGGTGGAGAACAACGAGCTGCCGGCCGACGTGGCGGCGATGTGGCGATTGCGGGAGGCGCCGCGGCGCGGGCCGAAGCCGTCACTGACCCTCGACGACATCGTCCGGGCCGCGATCGAGATCGCCGACGCGGAGGATCTGGCCGCCGTCTCGATGGCGCGGGTGGCCGAGCGGCTGGGCAACTCGACGATGGCGCTCTACCGGCATGTGAAGAGCAAGGACGAGCTGCTGGTGATGATGTCGGACGCCGCGCTCGAGCGTCCTGAGCCGCTGCCGGAGGACATCGACTGGCGGACCGGTCTGACGTTCTGGGCGGACGGCGTACTGACCGCGATCCGCAAGCACCGGTGGTACGCGAAGCTTCCGATCACCGGACCGCCGGCCGGTCCGAACAACCTTGCCTGGTTCGACTCCGCCCTCGGTGCGATGAAGGACACCGGCCTGCCGGAGGCGGCCAAGGTCGGCGTCGTGATGGGCCTGATCACCTATGTCCAGGGCGAGATCCGGGTCGCGTTCGACCTGGCCGCGGGGTACGAGGCGAACCCGGCCGCCTTCCAGCAGTTCGGCACGACCCTCGCGCGCGTCGTGGATCCGCGGGTGTACCCGGCGGTGTTCCGTCTGGTCGAGGCAGGTGTCTTCGACGAGGTCGGAAGCTTCGAGGAGGACAACGAGGCCGATTTCGACTTCGGCCTGCAGCTCTACCTGGACGGCGTCGCCGCGTTCATCGACCGGGTCTGTCAGTCCAGCTGAATGATCGCGTCGGCCGATCGGGCCGTCGCGGCGATGAGCTGGGCATTGCGTTCGTCGGACCCGTAGGTGCGTTCGTGCGCTTCCTCGGGGGATCTGCCGTAGCGGCGGTGCCGGGCTTCCAGTCGTTCGTGCCGCAGTTGCTCGGGCACCTCGACGTACCAGCACTGATCGACCAGTGTGCGGATGGTTGCCCACGGCATCTCGTCGAAGAGCAGGTAGTTGCCTTCGGTCACGATCAGCGTGACCTCGGGTGCGACTCCGATGCTCGCGGCGATCGAATCCTCCAGCCCGCGGTCGAAGCGCGGCGCCCAGATCTGCTCGTCCGGCGTCTCTTTCAATCTCCTGAGCAAGGCGACGAACCCGTACCCGTCGAACGTGTGGGGCGCACCCTTCACTGCCGCCAGGCCCAGCTCATCCAGCACCGACTGCGCCAGGTGATACCCGTCCATCGGCACCAGGGCGACCTTGTACCCGTCCGCGATCAGCTTCGCGGTGAGTTGCTCGGCGTACGTCGACTTCCCCGCCGCCGGCGCGCCGGTGATCCCGAGGATGGATCGCCGTTGGCGGGTCGCGAGGTCGACGGCACGGTCATACGCGGTGGCCGGGTCCAGAGTCAGCACTCGTCGATCCTAGTCAGCCGAGGTAACCGTCCGGGCGGATGAGGATCTCGTCGCCGTCCTGGGCGTGGTAGTGAGCGAAGGCCTCGGGTGAGGCGTACGTGGTGCCGCCGTTGCGGTTGATGTCGATGGCGTGCGGGTGGGTCGACGCAGTGGTGGGGGAGAAGCGCAGCAGCGTCTCGCGCGGGCCGCGGAAGAGCTCGAAGAGCCGGACCTTGTTGCCAGAGGCATCGGTGAGTGGGGCGTCGGGTGCGCGGTCGCCGGCGGCGATCGGGCGGGTGTCGGACCGGTCGCGGTAGGAGACGTCGAGCTGGCGGGTGTTCTCGCCGCGTTCCAGCGCGGACTCGTCGCCGTCGACGTGCTTCTGCATCAGGCCCTCGCTGATCCCGAGCACGCGCTCGGCGTTGGTGCGGCGCTCGGTCTCGTACGTCGCGAGCACCTCTTCACGCCCGTCCGCCAGCTTCCAGCCGAGGTTGTACGCGTCCTGGACGCCGGTGTTGAGGCCCTGGCCGCCGGTCGGCGGATGGACGTGCGCGGCGTCGCCGGCGATGAACACCCGGCCGACCCGGAACCGCTCGGCCAGCCGGACGTTGGGACGCCACACGGTCGACCAGGTGAGATCCCGCAGCTTGGCCACACCGGGGCCGGCGTACCGATCCACCAGCGCCTGCAGGGTTTCGATCGAGGGGTCGACGTCGTCCTCACCGAGTGGTGCGCCGAACTGGAACTGGTCCCCACCCGCGAGTGGTGTCGCCGCGATTCCGGCCATCGGGTTGTCCTTGGCCGCGAACCAGTAGCCGTACTCGTGATCCAGTCCGTCCATCGCGACATCGCCGAGCAACGTCCGGATCGACTCGTCCGTCGTACCCACGAACGCGATCCCGAGATGCCTGCGGACGAAGCTCCGGCCGCCGTCCGCGCCGACCAGGTAGTCCGCCTCGACGGTCTCGCCGGTGGAGAGCTCGGCGGTCACCGAGTCGTCGTCCTGGGTGAATCCGACGATCGCGGTGTCCAGCTCGACGCGTACGCCGTACTCGGCGAGCTTGTCGCGGAGGATCTTCTCGGTGCGGGACTGACCGAGCATCCAGGCGTTCGGGTAGGGGACGTCCGGGGTCGGCTCCTCGGGCTCGGCCATCCGCCGTGCGTCGACGTACGCGCCGTCGAGGTAGATCTTCATCAACGGCAGTGACCGGCCCTGCGCGAGCACCTCGTCCAGGACGCCGAGATCCTCGAAGACCTCGAGGGTTCGCGGCTGCAGTCCGTCGCCCCGCGATCCATCGAAGTGCTCCGTTGCCTTGTCGATCAGGCGTACGGCGATGTCGCGCCGGGCGAGGTCGATCGCCAAGGTCAGGCCGGTCGGTCCGGCGCCCGCTATCAGTACATTCATCCTGGTCTCCTTGAATGAATTATGATTCACTGAATTCAGATTCAGTTTGAACCTCGCTAGGGTTCGGTGTCAAGGAGGTCGTGGTGACGGACACGGTGAGCCGCCGGCAGCGGGCGGCCGGGACCGAGGCGGCGCTGAAGCAGGCCGCGCGGGAGGTGTTCGCCGAGCGCGGATACCTGACCACGAAGATCACCGACATCACCGCGGCCGCGGGCCGGGCGACGGGGTCGTTCTACAACCACTTCGCGAGCAAGGACGAGCTGCTCGAGGCGCTCCTGAAGGACATGCTCGCGGAGGCCGACGAGCTGGTGGTGGACGAGGCCGGCCACGACGCCGACTTCGGCAAGATCTCAGCGATCCGCTGGCACGTGGCCGCGTTCTGGCGGTTCTACCAGGCGCATCTGCCGGAGATGATCGCGGTCAAACAGGCCGCGATGGCTGACCCGGAGCTCGGCCGCCGGCTGCAGCAGATCATGGCCGATGACGACGCCCACATGATCGAGCACTTCGCCCACCTGCCGAACCCGCCGACCGACCCGCTCGTGGAGATCTCCGCCATGAACGCGTTGATGGAGGGCTTCGCCTACACCTGGCTCGTGGTGAACCCGGCCAACGGCCAGACGATCAGTGACGACAAGGCGATCGACACCCTCACCAACCTCCTCCACCACGGATTGGCCGGCTAGTCCTCTGGCGGGGGTGGCTCCTCGGCGCCTTCGCGTTCGTCGCGGGCGGCCCAGTCCATCAGGGTGTCGAGGGAGTAGACGTTGTCGTCGATCAACGCGTGGAGGTCGCCCAGCTCGGCGAAGCGGGCGGGGACTGTCTCGATGGTGAAGTCCTTCGGGTCGACGTCGTCGACCTCGTCCCAGCGGATCGGCGTCGAGACGGTGCCTTCCGGATTCCCGCGGACCGAGTAGGCGGACGCGATGGTGTGGTCGCGGGCGTTCTGGTTGTAGTCCACGAAGAGTTTCTTCGGGTCGCGGTCCTTGCGCCACCACGTCGTCGTCACGTCATCCGGTGCGCGGCGCTCGACTTCCCGCGCGAACGCCAGGGCAGCACGCCGTACGTCGGAGAATCCGTACGACGGCTCGACCCGGACGTAGATGTGGATCCCGGAGCCGCCGGATGTCTTCGGATACCCGACCGCGCCGAGTTCTTCCAGGACCTCGTGGGCGACGTGGGCGACCCGGCGTACACGATCGAACGGGCAGTCCGGCATCGGGTCGAGGTCGATCCGCCATTCGTCCGGCTTCTCGGTGTCGGCGCGGCGGGAGTTCCACGGGTGGAACTCGACCGTCGACATCTGCACCGCCCACGCGACGTGGGCGATCTCGGTGACGCACAGCTCGTCGGCGGTCCGGTTGTAGCGCGGGAACTTCACCCGCACGGTCTCCATCCACGTTGGCGCCCCATGCGGCAGCCGCTTCTGGTGCACCTTCTCGCCCGCGACCCCCTCCGGGAACCGGTGCATCATGCAGGGCCGCTCTCGCAACGCGTTGACGATCCCATCTCCGACGGACAGGTAGTACTTGACCAGGTCCAGCTTGGTCTCCCCGCGCGCAGGAAAGTACACCCGATCCGGATTCGAGATCCGCACCGTCCGCTCGCCCACCTCCAGCTCGATCGCCGGAGACTTCGCCTTCCCCTTGGACTCGGCCATGTCGTTCAACCTAACCGCCGCGGGGGACAAACCGCACTAAGCCAGGCGGGTGAGCCAGCCTCGGGGGTCGGAGGTGCGGCCGTATTGGAGGTCCAGCAGGGCGCTGCGGATGGACCGGGTGACGGGGCCGACGCCGTGATCGACGGAGTGGTCGCCGATGGTCAGGTCGCCGTCGGGCCAGGCGACGCGGCCGATCGGGGTGACGACCGCGGCCGTCCCGGACGCGAACACCTCGGTGATCTCGCCGCTGCGGACGCCGTCCTTCCATTCGTCCGCCGAGATCCGCCGCTCCTCGACGGTGTGCCCGAGGTCCTTCGCGAGGTCGACGACCGAGGCCCGCGTGACGCCCTCGAGGATCGAGCCGGACAACTCGGGCGTCGCGATGCGGCCATCGGCGTACACGAAGAACATGTTCATGCTGCCGATCTCCTCGAGCCACTTGTGCTCGACCGCGTCGACGAAGGCGACCTGCTCGCACCCGTTGGCGACCGCCTCGGCCAGGCCGGCGAGGCTGGCCGCGTAGTTCCCGCCGCACTTGGCCGCACCCGTCCCACCAGGTGTAGCGCGGATGGTTGAGGTCGTCAGCCAGATCGACACGGGCTTGGGTCCGGTGTCGAAGTACGGCCCCGCGGGAGATGCGATGACGCCGAACAGCACCTCGCGAGCCGGCCGCACGCTCAGTGCGGCCTCGGTGGCGATCATGTACGGACGCAAGTACAGACTGGTTTCGCCGTGCTCGGCCGACGGCACCCATGGCTCGTCCACTGTCACCAACGCGCCCAAGGCCGCGACAAACGCGTCCTCCGGCACATGCGGCAGCGCAAGCCGCTCAGCGCTCGCCGTGAACCGGGCGGCGTTGCGATCAGGCCGAAACGCCCAGACAGACCCATCCGCGTGCCGAAACGCCTTGAGGCCTTCGAAGATCTCCTGCGAATAGTGCAGTACGGCGGCAGCCGGACTCACCCTGATCGGTGCGTACGCCGTGACCCTCGCGTCATGCCATCCACGGTCAGCCGTCCAATCGGCCACCACCATGTGGTCCGTGAACGACTGCCCGAACGAGGGCTTGGCCAGCACCTCCGCCCGAGCCTCCGCAGTGGCCGGATCACTCCGCAACTCGACCGCGAAATCCCACGCGTCTGTCACCGTCGTTTCAGCTGTCACTCTGCGCACGCTACCCCCGCCCCCAGCCGGACCACGACCCACTGCCCACACTCCGGCCCTCCGCGTACACCTTGCGCTCCAGCAGCACCTCCAGATCCCGCACCGCGGCGAGCCCGGGCGCTCGCTCCCGGGCAGCGGTCACGACTCGGCTGGCGTCGTCGTACAAGTAATAGGTGTGCCACTCGTCCGGCAGCTCGACCAGCACCCGCAGGGCGAGCGCAACACCTGCCGCGACCTCTCCGTCGACTGTCAGACACTCCGCCAGCCACAACTCCAGACCGGCGCGCTCGCCGAGTCGCTCGGCCGGACACAACTCCAGTGCGCGGGCCAGCAGGACGCACCCGGCATCGGCGTACCCCAGACTGGCGCACACGCGCCCCTCAGCGCCGTGCACTTCGTACGCCGTCCAGTCGCCGAGCGGCCCGTCCGTGGTGCTTGCCGAGGGCAACTCATCCGCGACCCCGATCAGCTCCTGCAGCGCCCGATGCGCCTCGTCCTGCCGCCCCAGCTCCGCCAGGACCCGTGCTCGGGCGGCGTGAGCCCTTACTACGCAGCCACCGCGCATCGGTCTCGCGAGCGCCAGTGCTTCCTCGGCTGTCGCCAGGAGCTGCATCAACGGTCGCCGCTCGGCCAGTCCGCTCGTGGCTTCGCGAGCACGCACCGAACTCCGCACCGACACGTCGGCCGAGCTGTCTGCGGCAGTCCGAGCCACCTGCCACCAGCGCCTGGCTGCACGCAGCTCTCCGAAGCCAGTCAACGTCATTGCGGTGAGCGCGCTCAGCTCCGCTGCCTGGACAGCCGCGTCGGCCGACTCCCTCGCCTGCACCACCTGGAGATACGTCATCAGGTCGGGCAGCAAGCGAGCAGGTGGAACACTCCGGAAGTCTCCGAGGTCAGCAGTCGCGTCGGTGCAGCCGTAGGCGTTGATGAGGCCGTGCCAAGCCGCCTCCAGCGCATCAGCCGGCTGCGACGCTGCGGGGGTGGACCGGCCCGACTGTGCCTGCTTCTGCTCGAAAGTGGTGGTCAGCTCGTCCCCGGTGCCGAGCTCGCGGTCGCAGAGGCGGGCCAGGCCGGCAGAGCCCGGGCGCTGGCCTCGCTCCACCTGCGACAGGTAGCTGTGGTCGTAGCCGACTCGCGTTGCCAGTTGCCGCAGGCTGAGGCCAACTGCCTGCCTGCTGTGCCTCAACTGCGCGCCGAACGCTGACTCAGCCACAGGATCACCCCCGTTTGCGCTTCGAACTCACGTGGTCCGTGCAGAGGACAGTACAAGCCCTCGCCGACAAACTGTCCCAGAACCCTTGGAGGCAAGGGCATGTGGTCTGTGGGCTGTTCTCACAGCCCACAGACCACACCTGTTGTGCGCAGCGCGTGCTGGGCGAGAGTGCAGAGGTGAACACGATGCAGCGGCAGGCTCGCCTCTTCCGGTTGGTACGCCACACCGCCGTCTCCGGCGTGCGCGGCACAGGCACCCTGGCCGAAGGCGTGGAGTGGTCCGACGGCACAGTCGCGGTGCGCTGGCGTGGTCCTTCGCCGAGCACGTCGACCTGGGACGGCGGGGTCGAGTCTCTGCTGGCTGTGCACGGCAGTGGCGGCCGCACCCAGATCCACTGGCTTCCCGGTACGCCCACCACCGTGAGCAGGACGGTCACGAAGCCACCAGTGCAACCGGCCGACACAGTGGCCGCCGTGTGGCTGCCGGCGCCGGGCGCGGACGGACTGTGTTCCCGCTGCGGTCAGCTGTGGCCGTGCCTCAGCTGCGGCCCGTAGCCGGCGCATCGGCTTCAACTAGCCGCTGGCGAAACCCGCCACTCAGCGCGTGGCGGTCACCAGCAGGTACTGCGCGGGGAGGCGGACCTCCCCGGACGGCGTGGTCCAGTCAGTGGCGATGACGTCGAGCATGCGGATACGGACCTCAGTCAGGCGTCCGGCCTTCTCGAGCAGTGGGAACGTGGCGATGCCCAGCGGGTGGTTGGCGATGCGGGTCTCCCAGTAGTCCTCTGGCGAGGCCGCGGTGACGGCGAGGTCCTTGGCGGTGGTCGAGACCTCGAAGCCGTACGCACCGAACAGCTCCGACAGAGCCTGGCGGTCGTGCCATTCGATCTGGCCGTCCGTGGCCTCGCTGCCGCCGGTGACTTCGCGGACCGCCGTTGCCACGATGCCGACGATCTGATCCATCACCCCTGGGAGCCAGCTGGTCAGGAGGATGCGGCCGGCCGGCTTCGCCACCCGGGCGAGCTCGGCGATCGCGGCGTGCGGATCGGGCGCGAAGATGACGGCGAAGTTGGACAGGATCACGTCGGCCGAGCCGTCGCCGAGCGGGATCGCCGCGGCGGTGCCGTCGACCACGGTCAGGTCGCGCGCGCCGGCTGCTTCCTGGATCACCTCGCGCAAGCGGGTGGCCGGCTCGACCGCGGTCACGCGAGCGCCGAGGCCGGCGGCGACCAGGGCGACGTTGCCGGTCCCGGCGCCGACGTCGACCACGTGCTCGCCAGGCTGGATCCGCGCCGCCGCGACCAGCTCCCGGGCCGCCGGCAGCAGGTCCGCGGCGGTCGACTCGTACGTGCCCGCACCCCAGTCGATCTGAGTCATGCCGCTCACCCTAGGCGGCGACGGGTTCCGGACACCGTCGGGTTTCCGACGGGCCGAACACATTGACCGCGCAGTTATGGAGCGTCTCTACTAAATGGACCGCCCGAGGAGGTTCCATGCGTGCACGATGGCTTGCTGTTGTGGTCGGGGTTCTGCTGGCCGGCATCACGGTGCCCGCGCAGGCCGCGAACATCCTGACCAATCCCGGCTTCGAAACCGGCTCACTAAGTGGCTGGACCTGCTCAGGTGGCTCTGTCGTCACCACTAGGGTCCGCACCGGTGGCTATGCGCTGAACGGAGCCGTGACGAGCTCCGACTTCGCACAATGCAGTCAAACGGTCGCCGTGCAGCCCAGTACGTCGTACACCTTGTCGGCCTGGGTGCGTGGCTCCTACGTCTACCTGGGTGTCACCGGCGGCTCGTCGACCTGGACGCCGTCAGCTGCCAACTTCACCCAACTGAGTCTCTCCTTTACTACTGGCGCGAGTCAGACGTCCGCAGAGATCTACGTGCATGGCTGGTACGGCCAACCGGCGTACCAGGCCGATGACCTGAGCCTTGACGGCCCTGGCGGCACTCCGGGTGCTCCCAGCGTTCCTGGTACGCCGACAGTCACCAGCACGACGAGCTCCGCCATCTCACTGGGTTGGCCGGCCTCGACGGGCACCGTCACGGGCTATCGCGTGTACGAGGGTGCGAGCGTCGTACAGACCGTGAGCGGTACGACGGCGACGGTCAGCGGACTCGCTGCGTGTAGCAGTCACACCTACTCGGTCGCGGCGTACAACAGCGTCGGGGAGTCGGCCAAGTCGGCAGCCACGTCCGGTACGACGGGAGGCTGCACCAGCACGGGATTGCCGAAGCATGCGCTGATCGGCTACCTGCATGCGAGCTTCGCGAACGGATCCGGGTACGTGCGGATGGCCGACGTACCGGCGGAGTGGAACATCATCAACCTGTCCTTCGGGGAGCCGACGTCCGTGACCTCCGGTGACATCCGGTTCAACCGGTGCTCCGTCTCTGAGTGCCCGAACGTGGAGAGCGACGCGGACTTCGTCGCGGCGATCCGGGCCAAGCAGGCGGCCGGGAAGAAGGTGCTGATCTCGATCGGCGGTGCGAACGGGCAGGTGCAGCTCACGACGACCGCAGCCCGGGACGCGTTCATCAGTTCGGTCAGCGCGATCATCGACCGGTACGGACATGGTCAAGGCCGGGTTCCCGGTGGCGAACACCGGTCAGACCTTCCCTGGACTGCGGGAGGACCAGATCGGGTTCGGGCTGCCGGCGGCGGTCAGCGCAGGGAACGGCTACACCGCCCCGGCAGCCGTTCACCAAGCGCTCGACTGCCTGGTCAAGGGCCAGAACTGTGGTGGGTACAGCCTCCGTGGTGGCGCTTCGCCGGCGTTCCGCGGGCTGATGACGTGGTCGATCAACTGGGACCGCTACTACAACTGGGAGTTCCAGAACAGCCACGCGCCGTACCTCGCGGCCCTGCCCTGAGGGTCGGGTCCTCGGGCGCCACAGAGCCCGCCCGGCCGGCCCGGTCCGCGCCCAGCCCCCGCGGACCGGGCCAAAGCCTGTGGATTACCGATCCCGGTTTGTGGCTTCGCGCTGGTATGAAGGAGGCATGACAGCGTCAACGACCCGCCCGGTGATCCTCACCGTGGACGACGACCCCGGCGTTTCCCGGTCGATCGCCCGTGACCTCCGCCGCCGGTACGCCGAGGAGAACCGCATCGTCCGGGCCGAGAGCCCGGCCCAGGCGCTGGACGCCCTCAAGGAGCTCAAGCTCCGGGGTGAGCCGGTGGCCCTGCTGCTGGCCGACTACCGGATGCCCCAGATGTCCGGCATCGAATTTCTCGAGGCCGCGATGGACCTGTTCCCGCTCGCCCGCCGCGTGCTGCTGACGGCGTACGCCGATACCGACGCGGCGATCCAGGCCATCAACGTGGTCGACCTCGACCACTACCTGCTGAAGCCGTGGAACCCGCCGGAGGAGAAGCTCTACCCGGTGGTCGACGCGATGCTCGACCTGTGGAAGGCGACCCCGGAGCCGTCCACCGACGAGACCCGGGTGATCGGTCACCGCTGGTCGGCGCCGTCGTTCGCGGCCCGCGACTTCCTCGCCCGCAACGCGGTCCCGTACCGCTGGCTCGGCGTCGACGACGAGGAGAGCAAGCGGCTGCTCGACGCGGCCGGGATCGATGGCGCCACCCTGCCGGTCGTGATCACTCCCGACGGCACGGTCATGGTCGCGCCGTCCGAGGCCGAGCTGGCCGACAAGGTCGGGTTGTCGACCTCGCCGGCGAAGGACTTCTACGACCTGGTCGTCGTCGGCGGTGGCCCGGCCGGGCTCGGCGCTGCTGTGTACGGCGCCAGCGAGGGACTGCGGACCGTCTTGGTCGAGCAGTTGGCGACCGGCGGACAGGCCGGCCAGTCGAGCCGGATCGAGAACTACCTGGGCTTCCCGGACGGAGTGTCCGGTGCCCAGCTGACCGATCGAGCCCGGCGGCAGGCGGTCCGGTTCGGGGCCGAGCTGCTGACCGCTCGCCAGGTGGTCGGGCTGGAGACCCTCGGCAACGCCCGGCGGCTGATGTTCTCGGACGGCAGCGAGATCTCGTCGCACTCGGTGATCCTGGCGACCGGGGTGTCCTACCGGACCCTCGAGGCGCCGGGGGTCGACGACCTGTGCGGCCGCGGGATCTACTACGGCTCGGCGACGACCGAGGGTCCGGCCTGCGCCGGTCAAGAGGTCTACATCATCGGCGGCGCCAACTCGGCCGGTCAGGCCGCGGTGTATTTCTCGAAACATGCCAAACGCGTGCATATGCTGGTGAGAGGACCATCGCTCACGGCGACGATGTCGTCGTACCTGATCGACCAGATCGACGACATCGACAACATCGAGGTGCACACCTGCACGCAGGTCGTTTCCTGTAAGGGCTCGGAGCACCTCGAGGTGTTGACCCTGCTGAACAGCCAGACCGGCGAGAGCCGCGAAGTGAGCACGGAGTGGATGTTCGTGTTCATCGGCGCGGCGCCCCGGACGGACTGGCTGCCGGGAGACCTGCTTCGCGACGAGCGCGGTTTCGTGCTCACCGGTCCGGACCTGCACGGCAAACCGCCGGGCTGGATCCTGGAGCGGGAGCCGTACCACCTGGAGACGAGCATGCCGGGCGTGTTCGCCGCCGGCGACGTACGAGCCGAGTCGGTGAAGCGGGTCGCCTCCGCGGTCGGCGACGGAGCGATGGCCGTAACACTGGTGCACCGATACCTGGAGATGCTCTGATGAGTGACCACACCGAAGTGCGGCGGCTGAGCCCGGACGAGTTGCGCACGCTGTTCCTCTTCGAGAGCCTGACCGACGAGCAGCTGCAATGGCTGTCCGAGACCGGGTACGTCGAGTCCGCGCACGACGGGATCGTGTTCAACGAGGGGGACGAGGCGACCTGCTGCTACGTCCTGCTGTCCGGTGAGATCCGGCTCTGCAAGCTGTCCCACGGTGAACTGGTCGAGATCAACCGGACCGGCCAGCGCGGGGTGTACGCCGGTGCCTTCAACGCCTTCTTCGGCGCCGACGACCACAAGTCCTACACGGCGACGATGCAGGTGACGCAACCGTCGGAGTTCTTCGTCATCGGTGCCAATGAGATGGCGACGATGATGAACACCTGGTTCCCGATGGCGGTGCACCTGATCGAGGGCTTCGTGATGGGCATGCGCCGGACCAACGAGACGCTGGGCGAGCGGGAGCGGTTGCTTGCCCTCGGCTCCTTGTCCGCGGGCCTGACCCACGAGCTGAACAACCCCGCCGCGGCGGCCGTCCGGGCTGCGGCGACGCTGCGGCAGCGCGTCTCCGGGATGCGGTCGAAGCTGGCGATGCTGGCCGACGGCACCCTGGACGCGACCAAGCTGCACCAGATCGTCGCGCTGCAGGATGATGCCGTCGAGCGGCTGGAGAAGACCAAGGACAAGGATATCCCGCCGATGGAGCTGTCCGACGCCGAGGACTCGTTGACCGACTGGCTGGACGACCACGACGTCCGGGCCAGCTGGGACGTCGCGCCGGTGCTCGCCGCGGCCGGTCTGGATGTGCCGTGGATGGAGAACGTGCTGACCGCGGTCGGGCCGAAGTACCTCGAAGGCGCGGTGCGCTGGTTGATGTACACGGTCGACACCGAGTCGCTGATGAACGAGATCGACGACTCCGTCACCCGGATCTCGACCCTCGTCGGTGCCGCGAAACAGTACTCCCAGATCGACAGAGCGCCGTACCAGATCGTCGACCTGCGCGAGCTGCTGAAGTCCACGCTGGTGATGATGTCCGGCAAGTTGCAGGGCTTCGACGTGGTGAAGGACTTCGATCCCGAGCTGCCGCCGATCCCGGCGTACGCCGCCGAGCTCAACCAGGTGTGGACGAACATCATCGACAACGCGGTCAGCGCGATGGGCGGATCCGGCACGCTGACCATCCGCACCAAGAAGGACGGCGCGTACGCGATCGTGGAGATCGGTGACACCGGGCCCGGCATCCCGGCGGAGATCCGGCGCCGCATCTTCGAGCCGTTCTTCACCACCAAACCCATCGGCGAAGGCACCGGCCTCGGCCTCGACATCTCCTGGCGCATCGTGGTCAAGAAACACCACGGCGACCTTCGCGTCGAGTCCGAGCCCGGTAATACCCGCTTCAAGATCGTGCTGCCGTTGGACCCGGAGAAGGAACTGGAGTCCGACCCGGCGCTGCTGTCCTGAGTCACGCGGGCGGGTGGTTCCTCGAATCACCCGCCCCGATGCTGAGGGCGACGACGTCAGCCGCAGTGAGCGACAGCGTCAACCCGCGGTCGGTGACAGCGTTAGGCGAAGAAGATCTGTGCGATGCCTGAGAGCAGATTCAGCGCGATCATGCCGAGCGCGATCGCGGCGCCGGCGACGGCCGGCGCATGGCCGCGGCGATTGCCCTGCCGCATCGCCTCACGCCCGTAGCGGACCGCGAGAATCCCCGGCACCGAGAAGACGATCAGCGCCGGGCCGGCCGCCGCGGCCGCGATCCAGACCGGAACGATCAGCTGGTCGGAGTAGCCGTACCAGGACAGCAACGCCTGACCGACCACGAACGCGACCACGAAGCTGAGCGGATAGAGCGCCAACGACAGCCACGCGCACACAACAGACCTGTCGGTCTTCTTCCCCACCTGTGATTTCGGTGCTCGCACCGTGGACCGTCCAGACATCGCACACCCCCACGATCAGTGTCCGGCCTATTAGGCGACGCCGACGAGTGCCAATCGGCCCTCTTGCCCAGGGCGTTTGGCCCGTTAGTCCCTGGTTGTTCGGAGCATCCACGTGGTGATGGTGGTGAGGGCTTCGGGGTCGACGTGCTGCGCGGTTGCGTAGTCGGCGGGCGTGGAGGGGCCGGTGCCCGGGAAGAACAGGCGGTTGTCGGCTTCGAGGACCCTGATAGTTGCGTCGGGAAGGCCCTCTCGCCAGGCGGATACGTCGTCGCGGAGGTCGAGCCAGAACGAGGCCGGCAGGCCGCAGGGCAGGTCGGTCGACGGTGTGTCTGGTGACAGATCGGGGCTGTCGACCACCGCGGCCTCGCGCTTGAACTGCTCGACAACCTCGAGCGGAACTCACCGCCGCCGCTCAGCAGCACGACGCCGATTCCGTTGGACCTTCGGCGAGACGGTCCCCGGCACCGCACGCCCGTCGGCATCAGTGCTGTCTCCTCGAGATCGCGGAGGAGCGGCGGGTGCGCGGTGCGGTCGAGCGGTCCTCATCATCACCGCACCCACCCGCCAAGCCAGCACGACCCACGTCGCCACAACTGTCTGAAACCCGAGGTGGAGGCGGCGGAACTGGGGAGGGTTTTACCCCCAAAACGGTACATTTCCCTCCCCGGTCCACCCATTCCGCCCGGGGGACCACGCGATGCGCTTCCGGCTGCGGCAGGAGCGGGCCTCGATCAATGCGGAGCAGTTGGAGCAGTTGACGGTTGACGATCATCGGCGAGGGTTCGCTGCCGCGATGGCTGCGCTGGTGGCCGAGTTCGGTGCGTATCTCGATCACGAGAACGCCGATCCGCTCGCGGATCTTCGCGGCTACCGGCGCACGGGATCTGGCTGAGCCAGGACGAGTTGCTCCAGCTGATCGAGGGGATGCGTACGGCGATCCTGCCGGTGCTGGCCAACGAGGCGACGCCCGACCGGAAGCGCTACCTGCTGAGTCCGATCCTGTTCCCGGTCGAGGATCCAGGCGATGGCTGAGGTGTCACATCTCCCGGCGTGGCTACGTCAAATCGACGTACCTACGCAGGACAAGGAGAAGCTGATGCAGTCGACCGTTGCGGTTGTGCGGGTTCACACGTATGTCGTGGAGCCCAAGAATCTCGCTGAGTTCCTCACCCGTCGGGCTGCCGTGATCGACCTGATCCGCGCTGCTCACCCGGGCCTCGTCGCCACTCGGTTGGTCCGGTTCGAGGACGGCAGCTACACCGATACGTGGTCGTGGGAATCGATGCCGGCGATGGCTGCGGCGTTCCCGCTGGCCCAGAGCCCCGAGGCAGCCGCCGCCTGGTCGCTGACGTCGGACTCCACAGCTGTCAATGGCGAGGTGGTGGCCGACTGACGCCGGCCGGGCGCTGACTGCGTACCTAAGAACAGGAGGTAGTGCGGATTCTGACGCCAGGTCAGCACGGATCACGCTCACCCGAGGCTCTACGTAGACGACTACGTCCTGTTCTTGCGTCCGCAGTCAGGGCAGGGGCGGAGTCGGGGCAGGGGCGAGGGCCGGGCCTTGATGCAGGCGCCGGGTGGTGGTGCTGGCGTCGGGCCGGGTTGGGGCGGCGGGTGGTGCTGTCGTCGGGCCGGGTGGGGCGCCGGGTGGTGGCACTGGCGTTGGGTGGGGATGGCGCGGGCGGAGTACCGAGGGCGGCAGAACGTTGGGCGGAGGGCCGGGGTCAGGGGATGGGCTGGTCGGCTTCCAGGTCGGCGATGGCGGCGCGGGTTGCGGTGGTGAAGGTCCAGAAGAGTCGTCGGGTGGTGTTCTTGCGGTCGGCGGTGGTGTTGATCCGGAACATCGCGCGACGCAGCGGAGTGGTGAGTTCGAGTTGGGCGCCGGCCGCGAGCAGGGTGCGGTTGGCGATGTTAGTGGGTTCGTCGCCGTTGAGGTTACGGATCGCGGCGGCGTCGATCGCCTTGATATCCGCCGCGATGAGCCTGGTGAGCAGGTGGGACTTGAACGTGGGGTTGAGACCGCCGACCAGGACCGCGCGAGTGTCGTCGGGCAGTCCGGCGTCGGCCGTCGTACAGCCGTGGAGGCCGACGGCGTTGAGTGAACCGCCGGCGAGGGCGCGGGCGACGTGGTCGTCGCAGCCGGTCGAGGTGACGTGGAGTTCGGCGTTGCCGGAGGGGCGCAGGCCCTCGAACATCCAGTAGTCGTGGAGCGGGCCCTCCGCCGGAGTCGGGGTGAGGTCGGCCGGGTGGTAGCCCGCGATCGAGAGGCAGAGTTCCGACGTACCGGACTCGATGCCGCCGCCGTGGGGCGCCAGGATCACCGTGCGCTGGACGCCGACCCGCTGGGCCGGGTCGTCGTCGAACCACTCGTGCCGCCGGAAGCGCCGCGAGTAGTCGACACCTTCGGTCAGCCTGGGGTCGGCGTACAACTCGGTGTTGGATGCGAAGGTTCTCCGTGAAGTCGGCACGCCCGTCTCCCTCCGATCCACCCACTCTGAGCCCAGCCGCGCGGATTGGGTAGACGTGCGGCGTGCCTAAGAACAGGAGGTGGTGCGGATTCTGGCGAGAGGTCAGCTCGGGTACCGCTCAGTCGGGGCTATACGCAGACGACTACGTCCCGTTGTTAGGCACGCAGTCAGCGCAGCTGTGCGGGGAGTGCCGTGGGTGGGTGGTCAGCGGAGGGCGGTGCCGTGGGTGTGGGAGAGGAGGTGGAGGTCGTCGCGGGTGGGGAGGGATTCCCAGTCGCCGAGGGCGGTGACACAGAAGGCGCCGGAGGTGGTGGCGCGGTCCAGGCGGGTTTCGGGGGAGAGGTTGTCGAGGGTGGCGGACAGGTAGCCGGAGACGAAGGCGTCGCCGGCGCCGATGCTGTCGACGACGGTGACAGGGAGGGCAGGGCGGTGGATGGTGCCGTCGGACGAGTGCGCCCAGGCGCCCTTGCCGCCGGCGGTGACGATGACGTGGTCGACGCTGGTGTGGGCCAGGAGGTCGGCGACCGCGTCGGGGGCGTCGGTGAGGAGGTCGAGTTCGTCGTCGGAAGCGAAGACGGTGTGCACGTGCGGGAGGAGTTCGCGGATCGCGGTCGCGGCGTCGGAGCGGGACCAGAGGCGGGCGCGGTAGTTGACGTCGAGGGAGACCTGGACGCCTGCGGCCGAAGCTGTGCGTACGGCGGCCAGCGTGGCGGCGCGCGTGGTGTCGGAGAGGGCGGGGGTGATGCCGGTGACGTGGAGCAGGCGGGGTTGGGTTGCGTCGATCGCGGCGATGGCCTCGTCGGCGGTGAGGGTCGAGCCGGCCGAACCGCGGCGGTGGTAACTGACGCGGGTGATGTCGTGTGACGGCTGGTCGAACGCGATGAACCCGGTGAACGAGTCGTCGGAGAACCGCAGGTAGCTCGTGTCGACCCCCTCGGCGCGCAGCGTCCGCTGGATCAGGCGACCGGGCTCATCGTTGCCTACAGCACCTATCCACGTGGCCTGATGCCCGAGCCGCGACAGCCCGATCGCCACGTTGGTCTCCGAGCCGGCGATCGACAGCTGAGCGTCTCCGCCGAGGCGCATCGGGCGCGCGGTCCGCACAGAAACCATCGTCTCGCCGAGCGTGAGGAGATCGGTCATCTCTGGACTCCTGGTGATCAGGCGGCCCTGCAGGCCGCCGGGCGGGATGGCGATGGGTCGGCCGCTGTGGTGCGGGCGGGTGAGGAGATGCGGCGTGGTTGGGCGTGGGAGTCAGATGCCGAGGGTGGTGCGGAACGTGGTGGCGCGGGTGGCCAGCTCGGAGAGTGATCCGCCGGTGCCGGCGTCGCCGAGGAGAGGCGAGCCTACGCCGACGGCCAGCGCTCCGGCAGCCAAGTACTCAGGGGCGCTTGCGGCGTCGACTCCGCCGACCGCGATGAGCGGGGCGTCGGGGAGGGGAGCGCGGAGTTCGCGGAAGTAGCCGGGGCCGTAGACCTTGGCGGGGAAGATCTTCACCGCCGTGGCGCCCAGGTCGAGGGCGGCGACGACCTCGGTGGGGGTGAGGGCGCCGCAGAGGAGGGGCAGGCCGAGTTCGACGCTGCGGTGCGCGCCGCGGGTGATCGCGGGGGTGACGACGAAGCCGGCACGGGCTGCCGCGACGTCGTCGGCTTGCGCGGCGGTGATGACGGTGCCGGCGCCGATCAGGATGCTCGGGTCGTAGTCGGCACGCGCCTTGGCGATCGCGTCCACCGCACCGGGCGTGGTCAGCGAGATCTCGAGCGCGGTGATCCCGGCGTCGACGAGGGTGCGGACACATGCCAGCGCGGTGTCGGGTCCGTCGGCGCGGATGATGGCGAGCATCTTGCGGTCGCGCAGTTCGGCAAGCAGATCCATGGCTCCAACCTCTTTGATCGATCCGGACATAGGACGTCCCATGAGCTCTGGCCCATGTGGCCGCTTTGTGGCTAAATAACGAAGTGAACAGCCGCCCCGTTGTTTACTTTCAGGAGGCATTCGCCCATGCCCAAACGCCTTCCACTCCTCATCGTCCTCGCCCTGGCCACCGCCGGGCTGGCGCTTCCCACCGCGCCGGCCCAGGCCGCCATCACCCAGACCGTGCTGTTCGACAGGGGGGACGCCGGCTACGGCTGCTACCGCATCCCCGCGATCGTGAAGACCAAGGCCGGCACCCTGCTCGCCTTCGCCGAGGCTCGACGCGCCTGGTGCGCGGACTCCCAGGAGATCGACCTGGTGATGCGTCGCTCCGAGGACGACGGCCGCACCTGGTCGGCGGCACAAACCGTTCTGTCCGGCACCGACAGCGACCCCAACGCCGTCGCCACCCGCGGCAATCCCGCGCCGATCGTCGACTACCAGACCGGCCGGATCGTCCTGCTCACCACGATGGACCCAGGTACGACGAGCCGCCCGCGGACGCCGTACGTGCAGTTCAGTGACGACGACGGGAAGACCTGGAGCAAGGCCAAGAACATCGGTGACCAGATCGACGACCCGGCTTGGGGCTGGTACGCGACCGGGCCGGTGCACGGCATCCAGTTGACCCGCGGCGCGAACGCCGGCCGGTTGGTTGCCGGGACCAACTACGACAACGGCGCCGGCGTGAACGCGGGCCAGCTCGTCTACAGCGACGACCACGGCGAGACCTGGCACAAGGGTGCGACCGACCTGCGCTCCGATGCCACGCCGCAGGAGATCAGCGTCGTCGAGAAGGTTGACGGCGGCGTCTATGCCGGTGCCCGCAACAACGCCGGGACCTCCGGTGCGAGCCGGATGTTCGCGGTCAGCAACGACGGCGGCCAGACGTACGCGGCGCCGTACGCAACGATCGCCGGTCTGACCACGCCAACGGTGCAGGGATCGCTGCAACGGTTGCGCGCGGTCGACCGAGGCGACAAGTACAACCGGATCCTGTTCGCCGCGCCGGCCGATCCGGACCGCCGCCGGTACATGACGATCCGGTCCAGCTTCGACGAAGGCAAGACCTGGCAGTCCGTTGCCGATGGCACCAGAATCACCAGCGACTGGTCCGGCTACTCCGACATGGCGATCCTCGACACCGGGGAGATCGGCCTGCTGTACGAAGGCGGCGCGGTGGACGCGCGCGACCAGATCCGCTTCGCCCGCTTCACCGAGAACGACATCGGACACCCGGACGCACCGCTCGGCACGACCACACCCGACGTGTCCGGGCTCGGCAACAACAGCTACCTTCGCGGCGGGACGGCGTCGGTCGCCGGGAAGTTCGGCCAGGCCCGTGACCTCGACGGAGTCGACGATGCGATCCAGTTGCCGTTCGCCGAATCGCTCGCGGTCGGAGCGGGGGACTTCACCGCGATGGCCTGGATCAAGTACGGCGCGAGTACGGCGAACCAGGCCATCTTCTGGGGTTACGGGATCAACGAGTTCTCCCAGTTCTGGCTCAGAGCCGAGCCGGCCGACAGCCGGATCCGCGGCCTCATCACCACCGGCGGCAACACCGCGTCCGTGCAGACGACCAAGGCCTACAACGACAACGCCTGGCACCACGTCGCGCTGCAGCGCAAGGCCGGCACGCTCTCCGTCTGGGTCGACGGAACTCAGGCCGCAAGTGTCACCGCACCGGCCGGATCGGTGAGCCCAGGCCGCCCGTTCAAGATGTACGTCGGTCAGCGGCTGGACGGCGCGCATCACTTCGACGGGTCGCTGGACGAGGTCCGCATCTACAAGCGAGCCCTCACGTCGACCGAGATCAATAGCATCCGCACCACCAACAGCACGACGGTGCCGAACGTCGTACTCGATCTGCCACTCGGGTGACATCACACTGGCCTGGCGGACACGGTCAAGCGCCAGGTCAGCTCACCGCTCGCGGGCACCACCGCGGCGTCGTCCGGTCCCGCGGCAGCCAGGTCGAAGGCGCGCCCCAGCATCGGCTCCACCCCGAGACTCCGGTACGGCGCCTCGGCCGGGAAGCCGGCCTGGTTGCGCCACAACGCGGTGGACACTGGTTGCCCGGGGCAACTCAAGGTCAGCGTGAGTTCGGCGCTGCGGTCGCGGACGGAGACCGACGGGCAGTCGACCAGGACAGCGCCGACGGCGGTCCCGTCGGACGGGCCGTAGACGGTCAGGTCGAGCGGTGTCGGCCAGTCGGCTGTGACCCAAGGAGCGTGGTCGGGCCAAGCGGGCAAAAGCGGTGCAGCCTCGGGGTAGAGGCGGCACTCGGTTCCAGCTGGCGCCGTGATGACGGCGCCGGACGCGCAGTCCAGCAATGCGTGAGCGGCCCAGATGAAGCGGTAGCCCGGCGGTGCCTGCAGGGTGTAGTCGGCGGTGACGGTGTCGGGGCCGGAGGTGAACGCCCGCGTCAAGATGGCGTCGCCATAGGTGACAGTGCCTTCCCAGGGCTGGTTCCAGAGGCCGCCGTGGTCAGGGGTGCCGCGAACAGTCGGGAAGCATTCGTCGAGACCGCCGGCGTCGACGAAGGTGGCGAGACCGGCGCGAGGGCCAGAGAGCAGACCCGGACCGGCCCAGAGCCATTCTCGGCCGGCCAGGTGTAGCGACGTCCAGCGGCCCCCGTCGGTCGGGTCGATCGCCACCTGCCGGCCGGCGGCGGCTTGTTCGGTCACCATTCGGCGAAAGAGCCGTCTTCGTGAGTCCAGACCGGGTTGCGCCAGGCGTGCCCGGTTCTGTCGGCAGCGCGGACCGCCGTCTCGTCGATGGAGATTCCCAAGCCGGGCAAGGGATTCCACTCGGCGTGGCCGTTGACCCAGGTGAAGGGCGTCGGATCGACCAGGTAGGACGTCAGGTCGCTCGACTCGTTGTAGTGGATGCCCCGGCTCTGTTCCTGGATCAGGAAGTTCGGCGTCGCGAACGACACCTGCAGGCTGGCGGCCAGCGAGATCGGCCCGAGCGGACAGTGTGGCGCCAGCATCGCGCCGTGAGTGTCCGCCAGCACCGCGATCCGCCGGAGCTCGGAGATCCCGCCGGCATGGGACACATCAGGCTGGACGACCGCGACACCAGCGTTCAGCGGCGCGACGAACTCTGCCCGATGGTAGAGCCGCTCGCCCAGCGCAACCGGGACCGTCGATGTGCTGACGACCTCGGACAGGTGGGTCATGTGCTCCGGCAGCACCGGCTCCTCGACAAAGAACGGCTGCAAATCCTCGACGGCGTGCAGGATCCGGCGCGCGCCGGCCACGCCGACGCGGCCGTGCAGGTCGATCGCCACGTCGCGGTGGTCGCCGATGGCCTCCCGGGCGGCCGCCAGCCGAGTGACGATGTCGTTGATCTCGGCAACGGATGGCGACGGCTGGATCCGGCCGCTGCCGTTCATCTTCACCGCGGTCATCCCGGCGGCGACCTGTTCGGCGACGGCGTCACCGATGGCGGCCGGCTCGTCGCCGCCGACCCACGCGTAGACGCGGACCCGATCGCGCACCCGTCCACCGAGCAGCGCCGCGACGGGAGCGCCGTACACCTTGCCGGCGATGTCCCACAGCGCGTGGTCGAGTCCGGCGACCGCGCTGCTCAGCACCGGGCCGCCGCGGTAGAAGCCGCCCTTGGTCAGCATCTGCCAGTGTCGCTCGATCTGCAGCGGGTCCTGGCCGATCAGGTACTCCGACAACGTGTCGATCGCGGTCCGGACGACCTCGGCCCGTCCCTCCACCACGGGTTCGCCCCAGCCGACGACGCCGTCACTCGTCTCGACCCGGCAGAACAGCCAGCGTGGCGGGACCAGGAATGTCTCGATCCGCTCGATCTTCACCGGCGCCGCCGTCCACGCGAGGAGCCGCGAACCTCGGTGAGGTCCTCGGCCGCCTTCGCCAGGAGCTTCCGCATCGCTTCCTCGGCGGCGACCGGATCGTGCGCCCGGATGGCGTCCAGCACGCGCCGGTGGCTCGGCACCGGGTCGTCGGACGGCTTCACCTTGTGCACCAGGCGGTCACGATCGGCCAGGCCGGTCTCCATGATCACTTCCATCTTGGTCAGTAGCTCGTTCCCCGTTGCCGCCAGCAACGCCCGGTGGAAGGCGAGGTCCGCGGCGACGGCGGCACGGTCATCCGTGGCCGACTCCATCGAAGCCATCGCGATGTCCAGCGCCTCCAGGTGCGACTCCTCGGCCCGCAGCGCGGCGAGCCGGGCCGCGGCCGGTTCGACGATCCCACGCACCTCGTGCAGTTCCTCGAGCAGTTCCGGGCGTACGTCGTCGTCGAAGTGCCAGCGGATCATGTCCGCGTCCAGCAGGTTCCAGTCCGAGCGCGGCCGGACGAACGTGCCGCGCTTCTGCCGCGCGTCGACGAGTCCCTTCGCGGTCAGCACCTTCAACGCCTCCCGGACCGCGGTCAGGCTGACGCCGAGGTCGGCCTGCAGATCGGGCACGTTGATGGTCGCGCCCTCCGGGATCTGCCCGGACAGGATGCGCTGCGCCATCACCTCGACGATCTGCCCGTGCAGCCCCCGCGTGCCGCGTTGGATCCCCGTCACACCGTTCTCCCTCATGCCGAGTCCTTCGCCGCGGACCATCCGCCGTCGACCACCAGGCTGGAGGCCGTCACGTACGACGCTTCCGCCGACAGCAGGAACGCCACCACCTGAGCCACCTCGTCCGGCTGCCCGAGCCGCCCGATCGCCGTCGCCCGTGCACTCTGCTCCCGGCCCTCGGCGTCGACGCGATCCCACATCGCGGTCTCGATCGGACCCGGAAGCACGGTGTTCACCCGGATCGAGCCGCCGTACTCGACGGCCAGTTGGCGGCCGAGGGCGACCAGGGCGCCCTTGGTCGCCGCGTACGCCGGATGCCCCGGCAGACCGGCGAGAGCATGCACCGACGACATCAGTACGACGGACCCCGCGCCGGCGGCCAGGTCGTCGTACAACGCCTGGAACCCGAGGAACGCGGCGGTCAGGTTGACGTCGAGCTGCCGTTGCCAGGACTGAGGAGGCAGCTCGTGGGCCGGTCTCACGTCGGCGAAGCCCGCGTTGCTGACGAGTCCGTCGATCGGGTCGAGCTCGTCGCGACCGCGCGAGCGCACCTCCGCCCAGGTGTCCGGCGCCGACACATCACCCAGTACGGCGATCGCCCGGCCCGGCACCTCCTTGCACGGCTGGACGTCGACCTGCACCACGGACGCGCCCTCGGCGAGACAGCGCTCTACACAGGCCGCGCCGATTCCCGACGCCGCCCCGGTCACCACGATCACCCGCCCACCCAGCCGCACCCGAGCCTCCTCCACAGCCACTCCCACCCAAGCACGCAGGGCAGAGCATTCCAACGATGAACGAGGCACCAGTTGACCGTGAGGCCGCCGTCTCGTCAAGCGATTTGTCGTAATTTACGAATTAATATTGACACCTGCGATCGTCCGCCGCAAGATCGTCGGCAACACACCACTCACTCGACTGGCACGCTGGTCGAGCAGATGTCAGGAGTTTGGGCATGACGGGTCTGGCAGCAGATCGGCGGACTTTCCTCAAGGGACTCGGACTGCTCGGGGCAGCGGCCCTGGTGCCGGGGTGCGCTACCTCGACGAATAGTCCGGGCAGTGGCAGCGCGGCGACTGGTGAGCTCTCGCTGCAGTCGAACCTCTCCAGCGAGCAGGCCAAGGCCGCGATGGAGAAGCTCGTTGCCGCATACAACAAAACCGGTGGTTCCCAGGTCAAGCTGAACACGGTCGCGGCGGAGATCTTCCGGACCCAGCTGCCGACGTACCTGACCTCGGCCAATCCGCCGGACGTCTACACCTGGTACGCCGGCTCGGTCGCGGACTCGTACGCGAAGAAGGACCTGCTGCTCGACGTCTCGAGCGTGTGGGACAGCATGGGCAACTACCCGAAGTCGATGCAGACGCTGTCCACCAGCAGCGCCGGCCAGAAGATCTTCGTGCCAACCAGCTACTACTGGTGGGGCATGTTCTACCGGAAGTCGAACTTCGCCAAGTGGGGCGTGACCCCACCGAAGACCTGGGCCGAGTTCCTCCAGGTCTGCAAGACGATCCAGGGCAAGGGCATCCCGCCGATCGGCATCGGTCTCGGCGACACCCCGTGGGTCGCGTCCGCGTGGTTCGACTACCTGAACATCCGGATCAACGGCGCGCCGTTCCACCGGCAACTGCTGGCAGGCGAGGGTGACTTCACCGACCCGAAGGTCAAGGCGGTCTTCACCAAGTGGCGCGAGGCGCTGCCGTACTTCGACCCGAAGGGCAAGTCGTTCCCGTTCCAGGAGGCGACGTCGGCGCTGCTGGCCGGCAAGACCGGGATGTTCCTGATCGGCACGTTCTTCGCCGACTCGGCGCCGAAGGACGCGCTGGACGACATCGACTTCTTCCAGTTCCCGATCATCGATCCCGCCGTACCGGTGGCCGAAGAGGCGCCGACGGACGGGTACTTCGCGTCGAAGAAGGCGAAGGACCCGGACGGCGTGAAGAAGTTCATGACCTGGCTGGCGACGCCGGAGGCGCAGGAGATCTACGTGCAGAGCTCGTCGGGTACGGCGATCCCCGCGAACCCGGACGGGAAGTCGGCCGACACCCCGCTGGTGAAGAAGGGCAAGGCGATGATCGAGAGCGCGGCGGAGCTGACCCAGTTCTTCAACCGCGATTCCAGCGACGCCCTGCAGCCGACCGCCGACGCCGCCCTGACCAAGTTCCTCGACAAGCCCGACCAGATCGACCAGATCCTGAAGGACTGGCAAGCAGCGGCCCAGAAGGTCTTCAAAGCGTGACGTCCACCGTGACAGAGACGGCTCCCGGCCGGTCCAGGCAACGGACCGGCGGGAGTCCGTCCCGCCGTACCAAGCGATCCGGACCACGGCGTCTGTCGCCGCTGATCCTGGCGTTCGTGCTGGTGCCGTTCGTCATCGAAGCCATCTGGGTGTTCTGGCCGGCGTTGCAGGGGTTCTGGTTGTCGTTGACGAACTGGGACGGCTTGTCGGCGCCCCGGTTCGTTGGGTTCGGCAACTTTGGTGACATGGTGTCGGATCCGATCTTCCGGACCGCGTTGAAGAACACGGCGATCTGGCTGGTGCTCTTCGGTGGGTTGAGTGTGATCGGCGGCTTCGGGATGGCGCTGCTGTTGCAGCGGGAGCGCCGCGGCGTCGGCATCTACCGGGCCGCGCTGTTCACCCCGGTCGTGTTCTCGCTGGTCGTCACCGCGCTGATCTGGCGGGTGTTCTACCAGCCGGACGGCCTGGTCGACACCGTGCTGCGGACCGTTGGCCTGGGCAACTTCATCCGGCCGTGGCTCGCCGATCCCGACACTGCGTTGTACGCCGTGATCGTGCCGGCGCTGTGGCGTCAGATCGGGTACGTGATGGTGCTGTATCTGGCCGGGCTGAAGGCGGTCGACCCGGCGTTGTACGAGGCCGCGAAGGTAGACGGCGCGTCGGCGTGGCAGCGGACGAGGTACGTCACGATCCCGCAGCTCAAGGGCGTGAACTCCGTTGTGCTGTCGGTGATCGTGATCGACTCACTGCGGTCCTTCGACATCGTCTGGTCGATGACGAGGGGCGGTCCGTACCACTCGTCCGAGCTCCTCAGCACGTACATGTACTCGACCGCGTTCCAATCCACCCAACTCGGCTACGCCTCTGCACTGGCCGTGGTCATCTTCTTGCTCGCCCTGGCCGTGATCCTCGGCTACCTGATCCGTGCCTTCCGGGAGGAAGCGTGAACCGGCTGAGAACCTCCGGGTACCACGTCGCGATGGGGCTCGTGTCGTTTCTGTGGATCGCGCCGATCCTGTGGGTGATCGTGATCTCGTTCCGCAGCTTCGACGATGTCGCGGCGAACGGGCTGGGCTCGCTCCCGCATTCGTTCACGTTCTCGACGTACAAGTCGGCGTGGGAGGACGCGGACGAGTTCCGGGCCCTGGTCAACAGTCTGCTGGTGACGATTCCGGCGGTGATCCTGAGTCTGGGGCTGGCGTCGATGGCGGCGTACGGACTGGCGCGGTACAGCATCCCGTTCCGGCGGACGATCCTGTTGCTGATGTTGATGGGGAACCTGCTGCCGCCGCAGATCCTGCTGATCCCGATCTCGCGGTTCGTGGAGTTGATCGGGTACTACGACACACTGATCGCGCTGATCGCCGTGCATGTCGGGTTCGGGCTCGGGTTCTACACGTTCGTGCTGCACGGGTTCATGCGGGATCTGCCGCGGGAGATCCAGGAGGCGGCGACGATCGACGGGGCCGGGCCGGGGAAGATCTACGCGAGTGTGATCCTCCCGCTGACCCGACCCGCTCTGGCTGCCCTCGGCGCCTTGTCCTTCACGTGGATCTTCAACGATCTGCTCTGGTCGATCACGGTCATCCGCTCCGGCGAGAAGATGCCTGTCACGCCGGCGTTGCTCGGCCTCCAAGGCCTGTTCGTCTCGTCCTGGAACGTGATCGCCGCCGGTACCGTCATCGCGGCCGTCCCCACGGTCGCCGTCTTCCTCCGCTTCCAGAAACACTTCGTCGGTGGGCTGGCGATCGGGGCGGTCAAGTGAAGACCTGGGCGTTGCGCGGTGACACCACGTCGTACGTCGTCGGCGTCCCGGACCACGGCCGGTGGGCCCAGTTGGTTGCCTGGGGCCCCCACGCGGTCGCCGAAGGCCCATCCACAGTCGCCCCGGTCGGCACCGAGCACTTCGTCCCACGGGCGGACGTGGAGCCGTTGGAGTACGCCGTACGCGGCGTCCGGTACGCCGCTCCAGTTGACCTGGTGGTGAGCGGTTCTGACGGCTCCGACGAGCTCCGCCCGCAGTTCGCCGGTGCCCGTGAAGGGGACGACGAGCTGCAACTGGAGTTCGTGGACGTGATCCGGCTCGTGCTGCATTACCGGATGGTCGGCGATGTAGTGGAGCGGTGGGTTGCCGTGCACAACGACGGGACCGATGAGCTCACGCTGCACCGACATGACTCAGCCGGCTTCGTGGTGCCGACCGGGACGACGGTGAAGTACCTGTGGGGTGAATGGAACAGCGAGTTCCAGCAGGCTGAGGTGACCCTCGAGCGCGGACAATTCACGATCGGGAGTGCACAGGGGATCACCGGGCACTCGTACTCGCCATTCCTCGCGGTCGACGGCCCGACGGCGTACGGCGTACAACTGGCGTGGTCCGGGTCATGGGAGATGAGCGCGGACGTGGACACGACCGGGCTGCTGCGGATTCAGGCCGGTCGGGTTTCGTCGAGTCTGGGGATCAGGCTGGCGCCTGGGGAGACCTGGGTGTCGCCGAAGGCGGTGGGCGCGTGTAGTGCGGAGGGGACCGATGGGCTTGCGCGCGTCTTCCACGACTACGAGCGATCGCTGTCGCGGAAGCTCACGCCGAAGGTGCTCTACAACTCGTGGTTCGCGACCGAGTTCGACATCCGCGCCGAGCATCAGCTCGAGCTGGCGCGACGGGCCGCAAGCATCGGGGTCGAGACGTTCGTGGTGGACGACGGGTGGTTCGTCGGGCGGTCGGATGACGCCGGCGGGCTCGGGGACTGGGACGTCGACCCGGCCAAGTTCCCGGATGGTCTCGACACCTTCATCGGGCAGTTGAAGGAGATCGGGCTCGACTTCGGGTTGTGGGTGGAGCCCGAGTCGGTGAGTCCGAGGTCCGAGCTGGCCGCGAAGCATCCCGAATGGATCTTGCGCACTCCCGGCCGCGATCCCGTCCTCATCCGCAACCAGCTCCTCCTCGACCTCAGCCGTGACGACGTCGCCGACTTCATCTGGACCACGCTCGACCGGCTGCTGTCGTCGTACCGGATCACATACCTGAAGTGGGACGCCAACCGGCCGCGGCTCGACGCCGGCGACCAGCGGCGCGATCTCGACGGACGCGCCGTCGGGAACCTGTACGCGATCCTCGACCGGCTCCGGGCCGAGCATCCCGACGTGTCCGTCGAGGGCTGTGCGGGCGGCGGCGCCCGCGTCGACCTCGGGATGGCCGCCCGGGTCGATACGCTCTGGCCGAGTGACAACACGGCCCCGCTGGATCGGCTCAGGATCCAGCAGGGGTTCCGGACCGGCTTCGCGCCCCATCTGATGAGCTCGTGGGTGACCGATGCCGTCGGCACCCATGACGGCCGCGAACGGTCCCTCGACTTCCGCTTCCACGTCGCGATGGCCGGCGTACTCGGCATCGGCGCCGACCTCTCGCGCTGGGACGACGAGCAGCTCGCGACCGCCGCGCGGCACATCGAGCAGTACAAGGGCATCCGCGATCTGGTTGCCGATAGCAAGGTCTACGGACTGTCGGCCGGTGTCCAGTACGTCGGTGCGACGCGATCCGTGGTGTTCCTGTGGGAGACGGGTGACGGCAACGTGCGCGGGACGTTGCCGACCAGGCCGCGACGCGTGCCGCTCGTCCAGCTGGATCCCGCGAAGGACTACCGGGTGGGGGACGAGGTCCACCCGGGCAGCTATCTGCTGCAGGTCGGCGTCCGCTGGGACGGCTCGACCGACTCGAACTGCCTGGTCGTCGAAGTACTCGACTGACCGCTCCGCTCAACGGCAGCAAAGGACAACAGATGAAGCGACTTCTCGGCGGGGTGATCGCGGCGGTCCTGGTGACCGCTTCGCTTGCGACCGCCACCACCTCAGCCACGGCAGCCCCTGCCGCGACGCCCGTGCTCAGCCCCACGCCGTACATGGGCTGGAACACGTACTACGGTCTCGGCGGCGACTTCACCGCGGACACGATCAAGTCGGTCGCCGACTCACTGGTGAGTCGCGGACTGGCGAAGGCCGGCTACGACATCGTCTGGCTCGACGGTGGCTGGCAGGCCGACCAGTCGCGGAGCGACGCCGGCGACCTGCAGCCCAACCCGGCCAAGTTCCCGGACGGGCTGAAGCCGGTCGTGGACTACATCCACAGCAAGGGTCTGAAGGCCGGCATCTACACCGACGCCGGCCCGTACATCCCGGGCAGGTGCGGTCTCGGCAGCGGCGGCTACTACCAGCGCGACGCGGACCAGTTCGCCGCGTGGGGCTTCGACGCGGTCAAGGTCGACTACCTGTGCGGTATCGCGGCCAACCTGGACCCGAAGACCGTGTTCACCGAGTTCGCGCACGCACTCCGCAACAACGCGAGCCACCGGCCGATGATCTTCAACCTGTGCAACCCGGTCACCTCGCCCGACTGGGGCAACTATCCGGAGTCGCAGCAGTCGATCAACTCCTGGACCTACGCGCCGGACATCGCGCAGTCGTGGCGGACCTACACCGACGTCGGCTTCCAGGGCGACATCAAGTTCAAGGACGTACTGCGGAACTACGACGTGAACGCGCGGCACCCCGAGGTGGTCAAGCCGGGCGCGTTCAGCGACCCGGACTACCTGGCGCCCGAGCTCGGGATGACCGACGAAGAGTTCCGCACGCAGTTCACACTGTGGGCCGTCGCGGCGGCACCGCTCGTGGTCGGCAGCGACATCCGCAAGCTCAGTGCGACGACGGTCGGCATGCTGACCGATCCCGACGTACTCGCGATCAACCAGGACCGGGCCGCGGTTCAGGCTGTCCGGGTCGGTGCCGCGGGGACGACGGAGACCTGGGTGAAGCGGCTCGCCGACGACAGCCGTGCCGTCGTGCTGCTGAACCGTGGCGACAGCGCGAGGACGCTCACCACGACGGCGGCCGCGGTCGGTCTGAGCGGATCGCGGTTCACCCTGAAGAACGCGTGGACCGACAAGGTGACCGAGAGCGCCGGCGTGATCAGCGCGGCGGTCCCGGCGCACGGTACGGCGCTCTACCGGGTGCAGCCCGCGCGTGGTGTGCCGGGGATCCCGCACGTCACCGCCGGGATTCCGCAGGTG
Source organism: Kribbella sp. CWNU-51 (assembly GCF_054073265.1). Taxonomy (NCBI): domain Bacteria; kingdom Bacillati; phylum Actinomycetota; class Actinomycetes; order Propionibacteriales; family Kribbellaceae; genus Kribbella; species Kribbella sp. CWNU-51. The sequence goes on from NZ_JBSXMZ010000045.1 coordinate 60,148, forward strand.
ACGAAGGTCGGGACCGACGCTCAGCCTGACGGCGTCGCACCGGTCGTCGCCGGTGGCGACGAGCTGACCGTTCAGGTTGCCGTCCGCAACGACGGACTGCTGCCGGTGCTCCAGCCGGCCGTGACGGTTGCCGGTGGCACCGGGTGGACTGTCAAGCCGTTGTCCAAGGCCCCGGATCTTCTTGCCGGTGGCAAGCAGGCGACCTTCGGGTTCACCGTGAAGCTCCCGGCCGGGGCCGCGCCCGGATCCGCGAGCCTCACCGCGTCGACGTCGTACCAGACGATCGGGTACGGCGTGCAGCGGCAGACGACCGTGTCACCGGTCGTGGTCGCGCCAGCGCCGCCGGCCGGGACCGTGCCGCTCTCGCATCACGAGTGGATCAGCGCGACCAGCGGCTGGATGTCGCCGACCGTGGACGAGAGTGTCGGTGGGGGCAACCCGATCAAGCTCGTCGGGCAGACCTACCCGACCGGCATCGGGGTCGCATCGCCGTCGCTCATCCGCTACTACCTGGGCAAGTCCTGCACCCGATTGACCGGGACCGTCGGGATCGACGATGTGGTGAGCAACGTCGGGCCGGAAGGCGGGACGTCGACGTTCCAGGTGGTTGGCGACGGCAAGGTTTTGTTCGACAGCGGTGTCGTCGACCGGTTCACTCCGAAGCAGGTCGATGTGGATCTGACCGGCGTACGCGTCCTGGACCTGGTCGTCGGTGACGCCGGCGACGGCGGCTACAACGACCGTGCGGACTGGGCAGCACCGACTGCTACCTGCTGAGTTCTGCTGAGGAGGGGCAGGCCGGCGATCGGTCTGCCCCTCCTCCAAGCTAGGTCCAGTCGATCTCGACCGACTTGAACCAGGTCCATTCGCGGCTGCGCCAGGTGGGGGACTGGTGCGACAGGCGGGTGGCGTAATCCGGCCAGTCGGTGGGGGTCGAGGACCAGGCCTTCTCGGCGGCGCCGGGGAGGCGGGGGAGGAGCATGAACTCCAGGTCTTCTTGGCTGGTGATGGTCTCGCACCAGATGGCGGCTTCTACGCCGGCGATCTGGGTGTCGGAAGTGACTTCCGGGGTGACCTCGAGCGGATCCCAGTCGATGCCGCCGCGGATCGACACCGGCGTATAGAAGGGGAGACCGACGCGCTGTCGCAGCTCTTCCTGGGCGGGGTCGGAGGACGGCTCCGCGTGCGGGCAGTCGAAGTAGAGGCGACTCGTCGGCGACATGATCAGGCGGGATCCGTGGGCGATCGCCCGCGGGACATCCTGCGCAGCTTTCTTCATGTGCTCGACCAGCACCGGCAACAGGTCCGGCGGCACCATCGAGCTGGCGTCACCGTCGAGCGACTCGAGCTGGCGCGGCTCCAGCCAGTACTGCACCACGTCGTCGGAGCTGATGGCGGCGCGGGCGATCTCCTGCCACCCCACCACCCGCTTCCCGCGCTCGCGGACGAGTGCCGCGGCCCGCTCCACGAACGCCGCGTGCGCCTCATCCGGCATCCCCCACGCCTCGTCCCCACCGATGTGCACATACGCGCTCTGCGGGAACTGCGGGATGACCGCATCCAGCACGTCCTCGACGAACGCCCAGATCTCCGGCCGCTCCGGTTCGAAAGTGTTGAGCGGGATGCTGGTTCCATCGCCGAGATCGACCGACCGCAGCTCGGCCGGCGCCAGCTCGGGGTACGCACTGAATACCGCGGTCGTGTGCCCGGGCATATCGATCTCCGGGACCACCGTCACGAACCGCTCGGCGGCGTACGCAACCAGCTCCGCCAGCTCGTCCCGCGTGTAGTAGCCGCCCGCCCGGTCGCCGACCGCGCCCTTCGCCCCGACCTCGGTCAGCATCGGTCGCGACGCCACCTCGACCCGCCACCCTTGGTCGTCGGTGAGGTGCAGGTGCAGCACGTTGAGCTTGTACAGCGAGAGCATGTCGATGACCCGGCGAACCTCGTCGGGTGCGTGGAACGTTCGTACGACGTCCAGCGACAACCCACGCCACGCAAACCGGGGGCCGTCGATGATGCGGGTGGCCGGCAGAACCGCCGTACCGTCGTGTGCGTGCGCCGCGATGAGCTGCCGGAGCGTGGTCAGCCCGCGATGCACACCCTCCGCCGTAGCACCCCAGACGCGTACGCCGTCGCCGGCGACCTCGAGCCCGTAGCGTTCGTCGGCGTCCTCGTTGCCGTCGGCCCGCAGACCCGCGACGGGCGCGACGTCCTCGAGGCCGGCCGTGTCGATCATGACCTTGATACCGGACGTGCCGGCGAGCGTGAACCCGGCGTCGGCCTGGACGTCGTCGACAAAGCGTGCGGCCACCTCGACGAGCTCGGCCGACTGCGCGACGACGGCGACATCGTCGCGGACGACGAAGGTCCCGCCCGGAGTGGTTTCGGTCGCGGGTGCAGGGATTACGGGAAGGGTCATGAGGAGAGTTTGCGGCAGCAGAGCGCATCCGGGTACCGTCCGGCGGATTCTTTCTGACTTTGCCGACTCGCCGTTTGATAGTGACATGTCGGTTATAGTCGGGCACTCTCATCTTGTCGAGAACTGCTTGTTTGGACAGCTGAGGAGACAATTGTGCGCAAAGCACGCCGCCCCCGCGCCCTCGCCGCCGGTCTCGCGGCCCTACTGACAGCCATCCTGGCCCCCGCGGCCGCCCAGGCCGCCAACCCATCGCAGCCGGACAGCGCGGCCGCAACGACCTCGGTGCCGGTGCAGCTGGTGTCGATCACCGACTTCCACGGATACCTGCGGCCGCCGTCGCCGGCCGACGGCGGGACCATCGCCGGGCCCGACGGGACCACGCAGGTCGTCGGCGGTGCGGCGTACCTGGCGACCCATCTGAAGGACATCCGGGCCGATCACCAGAACTCGATCTTCTTCGCCGACGGGGACAACTTCTCCGGCTGGCCGTTCGAGGTCGACGCACACGCGGACGAGCCGACGATCGAGGTGCTGAACGCGCTCGGGGTCGAGTTCTCCAGCGTCGGCAACCACGAGCTGGACGTGTCGAAGAGCTTCCTGGTCGACCACATGACCAAAGGCAAGTGCTTCGGCACGGTCGGCGTGGACAGCTGCTTCACCGACTCGACCGGCCACCGGTTCCACGGGGCGAACTTCGAGTTCCAGTCGGCCAATATCGTCGACGCCAAGGGCCGCACAATCGTCGCGCCGTACACGATCCGCTGGGTCCGCGATCACGGTCGCGCGTACCCGATCGGCTTCATCGGGATGACTGTCCCGGACACGCCGGTCGGCTCCACGTCGTACCAGCCGGACCTGAAGGCGCTCGACCCGGTCGAGTCGGCGAACCGCGCCGCGGCCGAGCTGACCAAGCGGGGTGTGAAGGCGATCGTGCTGAACATGCACGATGGCGGCACCGACGCCTCGGCGACGTACGACAACTGCATCAACCCGAGTGGTCCCGCGATCGACCTGGCCCGCAAGGTGACGCCGCAGGTCGACGCGATCGTCACCGGCCACTGGCACGCCGCGTTCAGCTGCAGCATCCCGGACCCGGACGGCAACCCGCGCCCGGTGGTCGAGGCCGCGAACCACGGCCGGCTGATCAACGAGATCAACCTGCAGCTCGACGGCCGGACCGGTGAGGTACTGCGCGATCGGACCACGTCGACCAATCACGCCGTCACCCGTGACGTCACGCCGGACCCGAAGATCCAGCGGATCGTCGACTACTGGGCCGCCGCTGGAGATCGCAAGTACGCCGAACCCGTCGCGACCGTCACCGGCGACTTCACCCGGACCGCCAACGCCCAAGGCGAGAGCACCCTGGCCGACCTGGCCGCCGACGTGCACCTGTGGACTGCCCGGCAGAACGGCAGCGCGGACCTCGGCCTGATCGCGGCCAAGCCCGCCGTCGGATCCACCGCACTGCGCGGCGACCTTCTGGTTGCCAACAGCAACAAGCCGGGCGACGCCGACGGACGAGTCATGCTCGGCGAGTCGTGGGACGCGTACGGCTACGGCAACCCGGTGCTGACGGTGAGCCTCACCGGCGCCCAGCTGGACGCCGTCCTCGAGCAGCAGTGGCAGACGCAGACGGATGGAACGGTGAAGTTCGCACCCCTCGCCCTGTCCGGCAACGTCACCTACACCTTCGACGCCGGCCGCCCGGTCGGCGACCGCATCGATCCCGCCGACGTGAAGATCGACGGCACCGCACTCGACCCGGCGAAGACCTACCGCGTCGCAGCCCTCGCCTACACCGTCATCGGCGCCGATGGCTACTCGGCCTTCAAGGCCTACACCCACCCGGTCCGCAACAACACCGACCATGAGACGTTCGCGGCGTACCTGAAGGCCCACAAGACGGTGACGCCGGCACCGCTCAACCGGGTGACGCAGAAGGGCTGACCCGTCATAGTCGATGTGTGGTGCTCGCGTTCGGCGGTGATCTGGAGTTCGACCCGGCCCTGTTCGAGGTGCGGCGGGGCGGTGTTCCGGTGCCGTTGGAGCCCCAGGCGTTCGATGTGCTGGCCTATCTCGTCTCGCACCGTGATCGGGTGGTACCGAAAGAGGAACTGATGGACGGGGTCTGGGGCGGCCGTTTCGTCAGCGAGACGGCCGTCACCAGCCGGATCAAGCAGGTCCGGCGGGCGCTCGGCGACGACGGCCACAGTCAGCGGATGATCCGGACCCAGCACGGCCGGGGCTACCGGTTCGTCGCGCCGGTCGAGGCGCGGGCGGTGCTCCGGGCGGCCGAACCGATCCGGTACACCGTCAGCGACGGGCTCCACATCGCCTACCAGGTGACCGGTGGCGGTCCGCTCGACATCGTCCTGATCTCGGGGTTCGTGTCCCACCTCGAGCTGGACTGGGGCGACCCGCGGCATGCGCACTTCCTGCATCGGCTGGGGTCGTTCGGCCGGTTGATCCGGTTCGACAAGCGCGGCACCGGGATGTCGGACCGGCCGTCCGGTCTGCCGGACGTCGAGACGCGGATGCACGACGTCCTGTCCGTGATGGATGCTGTCGGTTCGGAGCGGGCGGTGCTCGTCGGGTATTCGGAGGGCGGGCCGCTCGCGATCATGTCCGCCGCGGCGCACCCGGAACGCGTCGCCGGGCTCGTGCTGTACGGGACGTACGCCAAGCGAGCCTGGTCGGAGGACTATCCCTGCGCGCAGAAGCAGGAAGTTTGGGCCGCTTACACCGAGGAACTCGTCAACGGCTGGGACTGGGAGGCGGACATGCGGATGCGCTGCCCGTCCGCGGACGAGCCGATGCAGCAGTGGTGGGGGCAACGCATGCGGGCCGCGGCGACGCCGTCGACGGTCCGGGCGCTGATGAACATGAACGCACTCGTGGATGTCCGGGACGCGCTGCCCGCCGTACGGGTCCCGACCCTGGTCCTCCACCGGCTGGGCGACGCGCTCATCGATCCCGCCGGCGCCCGGTACCTCGCGGAGCGCATTCCCGGTGCCCGGCTCGAACTCATCGAGGGCGAGGACCACTTCGTCTCCGGCGATCCCGATCAGATCCTCGACGCGATCGAGCGGTTCCTGCACGAGCTGCCCGCAGCGGAGCCTCGCCCGTCCGCCCTCGCCGCCGTCGTCGCGCCGGCCAGGCCACGCGCCGACGAGGTCGCGGACGGTCTGGTCGAGGCCGGTGGACGCCGGTGCTCAGGACCTGGCGGCCGGCCGGTGGTGTTGTTCGACGGTCCGGCTACGGCCGTGCGCGCCGGGCTCGCTCAGGTCCACACCGCCGGCCGACTCGGTGTCGCGATCGCGGAGGTCCCGCGGGACGAGACCGAGCTCGACGCGTACGGCGTACAGGTCGCGATCACCTTGGCCGACAAGGCCTTGCCGGGATCGTTGTGGCTGACTCCTGGTGTGCGGGACCTGCTCGCGGGGTCTGGTGTGGTGACCGAGCCCGTCGGTACTCACCTGGTCGACGATGCCGAGCCTCAACCCGTGTTCCGGGCAGTCGCGGCGCAATGACAGCCGGTCTGCCCCCGAGCGGCAGACCGGCGACTGAGTGGTTGGTCAGGCGGTCGCGACGTCGATCGACACCGGGACGCCGTGCGTGATCACGTCGTACACGGCCGAGCGGTTCATGGACTGCTCGACCAGGGCCTTCAGCTTCTGCGCCTCGGCATCGCCCTTGACGTGGAAGACGACACGGATCGCTTCGTACCCGTTGCGGACTCCAGGGTCGAGGCCGAGGATGCCGAGCAGGTTGATGTCGCCTTCGACGGTCGAGGTGACCTCCTCGAGGGTGATCCCGCGCGCCGCGGCGATGTTCGCCAGCCCGCTGGTGAGGCAGGCGGCCAGCGCGTGCAGCAGGTGCTCGGCCGGCGTCGGGCCGTTGTCGCCGCCGACCAGTACCGGCGGGTGGTCGGCGTCGAAGGTGAAGTCGGTGGGACGGGTGTTCTCCTGTCCGGCTCCGTAGAACCCGTTGATCGTGCCGCGGTTGTGCGTGCCGCTGATCCACCGGTTGGTGGCGCGGAACTGGAAGCGGGCGATCTCCGGCTGGGCCTTGACGGCGTCGAGCGTCGCGAACAACGTGGCGGTGTCGACTCCGTTTCGATGGCTGTCGGTCGTGGTTGCGGTCATGATGCTCTTCCTTTCAGGCAGCAAGGTTTGCTGTGAGTCCGGGAAACGAGGCCAACGCGTCGGCTTCGCGTTCGAGTGCGTCGCTGAGCTGGAGTTGCAGCTCCACGAAGCGGTTCGGCGGTGGGAAGGCGGTCAACGCGCAGGTCAGGTCGAAGACCTCGCGCGCCATCGCGTCCCGCGTCTGCTGGTACGACGTCATCGCGGTCCGCTCGACCGTGGGGTCGTCGAGGCACCGGTCGATGGCGGTCGCCAGCAGCTCCGCATCGCGGAACGCGTCGGTGATGCCGTGCCCGGTGATCGGATCCCGGTGGTAGCCGGCATCGCCGACCAGTGCCCACCCGGGGCCGTGGGACCGGCGAACGTAGTTCGGAAGATCCGCGGTTCCGCGCAGTCGTGCGGTGACACGGCCGGCGCGGACTCGGTGGCCGAGGTCGGGCACCAGCAGTTCGAGCTGCTGGACGAACGCGGCGCCGCGTGCGGAGCCCGCCGTACGGATCGGTTCGAGCAGCGGGGTCGGGCGGATCAGCCAGACACACGCCGCACCGTCATGCGTCGGGAAGACGCCGGCGAACGTATCGGGCGCGATGTGGAACTCGTAGGTGTCCGACCGGAGACCGGTCACATAGGTGTAGAAGACCGCGCATGGTGAGGTGTGCTGCTCCAGCGTCTCGGCGCCGAAATAGCCCGCCATGCGCGACCCGCGCCCGTCCGCGCCGACCACCATGCGGGCCGGCAGTTCGACGCGGTCGCCGTTCGCGGACCGGCCGACGATGCCGGCGACCCGGCCGTCGTCCGATCGCAGCAGACCGGTCGCGGTCACCCCGGTCCGCAGCTCTGCGCCTGCCTCCACCGCCGCGTCGGCCAGCAGACCGTCGAGTACATGACGACGGGGTGCGACCAGCATGTCCACGCCGGCGCGCTGCTTGATCCGCCGTACCTTCGAATTGCCCTCGATGTCGAACCGCACCTGCGTGACCGCCGGCGCGCCGCTGTCGAGGATGCGATCGAGCAGACCCCAGCGGGACAGTTGGACGACGCCGCCACGGATGAGTCCGTGCGTCGACAGCGTGTCGCTCGGCAGTCGCGTCTTGTCGACCATGAGGACGTCGTGGCCCATCCCCGCCAGCAACCTCGCGGTCGCCGCCCCGGCACACCGTGCCCCCACCACCACGACGTCGTACATCTCCCGCCCCCATCTCCAGCCCGATGGGACGACTCTGCGCCGCGTTGGTCATCCGAAGCTTGGAGAGGACGTGGAGGATCCGATCATCACGAATCCTCCACATTTCCACCGCCCGGCCGCCAAGCGGCTGGGTGGGGTCCCGCCGCACCTAGCGCCGCGTCTTTGGGGAAAGAAACTGTCGGCGAGATCAGGGGGTGGTCGCAACGCGGTGTAGGTCGTCGATGAGGAGGGTAGCGAACATTTCGCGGGGGGTGTGGTAGTCGAGGCGTTTGCGGGGTCGGTCGTTG
>NZ_JBSXMZ010000046.1:0-16811 GCF_054073265.1 Kribbella sp. CWNU-51
AGCCACAGCGATCAAGTGTCCGACATGTCCCTACACACCTCTGTCAGACATGTCCCTTCAGAACACAGCCCGGTACGGGAGGAAAACCCTCCGCAAACCGGCAGAAAACCCTCCACCCGAACAGAACGGGGCGCACCCCGGGGTCTCCGTGCCCACACTCTTCAGCGCCACGGACTCGTGGCCAGCCCTGTCCCCCGGTCCGATCGGGGTCGGGGGGAGTCTGGCCTGCCGATCCAGATGAGTAACGCTCCCCAGACAAACCCCCGCCGACCAACAGCGGCCGACCCTCGACAGTCCGCACCGCCCCCACACCGGGTGAGGCGGGGACGGAGCGGGAACCGACCAGGAGCACCACGCAACGCGCTCCGAAACCACCCACACATCCAGCAGAAGAGCCGGTTATCCCTGGAGTTGCTGGGCGAGGAGGGGACTGGGTCAGTTGATGACTGCGTAGGCCTCGACTTCCAGGAGGGCGTCCGGGCTGAAGAGGGCTACGACCTGGACAGCGGTGCCGGCGGGTGGGTTGGCGGTGTCGACGTACGCGTCGCGGGCCGCGCGGATCGCGGGCAGGTGGGCGATGTCGGTGACGAAGAAGGTGAGTTTCACGACGTCGGCGAAGGTGGCGCCGGCTGCCGTCAGGCACGCGTCCAGGTTGGCGAACACCTGGCGCGCCTGCGCGGCCGGATCACCCACCCCGACGAACTTCCCGTCGGCATCCAGTGCGACCTGCCCGGCGATCGCCACCCACTGCCCAGGCCCGGTCACGACATGGCTGTAACCGTTGCCCGGGGCAACACCTTCCGGCCGCGGATGCGAGAGCTTGTTCACGAGTTCCTCCCGGAGAGTTGTTGCCTCATCCTCTCCCGGCGCGCAGGGCAAATCGCGGACCGGGGTTGAGAAACCGGTTTCCATCGGGAGAAGATACCGTCGTGGGCCGGACACCGAAGGACTCGATCACGATCGCCGATGTCGCGCGGGCGGCGGAGGTGTCGCGGGCAACCGTGTCACGGGTGATGAACGGGCGTCTGTCCGTCGCGCCGGACATCGCCGAGCGGGTGCGGGCCGCCATCGACCGGCTGAACTACCGGCCCAGCGACCTGGCCCGCAGCCTGTCCCTCGGACGGACGGACATGGTCGCGCTGGTGGTGCCGGATCTTGGCAACCCGCTGTTCCAGCAGATCCTGCGCGGCATCACCAACGCCTCGGCCGCGGCCGGCTACCGCGTCCTGGTCGCCGAGACCGATGAGGACCCCAGCGCCGAGGCGGCCATCGCCGTGGAGGCCCGGCGGCGGTGCGATGCACTGATCATGGTGTCGCCGCGGTTGCCGGAGGAGCGCCTGCTCGAACTGCTGCCGCAGGTGCAGCCAGTGATCCTGGTCAACCGGCAGGGCCCTCCGGAGGTCTCGTCAGTGGTCGTCGACTACGGCCGCGCGGTCCGGATCCTCGTGGATCACCTCGTCGGCCTGGGCCACCGGCGGCTGGCCTTCCTGTCCGGGCCGGCGGCGAGCGCGTCCAACACGGCCCGGCTGCGATCGCTCGAGGTGGCTGAGCGGGAGATCCCCGGGCTGGAGATCGTCCGGCTCGACTGTGGCTGGTCGATCGAGGACGGGTACGCCGCTGTCGAGCGGGTGCTCGAGTCGCACGTGACGGCTGTGGTCGCGTTCAACGATCTGGTGGCCTTCGGTTTGCTCGCGCGACTCAACGAAGTCGGCGTCGCCGTACCCGCGGACCTGTCGGTGACCGGGATGGACGACATCGGCTTGGCGCGGTTCGCCGTACCGTCGCTGACGACCGTGCGAGTGCCGCAGAAGGGCCTTGGGGAGCTGGCGTGGCGGCGGATGTACGCCACGATCGCGGGATCTGATGTCGAGGTGGACGGCGTACCCGAGCTGCGGCTAGCGGTGCGGGCGAGCACTGGGCCGGTGCCGCAGGCGCCGCGGCTGCATGGCGATGCGCCGGCCGGACGCGTGGGTTGGCAGCGGCAGGGCGACATCTTCGAGCTGAGTAGCGATTCCGGCATGCTCGCCCGGTACGAGTTCGGGCGGCGGACGCCGGAGGTCCATTCGCCGCGGCCATATCTGAATCCGGTCCGGACGCTAGGCGGTCAACCGCTCACGGAGGTCAGCCCGGTCGACCACCGGCATCACTACGGCGTCTCGCTCGCGGTCGCCGGGGTCAACGGCACCTCCCATTGGGGCGGTCGGACCTTCGTCCGGGGCCACGGCCCGACCCTGCTCACGAACCACGGCCAGCAACGCAGCCGCAGCGTCGCGGTCGACGACGATCACACGCTGCGCGACGAACTCACCTGGTACGACGAACAAGGCCGGCCGCAACTGGTCGAACGCCGACGACTCACGGGCTCGCTGGCCGAGGGCGGCTGGCGGCTGGACTGGCAGAGCGTTCTCACCGCGCGCTACGGATCGATCCGCATCGACAGCCCAGCCACCACCGGCCGCCCGGACGCCGGGTACGGCGGAATCTTCTGGCGACTGCCGTCCGCCGAAACCACCACTGTCCTCAGCTCAGCCGGCGAAGGGACCGATGCTGCCTTCGGCTCGCTGAGTCCGTGGCTCGCCTTCGTCCAGCATCGCGCCGACATCATCACCACGTTGCTGCTGGTCCAGCCCGGCGACGTACGCCCGTGGTTCCTTCGCGCGACGGAGTACGTCGGTGCCGGTCCAGCGCTGGCGTGGGACAGCCCGCTGACCCTCCAGCCCAACCAGGACCTCGCCCTGTCGCTCACCGCGCTGCTGCTCGATCGCCCGGTCGATCTCGCCGAAGCTGCCGAACTGGCGGCTAGAACGTAGGCAGACCGGTCGTCGGCGAGGAAGCCAGGGCCGACTGCCAGCGGCGGGGGACGCGGCCGGCCAGGCGGGCGGCTCGGCCGGCGGAGACGGCGTCGCGCATGGCCGCGGCCATCAGGGCAGGCTTCTCGGCGCGGGTGACCGGGGTGGCGAGCATGACGGCGGCACAGCCGAGCTCCATCGCCAGCGCGGCGTCGCTCGCCGTACCGATGCCCGCGTCGACGATCACCGGAACCTTCGCGGCCTCGGCGATGAGGGCGATGTTGTGTGGATTGCGGATGCCGAGCGCGGAACCGATCGGCGCCGCCAACGGCATCACCGCGGCACATCCGGCCTGCTCGAGCCGGCGCGCGAGAATCGGGTCGTCGTTGGTGTAGGGCAGCACCGTGAACCCGTCGGCCACCAGGGCGTCCACGGCGTCGAGCAACTCGATCGGATCGGGCAGCAGCAGGTGGTCATCGGCGACGACCTCGACCTTGATCAGGTCGGTCTGCAACGCCTCCCGCGCGAGCTTCGCGGTCAGCACCGCCTCGGCGGCGGTGTGGCAACCGGCCGTGTTCGGCAGGACGTCGATGCCGTGCTTCTTGAGTACGTCGAGCACCGAGCCCTCGTGGCCGGTGCCGAGCCGGCGCATCGCGACCGTGGTCAGTTGGGTGCCGGAGGCAATCAATGCCTCCTCCATCACTTCCAGGTTGGCCGCACCGCCCGTGCCCATGATCAGGCGCGAGGTGTACGTCCGTCCGCCGAGCTCCAGTGGATCGTCCATGTCAGCCTCCTTGCACCGCGCTGACGATCTCGACCCGATCGCCGGCCCGCAGGGCGGTGGACGCCCATTCGGCCCTGGTGAGCACGTTCTGATTGATCGCGACCGCGATCCCGGTGGTGCGGTCCGAGTACTCGGTGATCAGCTCGGCCACGGACTTCCCCGGGGCGACGTCGGTCGCCGTACCGTTGACCCAGACAGCTTCCTGCATCGCTTCCTCCCTACGCCGGAATTACCCGATTCAGGTTCAGCGGTCGGCGACGGCCCAGTCACCCTCTCAGCCCACTCCTGCAAGCTCCCGCGGCGCTCTCGACTTTAGCTCACGCCTTCCCATGACCGCCAACGCGCCTCGAAGGCACCACGCCAACACCGCGAACCGCTACCGTGCGTATTGGGGGGAAGGTCGCTCAACGGCTCAGTCGAGGTCTGATCCGGTGAGCAGGGCAGCGAGTTCGGTCGGTCGGTAGAGCACCTGCTTGCCGGTGCGTTGAGCCTCGACCAGCCCGGTACGACGCAGCAGTTGCAGGTGCTGGCTCACGGCCGAGGGCGTCACCTTCAGCTCGCCGGCCAGGTCGGTCGTCGTCCGGGGATGCGTGAGCAGCTGCAGAATGTGGGCCCTCGGCGTACCGATCAACTGGGCCAGATCCCTTTGTGACGGCGGTTCGACGACGGACCACAGATTGGCCTGCCCCCGCGGCGGATACCCGAGCAGCGGCTCGGCCCCGATGTCGAACGGAATCACCGCATGCGGCCCGAACAACGTCGGCTGCAACACCAGCCCCCGCCCGTCCACCCGCTCGGTCCGACTCGGATCGCTGACCCGATCGACTTTCAGCAGTCCGTCCTGATAACTGATGGCCGGCCCGAGTCCGTTCAGCATCGCTCCGGTCCCGTGCTGCGTGAGCACATGCCCGCGGTAGCTGATGTCGGCCGACAGAATCGTCCGCATCCGATCCCAATACGGCGCCATCGCCAACTGCCAGTACGCACGCAGCGCGTCGACAACTCTGGCGGGACCATCAGCACCGGCAAGCTCGTCGGGAACCTCTTTGTTGACCGCGACGAACTGCCGCTCGAACGTCCCCCGATCCACCGCCCCGATAATCTCGAGCTCATCCTGGATCTGCGTCAACGGCGAGGTCGGCCGCGGCGTCAGGAAATCCGGACTCCCCATCGTGTCGTTGACCAACCACCGCAACACCGACCAATCCACCTGCTCGACAACCGGCTGCACCCCCCGAACCCACCCCAACTGCAACGGAAACCGCCCCGGATCCCGCAACGCCCGCAACGACAACACCATCTCCGCCACCGGCGAAACCGCAAACCGCACCTCCGCCAGGTCCTCCGAACCCAGCACATACGTCAACACGCCGGCCCCTCTCGTCGATGTAGCCCCACCCTAAATCGACAAACCACCCCACCTGCAACCACCTACCAGATACTTGCCTACAGCAAATAGATGGCAGTGCACTCCTACCCATCCTCAGCCCGGTGTCGATGAACGTGTAACCAGGAAACGCCCGTACGGACCTGGTGTGCACTGAAGGTTGCGGTTCGTGGGATATAGGCGCAGGGTCAAAGACGGGGCGGGTTTCATGCAAGGGGGCGGCATCGTCGTCCGTTCAGGCTCGCCCTGGCTAGGGGGCCGAGATGTCAGTATTCATGCGCGCTTCAGGGCGTTGGGTGGCTGCAATCCTTGCCGCTTCGCTCCTGGTACTGGCGTCCTCGGCCTGCGGCGGTGATTCGTCGACGACGCCGACCCCGACTGCAAGCGCCAGCGCTCGGACGTACACGAGCCAGGCCTTCGCGGACGGTTTCACGGTCACGCTGCCGGAGGACCTCAAGGCCGCGGCGAATCCGGACAGCGTCACGCTGCTGAGCTGGGACTCGAATCTCGCCGAGAACAACAAAGTCCGATTCGTGCTGCCCGTCAACCTGTACATGCCGAAGCAGCCCAAGCCAGTCGCGCTTCCCCAGGACTACCTGGCCTATCTTCGGGGACTCACCGCGCACGGCGCGACATATGCGGATGAGACGACGACGACCGTCGATGGCCACGCGGCGACCCTGATGACCGGCAACGCCGCTGAGCCCCTCGATGGTGTCTTGGGGTGCGCGGAGATCAACACGCCGGCCGAGGATTGCTTCGGTCTACAGCCCGATCTCTCCCTGCGCATCGCCGTGATCGACGTCGACGGCAAGACGCTACTGGCATGGGCGAGGACGGAAAAGGGCGCCGCCGACGTGCCTGCGTTCTTCGCCGAATTCGAGACAATGCTCAAGGGATTGAAGTTCACCTGACCTCAGAAGGTTCGGTCAGCGCAGGGTCAGTTGTTCGGCATAGCGGGTGCCCAGGAAGTCGGGTCCGACTCCGTCGTAGGCGCCGCCGTGGACCAGGGTTCGGCCGTGGAAGACCAGCGCAGAGTTGATCATGGCCGTGTGCACGCGCGCTGGATGAGGTGCCCTTGCAGCGGCGTACCAGCAACGGTTCGCCGCCACCGTCCACGCCCGGCCCGCCGCGACCGCCGGACACGCTAGGAGTCGACCTGGGGCGGTTCGTCGGTGAGGTTGGATTCCCGTGCCTTGTCCAGCAACGTGTGGATATTGGTGTTCTCCGGGATTCTGCGCATCGCGTCCTGCTCCAGCTCGGCGATCTTGTGCTCGGCGTCCCGGATCGCGCCGGTGTCGTCGAGGTAGGTGAAGATGTCCGGCAGCTTCATACTCGCGAAGTCCGGCATCGCGAGGCCGATCTCGGGATTGCGCCGGAGGAACTCGTCGGTCGCGAGCACGACGCTGAAGATCGTCGGCCGGTTCTGCTGGATCTCCGACTTCTTGCCGCGCCGCTCACCGCCGAGGAAACGGACCTCCTCGAGACCGCGGCGCAGGTTCGCCTCGGTGACGTCGTTGGTGATCGCGGCCGCGTAGTCGAGGTTCTCGATCGCCATCGCGAGCTCGGCCAGCTGTTCGGCGTACACAGGCGGAGCCATCACGCGGAGCAGATCGATGGTCAGCTGACCCGATGACGCCTTCCGCAACGCGATCGACCGGTATGCCGATTCCGGTATGGTCCGCTTGTTCCACTGCTGTTCTTCCAGCATGGCCGCGTTGATCCGCCGTCCGTACTCGGCGACCACCCCGGCGGCGGGAATCGCCTGCGGGTGCTCCACCAGCGAGTCGATGTTGGTCGCACAGAGGACAGCGGTGTGCTGCAGCAGGTTGGCGATCTGGACCGCGGACGCGTCGTCGAATACCTTGCGGACCGAGGGAAGACCCCACCGCTGGTCGTGCTGGTCGGCGACATCGTCGAGGATCAAACGGCCGAGATACAGCAGTTCGAGGCAGGCGGAGGCCCAGACGACCAGGTCCTTGCCCAGGCGCCAGTCCTCGCTGAAGGCGAAGAGCAGTTGTGAGGGCCGGAACCGGGCGCTGTAGCGCAGCCGTTGCTTCAGCTGACTTCCTACCGCCTCGCTGAGCTCATGGTCGAGGAGATGGAACAGTATCGGCACCACGTCGTCCTCGTAGAAGGCCCACTGTGCCTCGCGCAACTCGACGATCTTCGGAATGTGGTCGTCGTTGCTGCTGATGTCCCACCAACGCTCAACCATGCTTCCTCCACCGCGCCTGGCCCTCGTACTGGACGGAACCTTCGACCAGCTGCTCGTTCGGACCGACCTCACCGGTGAGCTCGTCGGGGGTGCGAAGGCACAATGTCAGCATCACGCGGGCGTGGTCGCTCGAACCGATACCGGCGGAGTGGAAGGTCATGCCGTCCATCACCACGACATCGCCCGGGCTCATCGGAACCTTGACCGCCTGCTCGGACAGCTCGTGTTCCGGCGCCTCGTCCAGCCAGTAGCCCCCGCCGTTGCTCACGTCCGATGTGGGCCACAGCTGGGATCCCGGGATCAGCGACGGCCACGCCGCTGGATCGTCCGCCGCGCACTCGAGCATCACGAGCACGGTGATCGGGTTGCGGCTCCAGTGCAGGAGGTCTCGATGCATCCGCGTCCCGCGCGAACCGGCGCCGCGGTCAATCACGACATGGTTGTGCCGGTTCGTCACCACGACCCAGTCCGGTCCCAGTACCTGCGCCACGAGAGCACGCAGTCGAGGTTCCTCGAGCACCGCCGAGATCACCTTTTCGGCCGATTCCTCCAGCCGCACAGAACTCTGCGTTGCTTCCGATCCCGCGACCGCTCGCAACGCCCGCGTCAGTTCGTCGCACCGCTCGCGGCCAATGACGGCCTGTTGTCTGAGGTAGCCCTGGGTTCGGAGCTGAAGCTGGGCGGAGTACACCGAGGTCCCTTCGGAATCAGGTTGGCAGCCGCCAACAGTTGGTGTCGAAGCCGATCGTTGCCTGCGAGTTCGTGCAGCCTGCTGACGGTCCCGTAGTCGAAGACCGGTAGCTGGGTTGACGCGATCGTCCCGTGCAGAAGCCCTTGGGCGACTGCCTCCGGGAGGATCTCTCGTTCCAGGCTCACCCCGGAACGGCCCGACCAGCCGAGCCAGGTGCTGCGGTGCAAGAGATAGACGCCGGTCGAGGACGCGGGCCGCAAGTGGCTGGCCGGAGTTCGACCGTCGGTCTCACCCCAATGCACGACCTTGCCGTCGTGCGGATCGACCCCGATCAGTCCCGAGTTCTGAACGCTGTCCGGGACCAGCAACTGGTGAATCGGACCGTCGAGCTCGACGGTCCGGTACCAAGTCGTCAGGTCGACCGGTACGACGGTGTCGGCGTTGGCGACGATGACCCATCGAGTCCGGGCGGCCTCCACGCCCATCCGGAGGGCCTGTCCGGTCCCGGCGAAGTCGTCCTCGACCACCTGGACCGACGTGCGCAACGCCGGATACAGCAGTTCGAACATTTTCGCCGCCAGGTAGTCGAAGGTGACGATGACCTGCGCTCCGTCCTTGACGAACTGGTCGGCCAACCCGACCATCACCGGCCCGACATCCGGCAGCGGAAGCAGACTCTTGGGCAGCGAGGAGTCTGTCCGGCGCAGACGGGTGTTGTAGCCACCGGCCAGCAGGACGAGGGTCACGTCGCCACGGCTCAACCTCATCGCAGCGCGCTCCTCGGACCTGATCGTGCTGATGTCAGTGGAACGCTGACAGGCCGGATGTGCGCGTCTGCGGTGCCCCACCGGAAGGTGACGGTGAGCGCCCCCGCGACCTCGTCCATCTCGGCACACGCTTTCTGAGGAATATGAATCAGCAGGACCGGGTGGTCCACGGCGCTGATCTTGACATCGCTCACTCTGACGCAGAGCTCCGCCTCGCCGTTGCGAACATTCAACTGCTCGTCGGGCGCGCCTATCAACCATGATCGCTCCAATGGAGCGCCGCGCCACGCCAGAGCGACCTCCGGTTCCGGCAGGTGCTCCTCACTTTCGTTGCGCACGGCCACTGTCAGCAACCAGCCCTGCGTAGAAGAGTTACGAGCCCAGGCGGACAGCCGGCCGACCGGCTGCACAAGGTCCAGGTTCTGGGCGCGCCGGCGCTCGGCGGCCAGCCCGATGATCCGCAGCTGGTAGGCAAGCACGAGCGTGCTCAGGGCGGTGAAGAGGGCGCCTGCCCACTCGGAGGCCGGGCCGGACTTGACGATGTTGACGGCAGTGCTGCTGAACAGGCCGTAGCCCGCGATCAGGAATACGACGAACGCCAGCGTGGCGACCGCACCGAGGACCAGGTAGAACCAGGCCTTGCTGGTCAGCATGGCGAGCCAGGCGTGCCATTTGGCCTTGCCATCGGTCGCTGCCGTTTCCGGAACTCGACCTGCCACTCCACGCTCCTCGCGACCGTACTGCGGGACCCTACGCGGACTACATCCGGCAGTCAGGGTGTCACGTTACGGAGCCCTTGCGATACCTCGACTCTGAGGGGGCCGGACTGACGATCTGAGGGGTTGGACGCGATGTGGCTAAGTGGCCTTTGCAACGAGTGTGGCGGGGGAGCGGCGATGGCCGCCGCCAGAGGCTGAGGCAGGCGGCCGCACCGACGCTTCGCGACACCCCCACCGACAAACCGTTGGTCGTGGCGGCCACCTTCGTGTCCTCGACCAACGGGTGGGGGGCCCGTTGAACGAGACACATCGAACGGCGAACAGCTCGCGGGCGACGGCGTACCCCGTCACCCTCGACGCCAAGCTGGGCTGCTCCTAGCCGTTCGCGGCGACTCCGACCTTGTGGCCGTGGACGTCGGCGAAGACGCCGAAGCTGGTGCCCGGCACCTGTTGGGTCGGCTGGATGATCTTGCCACCGAGCTCCTCCGCCTTCTGCAGGGTCGCGGTCACGTCGTCGACCGCGACGAAGAACAGAACTTCGTCATCGGCGCCTTGCCGTGGGCCGATCGCCACATAGGGGCCGGCTTCGCTGCCGGTGTCGATGAACGTGTAGCCGGGGAAGCCGCCTTCGGACGCGACCTTCCAGCCGAAGAGGTCCGCGAAGAACTTGCGCGTGACGTCGGGGTCCTCGGACCGGATCTCGGTGTGAACAACTGGATGGGACATCAGATCTCCTCAGGTTCTGGGTCTCTTCGTGACCCGTGGTGCTTACCTGACGATCACCGCACCTCAGAATCGACAGCCGCCTCAGAACACTGCGACCGGGTTGCCGGCGCTGGAGGTGGCACCGACCATCCGCCACGGCAGCGCGGCGAAGAAGAACTCCCACCGGTTCTCCTCCTGGCACACCTTGGCGAGTTCGGTCAGTTGCATGTTGTCGATCAGCCACAGTCCGAGCGCGACGAGACCCACTGTGTGGATCGGGCGCAGGAAGTCGAGCCCGAAGCCGGACGGTTGCGCATCCTGGACGCCGTCGTTGCCGAGAACGGCGACGTCACGCTCACGCAAGTACGGCAGGCAACTGGCGTGCAGACCCGCTTGCCGGGCGCCGGGTCCGACTGCGTCCGGTCCTTCGGTCAGGATCGCCGCGACGTTGCCCGTGTGCACCAAGAGCGCGTCGCCCGGTCGCGCCCGTACGCCTTGCCGTGCCTCGGCCGCCTCCAGCTCCTCCGGTGTGACCGCGTGGCCCCGTTCGAGCCACTCGACCTCGTGGAGTGCCGCGATGTCGAGCAGGACACCACGGGTGATGAACCCGGCTTCGGCGTGGTGGACCGACAGCGACTTGGCCCCGAAGCGCGATGTGGTGTCCGATTCAGGAAAGCCGTTGTAGTTCTTGCCTTCCCACGAGTAGTGGGCCAGGCCGTCGACATGTGTGTTCGATCCGTGGGCGGAGATTCCGACGTACTCGGTGACTGCGTCGAACCGGAGCGCCTTGCCGTCGAAGTGGTCGGCGACCTCATGCAGACCGGTGAACCGCTGCACCAGGGCGATGCCCGAGCCGAGCGCATCGGGTGCTTCGGGGTCGATGTCGCGCGAGAGGGAGAGCGTCCGGCCGGATCGGATCAGCGATGCTGCGGCGACACGGACGTCGTCGGTGATCAGGTTCAGCGTGCCCAGGCGGTCGTCGTTTCCCCAACGGCCCCAGTTCGACAGCGATGTCAGGTACTGCTCGACATCGGCTTCGGTGATCATGATTCGTCCTCATTCCTTGTTGACAGTTGGTCGTCGCTTTTGGTCAGCCGGTCTGGGCCATGCCGCCGTCGGCGAAGAGTTCGACACCGGTGATGAAGCTCGAGGCCTGGCTGGAGAGGAAGACCGCCGCAGTGCCCAGTTCGCGCGGCTGTGCGAGCCGGCCGAGCGGGTTCCCTTCGCCCATCTCGGTGACAAGGGCATCGACCGCGTCGGGGCCGGAGGCATCGGCGAGGGCCGAGCGCAGGGACGGCGTGTCCACCGCTCCGGGGCTCAGCACATTGATGCGGATGCCGGTTCCCTTGACCTCCTGGATCCACGCTCGCACCATGTTCCGCAGCGCGGCCTTGGCTCCGCCGTACAGGCTCATGCCGGTCGGCGGCTGGATCGAGGCGGTCGATCCGATGACGACGACGGTGCCGCCGTCCTTCATCAGGTCGATGGCCGGCTGAACGGTGAACAGCACGCCCTTGACGTTCACGCCGAACACGAAGTCGAACTGCTTCTCCGTGATGGACCGGACGCTGTTGCTGTCGCCGGCGCCGACGTTCGCAACGACCGCGTCGAGACGGCCGTGGGTGGCGACGATGTCGTCGTACATCGCCTGCATCTGCTCGAGATTCGTGACGTCGACGACCACGGTGGTGACGGCCGGACCGAGGGCGGCGCCGGCTTCCTTCAGCGTCGTTTCGTTGATGTCGGCAACGATCACGGTAGCGCCGTACGCGACGAATTCCTGGGCGATGCCGAGGCCGACTCCCTGTGCGCCTCCGGTGATCACGGCGACCTTGCCGTCGAGCCGCATGTGGTTGGCGGGCTGTGCTGACATGGCTGAACTCCTCGAGTCGGGTGCGATCCGTGCATCTGGGCGGCGGACCGGCTAAGGTAAGTGGAGATCTGTCCGCTTACGTTCTAGACGTTACCGGACACATGTCCGCTTAGCAACCCCGGATCTGGAAGAAGGCCCCGTGACCCCGCTGTCCGAACGACCGGCCCGGCGAGCAGACGCCGAACTCAACCGGTCGCGCATCCTCGACGCGGCCAGAGCATGCCTCGCGGAATCAGGCGAAGCCTCGATGCAAGCGGTCGCGAAGCGCGCCGGCATCGGCCAGGGAACGCTGTACCGCCACTTCCCCACCCGAGAGGCGCTCGTCCTCGAGGTCCACCGCCACGACGTCGCCGACCTCGTCGACGCCGCCCCCACCCTGGTCGCCGAGCACCCACCGCGGGAGGCCTTACGGCTTTGGCTGGACCGTCTGGCGTCGTACGGCCAGATCAAACGAGGCCTGGCCGGCGCCTTCCACACCGCCACCCACAAACAGCTGGCCGGCGAAGGCTACGAGCCGGTCATCAACGCGATCACCACACTCCTGGACGCCTGCAAGCAGTCCGGCTCCGTACGCAAAGACGTCGAAGCCGAGGAAGTGCTTCTCCTCGTGGGCTTCCTCTGGCGGATAGACCCCGACGACAACTGGTCCACCAGAACAACCCGAATGCTCGACCTGGTCATGAATGGCCTAGCCCCACCCACCCCGCCAGCGTGAGCGGAACGCAATCGCCGCTGTCGTAGGCTGCTTGGAGTCGACGATGAGTAGGGATCTCATGACCAAGCTTTCCATGCACGAGAGCCTCCCGTTCGACGAGGCGGCGGCGCCCTCGCTCGTGTCTACCGGCGAGCTTCCACAGGCCGACCAGGTCAGGGATGCCGTCACCGAGGCGTACGAGCGCTATCGGTCGAACGGCGACGGTGTCGTCGCGAACTACATCCCCGCGCTGGCGAGCGCATCGCCTGGACTGTTCGGGATCTGCGTGGTCGGGGCCAAGGGCCGGTCCTTCGAGATCGGTGACGTGGAGACGGCGTTCTCGATCCAGAGCGTCTCCAAACCCTTCGTCTTCGCGCTGGTCTGCGAGGCGATCGGGTATGAGGCGGCAAGACGTCGGCTGGGCGTCAACAGCACTGGATTCCCGTTCAACTCGCTGATGGCCGTCGAGTTGAACGACGAGCGGACGATGAACCCGTTGGTCAACGCGGGTGCGATCGCGACCACCAGCCTCGTTCCTGGCGACACGGCGGAGGAGAAGTGGGAGAGGATCCGCGACGGGCTTTCCCGCTTCGCCGGCCGCGAGCTCACCTTGAGCAACGATGTCTACGAGTCTGAGTCGGCCACCAATATGCGCAACCAGGGCATCGCCCATCTCCTGGGCAGCTACGAGCGGCTCTACTTCGATCCCGACGAGGCCACCGACGTCTATACCCGGCAGTGCTCCCTCGACGTGACCGCCCACGACCTTGCGGTGATGGCTGCCACGCTGGCCAACGGCGGGGTGAATCCGATGACAGGCGAGCGAGTCATTGTCGCGGGGGTGTGCCGGCGGGTGCTGGCCGTGATGGCAACCGCCGGCCTATACGAGCTGTCGGGGGACTGGCTGTACGAGATCGGGATGCCGGGCAAGAGCGGCGTCAGTGGCGGCATTGTGACCGTGTCGCCGGGCAAGGGCGGCCTGGCGACCTTCTCGCCTCCGCTCGACGCCGCCGGAAACAGCGTCCGCGGCCAACTCGTCACGAAGTACCTGGCCGAGCGCCTCGGCCTCAACCTCTTCGCCTCCGAACCCACCTAAGCCAAACCCCGAGTAGGACGGCGAGACGGTGCTTGGCGGTCACAGGAGTCCCGCTGGCATTGGTTCGGTCAGGGCCTTAGACAACGGCGGTCGCCGGCATCTGGGGTCGTAGGAGCCGAGGAGGGCGGGCGCGAGCGATCGGTAACAAGATGCCCGCTTGCGGGGATGTAACGGCCGGGGGTACCACCGGCAGAGGGGGAACCCTGGATGGTGGCCGAGTCGATCCTGCTGCACTACTGATTGCGGTCATCGTGGTTGGCCTGCAATCAGTGACGGAGGAAGGGGCTTGGGAGCCGGTCAACACCGTGATCAGCGCTGTTGTGCTGGGCGTTGCGGTGTGCTTTCTTTGGCCCGCCCGCGACACCAGTTTCCGGTACCTGCTGGGATTCGGAATTGGGATTGCCTTCATCGCCGGCGTCGGGCTCGCCTGGCCGATCCAGGCATGGCGTGAGATTTCGTCAGACCAAGCGACCTATTGGGCTGTCGGCGTCGCGGAGGGCGTGGCCGCGCTTGTCGTCCTGACGGTGGGAGTCGTCCGCCGGGTAAGGCAGGGGCCGGCGACGGGTTCGCCAGGGTCCGGCGAGGACGAGTCGGCGACGGTTCCCCCAGCGCGTGGCGAGAACGAGTTGGCGTGAAACTGAGCGCCGACCGATCGATGCCAGCCTCGCCCCGAAGGGCGGTGCTGATCGTGTCAATGCCCCTGGCAACTACCACGCTGGCGTGGACGCTGTTGCGCAGGTCGAGGACGGCCATTGTGTCCCCCGGGAGAGCGGTAGTGGCGGAGCTGTCTCAGGGCGCCGGTCAGCAGGGCCGGCTTGCTCCGTCGTACATGGGGAGCCCTACGCACCGCTGTCAGTCCGGGCGACCCTTCAGCCGGCGGCTGACCGCGCGCTCGGCCTCCCGGCTGGCCTCGCGTTCGGCGAGCGTGTGCCGCTTGTCCCAGGTCTTCTTGCCGCGGGCCAGGGCGATCTCCACCTTCGCGCGACCGTCCTTGAAGTAGAGGGTCACTGGGACGATCGTCAGCCCGCTCTCGTTGACCTTGCGCTCGATCTTGTCGATCTGGGCACGATGCAGGAGCAGCTTCCGCTTGCGGCGTGAGCCGTCGTTGAACCAGCGGGCCTGGGAGTACTGCGGGATGTGCACGCCGTACAACCAGATCTCCCGGTTCTCGACAGCGGCGAAGCCGCCGACCAGAGACGCCCGCCCGGCACGCAGCGCCTTCACCTCCAAGCCCTGCAGGACGATCCCCGCCTCCCAGGACTCGCCCAGCTGGTAGTCGTGGGCAGCCTTGCGGTTGCGCGCGACCACGGGGTTGGTCTCGGGTTTCTTCACACGGCGATTCTGCCCCCACAGCCCGACAGCCCGACAGCCCGACCTGCGAGCCAACGGAGGCCGAGCCGGCTGTCCTGGCCGAGCAGCTTGTGGCCGGACCCTGCCGAAGACGCCGAGGTTGCTGCCGGCTCCAGATAACTCATTCATCCGGGAGTGGTGTCGGATCGGGGCGGTCGTGCTCGTTGCAGGGGTGAGGCTGCCCACGAGGGGCCGGCCCCGACGAGCAGGGAACCGCGATCATGAAACTGACGACCACGACGACGACCCGTCCGACGTCCTCCCGGTTGATGTGGGCGATCCTGGCGCTGGTGCTGCTTGCCGACGCCCTGGACGTGATCGACTCGACCGTCACCAACATCGCCGCGCCACCATCGCCGAGGAGCTGCAAGGCGGCCAGGGCCTGATCAAATGGTTGGGCACGGCGTACACCCGTCTTGAAGACGTAGAGAAACTTGAAGACGTAGAGAAACTTGTCAGGGACGGCCGGGCCAAGCCCATGTGCTCCGTCGACTGATGTGCGACACGCGTCCATCAACTGATCTGCGACACCGGTCGTGATCGGCGCTCTGAATCGGACGTCTCCGTGGGGCGTCGGGACTCAGGGAGGCCGGGATTGGCACTGGTTGTCTTGTCGGTGGTGGAGCAGCGCCTGGACGTGTGGTGGGGTCCGCGGTCGACCAGACTCAGGCCGGTTTCGGTCGACGGATCAGATGGTAGGCCTTGCAGCCCAAACACAGCCCGGTGGATGCGTTGAGGGCTGCCACGCCGAAGGCGAGAGCGGTGAGGCCGTAGCCAGCGACATCGACGCTGAGTGCAAAGGTGGTCAGCGCCAGAGCGGTAAACACGAAGCCGACGAATTGGGCGAATCTCGGCGGCCGAGCATCCTCCAACTCGGCCGGCGCTCCGATCCGCGGCCAGATGACACGGGCGAAGATCTGCGCCCACAACGACCACTGAAAACTCACGAACGCGGTGAACGCAAACACGGCGACCTGGGAGGCGAGCAGGCCGAGACCCAATGGTCGAGCAACGTCAACGATGAGCAGTACGACGGCGAGCACGCTCGCTGTGGCCCCGGCGCTGAATCGCAAGAGGCGCGGATCGACCTGGGCGCGGAGGGGGCACGCGCCAAAACTGCTGCCGGGCATGTGGTTCTCCAGAGAGTGAGATGCCAGCTAGTCCGATCCAGGTCAGGATACTCGGCCCACACCTGCATCTGTTCGGACCAGTGTTTGAACCACGGGCGCCGCCGGACGCGAGCCCGCAAGAGGCAAGACCGGGGTGCAGGCGCCCGCCCTCGCACCGTGCTCGTGTACGGACAGCCGGGCCGCCGTAGACCGCAGACGAATCGCTGCTTGTTGTACCAGAGCGCGGAGGCGCCAGACTAGAGTGATTCCGCCGGCATCGCTGACGGCGTACGAGGCGCGTGGCAGGCTGGCGAGCATGTGTGGTCGATACGCGTCGGTGGCCGGCCGTGCCGATCTGCTCGACGCCTGGCGAGGACGCTAACCCGGTGCGGCAACTGCGGGCGAGGGGAGAGATCAGGTGCCCAGGATGAGGACGTCGACCGCTTTCGGGGTCGACATCGGCGGCAGCGGGATCAAGGGCGCCGTCGTCGACCTGGAGAAGGGCGAGCTAGTCGCGGAGCGGGTGAAGTACCTGACGCCCAACCCGTCCACCCCGGAGCTCGTCGCCGCGGTCGTGGCCCGGCTGGTCAAGGAGGCGGAGTGGACCGGTGAGCTGGGTGCGACGTTCC
>NZ_JBSXMZ010000047.1:0-164636 GCF_054073265.1 Kribbella sp. CWNU-51
TGTCGACAGGACTCAAACAGTCCAGGAGGTATCAGTGCTCACCCACCAGCGGCTACCAGCCACCGAGTCTGTCACCAACCGACCCGATAACACCCATTAGGAAGTGTCCGCGTCGGACCGGCGGAAAGAGGCTGACCCGACCGACCGTCGGCTCCTTAGTGGACGTATACGTCCTGTCGATCTGCACATGCGGTGCGCCTGCGGATCCGGGGTCAGTCCCGCCAGGAGTGCTCGGGCTCGTAGCCGAGGAGCCGGCGTGCCTTGTCGATGGACAGGAGCGTCTCGTTCGGCCCGAACGGCCGCTTCACCGGTACGCCGGGGAACACCTCGGCGAGCAACTGCTCGTTCGGCCGGGACATCACCGTGTCCGCGTTGGCCACGATGAACACGTCTGTCCCGGTAAGGCCGTACTCGAGCGCCTTGCGGACCGCCTGGGCGCCGTCGCGGGCGTCGATGTAGCCCCAGAGGTTCCACTTGCGCGCGTGCGCGTCGGCGTTGAAGGACGGGAAGCGGACGTAGTCCTCGGGATACATCACGTTCGAGAACCGCAGGCCGATCAGCTTGAGGTCCGGATGCCACCGGCACAACTGCCGGGCCAGCTCCTCCTCGAGCGTCTTCACCAGCGAGTACGTGCTGTTCGGCCGCGGCGGGTAGTCCTCGTCCACAGGCACGTACGGCGGGAACTCGTCGAACGGCAGTCCGAGCACGGTCTCGCTGGACGCCCACACGATGTTCCGGACGCCGGCCCGCAGCGCCGCCGAGAACACGTTGTAGGTGGCAGTCATGTTGTTCTGGAACGTCGCCGCGTTCGGCCGCAGCCCGGGCGCCGGGATCGCGGCCAGGTGCACCACTGCGTCGACCCCGTCGTGCCGGTCGTCGATCCCGGCGATCGCCTCGTAGGTCTGACCGAAATCGGTCAGGTCGAGCCGCGTCGACGCCACATCGGCCCGCGCCGGCGCGGCCTGGTCGAGGGCGACCACGTCCCAGCCGTGGTCCGTGAGGTGATCGACCACCGCCCGGCCGAGCTTGCCGCTGCTCCCGGTCACCGCTACTCGTGTCATGCGTTCAGACTAGGGTGGAGCCTGTGAAGCTTGCTGGGCGGATGGAACGTCTCGGGACCGAGTCTGCGTTCGAGGTGCTGGCCAAGGCGAAGGCGCTGGAGGCGAGTGGGCGGGAGGTCGTGCATCTCGAGATCGGGGAGCCGGACTTCGACACTCCGGAGCACGTGATCGCCGCCGCGCAGCAGGCCCTGGACAAGGGCTTCACGCACTACGTGCCGGCGCCCGGGATCCCGGAGTTGCGGACCGCCGTCACGGAGTTCCTCGAGCGCACCGGCCGGATGACGACCACGCCGGATCGGGTGCTGATCACGCCGGGCGCCAAGCCCATCATGTTCTTCACGATCATGGCGTTGTGCGAGGAGGGCGACGAGGTCCTCTACCCCGACCCCGGCTTCCCGATGTACGCGTCGATCGCCGCGTTCGCCGGCGCGAAGCCGGTGCCGGTGCCGCTGCGCGAGGAGAACGGGTTCGTCATCGATCCCGACGAACTGCGGTCGCTCGTCACCGACCGGACCAAGCTGCTGATCCTCAACTCCCCGCACAACCCGTGCGGCAGCGCGTCGACCCCCGAGCAACTGCGGGCGATCGCCGAGATCGCGATCGAGCACGACCTCGTCGTTCTCAGCGATGAGGTCTACTGGGCGCTGCGCTACGACGGCGATCACCACAGCGTCCTCGACCTCGACGGGATGGCCGAGCGGACCATCCTCCTCGACGGCTGGTCGAAGACGTTCGCGATGACCGGCTGGCGGCTCGGCTTCGGCGTCTTCCCGCAGCCTCTGGTCGAGCCGGTGACCCGCCTGCTGATCAACTCGGTCTCGTGTACGTCGGCCTTCAGCCAGTACGCCGCCATTGCCGCCCTCGAAGGCCCGTGGGACGACGTCGACCGGATGCTCGAAGCCTTCCGCGAACGCCGCGAGGTCATCGTCTCCGGCCTGAACGCCGTACCAGGCGTCTCCTGCGTCGAGCCCGGCGGCGCGTTCTACGCCTTCCCCAACATCAGCGAGCTCGGCCAGTCCGCCGCCACCCTCGCCGACCGCCTCCTCGACGAAGCCGGAGTCGCCGTCCTTCCCGGCACGTCCTTCGGTGAGTACGGCGAGAACCACCTGCGCTTCTCCTACGCGAACTCGGTCGACAACATCCGCCGCGCTCTCGACGCCTTCACGGCACTCGTCAGCTGAAGGCCTCCGCCGGGTGGATGAGCCGTTGTCCCGACGGACGCTCAGGGCTGGGCGTGATGGCCGGGACACTCTCTCCCGCGTCGGTCATCCGCCGCGCGAGCCGCTCGCGAAGCCGCTCGGCGACGTGCGCGTGCGACTGGTAGCCGATCAGGTTGTCGAGCTCGTCCGGGTCCGCCATCAGGTCGTAGAGATACGCCTCGTCGTACCGATCGGCGCCGGGACCGTCGTCCGGCGCGGTCACGCCGTACTTCCACCGCTGGGTGCGTACGGCACGAGCCGTCTCCGACTCACTGACCTGCACGAAGATGTCGTCGGGCCACTCGGCGGTGCGATCGTGCAGCAGCGGCACCACGGACCTGCCCTGCAGCCCGTCCGGCACCGGTAGGCCGGCCGCGTCGAGAAGCGTCGGCACGAGATCGATGTGGCTGATCAGCTGGTTCACCTGACCGCCGCCGGTGAAGACACCGCCGGTCGCCACTGTCGGCACGCGGATCGACGCGTCGTGGACCGACCGCTTGTACTCGTCATTGCGCGTCTTGAAGTGATTCCCGTGATCGGAGGTGAACAGCACGATCGTGTCGTCGCGCAGCCCGAGACTGGTCATTGCCTCCAGCAACCGTCCGTACGCCTCGTCGATCCGCTTGATCATCCCGTGGTACCCGGGCAACTGCCGGTGCGCCGTCCCACCGAGGGTCGCGAGGTCAGGCGGCGTCCACGCCCCGCGGTAGCGCTCGGCGTACCCCTCGGGCGCGGGATAGTCGTCCCGCCGGTTCTGGTGATGCGGTTCGAGCAACGACACGAACAGGAAGAACGGTTCCTCCCGCGGTACGGCGACGTACCGGATGGCGGCGTCCGTCACCGCGTCGACCCGGTACCCGGGCAGCTTCACCCGCGCCCCGGTCCCGTCGTACACGATCGTGTCGTAAGCGTCCGACGTGTGCTCGAGCGCGTTGGCCGCGAGCCAGTAGTCGTAGCCGCCGCGGTAGCGCGGGTCGACCGGTCCACGCGACGCCGGGTCGCCGAGATGCCACTTGCCGATGTACGCCGTTTCGTAGCCGGCGGCACCGAAGTGGTGCGCGATCGTCGTCGTGTCCTCCGGCAGCGGGATCCCGTTGCGCCATGGCCCGGCCGTCGTCGGATAGAGACCGGTCTGCAGCGTCGCGCGGGCCGGTGTGCACAGCGGTTGGCAGGTGAACGAGTTGGCGAAGTGTGTCCCGGCCCGACCGTTGCGGTCCAGATTCGGGGTGAGATCGAGCGGATTGCCGTGCAGGCCGGTGGTGTCCCAGCGCTGCTGATCGGTGAGGAAGACGACGACGTTCGGACGGGAAGGCATGGGGCCATTCTCATCGATTGGAGACCGCTTGCCGAACCGCGCCGACCGGAGGTCACGTCAACCCTTCACGTGGATCCGGCTGTGGCAGAGTGCGCTCATGGAGCTGCATGGGCATACGCATCGGCTGGATCTCGAGGATGCTTCGGTGCGGGAGTGGGATGCGACGGTGATCGGGGTCGATCCGGAGCGTGGGATCGTGCTCGACCGGTCCGCCTTCTACCCAGGTGGGGGCGGGCAGCCGCCGGATGAGGGTGTGCTGTTGTGGGGCGGGGTGCGGACCCGGATCGTGGGGACGGTCAAGGGGGACGATCTCTACCTGGTGCCGCAGGAGGGCGACCCGGTGCCGCCGGTCGGGACCGCCGTCCGCGGGGCGCTGGACGACGAGCGTCGTACGGCGTTGATGCGGACGCACTCCGGTTTGCACGTGCTGACCGGCGTGGTGTTCCGCGACTATGGCGCGCTGGTCACGGGCGGGAACATGGAGCCGCTCACCGCCCGGATGGACTTCGACTTGTCCGAGGTGCCGCCGGACTTCAAGGATCGCGTCGCCGAGGCGGTGAACGCGGAGATCCGGACCGATCGCCGGATCACGGTCAGCAACCTGCCCCGGGACGAGGCGTTCGCGATCCCGGACATCATCCGCACCGCGACGAACCTGCTGCCACCCGACATCGAGGTCGTGCGCATCGTCGATATCGACGGTCTGGACACCCAGGCCGACGGCGGCACGCACGTCGCCTCGACGGCGATGATCGGCCGGATGGACGTGGTCAAGATGGAGAGCAAGGGCCGCGGCTTCCGCCGCCTCCGCGTGCGCCTCAGCTGACCCGCGTACGACGAGACGACTGCCGGACCGCCTCGTCGCCGCCTGCTCGCCGGAGGTCGGTCAGGAGCGCGCCTTCTTCTTCAGCTCGGCTTCTTGCCGGCGGACCTCGGCCTGCGTCGCACGTTCGTGCTCCAGCCAGTCCGGGTTCTCGGCCCGGATGGCCTCGATGTCGTCCGTGGTCAGCGCCTCGGTGATCCCGGCGCGAGCCAGGCCACTGATCGAGACTCCGAGCCTGGCCGCCACCACCGAGCGCGGGTGCGGTCCGGTCCGCCGCAGCTCGCGCAGCCATTCGGGCGGCTCCGCCTGCAGCGCATTCAGCTCGTCGCGCGACACGACGCCCTCCTGGAACTCGGCAGGGGTGGCCGGGAGGTACACGTCCAGCTTCTTCGCCGCCGTCGCGGGCTTCATCGTCTGGGGTGTCTTGCGCGATGTCATGGCAGCAGCGTAGTCCGTGCCCTGATCACGCCCGGTAACCTGACTGCCGTGACCGGACAATCCTCCTTCCGGCTGGGCTATGTGCCCGGCGTGACACCCGCCAAGTGGGTGCGGATCTGGACGGAGCGGCTGCCCCGGGTCCCGCTGGAGCTGATCCAGGTCGCCGCCGCCGACGCGCCCGCACTGGTCCGCGGCGGCGAGGCCGACGCCGTCCTGCTCCGGCTGCCGATCGACCGCGACGGACTGCACGCGATTCCCTTGTACGTCGAGCAGACGGTGGTCGTGGTCCCGAACGACCACGTGGTCACGGCGGCCGACGAGGTGACCACCGCGGATCTCTCGGACGAACTCATGCTGTACCCGCTGGACGACGTCCTCGGCTGGGATCACCCACCGGGGCGAATCATCGGCGAACGTCCGGCCGGCACCGCGGACGCCGTCGCGTTGGTTGCCATGGGCACCGGGTTGCTCGTCGTACCGCAGTCGCTGGCCCGGCTGCACCACCGCAAGGACCTCACCTACCGGCCGCTCACCGACGCGCCGGAGTCAGAGGTCGCGCTGTCCTGGCGCGACGACGACACCTCGGAGCTGGTGGAGCAGTTCATCGGCATCGTCCGCGGCCGGACGGTCAACAGCACTCGCGGCCCGGCTCCGGCCGAGAAGCCGGCCAAGACCGCGGCGAAGAAGTCGGCCCAGAAGAGCGCGCAGAAGAGCGGGCAGAAGAGCGGGCAGAAGACCGGCAAGCAGGCTCCCGCCGGCGGGCGGCGCAAGCCGTCGCGCCGACGCTAGTATTCGGTTGAGTTCTCAACTACCATACCCTCATGGCGATCTTCCGGTTGAATCACGCGGTGCTGTACGTCCGGGACGTGGCCGAGAGCGTCGCGTTCTACCGGGACGTGCTCGGCTTCGGCTACACCGAGGGCGGTGACACGCTGCAGGGCGCGGCCTTCCTCCGGGCGCCGGGGTCGACCAACGACCACGATCTCGGGCTGTTCCAGATCGGATCGGAGGCCGGGCCGTCCGGTGCCGGCCGATCGACGGTCGGCCTCTACCACCTCGCCTGGGAGGTGGACACGCTCGGCGACCTCGAGGATCTGGCCACGACGCTGAGCGAGCACGGCGCCCTGGTCGGCGCGTCCGACCACGGTACGACGAAGTCGCTGTACGGCAAGGACCCGAACGGACTCGAGTTCGAGATCGTCTGGATCATCCCGGCGGACCTGCTCACCGACGAGGACCGGCAGAAGGCCGGCGTCGCGCGGCTGGACCTGGCCGCCGAGGTCGCCAAGTACGGCCGCGACGCCCGCAGCGGCGTCGGCATCTCCCGCATCCTCGGCTGACCCCAGCCATCTCCCGTCGCGGCGTCTCCCGTCGCCGCGTCTCCCGTCGTTTGCGTCCGAAGATCCGAGGGTCAGGACCCTCACTTCTTCGGTCGTAAGGGGATTTTGCTGAGGTGGTGGGCGATCCGGAGTGAGCCGGCCAGCACGGTCAGCACCGGGTTCACTCCCCCGTTCGTCACGTGCACCGATGCGTCGGCGATCCAGACGTTGTCGTGTCCCCACACCCGCCCGTACGGATCGGTGACCGACCGGGCCGGATCGTCGCCCATCCGGCACGTCCCGGCCTGGTGCTGCCCGCTGCTCGCCCGTCCCAGCGTGCCGACCTGACCAACGGCCGTCCGCACCGCGCCGGCCTCCTCCAGCCACTGCCGGGCCTTCGCGCTCATGAAGCCGTGCGCCCGCACATCCTCCGGATGGATCGACCCACTGATCACGACCACCGGGTTCCCGAAGCGATCGAGGACGCGGGGATCGACCCGGACCCGCGACTCCGCCGACGACACCTCCTGGATCGGCCCGACCACGCGCAGCATCCGCCGCGACTCGCGCCGCATCGCCGCCTTCCCCGCAGCCCCGGCGCGCGGGATCAGCCCGGCACCGGCCAGATAGTCGTACGTCGCGGCCGGCGTCGGCACGAACTCGTTGGCCAGCATCCCGCCACCGACGATCCCGTCGTTGCCATGCCGGAAGTCGCAGGTCGCGATCGACGCCCCGGGCCCGACCAGGTCCATCACCTCGTCGTCGAACAGTCCGGCCGCTCCGGCGTACACGTGGGCCTGGAGGTGCCTGCCGACCTGATCCTGGTTGTTGCCGAGGCCGTTCGGCTCGTGCTCGTGGGCGCTGTTCAGCAACAGCCGAGGCGTCTCGGAGGCACCGGCCGCGACCACCACCTCCGCACATTCCACAGTCCGTCGCCAGATCCCGCCGTACCCGTCGTCGGCGACCAGTGCGACGCCGTTGACCCGGCCGGACTGGTCGGTGACCAGACGCTCGGCTGTCGTCTCGGTGACCAGCGTGCAGCGACCAGTCGCCAGTGCGGCCGGCAGCGCGGTGTTGTGAGTGCCCGCCTTCGCCTCAACCGGGCAGGCGAAGCCAACGCACTGCCCGCACCGGACGCAGCCGGCCCGCCCTTGGTAGTCGACCGAGTTGATCAGCAGCGGTACGTCGAGAATCCCCCAACCCAACCGGTCAGCGGCCGCGGCGAGGCGGTCAGCCGGACCGGTCCTCGGCAGGGGTGGCATCGGCAGCGGGATCGACCGTGGCTCGTGCCACGGATCCGTTCCACCGCCGCTCACGCCGAACCGTTGCTCGGCCAACGAGTAGTACGGCTCGAGGTCGTCGTACGTGATCGGCCAGTCCGCCAGCGCGCTTCCCTCGGGTACGCCGTACGTCGTGGCCATCGTGAAGTCGCGCGGAACGAACCGCCACGCCTGCGCGCCGTACACCCGGGTGCCACCGCCGACCGTGAAGGCGTTGTTGCCCCAACCACCATCCGGCGGCAGCACCTGACTCGGTACGCCGTCGACCACGGCGATCCGTGGTCGCCCGTGCGGATCGGGGTCGGTCATGGCCGGCAGCCCAGCCACCGAGCGAGGGTTCCGCAGATGGTCGTGCGTCAGTGATGCCGTGGTCGGGTAGCGCCCGGTCTCCACCACCAGCACGGATCGCCCGGACTCGGCCAGCACCTGCGCCGCCGCTCCCCCGCCCGCACCCGAGCCGATCACGACACAGTCGTACCGATCCGCCAGCGCCGACCGCGGTGTAATCGTCAGCTCGGTCTCAACTGCCGGAAAGTCGCCTGTCTGCCAGCCGACCATCGCCCACGCCGCCGGCTCCGCGTAGTACCCCTGCTGCACCAGCCGCACGAGCCAAGCACCGTCATCGTCCGCGAGCACCGCCTCGAGATCGGGCTCCGGCCCGGCCACCTCCAGCGCCCGCTCCACCCGCGCACGCCAGTCCGGCCGATCGAGCGTCAGCACCCGCTCGATGAACTCCACCGCCCCGGCCTCTGCCGCCGACGGGAAATCGTCCCTCGGTACGGCGAGTTCCGCCAGCCGCTCCAGCACCATCCGCTGCTGCTCAGACAATCGCACCGTCCAACCCAACCAGACGTAGCCTCTGCTGTCGTGGGCGACCTCTTCGTCCGGACAAGTTTGTACTTGCCAGTCCACTTTCGCCGAGCCACGCTGTGAGCATGGCACTTGATGACTATTACCTGCTCGGCCGGTCGGGACTCCGTGTCAGCAGGCTGGCTCTGGGCACGATGAACTTCGGGACGGCCGGCTTCCACGCGCCGTACGGGAAGACCGAGGACGAGGCACGGGCGATCTTCCGCGCGTACGTCGATGCCGGCGGCAACTTTCTCGACACGGCCGACTTCTACACCGCGGGCGAGAGCGAGCGGATCCTCGGCAAGTTGATCGCGGAGTCCGGGATCCGCGAGCGGATGGTGCTCACCACCAAGGCGACCAACAGTGTCGACCCCGGCGACCCGAACGCGGGCGGCAACGGCCGCAAGCATCTGATCCGCGCGGTCGAGGCGTCCCTGCGCCGCCTCGGCACCGACTACCTCGACCTCTTCCTGCTGCACACGTGGGACCGGATCACCCCGGTCGAAGAGGTCCTGCGCACGCTCGACGACCTCACCCGGGCCGGCAAGATCCGGTACGCCGGGCTGTCCGACGTACCGGCCTGGTACGCCGCTCGCGCGCAGACCCTCGCGGACGCGCACGCGATGACGCCGATGGTCAACCTGCAACTGCCGTATTCGTTGGTCGAGCGGACGATCGAGACCGAGCATGTCCCGGTCGGGCAGCAGCTCGGGCTCGGGATCACGGCGTGGAGTCCGCTCGGCAGCGGGTTCCTGACCGGGAAGTACCGGCGGGACGACGCACAAGGCGTGGCCGGCGACGGGCGTCTCACCGGCGATGGCGCGCCGGTGCGGGCGTGGTCCGAGCGGCACTGGGACCTCTTGAAGACAGTGGAGTCGGTGGCGGACAAGCTCGGTGTGACGATGGCCCAGGTCGCCATCAACTGGGTCGCGACGCAGCCCGGGATCGCTTCCGCGATCGTCGGTGCGAGCAGCCCCGAGCAACTGCAGGCCAGCATGAAGGCCCTCGACTTCGAGCTGCCGGACGAGCTCCGGACCGCACTCGACGAGGCCAGCGCCGTACCGCCGGAGTCGGTCTACCGGATGTTCACGCCGGCGTACCAGGGCTGGCTGGTCAACCCGGATGCGAAGGTCGCCGACAAGCCGGCCGGCTACCGCCCGCCGGTGCTCAACTGGAACTAGCGCGCAGGTAGTCCAGGCACAGATCCAAGGCGTACTCGAGATGCTGGGCCGAGCCGCTCGACATCAGGATGGCGACGCCGCCCTGGATCGAGGCGACCAGCGCCGCGGAGGCACGGGCGGGATCCACGTCGGACCGGATCTCGCCCGCGGCCTTCATGTCCTCGATACCGGCCTGGATCCGGCGCTGCCACTGCGAGAGCAGCTTGGCGGTGACCGCCTGCGCCGCTGGGGTGTGCCGGCCGATCTCAGTGATCAGTACGCCGAGTGGGCAGTTCACCCCTTGGCGCCGGTACTTCTCGACGACGGCATCACGCCACTCGTGCCAGGCGTCCCACGAGGTCAGCTGCCCGAGGTGCGGCTCCTGATCCTCCAGCACCTGATCGGCCTCGCGCTCCGCCACCGCCAGCAGCAACTGCTCCCTGCCGTCCGGGAAATAATGGAACAGCTGGCTCTTGCCGGTCCGGCTCCGCCGCCCGACGTCGTCCAGAGTCACCGCGGAGACCCCACGCTCCCGGATCTCGGCCGCGGCCGCCGCCACGATCCGCTCCCGCGTCGCCACACCCTTCGCCGTCAGCACACCAGTGACTGTACCTGCCGGTCCAATGAGCTACGTCGTGACCGGATGCGGACGGTACGGCGCCTCCACGCGGGCTCGCTCGTCGGAGGTCAGGGGCAGGTCCGCCGCGGCGACCGCGTCCTCGACGTGCTGGAGCTTCGTGGCTCCGACGATCGGCGCGGTCACGCCGGGAGCGCCCATCAGCCAGGCGAGCGCGACCTGTGCGGGTGCTACTTCGCGCTCGGCCGCGACCGCTCGGACGGCCTCCACCACCGCCAGGTCGCTCTCGCCGTACAGGTCGTCGGCGACCGGGTCGGCGCCGGATCTCGCCGTACCTCCGGTCCGGGCGAGCAGGCCGCGGGCCAGCGGGCTGTAGGGGATGACACCGACGCCCTGGTCGATGCAGAGCGGGATCATCTCGCGCTCCTCCTCGCGGTAGACCAGGTTGTAGTGGTTCTGCATCGAGACGAACGGGATCGGAGCCACCCGCTGCGCCTTCGCGAACTGCCAGGCGAACATGCTCGACGCGCCGAGGTACCGGACCTTGCCCGCGCGGACGACGTCCGCGAGCGCTTCCATCGTCTCCTCGATCGGCGTCTCGTCGTCCCACCGGTGGATCTGGTAGAGGTCGACGTACTCCGTGCCGAGCCGGCGCAGCGACGCGTCGATCGCGTCCAGGATGTGCTTGCGGGACAGGCCGCGATCGTTCGGGCCCGGGCCGGTCGGGTAGTACACCTTGGTCGCCAGCACGTAGTCCTCACGCCGGCCGAAGAACTTGCCCAGCAGCCGCCCGGTCAGCTCTTCCCCGGTCCCCTTGGAGTAGGCGTCGGCGGTGTCGAAGAACGTCACGCCGCCCTCGACGGCCCGCCGGACGATCGGGTCCGCGGCGTCCTCACCGAGATGCCACTCCCGCGCCCCGCCGGTGCCGAAGCTCATCATCCCCAGGCAGATCCGCGACACCCGCAGACCTGTCGCCCCAAGCCGGACCTGCTCCATCTCAGCGCCGCCCGTCGTTCAGCTCGGCGAACTTCCCGAACACCCGCTTCGGCGTCCACCGGCCGTCGTCGCCGACCGCGACCAGCCCGTACGACGACAGGTCGAGGTCGTGCTGTGGATCGTCGGGACGGTGCTGCAGTTCGTAGCCGGCGAAGCTGAACCAGAACGCAGCCGCGAGCTCGATCCGGTCGAACTCCTCGACGAGCTCCAACAGGTACTCCACTTGTTCCTCCTCGTCGCGCTCGTAGGTCCCGTTGATCGCCGGCGGGTCGGCACTCCGGTCGACGATCATCCAGCCCGAACCGCCGCGATCGGCCGCACCCCGATAGGCACAGCAGCCGAACTCGGTGACCGCTACCGGCTTGCCCCACTTCAGCCGGGCCTGCAGTTCGTCCCGGAAGTTCGCCGCGTTGGTAGCGTCGCGGTAGGCGTCGACACTGACGATGTCGAACAGCTCCCAATTCACGTCCTCCCACATCCCCGCGGCGTAGGTGATCCGGCCGCCGAACACCCCGCGGGCCGCCGCGACCAACTGCTGCTGGACCTCACCCCAGCGCGCCAGCCCGGCGAACAACTGCGCCATCTTCTCCTGATCGG
Organism: Kribbella sp. CWNU-51; assembly: GCF_054073265.1. Classification (NCBI taxonomy): domain Bacteria; kingdom Bacillati; phylum Actinomycetota; class Actinomycetes; order Propionibacteriales; family Kribbellaceae; genus Kribbella; species Kribbella sp. CWNU-51. The sequence continues at coordinate 11,618 of NZ_JBSXMZ010000047.1, forward strand.
TCCAGGTGGCCGGGTCGGCCATCGTCGCCAGCCGCTCCCCCGAGGTCTCGCCCGGCACGAAACCCTTGCAGAACACGGACAGCTCGCACCCCAGCACCAGTACGACGTCGCCCCGGCCGGACTGCCGCAGTATCTCCGCCCGGGCGCCGCAGTCGGTCAGGAACGCGATGAAGTCGTCCGGCTCCAGATCCATCGGGACCGGCGAGAACCACAGGTCGAGCCCGGCTTCCAAGGCCGCCTCCCCCGCGATCACCAACCGGTCCGGGTCGTTGCCCGACACCCGGACCGCCGGGACGTGCAGGTCGTTCGCGATCAGCCGCAGCTCGTCCCGGACCGTTCCGGCGTCGAATCGCGTGCGCGTGCTGCGGCCGTCGTACCGCAGGCCGGTGTCGTAGTTCACCCCAACAGGAAGCATGGTCAGCAGCGTAGCAACCAATCTCATACTCAGTACATCTTTTTATCGGGTATGACTCCACCTATCCTGACGCCTGTGGACCAGCACGCACCGCACGGCCGCCGGGAGCGGAAGAAGGCCGAGCTCCGGACGCGGATCTCCGAGGTCGCCACCACGCTCTTCCTGGAGCGTGGCTTCGACGACGTCTCGGTGTCGGAGGTCGCCGAGGCCGCCGACGTGGCCCGGCCGACCGTCTTCGCGCATTTCCCGCGCAAGGAGGACATGCTGTTCGACCGCTATCCGGAGGCGGAGTTCCTGGTCGTTGCGGCGGTCACCGACCGCACGCCCGGCACCTCCGCGGTGGCGGCGCTCTCCACCCTGCTGGTCGACCTGGCCGATGCGGGGCATCCGCTGGCCGCGATGCGCGGCCAGTTCGCCCGCTTCTGGGAAGTTGTCGCGTCGTCACGGGCTCTGCAGTCCCGGGCCCGCGAGCTGCTCGACCACCTCGAACAGGCGATCGCCGCCGCGATGGATCGCACCGAGGTCCCCGACGCGCGGCTCACCGCGGCCCTCACGGTCGCCGCCTACCGCACCGTGCACCTCGAGTCGGTACGGCGAATCCTGGCGGGCGACGACGCCGACGAGGTCGCCGCCGATCACCGCCGGCGCATCGGCACCGCACTCGCGCGGGTGGACTACCTGAGGTAGCCGGCGATCGTACGGGCGCAGTCGATGGATTCGGCGTGGGCGCTGTCGACCTCGACGTCGTACTTCACGCCCTCGTGGACGACCAGCGCCTGCTGCGCGGCCATGCCGACGGCCCGGTCGCCCCGGGCGAGCTCGCGACCCGCCACGACCTCGGGCGCGCACCGGACGCCGACCCAGAGCGTCTCGAGGTCACCGATCGCGTCGCGCCACCGCTGCTGCGAGACCGCGCCGCCCAGGAAGACGTCGTCGATGATCACCCGGCCCCCCGCCCGGCAGATCGCGACCATCCCGGTCACCCACGCCGCCTCCAGCTCCCGGAACGCCGGCCCGACCGAGACCGCGCCGTCCGGGCCGATCTCAATCCCGTCCGCCGCACCTTCCATCGCCGCCGGCATCGCATCGACGAAGTCGTCCACACTGAAGGCCAGCCACGGCTCGTCCAGCACTGCCTGAAGACACCGCACGATCCCGGTCTTCCCGGAGCTGGATCCACCGTTGATGATCACCAAGCGAGCCGTCACGGATGCCAGGCTAGTGGTTCGCCGCTGGTGGCCTCGACGGATTTGTCCGGGCGGGTCTCCGACCGGCGGCCGGCGCCGCCGCCGTTCGGGCCGACGTTGATCTGCTGATCAAGGGGGAGCCGGTCAGCTCCCAGGTCGTCGGGCTCAGCCCATCGTCGGTGATGTCGTACTGAACGGTGCTGTCGGCGCTCCACCCGCCGCTGGGCAGCGTGCCTGACTTCGTCGTGCCGAGGGACACGCTGCCTGAATACTGCGCGTTCACCGAGCCGGTGTAGTAGCTGCTGTTGTAGCTCTGCTCGCCGTCGTTCCGCTCGAGGCGGATGGAGACCCAGAGCATGTTGACGCGCGTGCCGCCGATGTAGCCGAGATTTCCCGACCAGCTGAAGTAGGCCATGGCTGTCCGGTAGGTGCCGGATCCGCTCACGCACAGCTTGACGGTCAGCTTGACGTCAGGCTTGCCGGGCAGATTGAGACTCCTGGTGTTCGTCGTGCACTCGGTCGCCGCACTGGCCGGCGCGACACCCACGGTCGCCGCACCCGCCAGCGCCAGCGATCCCGCCACAACCGCGGTCCCCAGGGACCTGATGACTTTCCTCACAAAGACTCCTTCTTCGGTATCCGTCAGGAGACACGACGAGATAGCAGCGCGAGCTGTGACACGGCATGGTTGCCGTCAGCGGCCGGTCCGCTGTGCATGCGCCCACGGCGGATCTCCAGCGCGAGGAACGGCAGCGCGCAGAGCTGGATGACGGCGGTCAGCAGGTACGCCGGGCCGTAGCCCCAGACGTCCGCGGCGCGGCCCAGGGCGGGCTGGATCACCACGCCGCCGGCGGAGCCGAGCAGGTTGTCCGACAACAGCACGGTCGCCCGCTGAGCCGACGGGATGTGGCTGTTCAGATACGCCTGCCGGACCGGGCTCATGGCGGCGAACATCGTGCCCCACACCATCAGCAGCCCGAGAGCGGCCCAGAACGACGTCACCAGGCCGATCAGCGCGATCACAGCGCCGGAGGTGGCGATGGCCACGACGAGGGTCAGGATCCGGTCCCGGAAGATCCGGGCGATGTACGACGCCGACGCGCCACCCGCGATCTGGGCACCGGCGACGATCCCGGCGGACAGCCCCGCGATCGCATAGGAGTCCGCGTGGCCGTAGAGCTGAAGGAGATACGGCTGCGCGGCGTAGAAGCCGTACACGCTGGCTCCCGCAGTGAACGGGCCGGCGAGCATGAGCCAGCGGACCGGCGGGTTCAGCAGCCCGTGCCGTAGCGAGGCTCGCAGGATCCCGCCCATCTCGGCGCGCACCGAGACCCGCGGCTTGGGGGTGAAGCCGATGTCGTGCATCGCCCGCCACGCCACGGCGAAGGTGATCACGAGCAGCACCGCGCGAGCGACGTACGGAACGCCGAGGTTCGTCACCTGGGCGAGCAGGCCGCCTCCGATCGAGCCGGCCATCATCGCGATCCCGCCGGCCACCTGCCCCTTGGCGAAGGCCTCGTCGAGCGACCCGCGGTAACCGGTCGCGTGCAGTCCGTCCACCAGCCACGCCTCGGTCGAACCGCTGAAGAACGTGAACCCGAGCCCGAGCAGGGCCGACCCCACCGCCCAGGCCGCGAACGGCGCCCGCGTCTGCCACAACAGCAAATAGAGCAACGTGGACGCGATCAAGGTCACCGTCCCGAGCAGGTACGACGTACGCCGTCCGATCGTGTCCGCTACGACACCGGTGGGGATCTCGAACAACACCATCCCCGCGGTGAAGAACGCGTTCGCGGCGAACGCCTGCCCGATGCTCAGTCCCGCGTCGAGCAGGAACAGGGTGTTGATCCCCCAGATCATCGAGGACGCGCCGGTCGAGACCACGACCAGCGTGATGTAGGTCCGCAGTACCCGCTCCGGTGTCATCCCCGGCACCTCCTCCGTAGTCACCGGGTACGTCGGAACCGGCCGCCGCGTCTCGACATGACTGCCTCCCCGGCGCTGTATCGTCCGGTCCCGTGACGGATCATCAGCAGACGGACGCCGGTCATGGCCCGAGCGCCCGCGACACGGTCAGGCTCGCGGTCGTGGTCGGCGCGCTCGGGGTCGTGTTCGGCGACATCGGGACCAGCCCGATCTACACGTTGCAGACCGTGTTCAGCCCGGAGGACCCGCACCCGGTGCCGGTCAGCGACTCGAACGTCTTCGGCGTGGTGTCGTTGATCTTCTGGTCGGTGATGATCATCGTGACGGTCACCTACATCCTGCTGGCGATGCGCGCCGACAACGACGGCGAGGGCGGCATCATGGCCCTCATCACGCAGGTCCGCCGCTACGGCGCGGGCCGCCGGTCCGCGGTCGTGCTGGCCTCGGTGGGAATCTTCGGCGCGTCGCTGTTCTTCGGCGACAGCATGATCACCCCGGCGATCTCGGTGCTGTCCGCGGTCGAGGGCCTCAAGGTCGTCCAGCCGTCCCTGGGCGACTACGTCGTACCGATCACCGCGGTGATCATCATCGTGCTGTTCCTGATCCAGCGCCGGGGCACCGAGACGATCGGCCGGGTCTTCGGGCCGGTCATGATCACCTGGTTCGTCGTTATCGGCGCCTGCGGCATCAGCGGAATCGCCGAACACCCGGGCATCCTCAAGGCGCTGTCACCGACGTACGCGATCGGCTTCCTGACCGGTCATTTCCACATCGCGTTCTTCGCCCTGGCCGCGATCGTGCTCTCGGTCACCGGCGCCGAGGCGCTGTACGCCGACATGGGTCACTTCGGCCGCCGGGCGATCACCCGCGGCTGGCTGCTCCTCGTCCTCCCGGCCTGCACGCTGAGCTACATGGGCCAAGGTGCGCTGATTCTCAAGGACCAGGCCAATATCAGCAGCCCGTTCTTCCTGCTCGTGCCCGACTGGGGACGGCTGCCACTCGTCCTGCTCGCGACCGCGGCCACGGTGATCGCTTCCCAGGCGGTGATCACCGGTGCCTACTCGGTCGCCTCGCAGGCCGCGCAGCTCGGCTACCTGCCGCGGCTCCGGATCCAGCACACGTCGGCGACCACGATCGGCCAGATCTACGTTCCGTGGATCAACTGGCTGCTGCTGGTCTCGGTGCTGACGCTGATCTTCGCGTTCCGCAGTTCGGCCGCGCTGGCGTACGCGTTCGGCATGGCCGTCACCGGGACGATCACGATCATGACCCTGTTGTTCTTCTACGTCGCCCACTACCGGTGGAACATCCCGAAGTGGCTGATCTTCGCCGGCGCCGTCCCGCTGCTCGCGGTCGACCTGCTGTTCGTCGCCGCCAACCTCACCAAGCTGGCCCACGGCGCCTGGCTGCCGCTACTGATCGCGCTCACCGCGTTCACGATCATGACCACCTGGCAACGCGGCCGCGCGGTCGTCACCGCCGAGCGCGAGGAATCCGAAGGCCCGCTGCGGGAGTTCGTCCACCAGTTGCGCAGTGGGGAGCTGGTGGCTCGGGAGGTCCCGGGGACAGCGATCTTCCTCAACCGGGGCAACCGGACCGCACCGTTGGCGCTGCGGGCCAACGTCGAGCACAACCAGGTGCGGCACGCGCACGTGGTGATCCTGTCGATCGAGACCGAGCCCGTGCCTCGCGTCGCGGACGACCAGCGGGCGTTCGTCGACGATCTGGGGTACGGCGACGACGGGATCACCTATGTCACCGCGAAGTTCGGCTACATGGAGACGCCCGACGTACCGGCCGCCCTGGCCACACTCGATCCCGAGGAGACCGAGGGCCACATCGACCTGGACAATGCCTCCTACTTCCTGTCCAAGATCGAGCTCCGCGCGGGCGAGGCCGAGACGATGGCCCCCTGGCGCAAGCACCTGTTCATCGCCACGTCCCACATCACCGCCGACGCGGCCGAGTTCTTCAACCTCCCCCGCGACCGCACCGTCATCATCGGGGCCCATATCGAGGTGTAAAGCGCACGATTCGTTCAAGCCTCGCGAGAACAGGCAGTCCTGGCGTCGAGTCCCTCTGAGAGAACGGAGCTGCCCGATGATCGTGACCCACCTGCACTACCGCGTCGTGCACTAGAGCCAGGGCGGCAGCGGCTCGGCCGGTTTCCCGTCCGCACCAAGCACACCGTCGTACGACCGCCCGGCGAGATACGCGGCCACCTCCGGCAGCGGTCCCGTCACCTCGGGTACGTCGCCACGCTTAGCGCTGATGTCCGCGGACAGGGCTTCGAGGAAGTCGGCCGGCAGGTCGGCGAAGGTCACGCCCGTGCCGAGGTCGACCGCATGGATCATCACCTCCCGGCTGCGCATCCACGGGGTATCGGACGCAGGGATATCTCGTCCCTGGGCATTGAGCAACGGCCGCTGCCACTGCTCGTCGGTCAGCTCGGCCATCGCGTCCGCGAGCACCTGCGCGGACTCCTCGAACCAGGCGAGCAACTCGTCGGCCGGCCGCACCGCGGCCGCCTCGATGTCCGCGCCGCGCTGCTCGGGCGACGTGTACATCCGGCGCTCCTCGCCGGTCCTCGCCCAGTGCACGAGGTTGCCGATCGCCTCCGCGTTGAGCGACAGATGAGCCGCGACATGCTTGCGGGTCCACCCTGGCAGTAGCGATGGTCCGTCCAGCTCCACGAGCGCTCCCCGGCACAGCGCCGTACCCGCGGCAACCCACTCGTGCGATCGCATCAGCCTGCTCATGGTCGAAACGTAGCGGACCAGGCCAACCTCCGGGTCCGGCGTACGGCGCGGGTTCTTGCGGCGGTGCGGCGATCTGGTGAAACTGAGCCGAATGAAAGAGGGGGCTACATGGTGACGACGATCGGGGTGGTCGGGCCGTCTGATCTGGTCACCTCCAGCAGCCGGATCGTCGGGGCGCTGCGCGGGGTGGAGGTCGTCCCGCTGCGGTACCGGCGCGAGACCGACACCCCGAAGGTCATGGCCGCGGCGCCGCCCAGCGTCGACGCGTGGCTGTTCACCGGCGTGGTCCCCTATCAACTCGCGGCCGCGCACGGCCTGCTCGACCGCCCGGCGGCCTACGTCGAGTACACCGGCGCCACGCTGATGCGGGCGTTGGTCCAGCTGCTCCGGGAGGGCCGCGACGTCACCTCGATGAGCATCGATGTGCTCGACGAGGCCCAGGTCCGCGAGACGTTCGACGAGGTCGGGTTGCCGACCCGCGGGATCCGCGTGCTGCCGTATCGCCCGGGGCTGAGCTCCGACGACGTGATCGCGTTCCACCGCAAGGCCGGCGCCACTGTCGCGATCACCTGCCTGCGATCGGCGTACGAGAAGCTCCGGACCGAGCAGACCACCCTCCGGCTGGCGCCGTCGGTCCACTCGGTGCGGGCGGCCGTGAACAGTCTGCTGCTCGTCCATGGCGCTTTGCGCAGTGACGATGCGCAGATCGCGCTGGGTCTGGTCGAGATAGCCGCCGACGGCGAGAGTGCGCTCAGGCGCGAGGCCGGCTCGCTCGGCGGCAGCGTCATCCGGTACGACGACAAGCGGTATCTGGTCGTGACCACACGCGGACCGCTCGAGCAGGCGACGGCTGCGTTCACCGAGCTCGGCATGCTGACCAGGCTCAAGGAGCAGTTCGGGCCGGTGCGGATCGGATTCGGTATCGGCGGCTCCGGGACCGAGACGGAGGCGCTCGCCCGGCGGGCGCTCGGCCGGGCGAAGACAGCCGGCCGGACCGCGGCCGTGGTCTCGCTGCGCAACGACATCGACCTCGTCCTGGTCGGCGGCGCGGCACCGCGGGCGCAGCAGCGCTCGAAGCTGCAACTTCTCGCCCAGCGCGCCGGGCTGTCCAAGGCGACGCTCGAGCGACTGCAGGAGCTCGTGCACGCCACGCCGGGAGACGGTCTGACGACCCGGACCGTCGCCGACTACCTCGGCATCCAGCCCCGCACCGCCCGCCGGGTCCTCAACCGGCTGGAGCGCGCCGGGCTCGCCGACGCCACCGGCACCCAGCTAGGCAACGGCAGCGGCCGCCCGCTGGTCGTCTACCGCGTTCATCTCTGATCTTTCCCCGCCTGTTGACGCACTAACGCACGTCCGGCTAATTTCAGCCATGACCGTAATTGGGTGCGCCGCGTCCCGGGAGGCCTTGTGGACAAGCGATCCACACGGGGATTGTGCAGTCTCGTCGTCATATGCGCAGGCCTGGTGAGCGTTTCGGCACCGGCCTAGGCTGCAATTCCGGACTTGACCGAAACAACCGTCACCACCCTGGGACCCGCCTCCGCGGTGACGTCGAGCAGCGTCGCCGAGCAGGTCGGCGACCGGATCTGGACCATCACGTCCGGCGTGTCGCCGGTCCAGGTCGGCGGCTGGTTCACATACGACCTCCGGACCAGGACCGTCGTCCGCGGCACGAACAAGCTCTCCACACTGACCGCACCGGGGTCTACTGTGAGACGAACTTCGGCGGGAACCCGTACCAGCTCGGGCCGGGGCTCACCGAGGCGAAGCTGCTGGTGAACAAAACTCGGCGACGGGTGGTACACCGTGCCCCAGCTGACGCCGGTCCGTGGCGAGCGGCATAGCGTGTGGGGACTCGCCGACCGCGATCTCGTCCACCTACCGTTGCCGTGAGCAACATCAACTCCAGGAGGTTCGCAGCGATGGAGAAGACCGTGCTCGCCCGGGACGGCGGCACTGCGGTGCGCACGTCCCCGCTGCCGTCGGTGATGGACGCCAGCGGGCGGCGCTTCGGCGACGACGAGGTCAAGGCAGTGGAGCGGGTGCTCCGCAGCGGCATGCTGTCCGCGACCTGGGGCACTGAAGGGGCGGCGCTCGAGCTGGAGTTCGCCGACCTGCTCGGCGCCGGGTACGCGGTCGCGTGCAGCTCGGGTACGGCGGCTCTGCACCTGGCGGTGGCCGCGGTCGACCCCGAGCCCGGTGACGAGATCATCACCACGCCGATCAGCGACATGGGCACGGTGTTCCCGATCATGATGCAGAACGCCGTACCGGTGTTCGCCGACGTGGACCCCATCACGGGGAACCTCGACCCAGCCGCGGTCGGGGCCGCCATCACGCCGCGGACCAAGGCCGTGATCGTCGTCCATCTGTTCGGCAAACCGGCGCCGGTGCGGGAGTTGCGCGAGCTCTGCGATCAGCACGGAATCCTGCTGATCGAGGACTGCGCGCAGGCCTACCTCGCGCCGGTCGGCGACACATTCGTCGGTCGGATCGGGCACATCGGCTGCTTCAGCCTGCAGCAGACCAAGCACATCAGCGCGGGTGACGGCGGGCTGGCGGTCACCGACGACCCGGCGCGGGCCCGCCGGATGCGGCTGTTCGCGGACAAGGGCTGGCCGCGCGACACCGACGAGCGGACGTATCTGTTCCTCGCCCTCAACTATCGGATGACCGAACTGGTCGCGTCGGTCACCCGCGCGCAACTGACGCGACTGCGTGGCGTCGTGGCAGATCGGCGTACGGCGGCTGCCCGGGCGTCGGCGGGAATCGCGGACCTGGCCGGGATCACGGCTCCCCCGGATGGCGGCGACCACGTCTACTGGCAGTACCCGTTGATCGTCTCGCCTGCGGCCGGCGAGCTGCATGAGTGGGCTGCTGCGCTCACCGCTGAGGGTGTACCGGCGAACGGCGGATATCTGACCGGCCTGCTGTACGCCGCACCCGCGGTCCGCGAGCGGATCACCTACGGACAGTCCGGCTTCCCGCTGCAGGACGTCTCGTACCCGGTCGGTCTGTGTCCGAACGCCGAGGAGCTGATCAACAGCCGGCTGCTGGTCCTGCCCTGGAACGAGAACTACACCGAGACCGACGTCGACGACATCGTCGCCGCGATCCGCAAGGTCCACAGCGCACTGGCCCAGGAGGCCTGATGACCGTGTTGAATGCCGCGCCTCCGGCGCGGGGGTCATGAGGCTTTAACTCCCGGCCTTCCCTCGTCGCTCCAGTCGCTACGCTCCCTACGCTCCTCAGTCCAGGCCGGGAGGCCCCATGACCGACACTCCCCCGCTGCTCGACTGCGACGTACTGGTCGGGCACGACGTCACGACCGGCCGCTGGGGCCGGGCCCAGACCGTGCAGGAGGTGTTCAAGGCCACGGGCATCTCGGGTGGGGTCGTGTCCGCGTTGCGGGCGGTGCACTTCGACGTATCGTCCGGGAACGACGAGGCCCAGCAGGTTGCCGAGAGCAACGGCTGGTCGCTGTGCCCGGTGCTGGACCTGCGTGATGCGCTCGGTGCCGAGCGGGAGCTCGAGCGGCAACTGTCCGCGGCGTCGCCACCGCGGGCGATCCGGCTGGCGCCGACCGCGCAGAGCGTCGAGCCCGGGTTCCCTTCCTTCGGTCACGTCGTGAAGCTGCTGGTGGAGGCCGGTCTGACGATCTTCGCCGAGGGCGACGTACGGCGGGTGGGCCCGGCGCTGCGTGGACTCGGAGCGCGGGTGGTGTTCCTGGACACGCACTTCTACTACCTGGGCGACTTCGTGATCCTGGCCCGCTCGGAGCCCGGGTTCCACACCTCGACCCGGATGCTCACTGGCCCGGACTCGCTGGAGATCGTCGCCGGCGAGGTCGGCGCGGACCGGTTGGTCCTCGGCTGTCGAACGCCGTTCCAGGAGACCCACTCCGTCGTACGCCGGCTGCTCACGTCCAAGCTCACCCCCGCCGAGATCGCCCAGACCGGCAGTCAGAACCTGACCACCCTCCTGGAGCCGACATGCTGATCGACGTACACGCCCACTGGTGCCCGAACCGTCTTTTGGAGCCATCGTGCTGATCGACGTACATGCCCACTGGGGGCCCTGGTTCTTCTCGATGGACGTCGGGCCGGTCGATGTCAACATCGAACTGATGGACCGCTTCGGCATCGACATCCAACTCGTCTCCGCGATCGAGGCCATCGTGTACGACGCTCCCGTCGGCAACCGGTCGCTCGCGGCACAACTGCCCGCCGACCCACGACTGCGCGGGATGATCGTGGTCGACCCGCGCCGGCTCGACGAGGCGAAGGCAGACCTGCGCGAACTCCTGGCCGGGGACGGCCGGACGCGGTGGGTCGGCGCAAAGATCCACACCGAATACAGCCGGACGCCGATCGACTCACCCGCGATGCAGGCCGCGATCGAGCTCACCACCGAGTACGGACTGCCGACACTCGTCCACACCTGGGCCGGCAACGTCGTCGACCTGGCCGACGTCGCGGACCGCGTCCCGGACGCCCGGGTGATCGCCGGCCACATGGGCGCGCCGGGCTGGCCACTCGTCCCCGAGGCCGCGTCCCGCTCGGACCGCATCTGGTTCGAACCCTGCTGGTCGGCCCCCGACGCCAACCGCATCCGCTGGATCCTCGACCAACTCGGCCCGTCCCGCCTGATGTTCGGCACCGACGCCACCCTGATCGACCCCTCAGTAGCCATCGGCGCCTTCGAAGCCGCCAACCTCACCCCCACCGAGCACGAAGCCATCATGTGGCAAAACGCCACCACCCTCTTCACCCTCTAACGCTTCGCCACCCCGCCCACCCCGCTCCCCGCTCCCCGCTCCCCGCTCCACCGCCGCCCCACCCCACCTCCACCTCCGCCCCCGGACAGGAGCAGGGGCTGGGACAGGGTGTCGGGACTTGGGACATGCCATGAGGTGTTCCAGGCCCCGACATGGTGTCCGCGCCCCCGCCCGCCGGACGGCACCCGGACGGCACCCGGACGGCGAACACGGATATCCATTCGGGTGCTGGAATCTCTGGTGGTATCCGAGGAGACGGGGCACCACTCGTGCGGATAACCCCTGAGGTGGAGGGTTGCCCACTCAGAATCGCAGGGGGCAACCATCCAGGTCGGGGGTTATCCCCTGAAATGGGGACGCGGTGGGACGTGGCGCTCAGGTGGGTGGTGGTGTTCACGCGGAGTGGTTGAGGGGTGGTTCGGGCGGAGTGGTTGAGGGGTGGTTCGGGCGGAGTGGTTGAGGGGTTAGGCGGTGCCTGGGTGATTGGGGGCTAGGAAGACGATGATGTCGTGTTCGGGGCCGCGGGTTTCGGGTTCCTTCCAGCCGATGCGGCGGTAGAAGGCGATGGTGGCGTGGGCCTGGTTCCAGGTCAGCAGCCACGCGCGCGGGTGTTCCGCGGTGGCCAGCGACAGGAGCCGCCGGCCGAGGCCGGTCCCCCGGGCGCGCTCGGCCACGCCGAGCTCGTCGATCTCGAACGCACCGATCAGCAGTTCCCTGACCTGCTCCGGCCCCAGCCGGTCGAGCACGCTCCCGTACGCGCGATCCCGGCGGAACGGCGCCGGCGTCGTCCAGCCGCTCACGAACCCGGCGATCCGCCCATCGTCCGACCGCTCGATCCAGGCGCGGAACCCGTCCCGGAGCGCATCGCTGTTCAGGCGCTTCCGGAACGCGATCCGGGTCTGCTCTGGATCCCGGTGGTCCCATGGCGGGGCCGTGAACACCTCGACGTATGCGTCGGTCAGTTCATCCGCGATCCCGAGGATGTCCGCGCCATACGTCTGCATCACCTCAACCTAGCCCTGGGCACACCGGTTGGACCGACGGCAGCCAGTCCGCGACCGGTCGGCTCGTGGCTGGTCAGTCCGCGGCCCGTCAGTCCGACGCCGGTCGGGTTGTGGCCCGTCAGTCCGTCGCCGGTCAGTCCGTCGCAGGTCGGCTCGTGGCTGGTCAGTCCGCGGTCCGTCGCCGGTCGGGTTGTGGCCCGTCAGTCCGTCGCCGGTCGGTCCGCGGCCGGTCAGTCCGTCGCAGGTCGGCTCGTGGCTGGTCAGTCCGCGGCCCGTCAGTCCGTCGCCGGTCGGGTTGTGGCCAGTCAGGTTGTGGCCGGGGTGGGGGTGGGCTCCGTGGGTGCGGCGCGGGGCGCGGCGAGTGGGCCGGGCGCGACCGGCGCGGCGAGTGGACCGGACGCGACCGGCGCGGCGAGTGGGGCGGGTGTGACCGGCGCGGTCCGTGGGGTGGGCGTGGTTAGGGCGGTCGGTGTGGCGGCGATCGACTCCAGCTCGGTGCGGAACTGGGGCAGCATCCACCGGAACGGCTGGTCGAGCACGCGGGCGATGGTTGCCTCGTCGACGCGGAGCAGGCCTCCGATCCGGGTGAGCGCGTCCGGCTCGTCGGTCGCGGCGTACAGGAGATGGACGACCTCGTGCCGGTGTGCGAACACGGCCAGCGCGGCGGCGGCCAAACCTGCGTCGATTTCGGGCGGACTGGTGATTTCCCCGTTAACTGTCACGACACCATCAACCAGCGAAAGGCCCGGTCGGTTACGTGTCAGTCGTTTCAGTGGGCTCGAGCGAGACTCAGCTCGGCAGCCAGGACACCTTGCCGAGGAGGTAGGTCGCGCCGATCAGGGCGGTGGTGTCCATCAGCGTATGGGCCACGACGAACGGCATGATCCGGCCCCAGCGGCGGTACAGGTAGGTGAAGATCACGCCCATGATCACGTTGCCGGCGAAGCCGCCGAGGCCCTGGTAGAGGTGGTAGGAGCCGCGCAGGAGTGCGCTTGCGGCGGTGGCGCTGCGGACGGACCAGCCCAGCTGGTCCAGGCGGTGGTTCAGGTAGCCGAGGACGATCACTTCTTCGAGGATGGCGTTCTGCGCGGAGACCGCGACGAGGATCGGGATGCGCCACCAGTAGTCGGGCAGTTGGGACGGGTCGACGGTCAGGTTCACGCCGGACGCGTGTGCAGCGATGTAGAAGAGTAGGCCCGCTCCCCCGATGCAGGCGGCGACCGCCGTCCCTCGACCGAGATCGCGCCACCGATCTCTCAGATCGAATCCGATCGCCCGAAGCGACTCACCACCGCGCGCGAACAGATGCGCCACGAGCGCGACCGGCACCAGTGCGGTCACCACCGCGAAGATCTGCCAGGAGAGATCCAGCCAAGGCCGCCCCGGCGCCCGCGATCCCACGATCACCGCCGTCTGCCCACTGATCGGCTTCGCCGACGTCAGCACCCCTACAAACGAAATGAGCGCCGACACCCCAGAAGCCCCCAGGGACAACGCCAGCACCAACCAAACCTCCTGCGTCAGCAGCCGCCGACTGACCCCGACCGGCATCGCAACGGAAGCCGAATCGCCGGAGTCGGCGCCGACGTACGCCGGGGACGCCGGAGGGGTCGCTGACGGACCGCCGGGACTCGCCGCGTCGGAGGCCGGATCACCGGCGTGGGTGCCGGACGATGACGGGTCGGCCGGGGTCGGCGGGCCGGGCGGGTTGAGCTCGGCGGGATCGGCGGATTCGTCGGCGGATCTCGTCATGCGACTACTATCCCCCCGCCGGCCCAGGGACCGCCCTCCAGCACCCAGAGCCAGAATGGGCCGCGTGACAGGTGAGTGGTGGTCGATCGTGGTGGGTGCCGCCGCCGGCATCATGCTGTTGTGGATAGCGCTGATCGCGGCCCTGTGGTTCGCCCGCCCCGACGAACTGCGGATCCGCGACGCCCTGCGGCTCCTGCCCGACCTGGTGCGACTGCTGCGGCGCCTGGCGGCTGACCGAACGCTGCCTCGCGGGGTCCGGGTCCGCCTATGGCTCCTGCTGGTCTACCTCGCCGTACCGTTCGACCTGGTGCCCGACTTCATCCCCGTGATCGGGTACGCCGACGACGCGGTGATCGTCGCGTTCGCACTCCGTTCGGTCACTCGCCGAGCCGGTCCTGCCGCGTTGGACCGGCACTGGCCCGGTACGCCGGACGGCCTGGCCGCCGTACGACGCCTCGCCGGCCTCCCCACCACCTCCTAAGCAATGCTCACCGATCTCCTCGTCGCCTCGGCAGCCGCGTTCGCGTTGGCGGCGCTGTCCGCGGTCGCCGGATTCGGCGGAGGAGTACTCCTGCTGCCGGTGTTCACGGCGCTCTTCGGTCTGCGTGTCGCAGTGCCGATGCTGACCCTGACCCAACTGTCCAGCAACGGCTCTCGGGCCTGGCTGAACCGGCGTGAACTCCGCCGGCCGCTGATCGGCTGGTTCGCCCTCGGCGCCGTGCCCTGCGCGGTCGCCGGCGGCATCCTGCTCACCCACGCGCCGCTCGCCGCACTGCAACGGCTGCTCGGGGTGTTCTTGATCGCCGTGGTGGTCTGGCGGCGGTTCAATCGGCGTACCCGCAAGCCCGCCGATCCGGCCTTCGCCGTGGTCGGCGCGGCATCCGGCCTCGGCTCGGCGTTGCTCGGCTCCGTCGGCCCACTGACAGCACCGTTCTTCCTGGCCTACGGCCTCACCCGCGCCGCCTATATCGGCACCGAAGCCGCGAGCGCCCTCACGATGCATCTCACGAAGATCGCCACCTACGGAGCCGGTGACCTGCTCACCCGCCAGGTCCTGCTCTACGGCGTCGCTCTCACCCCGGCGACCCTGCTCGGCGCCTGGACCGGCAAGCAGATCGTCGGCCGCATCAGCGATCGCGTCTTCGTCCTGCTCGTCGAACTCGGCCTGCTCGCCGCCGGAGCACTCTTCCTCATCGGACCCTGACCCGGCACGCCCGCGGTCAGGGGTGGAGGAGCTGGATCAGGTCCTCGAGGAGGTCGGCGGGCTCGGCGTTCAGGGCGAACTGGGACTGGATCTGGAGGCCGTCGGACAGAGCGATCACGAGGGTGGCGATGGTGCCGGGGTCGACGGACGGGTTGATGGTGCCGGCGGCCTGACGCGCCCGGACCGACTCGGCCAGGGACTCGCGGAGACGCGCGTACCGATCGACGAAGTAGTCGTGGGCGGGGTGCTGGGGATCGCCGGCTTCGGCGGAGAAGGTCGAGTAGAGCTGGACCAGGCCCGGTACGTCGCGGTTGTGCCGGATGATCGCGATCAGTTTGCCGATCAGCTCCGACTGCTCGAACCGCTCGACATCCGCCTCGTCCCGCGCCCGCAGAACGGCCTCGAACAGCTTCTCCTTGGACCCGAAGTAGTGCAGCAGCCCGGCCTCGCTCAGCCCGACCGCGGCCGCGAGCTCCCGCGTCGAGGTCTTCCGGTAGCCGTGCCGGGCGATCACCTCGAGCGCCGCCCGCAGGATCTCCTCCCGCTTTGCGACACCTTTCGCGTACGGACCTCTGGAAGCCATGACCAAAACCTAGCACTACTCGGTTTTCGCGCGTACAGTCGTCGCCATGATTCCCGCCGACTTCGACGACCTGCTCGGGCAGCTGACGCTCGAGGAGAAGGTCCGGATCCTGACCGGACAAGACTTCTGGTCCACCCATCCCCTGCCCGGGATCGGCCTGCGTTCGATGGTGCTGTCCGACGGCCCGAGCGGCGTCCGTGGCGCTGTCTGGGACGAGCGCGACCCGTCGCTCAACCTCCCGTCGGCGACCGCGCTCTCGTCGTCCTGGGACCTCGGCATCGCCCATCGGTACGGCGTCGTCTCGGCCCTCGAGGCCCGGCGCAAGAACGTGGACGTCGTGCTCGGCCCGACCATCAACCTGCACCGGTCACCCCTTGGCGGACGGCACTTCGAAGCGTTCAGCGAGGACCCGGTCCTCACCGCCGAGCTCGCCGCCGCGTACGTCGCCGGCGTCCAGGAGCTCGGCGTCGGCGCCACGCCGAAGCACTACGTCGCCAACGACTTCGAGACCGAGCGCTTCACCGCCGACGTGGTCGTGAGCGAGCGCGCCCTCCGCGAGGTGTATCTGCTCGCCTTCGAGAAGGCCGTCACCGAATCCAAGGCGTGGCTGGTGATGAGCGCGTACAACTCGATCAACGGCGCCACCGCCTCGGAGAACGAACTGCTCGAGTCGCCGCTCAACACCGACTGGGGTTTCGACGGGGTTGTGGTGAGCGACTGGACCGCCGTACGCAGCGTGGAGAGCGCGAAGCACTCACAGGACCTGGCGATGCCGGGCCCGGTCGGCGCGTGGGGTGATGCACTCGTCGAGGCCGTTCGGTCCGGCGAGGTCAAGGAGGACGCGATCGACCGGAAGGTACTGCGCCTGCTCGCGCTGGCCGCCCGGGTCGGCGCACTGGAAGGCTTCGAGAAGCCGGCCGACGTACCGCAGGTCGATGGCGTCGCGTTCACCCGCATTGCCGCGGCTGAAGGCTCGGTGTTGCTCAGCAACAAGAGCGAGCTGCCGTGGACCGCCGGCGCGCTGCAGCGGGTCGCGGTGATCGGCCACAACGCCCGCGACGCCCGGACTCAGGGCGGCGGCAGCGCGACCGTGATCCCGTCGTCCGTGGTCTCGCCCCTCGCCGGACTGCAACAGGCCCTCCCGAACGCCGAGATCACCTACTCGATCGGCGCGGTGGTCCAGGAAGGCGTCGCCGAACTCCCGCTCGCCACGATGACCAATCCGGTGAACGGCCAGCCGGGCGCCCGCGTCCGCTTCCTCGAAGCGGACGGCATGGAGCTGTTCGCCGAGAACCGGTTCTCCAGCGCCCTCGTCTACCTCGGCGGCAACGCACCGATCACCGACACCGCGGTCTTCGAGTTCCACACCACCTACACCCCGGCCGAGAGCGGCGACATCCTGCTCGGCTTCGCCTCCGTCGGCCGCGGCCGGATCTTTGCCGACGGCAACCTCCTGCTCGAGGAGACCGCCGTACCGGTCGGCACGGACCTGGGCGCCGCGCTCCTGTCGCCGCCGTCGGTCACGGCTCCGCTAGCGGTGACCGCCGGCCAGCCGATCGACGTCCGCGTAGAGCTCGATCTCCCCGATCGCGAGGGCGGTCTGGGCAACGCGCTGAGCATCACCGTGGGCGTCGAGCCGGACCGCTCGGACCCCCAGGCGCTGATCGACGAGGCCGTCGCTGCCGCCCGGGCGGCGGACGTCGCCCTCGTGGTGGTCGGCACCAACTCGAAGGTCGAGTCCGAGGGCTACGACCGTACGACGCTCGCACTGCCGGGCCGCCAGGACGAGCTGGTCCGGGCCGTGGTCGCGGCCAATCCACGCACGGTCGTGGTCGTCAACGCGGGTTCGCCGGTCCTCCTCCCCTGGCGTGACGACGTCGCGGCCTTGCTGGTCACCTACTTCGGCGGCCAGGAGTACGGCAACGCGCTGGCCGACGTACTGCTCGGAGTCGTCGAGCCCGGCGGCCGCCTCCCGACCACGTGGCCGCGCGAACAAGACGACGTACCGGTCATCGACGTCACCCCGCAGGACGGCGTCGTCCGGTACGACGAAGGCGTGCACATCGGCTACCGCGCCTGGCTCCGGGCCGGCACCGAGCCCGCGTTCGGCTTCGGTCACGGCCTCGGCTACACCACGTGGGAGCTCTCCGATCTCCGCGCCAACGACCCGTCGTCCGTCGCCTTGATCGTTCGCAACACGGGCGAGCGCGACGGTAAGCACGTCGTCCAGGTGTACGCTGAACGGCCCGAAAGCACCGTGGACCGCCCGGTCCGCTGGCTGGCCGGGTTCGCCGTCGTACGCCTGGAGGCCGGTCAGGCCCGGGAGATCACGGTCCAACTGCACGACCGCACCTTCGAGCACTGGGACAACGGCTGGACCACCGAGCCCGGTGCCTTCACTCTCCGGGCCGGCTCGGCTGTGTCGGATCTGCCGCTCTCGACCGAACTGCGGATCCGCTAGCTGCCCGGCTGGCCGAGCCTGGCCCGGACTGGTTCGACGCCGGTCGTCGTACGACGCGACGGCCGGTGTCGGACTCACAGTAGGGGCCGAGCGTCGGCGTTCGTGGTGCCGGCGAAGATCCCGGTGACCGGACCGCCCGCCGGCGAGCGGGATGACCCCCAATGCGTGGATAGGCTCGCCGCATGGAAGTCGTACGGCTCCGGAAGGTCTCCAAGCGGTACGGCCGGCGGGAGATCCTGGCGGACGTCGACCTACGGGTGAACGCGGGTGAGCTGCTCGCACTGGTCGGCGCCAACGGCTCGGGCAAGTCCACCGTGCTCAAGCTGATGGTCGGCCTGTCCCGTCCATCGACGGGCACGGTCCGGCGCACCGCGCGGGTCGTGAGCTACGTGCCCGACGTGTTCGCGTCGCACGATCGCTTGTCGGCTTCGGCGTACCTGCGGCACATGGGACGGATCCGTGGCCTCAGCGCCCGGGTGGCTCGGGACCGCGCCGGCGAACTGCTGGATCGGCTCGCGCTGTCGGGTGGCGCGGACACGCCGATGCGGAAGTTGTCCAAGGGCAACGCGCAGAAGGTCGCGCTGGCCCAGGCACTGCTCGACCCACCGCAACTACTCGTCCTCGACGAGCCCTGGTCCGGACTCGACTCCACCGCTCACGCGACACTGCGCGAGCTCCTCACCGAAACTGCCGAGCAGGGCGCCGCGGTCGCCTTCACCGAGCACTCCGACCTGGTCGTGCGCTCCATCGCGACCCGAGTCTGCGAACTCCGCAACGGACAGCTTCACGCCACCGAAGGCAGGCCACCGGCAACGCTGACCGAGATCTCCCTGATCGCCGGGGCCGAGCTCGACTGGACCCGGCAGCCGGACGTCCTCGAGGTACGCCGCCACGACACCGGTGTCACGTTGATGCTGCCGACCGGCCGCCACGACGCGGCCCTGCTGACTGCGCTCAATCACGGCTGGTCGGTCACCGCGGTCCGGCAGGTGAAGCCCGAGTGACCGCCCTCTACCGCTACCTCATGGCCAGCGTCCTGCTCTCCCAGCGCTACCTCCCGCCGACGCTGATCTTCCTCGCCGCAATGGCCGTCGGTACGACGTCCGACAACGGACCACTCCAGTCGTCGTATGCGTTCTGCGTGCTCGCGATGCTGGTCTGCGCGACCTGGCTGACGGTGAGCCTCGTCAACCACGAGGACCCGACCCAGCACAAGATCACCCTGGTCATGATCGGCAGTTCGCTGCGCGTCCTCGCGATCACCGTCACCGTCGTCCTGACCTGGTGCGTCCCGCTGCTCGTGGTCGGCATCGTCTACCCGATCGTCACCGGGAAGCACGTCGTCACGGCCGGCGATCTCGTGGTCGGCGCGGCCGCCCAACTCGCAGCCGCGATGATCGGTATCGCCATCGGACTGCTCTGCTCGAGCCTGGTCATCCCCCGCATCGGCATCGCGATGCTGACCGCGGCCGCCGCGATTCTGGCCGTCCTCCTACTCCGCTGGATCTCCCCGATCCGTCCCCTGATGACGCTGCTGTCGGATGGACGCACGCCGGGCGGCACCGCCGTACCGCTCACGCTCCTGACCGCCTTGGCCGTGGCCATCCTGATCGCTGCCCTGTTCGCCACGAAGGCGCTCGCCGACCGGAGGGGATGAGTCAGGAGGCGACGACGGAGGAAATGTGGTTGGGGGCGGCTGAGCCGCGGATGATCAGGGAGGTGGCGAGTTCTACGTGGTGGGAAGCAACCTTTTCGCCGGCGGCGAGTTGGAGGGCGGTGCGGAGGGCGACAGCGCCCATCTCGCGGAGGGGCTGCTTCACGGTGGTCAGCGGCGGTGACGCGAGGCGGGCGACCTCGGTGTCGTCGAAGCCCACCACGCTGAGATCCTCGGGGACGCGCAGACCACGCGCTCGAGCCGCCTCGAGAATGCCGAGTGCCACTTCGTCGCTGCCGGCGAAGATCGCGGACGGACGGTCCGGTAGATCGAGGAGCGCACAGCCGCCGACCAGGCCATCGTCGTACAGGAAGTCCTGCAACCAGATGTGCTCGGCCGGCACGGGCGCGCCGACCGCCTCCATGGCGCTGCGGAAGCCGCTCATCCGGGCTTGGTTGCAGCCCGAGGTCGGCGGACCGCCGACGTAGCCGATCCGGCGGTGCCCGAGCGACAGCAGGTACTGGGTCGCGGCCATGCCGCCGGCGAAGTTGGTCGAGCCGACGCTGGTCACATCGGGCTGCGCGATGTTCACCGGGTCCACCACCACGAGCGGCAGCCGGGCCCGCGACAGCGCGGCCAGGTCCGCCTCGGACAGTTCGCTGGTGATGCCGATCGCGGCCCGGCGGCGGTTGCCGATCAGTTCCCGGATCCACCGGGCCGTCCGGCCGACGTTCGACGGTCGCGGATACCGCGGGTGTGCGTTGAGGATGACATCCACACCGGCCTCCTGACCGGCCTCGACCACGCCCTGGATCACCTCGACCGAGTACGCGTTGACAACGCCCTGGTAGAACAACTCGACGGTGTCGCGCTGGACCGGGTCCGGCCGGCGGCCGACGTACCCGTGCCGCTCCAGGATCTCCTGCACCCGCGCCCGGGTGGCCGGAGCGACGTCGCTGCGACCGTTCACTACCTTGGAGACCGTCGCCACCGAGACGCCGGCCGTATCCGCCACCGTCGCCAGGGTGACGCGACCCTTCAACCGCGACATCTCATCACCCTCCTCCGGGATCCTGAACCGTCACCGGCGTCGTCAGCACGCGCTGGTGCCCGACCACCCTCACATCCCCGGTGATCCGGACCGTGGCACGACACGGCAGGTCCATCGACGACGTGCCCAGCATCACTTCGAAGTCTCCGGGCTCGACGATCCGCCGCAGATCGGGACCCGTGTACGCCGTCCGATCGGCGTGCACCCGGAACGTCACGTCGGCCGCGGCCCCCGGCTCCAGCGACACCCGCGAGAACCCGGTCAGCAACTTCAACGGCCGCGCCACCCGCGCCACCACATCACGCAGATACAGCTGGACGACCTCGTCGCCGGCGCGTTCACCGGTGTTCCGCACCCGCACCGTCGCGGTGAACTCGCCGTCGTTGCCGATCTCGGTCGCACTCAACCGCAGGTCGTCCACCGCGAAACTCGTGTACGACCCGCCGTACCCGAAGGGAAACAGTGGCCGGACCTCGAGGCCGCTGATGCCGGCGCTCTCCACGCTGCCGAGAGCCGGCTGCAGGTAGGTACCGGGCTGCCCACCGACGTGCCGTGGGATCTGCACCGGCAGCTTGCCACTCGGCACGATCCGCCCACTGAGGACGCCGGCCATCGCGCCGGCACCCTCCTGGCCGGGAATGAACGCCTGCACCAGGCCGGCGACCCGATCCGCGATCCCGCCGAGCGCATAGGGACGACCCGAGACCACCACGACCACGACCGGTGTGCCGCTGTCGAGCAGCGCGTCGAGCAGGTCGGCCTGAACCCCGGGCAGCCGCAGGTCCTCGGCGTCACACCCTTCGCCCGAGGTGCCGTGGCCGAACAGTCCGGACAGGTCGCCGACGTACGCGACACAAAGGTCCGCGGCACGCGCCGCCTCGACCGCCGCCGTGAAGCCGGAGCGGTCCTCGCCCATGACCTCGCAGCCCTTCGCATGCAGGAGATCCACGCCGGACAGTTCGTTGCGCAGGGCATCGATCGGGGTGGTCACCTGGATGCCGAGATCGCGGTCGGGATACCGCGGCAGGACATGGTTCGGGAACGCGTAGCACCCCATCAGCGTGCGCGCGTCGCCCGCGCACGGCCCGACCACCGCGACCTTCGTCAGCTCGCGCGACAGCGGCAACGCCGAGTCGGCGTCGAGCAGCACGACGGACTTCTCCGCGAGCTCCTGCGCGATGGCCCGGTTCTCCGCCGAGTCGAGGTCCACCCCACCGGCACGGACCGAACCCTCCGGGGTCCACCCCGGATCGAGCAGACCCAGCTCGATCTTCTGCAGCAGCAGTCGCCGCGCCGCGCGATCGATCAGGTCCTCGGACACATTCCCCGACTTCACCTTGTCGAGCAGTCCGGCGAAGCCGATCGCGTCCGGCAGCTCGACATCGGTGCCGGTGGTCAGCGCCACCACGCCCGCATCGGCGTTGTCGGCCGCGACCCGATGCATCGAGGCGAGGAACGGCACCGCCCAGTAGTCCGACACGACCGTGCCGCCGAAACCCCACTCGTCACGCAGTACGTCGGTGAACAGCCACGGATCCGCACTCGCGGGCAGCCCGTCGATATCGGAGTACGAACTCATCACCGACGCGGCGCCGGCGGTCGCGATCGCGGTCTCGAACGTCGGCAGGATGATGTCGAGCAACTCGCGCCGGCCCATCGACACCGGACCGTGGTTGCGCCCGGCCCGGGACGCGGAGTAACCGGCGAAGTGCTTCAGCGTCGCGAGCACGCCCGCACTCTGCAGGCCCCGGACGTACGCCGAACCCAGCAGCGCGACCAGATACGGATCCTCGCCGATCGTCTCCTCCACGCGACCCCAGCGATAGTCGCGGACCACATCCAGCACCGGCGACAACCCTTGGTGTACGCCGACCGCCGCCATGTCCCGCCCGATCGCGGCGGCCATCCGCTCGACCAGTCCGGGATCGAAAGTTGCACCCCATGCGATCGACGCCGGGTAGACGGTCGCGCCGTACGTCGTGAAGCCGGTCAGGCACTCCTCGTGGACCAGGGCCGGGACGCCGAGCCGGGAGTCCTTCAGGACGACCTCGTGCTGACGGATCAGCTCGGCCAGACCCTCCTCGACCGACAGCGGGACGCTGCCCCAGACCCGGGTCAGGTGACCGAGGCCGTCGCGGCTCGCCTCGGCCAGCGACAGCGAGGCGCCGGTGGCGAACACGTCCTCCATCGGCGCGACGTTGATCGTCTCGTCCGCGGGCAGTTCGGTGTCGGCCATGTCGTTGCCGGCCCAGCGGCTCCCCAACTGGGCGATCTTCTCCTCCAGCGTCATCGCCTGCAGCAGCAGGTCGGCGCGCCTGGCGGCGGACAGCGCGGGATCGCGCCACGGCCGATCACTCGAGGTGGACAAGAAGTTCTCCCTAAATCAGAACCCGGCATGGTGACAAAGTATCGAAAACTTTCGACGATTCCGGCTGATGTTGCGGTCCGCGGCGGTTTTCGTGATTCTCCTGTGACAACAAGCGAATCCGTGACCTCACTGTGACCCCAGAGTGCCAGTTGTTCAAGTCTTGACAGCAGTATCTCCGAAATCTATGTTTCGAAAACAAGTCATATCGACAGGTGCTTCCGCAACCTGTGGGGGCAGCACGGAGTACGGAGATCACAGTGGATCCCATGACGACATCTCGGCGTACCTTCCTCGGCCTGGTCGGTGGCGGCGCACTGGCGGCCGGTCTCGCCGCGTGCGGCAGCTCCGGCCCGAAGAGCACGCCCGGTTCGACCAGCAGCGGCGGCGCGGCCGCCGGCAGCGGGACGACGACGTACTGGTTCCTCACCGGTCAGCCGCAGCAGGCGATCCGGGAGGCTCAGGTCAAGCGGTTCAACGACGCGAACTCGGGCAGCACGATCAAGACCACCGAGTTCCAGAACGACGCCTTCAAGCAGAAGATCAAGACCGCCATCGGTGCCGGCCAGGGCCCGACGCTGATCTGGGGCTGGGGCGGCGGCGGCCTGAAGTCCTACGTCGACGCCAACCAGGTCGAGGACCTGACCGGCTGGTTCGGCGACCAGGCCGACCTGAAGAACTCGATCTTCCCGTCCGCGTTCGGCGCGGCCACCGTCGGCGGCAAGATCTACGCGATGCCGGTCGAGACCGTCACGCCGATCGTGCTGTTCTACGACAAGCGCTCGTTCGAGAAGGTCGGCGCCGAGCCCCCGAAGTCGTGGCAGGACATCATGAACCTGGTGCCCAAGTTCAACGACAAGGGCATCGCGCCGTTCTCGCTCGGCGGGCAGTCCCGCTGGACCAACATGATGTGGCTGGAGTTCCTGTTCGACCGGATCGGCGGTAGCGAGGTCTTCCAGAGCATCTACGAGGGCAAGGCGAACGGCTGGTCCGACCCGTCCGCGCTGAAGGCGCTCGAGGAGATGCAGAACCTGATCAAGGCGAACGGCTTCATCAAGGGCTTCTCCTCGATCACCGCCGACTCCAACGCCGACCAGGCCCTGCTCTACACCGGCAAGGCCGCGATGATGCTGCACGGCGCCTGGACCTACGGGAACATGAAGGCCTCTGGTGGCGACTTCGTGACCGGCGGGCACCTCGGCTACATGAACTTCCCGCCGTACGACGGCGGCAAGGGCGACCCGACCGACACCGTCGGCAACCCGGGCCAGTACCTGTCGATCTCCTCCAAGGCCAGCCAGGCCGACAAGGACAACGCGAAGAAGTTCCTGGCCAACAACACCCTCGACAAAGACTCGGTCGACGCGTGGGTGAAGTCGGGCAACATCGCGGTCGCGAAGAACTCGAAGGACAGGCTCTCCTCGATCACCGACACGAACGACAAGGACTGGCTGAACTTCGTCTACGACACCTCGGCGAACGCGAAGACCTTCGCCCAGTCCTGGGACCAGGCGCTCAGCCCGACCCAGGCCGAGACGCTGCTCGACAACATCGCCAAGCTGTTCCAGCTGTCGATCTCCCCGCAGCAGTTCGCCGACAACATGAACGCGGTGATCGGCCAGTGACTGTGCTTTTTGCCACGCCTCCGGCGCGGCGGGTCATGGGGCCTTGGCTCCCGCCCTTCCCTCGTCGCTCCGGTCGCTTCGCTCCCTCCGCTCCTCAGTCCAGGGCGGGAGGCCCCATGACCGGGCGCTCTGCGCTCCTCACTCAAGGTCCGGAGGCCCCATGACCACGACCGCTCCGCCCGTCGCACCGGCGACCGGCCGCGCAACGACGGACGGCCACGGCTCGTCCCGCGTCGGGCGGAGCGGTCCGGTCGCCTGGATGGTGCTGCCCGCCCTGGCCGTGTTCATCCTCTTCGGCGTCGTTCCGCTGATCGGCGTATTCGTCCTCAGCTTCACCCAATGGGACGGTCTCGGCCCGATCCATCCCGCCGGCGTGTCGAACTGGCGCGTCGCGCTCAAGGATCCGGGGCTGTACCACGCGCTGTTGGTGACCTTCGAGATCATGATCCTGTCCTGGTTGGTCCAGACCCCGATGAGCCTGTTGCTCGGGGTGTTCCTGGCCGGCCGGCAGCGCTACCGCGCGTTCCTCGCCGTCCTGTTCTTCATCCCGCTGCTGCTCAGCTCGGCGGCGATCGCGATCACCTACAAGGCGCTGCTCGACCCGAACTTCGGTCTCGGGCCCGGTCTGCACCTGAGCCTGCTCACCCAGGACTGGCTCGGCAAGGGCAACCTCGCCATCGCCGTGATCATCTTCATCGTGTCCTGGCAGTTCATCCCGTTCCACTCGCTCATCTACCAAGGCGGCGTCCGGCAGATCCCGGTCTCGATGTACGAGGCGGCCGCGATCGACGGCGCGGGGCGGGTGCGGCAGTTCTTCAGCATCACGGTGCCGCAACTGAAGTACACGATCATCACGTCGTCGACGCTGATGGTGGTCGGGTCGCTGACCTTCTTCGACCTGATCTTCGTGCTGACCGCCGGTGGACCGGGCGACTCGACCCGGGTACTGGCGCTGCTCATGTACCAGCAGGGGTTCATGTCCAACCAGATGGGTCTGGCCAGCGTGATCGCGGTCGTCATCGTCGTCCTGGGCCTGCTCCTGGCGCTGCTGCTCCGCAAACTCGGCGGCAGCACGACAGCCAGCCAGATGGAAGGAATGTGACATGGCCGTGGTGATCGGGGAAACGCGGGCGACGGCGCGCCCGGCCGGCCGCGGCGGCGCTCCGGCCGGGCGAAAGCTGCGCCAGATGAACTGGCTCGGCGGGATCGCGGGCTGGCTGTGGCTCCTGGTCGTGATGGTCCCGCTGTACTGGATCGTCGTCACCAGCTTCAAAGACCAGACCGTGTACTTCACCCACAACCCGCTCTCACTGCCGACGGAGCCGACGCTCGCCAACTACCGACTGGTGATCGAGTCCGACTTCCCGCGGTACTTCCTGAACAGCGTGATCGTTGCCGCCGGCACCGTGATCCCGGCGGGCGCGATCGCGTTCATGGCGGCGTACGCGATCGTCCGCGGAGCGGGCAGCCGATTCCTGGGGCTGACGAACGGGTTGTTCCTGATGGGCCTCGCGATCCCGCTGCAGGCGACGATCATCCCGGTCTACCTGCTGATCATCAAGATGCACCTCTACGACAGCCTGCTCGCGCTGATCCTGCCGTCGATCGCGTTCGCGATCCCGCTGTCGGTGCTGGTGCTGACCAACTTCATCCGGGACGTACCGAAGGAACTGTTCGAGTCGATGCGGGTCGACGGCGCCAGCGAGTGGGGGATGCTGCGGACGCTCGCGCTGCCCCTCACCCGGCCGGCCCTCGTCACCGTCGGCATCTACAACGGCCTCGCGGTCTGGAACGGCTTCCTGCTCCCCCTGATCCTGACCCAGAGCCCGGAGAAGCGGACGCTTCCCCTCGCACTGTGGACCTTCCAGGGTCAGTTCAGCGTGAACGTCCCGGCGGTCCTCGCCTCGGTCGTGCTCACCACTCTGCCGATCGTCATCCTGTACGCCGTCTTCCGTCGTCAACTGCTCAGCGGCCTGACCGCCGGCTTCAGCAAGTAGCTACAACCGGCTCGTCCCTGGCCTCAGGGCTCAGGACGAGGTGGCGCGTGCCGTCGCTGAGGATCACCAGGCCGGTACGCCGGGGGCGGGACCGGAGCCAGGTCAGTGCGTCAGACCCCAGGGCGAAGGCCGCGGTGGCGTCGATGTCCGCCTGGGTGAGGGTCGGGTAGATGACGGTGACCGAGGCTAGCGTGTTCGGCGTGGTGCCGGTGCGAGCGTCGGATGTGGTCGCCGCGCCGGTGCAGGGCGGAGGTGGCGATCGCACCGCTGCGGATCGGGACGACAGCGGCCAGCTTGTCCGGGTCGTGCGGATCCTCGATGCCGATCCGCCAGGCGGGCGAGTCCGGCGTGGCGACGTGACACGTCATGTCACCGCCGGCGGAGAGGCAGTAGTCCGTGTCCGGCAACTTTTCGAAGGCATGCGCGGCGCGTTCGACCGCCCATCCCTTCACCACTCCACTCGGGTCCAATCCGTGCTCGCGCCGTACGTCGAACGCACCGCCGGACTCCACTCGGGCGCGTTCGCCCAGCTCGAGGACTTCGGCGACCTCGGGCGGACAGTCCGCGACGGTCAGCTCGCCGCGGTTGAGGCGGGAGATGTACGAGTCCGTGCGGTAGGTGCTGAAGATGCGGTCGGCTGCGCGGAGGATGTCGAGCGCGCCGGCCCACGCCCGCGCGGCCAGGTCGTCGTCGGTGTGGCGGCCGCGCAAGGCCAGGCTGATCGGCATACCCATCACGTGGTCGACGTACCGGCTCGTGGTCATCTCGCCTGATCCAAAGCGCTTTGCAGGGAACGGATGTAGCCGTCGCTGGTGACTGTCGCGCCGCTGACCATGTCGATCTGTGCGCTCTGCGCCTGCTTGGTCTCGTCGATCAGGATCGGCAACGCATAGTCGTTGATCTCGGCGTCACGGTGATTCCCGTTCGGGTACTGCAGGACGCTGACGTCGGTGATCTTCCCGCTCTGCAGAGTGAGCTGGACCTGGACCGGTCCCCACTGCGTCGACGCAACGTCACCGGTGACCGTGGACGAGGACGACGAAGGCGTTGTCGACGGCGAGGGAGTGCCGCCGGTGTCGGTCCCATCACCGCCGGACCCGGCACCGGCCGCGGGGCTGGGCGTCGGCGTGCTGCTCACCGAGCCGCTACCGATCGGCGGCGCCACGGCCTGCGGCCCGGAGGTCGAGGTGTGGTAGCCGAACAGCAGCACGACAACAGACGCCGTACCGAGGAACCAGAAGACGATGCGTTTCACAGAGCTCACCAACTGAAGGATTCGAGATGGAGGCGTTCGGGCGGGAGGCCGGCGGCGGTGAGGGTGCGTTTCACCAGTTGGGTCCAGTTGTCGGGGCCGCACAGGTAGACGTCGCGCTCGGCGATGTCGGGGATCCAGGACAGCAGGGCCTGCAGGTCGTCGAGGTTGTCGATTCCTGGGCCGAGCCATGAGTTGGTGCGCCGACGATGACCGGGCAGTGTCAGCAGGTCGAGACCGCGCTGGTACCGCAGTGCCTGCAACTCAGAGGAGAACAACGGCTCGTCGGTGTACCGCTGGACCAGGATCGCGTCGCGCGGGGCGTAGCTCAGCCCCTCGGCGAGAGCTCGCAGCGGCGTGATGCCGACGCCGGCGCCGATCAGGGCGATCTTCCGCTCGGTCCGGGCTCGCAGACTCAAGCGCCCGTACGGACCCTCGACGAACACGCGCGTGCCTGGCCGCACCGCGCGGAGTGCCACACTGCCATCACCGGCCTCCTGGACGGTGATGCGCAGACCGCGTCCGTCCGGCGCGGCCGACAAGGAGTACGGGTTGGCCCGCGTCCAGCCTGGCCGGCCGAGGAACCGCCAATGGAAGAACTGCCCGGCCTCGGCTCGAAGCCGGTCCAGTCGCCGACCCGCGACGTACACCGAAACCACGCGATCGGCCTCGGGTACGACGGCTGTCACGCGCAACCCGTGTCGTACGTTGCGCCAGATCGGCACACCGACCCGGTAAACGAGGATCGTCGCTGCCGCGACCGCCCAGGCCGTCCACCAGAACACGGTCCGGCCGGTCGAAGACAGGAACTCCTGGCCCGTCCACAGCTGGTGCGGAAGCGCGAGTCCGACCCCGAGATAGGCATACAAGTGCAGGAGATGCCATGACTCGTACCGGATCCGCCGTCGCGCGGCCTTGATACTCGTCACCACGCTCACACACAGGCAGACGGTGCCACCGACCGCGAGCAGCATGCCGGGATAGTCGACGGTCAGATCCCACAGCATCGCGGGTGTCTTGCCCAACTCCCCCGCGGCGTACCCCCAGGTGATCGTGACGACATGCGCCAGCATCAGATTGAACGACGTGAACCCCACCAGCCGGTGAATACGAGCCAGGCGGTCCTGCCCGAACGCGGCCTCGAGCACCGGCACACGGGCCATCAGGACAACCTGGGCGAGCAGCAACACCGCGGCCACCAACCCGGTCAGCCGGCCCAGCGAGGTGAGCGCGGTGGCCCAGCCGCCCAGCTCCTGCACCCCGCCGCCGGCCACCCACCAGTAGCTGACCAGCAACAGGCTCAGCCACAGCACGGCGAGGGCGCCGAGCCGCACCGAACCGTCGTTGCGAGCCCGTCGTCCTGGCAGCACGAGGACGGGTGTCTCGATCATGGCGGCTCCTGGGATGTGGCGGATCCACCCCAGTGTCGAGTGGCCATCTGAGCGCGACCTTCGGCTTCCCTGTGAGCCGGCTGTGAAACGGTCGTTCCAGATCGGCGGGTATTGCCCGCGGCGACGGAATTCGCTACCGTTGAGTGTTTTGTGTCGTAAAACAAAAAAGATGCCCTGGAAAGGCATCTGGCAACAGATTATCAGGAATTCGGGGATTCTGCAATCACGAATCGGGGGCAGGATGACGGATCAGGTGCCGGCGCGCGAGATCGCCGCGGAACAACGCCTGGTGACGGCGATGTACGACCGGCTCGACGTGCTGCGGGAGCGGGCCCGGGCGGAACTGCACCGCGTCCAAGGCGAGGAAACCACGCAGCACAATCAGGGCTACACGGAGCGCGAATCGTTCAAGGACTTGTTCTCCGGCCGCTTCTCCCAGTTGTCGTCGGTGGAGCGCGGATTGTGTTTCGGGCGGATCGACGAAACCGCCGGCGACCGGTTCCACATCGGCCGGATCGGATTGTTCGACGAGGACTACGACCCGATCCTGATCGACTGGCGGACTCCGGTCGCGCAGGTCTTCTACCGCGCCACGTCGGCCGACCCGCTGGGCGTCAAGCGGCGGCGGCACATCCGGCTGCACGGCCGGACGGTGGTCGGCGTGGACGACGACGTCCTCGACCTCGACGCACTCGATGACGCCGAGCGCAGCACGCTGATCGGCGAGGCCGCGCTGCTGTCGTCGCTCGGCGCGAGCCGTACCGGCCGGATGAACGAGATCGTCGCGACGATCCAGTCCGAGCAGGACGAGATCATCCGCTCCGGACTCCCTGGCGTCCTCGTCGTCCAAGGTGGTCCGGGCACCGGCAAGACCGTGGTCGCGCTGCACCGGGCGGCGTACCTGCTCTACACGTATCGCGAGCAACTTGCGCGCAGCGGCGTACTGGTGGTCGGGCCGAACAGCACGTTCCTGCGCTACATCGACCAGGTGCTGCCCTCGCTCGGCGAGACCGGCGTCGTGCTGGCGACGATCAGTGAGCTGTACCCGGGTGTGGTGGCGACGGCGCCGGAGTCGCCGGCGGCCGCCCGGATCAAAGGTGGCCTGGCGATGGCCGACGTCCTCGCGCAGGCGGTCCGCGGCTTCCAGCCGGTCCCGGGCGGGCCGATCAGGCTCAAGGTCGACCAGCACGAGCTCGTGCTGCATCCGGACGTCGTACGCAAGGCGCAGACCAAGGCCCGGGAGTCGGACGAGCCGTACAACCGGGCACGCGGGATCTTCGTCGGGCGGATCCTCAAGACGTTCACCAACCAGATCGTCGACCGGCTCGGGCGCCAGTACGTCGGCGCGGAGGACATCGAGGACATCCGCAAGGAACTGACCGAGGACGACCGGGTCCAGGCGCTGCTCGACCGCCTCTGCCGGAACTCACTCCGCAACTCGTCGTGTCGGTGCTGTTCTCCTCACCCGAGCGACTGGCCGCGGCGGCACCGCACCTCACCGACGAGGAACGTGCCGCAGTGCTCCGGCCGCTGGACGCGGACTGGACACCGGCCGATGTCCCGCTGCTCGACGAGGCCGCCGAGTTGCTCGGTGACACCGACGCGACTGTTGCCGCACGCAACCGTCAGGCTTCCGATGCGGACGCGGCCGAGGCGGCCAACCGGGAGTACGCCCGCGGCGTCGTCGCTATCGAGCTGACCGCGGACCGGATCGAGATCATGCCGTGGGAGATCGAGCAGTTCGCCGATCTCGTCGCCCGCCGGACCCAGCTGATCGAGAACCCGGTCACCCTGGCGGAGCGCGCGGCCTCCGACCGCACCTGGGTGTTCGGGCATGTGATCGTCGACGAGGCGCAGGAGCTGTCTGAGCTGGACTGGCGGATGCTGATGCGCCGTTGCCCGCGTCGCTCGATGACACTGGTCGGCGACATCGCCCAGACCGGGTCGGCGGCGGGCGTGCGGTCGTGGGCCGACCTGCTCGACGCGTACGCGCCGCGGCGGTGGCGCAGCGCCGAGCTGACCGTCAACTACCGCACACCCGCGGAGATCATGACCGTCGCCGCGGACGTCCTGACCGCGATCGACCCGTCACTACTGCCACCGACCTCGGTCCGCGAGACGGGCGTCGATCCGTCGATCCGGAGCGTGCCGGCCGGGGAGTTCACCGATGCCCTGATCACCGCGATCAAGGCCGAACGCGAGTCGATCGGCGACGGCCGCCTCGCCGTCATCGTCCCGGCGCCGCGGTACGCCGAGCTGGCCGCCGTACTCCCGGATGTCGCCCACGGCCACGATCCGTCCGTCCTGGACGCGGACGTCGCGCTCCTCGACGTACTCCGGTCCAAGGGCCTCGAGTTCGACGCCGTGCTGATCGCCGACCCGGCCGGCATCATCACCGAGTCCGACCGCGGCCTCTCCGACCTCTACGTCGCCGTCAGCCGCGCCACCAAACGCCTCGGCATCCTCAGCCCCGGCGACCTGCCGGAGGTGCTCACGCAGGTACGACGTACTCCGCGTCCGGGACGTGGTCGCCCCACTCGGTCTCCGGTTCGTCGGAGCCGGTGCCTTCCCAGATGGCGGTGTGGACCATGAAGTTGTCCGGGGCACCGCCGTGCCAGTGCCACTCTCCCGGCGGGGTGTAGATCACGTCGCCGGGGCGGATCACGGTGACCTCGCCACCGCGGGACTGGATCAGGCCGACGCCGTCGGTGACGTGCAAGGTCTGGCCGTTCGTGTGCCGGTGCCAGGCGGTCCGGGCACAGGGCGCGAACCGGACGGTGTTGACCCGCACCCGGGACGGCGCCTCGCCGCGGATCACGACGTCGAACCAGACGTCACCGGTGAACCACTCGGCGGGGCCTTTGGCGGTGGGGGTCTTGGGGAGGATCTGCACAGCTATTCCTTGTCTTGAGCAACGATTTCGGCGGGCCGATCCTGGGTGGCGGCCCAGCTGGCCAGCAGCTTGAGCGCGTCCGCGGTCGGCGTACCGGCCGGCGCGGTGTAGACGAGCAGGATCAGGCCCGGGTCGGACGGGAACTCCATCGCCTCGAAGTCGAGGTCGAGGTCGCCGACGACGGGGTGGTGCAGCTTCTTCTTGCCGGTCCGGTGGAAGCGGACGTTGTGCGCGGCCCACCGGGTCCGGAAGGTCTCGCTCCGGGTGGACAGCTCGCCGATGAGCTCGGTCAGCGCTTTGTCGTGCGGGTTGCGGCCGGCCTCCAACCGCAGGATCGCGGCGATGTCGTCGGCCGCGCGCTCCCAGTCGGCGAAGAACTCCTTCGACGCTGGGTCGAGGTAGACGAACCGGGCGGTGTTCGCCGGGCGGCGTGGGTCGGCGAGCATCGGCGCGTAGAGGGCCTGCGCCATCGGGTTCGCCGCCAGCAGGTCGTGGCGTCCGTTGCGGATCCAGGCCGGCGCGTCGGTGATCGCGTCCAGGACCTGCTGGATCGCCGGCCGCACCCCCTTCATCGCCGTACGCCGCCGGACTGTGGGGCTGGGGTCGGACTCGCGGGCGAGGGTGAACAGATGAGCCCGCTCGGCGTCGTCGAGTTGCAGCGCGCGGGCGAGCGCCTCGAGAACACTCTCGGACGCACCGGCCAGGTGCCCTCGCTCGATCCGGACGTAGTAGTCCACCGAGACACCGGCCAGCAGCGCCACCTCTTCCCGTCGCAACCCCTTCACTCTGCGGTTGCCGCCGTACACGGGCAGGCCCGCCTGCTCAGGGGTCAGGCGCGCACGCCGGGAGCTGAGGAACTCCTTGATCTCGGCTCGGTGGTCCATGCCGCCAAGGTTACGGACCGTCGCCGGGAGGAGGGAGGCACTGGCATTACCTGGATCGGCAGTGACTCCCGCGCGGCTGGAACGTGACCTTTACTGGGACCATGCGAGCGACTTACATGTACGGCGCCGGAGATGTGCGCGTCATCGACGTACCGGATCCGGTGATCCAGCAACCGACGGACGCCCTGGTGCGGGTGGTCCGGTCCTGCATCTGTGGCAGCGACCTGCATCCGTATCACAACCTGCCCGCGACGCCGGAGGGGAAGTCGATGGGCCACGAGTTCGTCGGCGTGGTCGAGGACGTCGGCGGCGAGGTGACGACGGTCCGCGCGGGCGACTTCGTCATCGCCCCGTTCGCCTGGTCCGACGGGACATGCGACTTCTGCAGCGAGGGCCTGCAGACCTCCTGCCGGCACGGCGGCTTCTGGAACGCGAACGGCGTGTACGGCGGCCAGGCCGAGGCCGTCCGGGTACCGCTGGCCGACGGCACGCTGGTGAAGGTGCCAGTGGGTGAGGACTCCGCGCTGGTCCCGTCCCTGCTGACTCTGTCCGATGTTTACGGCACCGGTTACCACGCGGCGTTGAAGGGCGGCGTGTCTGCACGGACCTCCGTCACCGTGATCGGCGACGGCGCGGTCGGCCTGATGGCTGTCCTGTCGGCGAGGCAACTCGGGGCCGAGCGCATCATTCTGATGGGCCGGCACAAGGTCCGCACGGATCTCGGCCTCGAGTTCGGCGCGACCGACGTGGTCGCCGAGCGCGGCGATGAGGGCATCGCCAAGGTCCGCGAGCTCACCGGCGGCGACGGCACCCACGTCGTCCTGGAGGCCGTCGGCCACATGCCGGCGTACGAACAGGCCATCGGCGTCGTCCGCCCCGGTGGCGTGATCAGCCGCGTCGGCGTCCCGCAGTACACCGACGCGCCGGTCGGCTTCGCGAGCCTGTTCGGCCCGAACATCACCCTGACCGGAGGCGCGGCCCCGGCCCGCGCTTACATCGAGCCTCTCCTGCCCGGCGTACTCGAGGGCAAGGTCGACCCCGGCAAGGTCTTCGACCGCACCATCGACCTCACCGACGTCCCCGACGGCTACCGCGCCATGGACGACCGCGAGGCCCTGAAGGTCCTGGTCCGCTCATGACCACCTGGACAGCCGAGGAACTGCAGCGCATCGGCGATGCGACCGAGCTCCGGGTCTCGTCGTACCGCAAGGACGGCACACTCCGGCCCTACGTGACGATCTGGATGGTCCGGGCCGGCGACGACATCTACATCCGGTCCATGGTCAACGCGGGCACCCCCTGGTACCGCCGGGCGAAAGCCAGTGGTACCGGCCGCATCAAGGCCGGCGGTGTCGAACGTGACGTCACCTTCGCCGAGGCCGCCGAGGACGTCCACATGAGCATCGACGACGCCTACCACGCGAAGTACGACCGCTACGGCCCCGGTCCTGTTGGTGCCGTGGTCGGTCCCGGCGCCGCGCCGGTGACCTTACGCCTCCTCCCCCGCGACTGAAGGAAGAAGCAAGCTGATGGAGTACACACGTCTGGGCAAGTCAGGGCTCAAGGTCAGCCGGATCGCCATGGGGTGCATGAGTTTCGGGGACACCTCGCGAGGGTTCAGCGAGTGGGCATTGGACGACGCCGCGGCTGAGCCGATCTTCCGGCAGGCGGTCGAGCTCGGCATCACATTCTGGGACACCGCCAACGTCTACGGGTACGGCAGCTCCGAGGAGATCGTCGGCCGGGCGATCACCAAGTACAGCCGGCGCGAGGACGTCGTACTGGCCACCAAGGTGCACTTCCGGATGCACGACGGCCCGGGCGGATCCGGCCTGTCCCGCAAGGCGATTCTCGAACAGATCGACGCGTCGCTCACCCGGCTCGGGACCGAGTACGTCGACCTGTACCAGATCCACCGTTTCGACCCGGATGTCCCGGTCGAGGAGACGATGGAGGCACTGCACGACGTCGTCGGGGCCGGCAAGGTGAGGTACCTCGGCGCGTCGTCCATGTGGGCCTGGCAGTTCGCGAAGCTGCAGCACGCGGCCGACCTGCACGGCTGGACCCGGTTCGTCTCGATGCAGAACCAGTACAGCCTGATGCAGCGCGAAGAAGAACGCGAGATGTTCGGCCTGCTCGCCGACCAGGGCGTCGGCAGCATCCCGTGGAGCCCACTCGCCAAGGGCCGCCTGGCCAGGCCGTGGGGTACGTCGACGCGCCGCGCGGACACAGATCCCGTCGGCCGCCGCTTCTTCGCCGCCAACGACGAACCCATCGCCGACGCTGTCCAGGCGGTCGCCGAGGCCCGCGGGGTCCCGATGGCGCAGATCGGCCTCGCCTGGGTCCTGCACAACCCGGTCGTCGCCGCTCCCATCGTCGGCCCCACCAAACCGAACCACCTCGCCGACGCCGTCGCCGCCCTCGACATCACCCTCACCCCGGAAGAGCTCACCACGCTGGAGTCGGCCTACACACCCCGCCCACCCACCGGCTACTGACCCATCGGCTGAGCCGTGACGCACGCCACGCCGTGGTACTCGCGGAGCCTGGAGTGATCGCCGCGGAGTGAACGCACCGTCACAGATGGTGAGATCGCCGCGCAGATGTGTAAAGTCCGTAACGAAAAGGGTCCCGGAAGCCCTTTTCCTGCCGTAATCTGCCGGACCATGCACAAAGGCGAGCGGGCTCGACGGCCCAACGTCGTTCAGTCGGTGTTCGTTTTCCTCGTGGTGAGTGCGCTGGCGGGAGCTCTCGTCGCCGGCCTGGCGCTCCCCCTGGCGGGTCTGGCCGGGGTGACCACGGCGAAGGCCCACGACACCGTGCAGTACCTGCCGCAGGACCTGAAGACGGCGCCGCTGGCGCAGAAGACCATCATCCAGGCGGCGGACGGCACGACGATCGCCACGCTGTACCAGGAGAACCGGACCCAGGTCACGCTGAAGCAGATCAGCCCGATCATGCTCCAGGCGATCGTCGCGATCGAGGACGACCGGTTCTACCAGCACGGCGCCCTGGACGCGAAGGGCACCCTGCGCGCCATGCTGCGCAACCAGTCGTCCGGCGGCGTCCAGCAGGGTGGCTCCAGCATCACCCAGCAGTACGTGAAGCTGACCCTGATCAACAAGGCGCGCACGCCGGAGGCAGTGAAGGCGGCCACCGCCGAGACGTACGAGCGCAAGATCGCCGAACTCCGCTACGCGATCGCGGTCGAGAAGCAGTTCTCCAAGGACGAGATCCTCAACCGGTATCTGAACCTGGCCTACTTCGGCGACCGCTCGTACGGCATCGACGCCGCGGCCATGCACTACTACGGCGTCCACGCGGCGAAGCTGACGCTGCCGCAGGCGGCGATGCTGGCCGGCCTGGTGAAGAACCCGACCGGCTACAACCCGATCGACCACGCGGGGCGCGCCAAGGAACGTCGCGATGTCGTGCTGCGCCGGATGCAGGAGCTCAACGTCGTCACGGCCAAGCAGGCCCAGGACGCGATCAAGACGCCGGTGATCAATCCGGCCAAGGTCATCAATGTCCCGAGCGGCTGCGCGAGCTCCAGGTACCCGTTCTACTGCGACTACGTCGTCGCCAAGCTCAAGGAGAACCCGGCCTTCGGCAAGAACCCGGAGGACGCGGAGAACTACATCGAGACCGCAGGCCTGGTGATCCGCACCTCACTCGACCCGAAGATCCAGGCGGCGGCCGAGTCCTCGATCAAGAAGCACTCCAAGCCCGGCGACCAGGCGGTCGCGGCGATCACGATGGTCCAGCCGGGCACCGGCCTGGTGAAGGCGATGGCGCAGAGCCGGAGCTACGGCAGCAAGAAGGGCCAGACGACGTACAACTTCAACGTCGAGAAGTCCTACCCCGGTGGGTACGGCGGCTTCCAGAACGGCTCGACGATGAAGGCGTTCACGATCGCCGCCGCGATCGGTAAGGGCGTGCCGCTCACCTACCGGATCAACTCCCCGCAGACGATCAGCCTCGGTGGCAAGAAGTTCAGCACCTGCAGCGGTACGACGTCGGTCGACGAGTACAACCCGAGCAACTCGACCAGGACGATGATCGACCCGTCCATGATCGACGCGGCCAAGGCCTCGACCAACACCTACTTCCTGCAGTTGTCCGAGCAGATCGGCCTGTGCCCGATCGCCACCATCGCCGCGAAGCTCGGCATGTACGACGCCCAGACGATGAAGCCGCTGGAGCAGGTGGTGTCGTTCACGCTCGGGTCCGCCGGTCTGATCACGCCGCTGATGCTGTCGAACGCGTACGCGACGTTCGCCGCGCGCGGAATGTACTGCACGCCGGTGGTCGTCACCGCGATCACCAACAAGGGCAAGGCGATCCCGACCCCGGGTCCGGGCTGCCGCCGGGCACTCTCGCCGACGGTCGCCGACGGCGTGAACTACGTGCTGCACAAGGTGATGGAGCCCGGCGCCACCGGCGGCAAGCTGAAGTTCGGCAAGAGTGATCTGGGCGGCAAGACCGGAACCATCCAAAACAACCACGCGGTCTGGTTCGCCGGCTACTCGTCCAAGCTGGCCGCTGCGTCGGTGGTGGCCGACGCCAACCCGCCGTACAAGGATCTGATCGGTCAGACCCTCAACGGCGAGAAGATGCGTGATGCCTCCGGTTCGGGGACCGCCGGTCCGATCTGGGAGACGGCGATGCAGTTGGCGCTGCGCGGACTGCCGACCAGCAAGTTCGTCCAGCCGGACGACAAGACGATCCGCGGCAACGTGAAGGACCTGCCGTACCTGAAGGGCATGACCCCGGTGGACGCCACGGCGAAGCTGCTGTCGATGGGCTTCAAGGCCGCGATCTCTCCGACCCCGGTGGACTCGGACGCGCCGGCGGGCACGGTCGCGTCCACCACGCCACGGCAGGAGGACGGTGCGCCCGAGGGTGCGACGGTGACGCTGGTGCTGTCCAACGGCAGCAAGGCGCCGCCGACCGTCCCGACACCGCCGATCATCCCGCCACCGCCGGGTACGCCGCCGACGATCAAGCCGCCACCCGGTATCCCGGGCTGCCCACCCTGGGACCCCAAGTACCCGAAGTGTGGCCGCGGCGGCCGCTGACCAGTCCCTGTTTCTCCACGCGGTCGGGTGATCACTAGGCTGGGGCCCAACACCTAGCACCGTGAAAGGACTCCCCCCGTGAGTGTCGAAGAGTTGACCGCCCAGCGTGACCGTGCCCGGCAGGACTATGAGGCGTTGGTGGCGAAGGGGCTGAAGCTCGATCTCACCCGCGGGAAGCCTTCGCCGAAGCAGCTGGATGCGGCCAACGGAGTGCTGGGGCTGGAGGGGAAACCGGTCGCGGCCGATGGGACCGACCTGCGGAACTACGGCGGGTTGAACGGGCTGCCGGAGTTGCGCGCGATTTTCGCCGAGGATCTGCAGGTGCCGGTCGAGCAGTTGCTGGCGGCGGGGAACTCTAGCCTCGAACTGATGCACGACGCCGTCGTGTTCGCGCTGCTCGGGAAGGTGCCGGGGGCCGAGCAGCGGTGGGCCGACGTGGACGGGCTCGCGTTCCTGTGCCCGGTGCCGGGGTACGACCGGCATTTCGGGATCTGTGAGCGGTTCGGGATCCGGATGATCCCGGTGCCGATGACTGCCGACGGACCCGACATGGACGTCGTCGAGCGGCTGGTCGCCGAGGACGCGCGGATCAAGGGCATCTGGTGCGTGCCGAAGTACAGCAACCCGGACGGCGCTGTCTACTCCGACGAGACCGTCCGCCGGCTCGCCGCGATGGAGACCGCGGCACCGGACCTCCGCATCTTCTGGGACAACGCGTACGCCGTCCATCACCTGACCGACTCGCCCGCGACGATCGCCGACGTACTCGCGCTGTGCGCTGAGAACGATCACCCGGATCGGGCCTTCGTGTTCGGCTCCAGCTCGAAGATCACGTTCGCCGGCGCCGGCGTCGCGTTCTTCGGATCGTCACCGGCCAACCTCGAGTGGTGGCTCAGCCACACCGTGAAGCAGAGCATCGGTCCGGACAAGATCAACCAGCTGCGGCACGCTCAGTTCCTCCGCGACGCCGACGGGCTGCACGCGCACATGCGGACGCTGGCCGACGTGATCCGGCCCAAGTTCGACGTGGTCGACAAGATCCTCACCGCCGAGCTCGGCGGCACCGGCCTGGCCTCGTGGACCAACCCGGCCGGCGGCTACTTCATCAGCCTGCAGGTGCCGGAAGGTTGCGCCCGTGAGGTCGTCGCCAAGGCCAAGGCGGCCGGCATCGCCATCACCCCGGCCGGCGCCACCCACCCGTACGGCGACGACCCCACCGACCAGACCATCCGCATCGCCCCCACCTACCCCGAACTCCCCGAGGTTGAAGCCGCCATCACCGGCCTCGCCACCTGCGTCCGCCTGGTCGCCACCGAGAAGCTCCTCGCCGATCAGGCCTGAGGCACCTCGAAGATCAGGCACGTAGAAGTCGCCTGGGCCAGCAGCGTGCCGCGCTCGTCGAACAAGCGGGATTCGGCGACCGCGGTACGGCGGCCTCGGCTGATGATGGTGCCTTCGCAGCGGAGCAGACCTGACTTGACGGTGACCGGCTTGATGAACCGGGTCATCAGGTCGAGGGAGGTGTAGCCGATGCCGGCCGGCAGAGTCGAGTGCACGGTGCAGCCGGCCGCGGTGTCGAGGAGTGTCGCGATGATCCCGCCGTGGACCGTGCCGAGCGGGTTGTAGTGGAACTCGGCCGCCGGCATGAACACCGTGACGCGCCCCTCCTCCGCCTCCAACCCGGTCGCTCCGACCAGATGCAGGATCGGTGGCGCCGGGATCTCCCCACCCTGCATCGCCCGCAGCATCTCCAGGCCCGAGGTGCTCCCGATCCGCGCCGCCGTCAGCGCCGGGTCCATCCACGAGAAAGTCCGGCTGCGGCTCGTCGAGTCGTCCGCCAACCCGGGCGCCTGCTCCTGCGTCTCAGTCATGCACCGAGCCTCACACCACCCCGCTGGGTCTGTCAACGAGACTTAGCCCTCACACGACGGCCCACGCCGCGAGGACTGCGGTCAAACGCATGAAACACAAGGGCTTCCTGGCCCCGGGCTTCCCTCTCTGCCTGCTGTCGCTAGGCTGCTGCACGCACTGGGGAGGTTGGGAGTGAGGCAGTTCAACGCACCGCCTGGTTGGCCCGATCCGCCGACGGCGCGGTGGCGACCACCGAAACATTGGCGGCCCGCAAAGACATGGCCGCCCGCGCCGGACGCCTGGGCGTTCTGGGTCGACGAGAACGGCCGCGCCGTCCGCGGTCCGCTGGGCCGGTTCGGCGGCACGAGCAGGGTCAAGTTCGGCGTGATCGCAGCGATCCCGCTCGCGCTGATCGCCTTGGTGCTGTTCAACCCGTTCAGCGGCGGCGAGTCGGCCAGTACGGCGCCCACCGGCGCAGCGACGACCGAGGCCGGGACAACTCCGGCGCCGGGGAGCACGCCAACCGCACCGCAGTCCAAGGCGCCGACGACAGCACCGACCACCGAGCCCACGCACGAGCAGACCCGGACCCCGAGCGAGACACCGACTCCGAAGCAGACACCGAGCCCTACGCCGACACCGACGCAGACGCGACCGTCGGAGCCGGCGCCCACACCGACCGAGTCGGTGCCGACCACCGAGCCGACCGCGCCCCAGGCCACGACCACGACCGTGGTCTACAAGAACTGTGCCGAGGTGCGCGCCGCCGGTAAGGCGCCGCTCCACCGGGGCGACCCTGGCTACTCGACCGAACTGGATCGCAACGGTGACGGCGTCGCCTGTGACCGCGGCAATTCCTGACGGATGCCGTCGTTCCACAGCTCCTGGGTCTGACTCACCCAGAACGCGGCGAACAGCAGGATCAGTGCGCCCTCGATCCACAGGACGGCGTGCTGCCAGCCGAAGAGCGCCTTCCAGCCGACCATCACGAGCGGCGCGAGCACCATCAGCAATGCGATCACCGAGTACCGGTTCGCCGGCGAGTGCGGGACCGCGTGCTTGCGCTGCTTGCGCCGGAACTGCTCGGCATTCAGCAGGACCACGGCGATGATGCACACGAACATCGTGATCGCGGCCGCGTAGTGCGCGTTGTCGATGAAGCCCTCGCGGTCGACGAAGAACCACACGAGCCCACCACCGAAGATCAGCGTCGACACGGCGAGGCCGACCACGTACATCCACGTCCACTGGTTCGGGTGCTGGATGCGATCCCGGATGATGAAGATCGCGGCGACCACCAGACACGGCACGGCGATGATGAACAACGCGAGCATATTGTTCGAGACGTTCGCCGCCGCGTCGCCGAGGTCCACCGGCACCGAGTGGCAGGTGCCCCGCCCCGGCGTCGGGACCAGCGCGACACCGGGCGCGAGAATGCCGGCCACGTTGAGCAGGATGTCCTCCGGCTCGGTGTTGCCCTTCAGCACCACCATGCACACGCCGATCGTGATCAGCGAGCCGACGAAGATCGCGCGTACCGGTGTGTAGTAGTAGGCACTGATCGAGTTCTGCAGGCAATGCGGATCGGTCTTCGACCACTCGATCACCAGCGACGCGCCGAGCAGGACGATCATGGCGATCATCGCCATCCGCAGATAGCGATAGGTCTTGATGGAGTAACCACCGGGCACAGGCATCGTCGGTCCCCCTGATACGAGCTCCCCCTACATCTCGCAGTATGCGCTCGCGGTGGCAACCCGGCACGCCGTACGGGCCTCTGGGCGTGTCAGCCGGCGGCCCCTCGCGCCAGTTCGGACAGTTGACCGAAGCCGATGGGGTGGACCAGAGGGTCGGCGTGGCGGTGCACCAGGTCCCAGCCTGATGGCGTGCGTCGGAAGACCAGCGTGACGCGCAGGGACCAGTCCTGGGCGGGCAGTACGCCGACCTCGCCATGCTGCCGTTCGACCGCGACGAGAACCGTCAGGTCGCCGGAGTGGTAGCACTGCTCGATGTCGACCGTCGCCTCCCCGGCACGGAACATCTCGCGTGTGCTCTGCAACGCCTCCGGTGAGGAGTCGAAACCACGGACGACCTCCCCGCCCAATGGCGACATCAACGTGTAGTCGTCGCTGTGGTGGATCAGGTCCAGGTAGGCGTCGATGTCACCGCGGATGTAAGCCTCCGCCGACTGCCGCACCACCTCGATCAGCGTCTCCAGACCCTTGTCCGCTCCCATGGCACATCTCCCGTCATCGTCCGGTGCTCTGGAAGACATACGCACCATGGGACCGCGGCGGATTCACAGCCGGATCGACTTCTTGTTCAGCTCCCGCTGAACGTTCAGTCGTCGGCTGCGACGGCACCTACGGGCGTTGGTGGACTATGGCGATGGGGTGGGTGGTGTGGTGCAGGACGCCTCGGGCGGTGGAGCCCAGGAGGTGTTCGGCGAGGCGGGAGCGGGGGCGGCCGCCGACGGCGAGAAGCTGGGGGTTCAAGGTCTCGGCGGCGGCGAGGAGGCCTTCGACGGGGTGGCCCTGGTGGACGTCATGCGTGATCTCGACGCCGGGGCGTTTGGCGCGCCACTCCTCGACGAGCTCGGCGCCGCGGGCATCAGCCATGTCGTGCCACTGGTCGATATCTTCGGCGGAAGCGGGCTGGTCGGTGGCGACCTCCCAGGGGAAGTCCCAGACCAGGACGAGGGTGAGCTGTACGCCGTGCGCGGCGGCGTGG
This sequence comes from Kribbella sp. CWNU-51, assembly GCF_054073265.1. Taxonomy (NCBI): domain Bacteria; kingdom Bacillati; phylum Actinomycetota; class Actinomycetes; order Propionibacteriales; family Kribbellaceae; genus Kribbella; species Kribbella sp. CWNU-51. The sequence goes on from NZ_JBSXMZ010000047.1 coordinate 54,460, forward strand.
TCCGCAGCGAACTCGATAGCCGGCTGGTCGGGCTCGGACTCGATCCAGTCGACGCCGACCAGGACCGGGGCGGTGCGGTGCTCCTGCTGCTGCCAGCCGCTCGGTACGACGACCACCGGGCCGCGGCCGCGGTTGCCGACCGCGTCGGAGGTGGAGCCGATCAGCAGGTCGGCGAAGACGCCGTGCCCGCGCCGGCCGAGCACCAGCATCGTCGCGGTCGCACTGAGGTCGACCAGCACGTCATCCGGCTTCCCGACGCGCAGGTCGACGCCAAGGTCCAGCTCGGTGTCGATTCCCGCCAGGTACTGGCGCACTTCGTCCACCACCCGGGCGGCCGCCTTGTCGATCCTCACCGGGACGACCGATTCCCCGTCGACCCGCACCGGAGCGTGGGTGTCGCTGTAGCGCCTCGGCTCCTCGACGCCGTGGATCGCGCGCAGCGGCAACTCCCGCAGCAGCGCCTCGGTCACCCCCCAGTCGAGTGCCTTGCTGCGCTGCCACGCGGCGTCGACTCCCACGATGATCACGTCATCGGCCATCTCCGGCCCCTTTCCCGATGCTGTAATTGTCCGCCTGCCCCGCGCCGATTCCATCCCCCGGGCTCGATGGTTGCGGAAAACGCCCGGCTTGGTGACGCAGGGGAAAACCGCCGTGTCGGCAGCCCGTGAAAAGGGCATGCTGACGGGCAAAATCCCGATCCGTTATCCGCCCTCGTCGATCGGACACCGCCCGTGCCCAACCTCCGGAAGTCCCGTTTCGCCGTACGGCTGGCCGCCGTACTCGGCGCCGCAGCCGTCGCGGGCGTGGCCCTGACCGCACCTGCTCCCGCGACCACCGACGCGGCGGCCGCTCCCCCGGATCCCGTGAATGCCTGGCAGTATCCGCACTGGCCGCAGAAGCAGCCGTGGCAGGAGTCGGGCCAGGACCGGCGGATCGCCACCACATCCCAGGGTCTGCCCGGTCCGATCGACCCGCAGAACTGGGAGAACCCGGACCACATGACCTGGAGCGACTACGTCAAGCCGCCCGGGACCGACTGGGCCAACCCGGCGACGAAGGGCTCGGTCCGGACGTTCAAGGGTGCGCTCGTGCTGCTCGACTATCCGAACCAGGACTTCGTCATCACCAAGCCCAAGGGCTCGACCGTCTTCGGCAACCCGAGTGCCGAGGCGAACGGCGTACCGCGCGACCAGGTCGGCGAGTTCTACAAGAACTTCCTCAACACGCCCAACGCGCTGAACCGCGGCCACACCCTGCACGAGTACTGGATGGGGGACTCCGGCGGCCGGTACGGCGTCGACCTGACCGCGTTCGGCCCGTATCGGATGCCCGGCAAGTCGCACGAGTACGCGATGGAGTTCCAGGGTGGCACCGCCTGCCCGGCCGGCGACAACTGCACGAAGAACATCCGCACCGACGGTCGCGCGGCGTGGGTGGCCGATCAGGGTCCCGACGTGCCGGCCGGGTTCGATTTCGTGTTCTTCCTGAGTGCCGGCCAGGACGAGTCGTCCACCTGGCAGGAGTTCGGGATGATGAAGTTCCCGACCAAGGAGGATGTCAGCGACGACTTCGGTCCGCCGGACCCGAGCCTGCCGAACTGGTCGAACACCCGGTACGTCGACTGGACGTCATGGGCCGCGGGAGCGTCGATCTGGCCGAACGCCGGCGGTGGTTCGTCGACCCAGGCGGAGAGCTCGGGCATGGCCGTGTTCGCCCACGAGTTCAGCCACATCCTGGGCATCGGCGACAACTACAACAACCCGTACAGCATCCCGGCCCGGCGCGACTACACCGGCATGTGGGAGATGCTCAGCCGCGGAAGTTTCAACGGTCCGGGTGGCCCACACAGCCGCTGGACGATCCCGGCGACCGGTGGTGCGTCGATGGGCGCCCAGCACATGCTGCGGAACAAGATCAAGCTGCAGATGGTCGACGAACAGAACGTCCTGCGGTTGTCCCGCGAGGCGCTGGCCTCGTCCGGGGTGGTGATCGCGAATGTCATCGCGCGGACCGTGCAACCTGGGCCGAAGGACCTGTCCGGGATCAACATCCAGCTCGGCGGTACGGGCGATCTCGATGCGCCCTGTGATGTGAACACGGATCCGATGTGTGATGGTCGCGGCTACCAGAACTACACCGTCGAGGTGGTCGACCGGATGGGCACGGACTCATTCACCTCCGACTCCGGCGTACTGCTGGCGAAGACCAAGAACCAGGATCAGGCGCCGTTCGAGTGGGTCGTCGACGCCAACCCGCAGGACATCACCATGACCGACTACGTGCTGCCCGACGGCACCAAGGTCCCGATCACGATCGGCGACTACCGCCAGCTGTCGGACGCGCTGTTCCACGCCGGCACGAACTCGGGCAGCGAGTACGAGTACACCGACACCGCCAACCGGCTGCATTTCTACATCACCAACGTGCACCGGGACCGCGCCGGCGTGCTGTCCTATACGGTCGCGGTCCGCTCACTGGACGGCTCCGGCGCCCAGAAGCGTGGCGTCCGCGTCCTGCCGACGGTCGCGAAGCCGGCGTCCAACGGTGTCCAGACCTGCAACTTCTCACTCACCAACACCGGTAAGGCCGGCACCGTCTCCGAGCACCCCGAGGACATCACGCCGTACCTGAAGGGCGACGTCTACCGCGTCTCCGCCAAGGTGAACGGCAAGGACTGGTCAATCGCCGTCCCCAACGCCCTAACCACCGCCAACGCCGGCCAACAGGTCACCGTCCCCGTCTACACCAAGGCCGGCACTACCCCCCTCGCCAAGATCACCCTCACCGCCACCTCCGAAAGCGACCCGTCAAAGCACTCCACCGCGACCTGCGTCGCCATCAAGCGGTAAGCAGGTCGGTCAGCGCGTCGGGCGTCCAGGCTTTCTGGACGCCCGGCGCGGCCTGCAGATATTCCACGATCTGCTGCGTGTTCCAGCCGTGGGCTTCGGTCAGGCCGGTGGCGATCCAGCGGAGGTACGGCGCTGTGGGCGCGGCCGGCTCGAGGTCGGCGGCCGGGTCATGCGTGACGGTGAACATCGGGTGGCCGTCGCGTTCGCCGAGGCGTACGACGGTCTCGTAGCGGCCGGGTCCCATGGTGTGGAGCGCGTCCACGTCCGGCAGCAGCGCGGCCAGCTCGCGGGCGAACTCGCCGCCCGGCTCCCGGCGCATCTCCTGAGCAGCGACGTCGCCCAGTTGGTCCGCCGTCAGCAGATAGGCCCGGCCGGCGACACATCCCGCCGCTGCGTGGTCGTAGAAGGCCGAGCCACCGCCCCAGACCCGCGACGCACCGGCGAACACGAGCCCGCCAGGCACGTGGACACCGGCGATTCGCTGGGGGTCGCTGTGATCGCGGCAGCCCGCGTACACGCGTGCGCCGCCGGCAGGGCAGCCGCCGGCCAGGTAGCACCGGAATCGGTCGAGAGCGAGGTTGGAACCGTAGGCGACGTACCAGACTCGCTCCATCGCACCTCTCAGCTCGGCAGTGGCTGCTCCACGAAGGCCTGCTCCGCCTCCGCCAGCAGAATGCGGGAAGCATCACGGTACCGGCGATCGGCCTCCGCCGGCGTGTCCCCGACGGCGGTCAGCCCGAGCCGGCCGCATTCGGTCAGACAGCTGATCATGTGGAACACGATGCCCACCTGCCGCGACTGATCGAAGTGCAGCCCGTGCCGCGCCACGATGTCGAACACATCGGCCGGCGCCAACCCCTTGAGCAGCTCCGACTCGAGGTGATCCGTCGCGACCAGGTGCTTCTCCTGCCCCAACGACGTGACGAACAACGCGGTCCGTGGGTCGTACCTCCCGTCGGTCAGGTACTGCAATGTCAAGAACGGATGCGTCGTCCCGCCCTTGCGTAGGTTCAGTTCGATCGCGTACGACGTCCAGCCGCCGGCGGCATCGCGCACCACGACGAAGTCGATCGCGAACCGCCCGAGCGCACCCTGATCCGCCAGTCGCCGGCCGATCGTCGCGGCATGCTCGGTGATCATCCGCGCGTACTCCGGTGCCGCCGGGAACACACAGCCCAGGTAGCTCTGCCCGCTCGCGCCGCCGAGCAGTTGGTCGTGCGTGGACAGCAGTTCGACCCCACCACCAGGCACCACCCGGAGCTGCACGCTCGGACTGCGCAGTTCGGCACCGACGATCCGTTCCTCGACGATCCCACCGTTCTCCGCGAACTTCGCGGCGTACACCTCGAACGGGGTCGTCACGGACTCCAGCTCCATCTCGCGCAGCCGCGTCATCACCTCGTCCCGCTCCCCCGCCGATCCGGGCGCCGGCAGCCCTTTCAGCCGCACGACCGCGTTGCCCTCACCGGACACGCCCTCGTTGAGCTTCACGATCGCGCTGTCCATCGCCGGCCGTTCGGCACGCATCCCGACCAGCGCATCGGCGAGCTCGTCGAGCGTGTGCAGGTTCTCCACCCCGAGCGGATGGGGTACGCCGACCTCGGCGAACAATCGGCGGCCGCCGGACTTCGACCCCAGTGGTGCCAGCCGCGGATCGGCGGCGTACATGGGGATCCCGAGGCTGATCGCGACATCGCGTTCGCGCTCGGTCGTGTTGTAGGGAATCAGGTGCGACCGCAGTGGGTTCGGGACCAGCGCGGCGATCCGGCTGAGTAGCCGTGGCCGGGCCAGCAGCTTCTCGCTGAGCGGGATCGGCGACGCGTCGTTGACCGGGATCAGCGACAACCGGGCGCGCGCATGGCTCGGGATCACGCCGGGCAGCAAGGACAGGTAGTACTCGATGATCTCGGGCGCGATCGGCATCGAGGTCACGTACACCATCCGCAGCCGCGGCTCGCGCAACAGGATGAGCAGGAACAAGAACCGCTCCTCGTACGCCTCCATGGCCGTCCCGGTCCCGGCGGCCTCGGTCTTGTCCAGCGAGATCGACGGTACGACGACCACGGACTCGTCGTCGTAGTTCATCCGCATCGCGTCCCACACCCCGCCCATCCGCGCCTGCAACTGGTCGAAGCGCTGATACCGCTCCTCCTCGGTCAGGGTGGACAGTCCACGGCCGACCTCACCGGGAGCGGTCCACAGATCGCCGGTCATGACACGATCCTCGCGTTGTCGAGACCGCGGACACTGAACGCGTGCACGGTTCGGCTGAAGCCGCGGACCTCACGAAGACCGGCATCCTCGCCGATCACCGCGTCGCCGGCGGCCCCGTAGACCCGTTCCGTGGCGAGGATCTGCCAGGCCTCGGCATCGGCGCACAACCGCGCGGCCAGGTTGGTCACACTCCCGATCGCCGCGTAGTCGAGCCGTCCGTCGAACCCGATGGTGCCGAGCGTCGCGTACCCCTGGGCAATTCCGATCCCGAGCGCGAGGTCATGGCCGCGCCGGCTCCAGGTCTCGGCCAGTCCGCGGACCCGGGTCCGCATCGCGACACTCATCCGCAGCGCCCGCAACGGGCCGTCCTCGCAGCGCACCGGATCGTTGAAGAACACCATCAGGCCGTCGCCCGCGAAGCGTTCCAGCGTTCCCTCGAAGCGGAAGATCAGGTCGCCGAGCGCGTGGTGGTACTCCTCCAGCACGCCCATCACCTCCTCCGGCTCGCTCGCCTCCGCGAACGTGGTGAAGCCGCGCAGGTCGCAGAAGACCACGACGATCTCGCGCCGGTGGCTGGCCAGGAACGACTCGTCGCCGGAGTCCACGATCAGCTCGGCCAGCTGCGGGCTGAGGAACCGGCGCAACCGGCCCATCCGCTGCAACTGCGACACCTGGCTCTCGACCCGCGACTCCAGTTCCTGGTTCCACGCGGTCAGCTCGGCGGCCTGCCGCTTGATCGTGTCCTGGTACCGCTTGATCCGCGCCAGCGACGCCACCCGGGCGAGCAGTTCGCTCTGGTTGACCGGCTTGGTGAGGAAGTCGTCCGCGCCAGCCTCGAGCGCCTTCACCTTCTGCTCGTCGCCGCTGGCCGTCACCATCACGACCGGCAGGTACGCCGTGTCCACCTGGTCACGGATCCGCCGGCACACCTCGTACCCGTCCATCCCCGGCATCAGGATGTCGAGCAGGACGAGATCGATGTCCTCGGCATCGATCAGCTCCAGCGCCTGCTCACCCGACGACGCGGTCAGTACGTCGTACCCGCGCGGGCTGAGGATGGCCTCCAGCAGCCGGACGTTCGGTGGCTGGTCGTCGACCACGAGCACCTTCGTCATGTCGCACCGCCCAGCCGGAGGAAGTCCTCGACCTGCTGCGGCAACCGGCGCACGCTGATCGGCTTCTCGACGTACCCGGTGAAGCCGGAGTCGAAGGCGCGCTGCCGATCGTGGTCCATCGCGAACGCCGTCACCGCGACCACCGGTACGGCGTGGGTCTGCTCGCCGGCCCGGATCCGTCGCAACGCCTCGGCGCCGTCGATGCCGGGCAGCTGCAGGTCCATCAGGATCAGGTCGGGATGCTCGGAGGCCGCGAGCCGAACCCCGTCCTCACCCGAGGTCGCCTCGATCACCTCGTACCCGGAGAATCTCAGCACGTCCCGTACCAGCTTGAGGTTCTTCGGATTGTCTTCCACCACCAGGATCCGGCCCGGATTCATCGATTCTCCCCCTCGGGGCCGGCCACCACGCCGACCGCTCGCAGTGCCTGCAACAACGCGTCCCTACTGACCGGCTTGACCAGATACGCGGCGGCCCCGAGCGCCGCGCCCCGAGCCCGTTCCTCGACGATCGACACGATGATCACCGGGATGTCGCGGGTTGCCGCCTCGGCCTTCAAGGCGTGCAGCACGGCCCACCCGTCGATCCCCGGCAGCCGGATATCCAGCAGTACGGCGTCCGGCCGGACTCGCCGGACAGCGTCCAGCCCGGACTGACCGTCGCCGGCGACCGTGACCTGCAGCGCCGCGCCGGACAGATAGGCCGTGATCAGGTCGAGCGACGGCCGGTCGTCCTCGATGACCACGACGTCGCCGACGGTCCGGGCCGGGTCAGGCCGGTGCTCGTTCTCCCTGCTGCGTAAGGAGAATCCGAACGTGCTGCCGACGCCGACCTCGCTCTCCAACCACATCCGGCCGCCGAGCAGCTCGACGATCCGCCGCGACAACGTCAGCCCCAGCCCGGTGCCCTCTTCCTGCGACGGACCGCGACCGCCCTGCTGGAACGACTCGAAGATCCGCTCCCGGTCCTCCGGCGGTACGCCGCGACCGCTGTCGGTGACCGCGATGTGCACCTCGGCCCCGGACCGGGTCGCGCTCACCACCACCGAGCCGCCGTCGCCGGTGAACTTCACCGCGTTGGTCATCAGGTTCAGCACGACCTGCTTCAGCCGCAGCTCGTCGGCGTACACCTCGTCGACGCCGGGCCCGACCTCGACCCGCAGGTCGATGCCGTGCAGGGTGGCCCGCTCGCGCAGCATCGCCGCGGTGTTGTCGAGCAACCGGCGCAGCGGGAACGTCGTGTACTCCAGCTCCATCCGGCCGGCCTCGACCTTGGACAGGTCGAGGATCTCGTTCAGCAGTTCGAGCAGGTGCTTGCCGGAGCCGTGGATGTCGCGCAGGTACTCCTCCTGCCGCTCGTTGAGCTCGCCGAACATCCGCTCCAGCAGGACTTCGGAGAAGCCGAGGACGGCGTTGAGCGGCGTCCGCAACTCGTGCGACATGCTGGCCAGGAACTCGGACTTGTGCCGGCTGGCCACCTCGAGCTCGGCGCTGCGCTGCTTGAGCTCTCGGTAGAGCTGCGCGTTCAGGAGCGCGAGCGTCGACTGGTCCGCGAACATCTCCAGGAGCGCGAGCGTCTCCGCCGAGAACTCCCCAGGTCGCTTCCGCCGGACCACCAGCGAACCGACGATCTGCCCCTCCCGGAGCAGTGGTACGGCGACCAGTGAACGCCAACCGGCCTCGTACAACACCGCGAGATGTGGATCGAGTTCCGCGGTACTGAGGTCGGGCACCGCCAGCGGCCGGCCCAGCTTGGCCGCACGACCGACCAGCGTTTCGTCGAGATGGATCCGGGTCGCCCGCAGCCGCTCGATCACACTCCGGTCGGTCCGGTAGACGCTCCGGACCAGGAACTGTCGCTGGTCCTCGTCGTACTCCATGATCGAGCCGCCGTCGGTGGCGGAGATCTGGACCGCGTGCTTGGCGATGGTCGACAGCACCTTGGACACGTCGAGGCTGGAGTTGACCGCCTCGCCGACCTCACGCAGCGCCTCGAGCTCACCGACCTTCCGGGCGAGTTCGGCGCCGCGGGCCTCGAGTTGCTGGACGAGCTTCACGCTGTTCACCGCCATCGCCGCCTGCCCGGCGAACGCGGTCACGAGGTTCTGCTCCCGCTCGTCGAACGGTCTGACCTCGTTGCGCCAGATACACAGGGCCCCGACCACCTGGTCGTCGATCACCATCGGCGCGGCCATCAACGTCCGGAAGCCGCCCAGCTGCTGCAGGTCCTGAAGCCTGTACTCGGGGTCGGCCAGGACGTCGGCAATCTGCTGGGTGGTGCGGTCCAGGCCGGCTCGGCCGATCAGCGTTCCCCGGTCCATCGGGATCGGGTGGTCGGTGATGTAGCGGATCGACTCCGCCGACATGCCGACGGCTTTGCTGAGTCGGTAGTAGCCGTCCTCGAACGGGTAGAGCTGGGCGGCCTGCGAGCGGCAGAGCCGGCGGGCGCTCTCGACGATGGTGGTGAGGACGGAGTCCGGGTCGCCGGCCGAGCGGCCGACCGCGGAGAGTACTTCGTTGGCGGCGGCGAACTGGTCGGTCAAGGCCGCGAGCTGCCCTTCGAGCCGCTGCCGCTCCACCTCTGTTGCGGCGCCTCCAGCGAGCGCCCGCCCGCCCATCGCAGCCTCCCCCAACCCCCAGGCCGCGCGCTAGTCCAGTCTCCCGCCGAACGTCGCGGAGAGCAATCGCTGCCGGTGATCGAACTACGGATGCGGCGTTCAGAACAGTTTGAAAATCACCGGGAATGGACAGCAGAGTTCATCTTCCGGGTGTTAATCGTTCAGACTAGGGTGCCTGCGACGCAGTCCTGGTGTTCCAGACTCCATCCGCCCCACCGCCCGTCAGGAGACCCGTATGCCAGACATCAATCGCCGGAGGTTCCTGCAGCTCGCGGGAGCATCGGCCGCGTTCGCCGCCATGACGAACAGTATCGAGCAGGCCGCCGCGATCCCGGCACATCGCCGGTTCGGCGACATCAAGGACGTCGAGCACATCGTCGTACTGATGCAGGAGAACCGATCGTTCGACCACTACTTCGGCACCCTCAACGGTGTCCGCGGCTTCGGTGACCCGCGGCCGGTCGCCTTGCCGAGCGGTCAGCCGGTATGGCACCAGAAGGACGCCGCCGGCCGGGAGATCCTGCCGTTCCGGCCGGAAGCGGACAACCTCGGCCTGCAGTTCATCCAGGACCTCGCGCACAGCTGGCCCGACGCGCACCAGGCGCACAACAACGGCAAGTACGACCAGTGGATCCCGGCGAAGAGCTCGACCACGATGGCGTACCTGACCCGCGAGGACATCCCGTTCCACTACGCGCTCGCCGACAAGTTCACCCTGTGCGACGCCTACCACTGCTCGTTCATGGGTTCGACCGACCCGAACCGGTACTACATGTGGACCGGTTACACGGGCAACGACGGCACCGGCGGCGGCCCGGTCCTGGGTAACGACGAGGTCGGCTACGGCTGGACGACGTACCCGGAGCGGCTCGAGCAGGCCGGCGTCTCGTGGAAGATCTACCAGGACATCGGCGACGGCCTGGACGCCGCCGGCGGCTGGGGCTGGATCGACGACGCCTACCGCGGCAACTACGGCGACAACTCGCTGCTGTACTTCAACACCTACCGCAACGCCCAGGCCGGGAACCCCTTGTACGACAAGGCCCGCACCGGCACGAACGCGAAGGCCGGCGAGAGCCTGTTCGCTCAGCTCACCGCCGACGTGAAGAACAACCGGCTGCCGAAGATCTCCTGGATCGCCGCGCCGGAGGCCTTCACCGAGCACCCGAACTGGCCGGCCAACTACGGCGCCTGGTACATCTCCCAGGTCCTCGACGCCCTCACCTCGAACCCCGAGGTCTGGAGCAAGACCGCGCTGTTCATCACGTACGACGAGAACGACGGCTTCTTCGATCACGCCGTACCGCCGTACCCGCCGATGTCCGCGGCGCAGGGTCTGTCGACCGTCGACGTCGGGCCCGACCTGTACACCGGGACCAAGGTCGCGCCAGGCCCGTACGGTCTGGGACAGCGCGTGCCGATGCTGGTCGTGTCGCCCTGGAGCACCGGCGGCTACACGTGCTCGGAGGTGTTCGACCACACCTCGATCATCCGGTTCATGGAGCAGCGGTTCGGCGTGGACGAGCCGAACATCTCGCCGTGGCGGCGGGCGATCTGCGGTGACCTCAGCTCGGCCTTCGACTTCGGTACGACGGCCACCCGGCCGGCGCGGCTCCCGGACACCACGGCCTACGAGCCGCCGGACGACAAGCGGCACCCGGACTACGTGCCGACGCCACCGGCGGTCGGCCGGATCCCGGCTCAGGAGCGCGGCAGCCGCCGTACCAGGCCGTTGCCCTACGCATCGATCGTCGACGGTGTGGTTGCCGGAGGCAAGTACAGGCTGACCTTCAGCTCCGGCCCGCACGCCGGCGCCCAGTTCCTGATCACGTCCGCGAACCGGACCGACGGCCCGTGGACCTACACGACCGAGGCCGGCAAGAGCGTCGCGGACAGCTGGAACACCAGCTATTCCAACGGCGTCTACGACCTGACCGTGCACGGGCCGAACGGCTTCCTCCGCACCTTCAAGGGCAAGCCCGCCACCGGCCTGGAGATCACCGCCCGCGAGAACACCCGCACAGGCAACGTCGACCTCACCCTGACCACCGACGTCGCCCGCCGCGTCACGCTCACGGGAGCGTACGGCGGCAAGCCGAAGCGGCTCGACCTCCGCCCCGGCAAGACCACCCACACCATCACCACCACCAGCCGCTGGTACGACGTCTCGGTCGCCATCGACTCGGAGCCGTCGTACCTGCGCCGCTTCGCCGGCCACGTCGAAACCGGCACCCCCGGCATCAGCGACCCAGCCATCAAGACCGTCTGACCGCACCCTCGGCCCAAGCCCAAGCCCAAGCCGGCGCCGGCGCCGACGCCGACGCCGACGCCGACGCTGGGCCTGGGCCATTTCAGGGGTTGACCCCTGAGTTGGTGGGTTCGGCTCCCAAATTCTCAGGGGGCAACCCACAAGCTCGGGGGTTGACCGCTGAAATTCGGGCGTCAACCCCCTGGCTTAGTCGTCGGGCGTGCACAGGGGGTCGTGGTTGTGTTTTGGCGAGTCGTGGAGCGAGGTGTCAACGGCAGGCCGGTCGTCGAGTCGTGGATCGGGGTAGTCGACACGCGGGTTTGATCGCCTGGATCCACGACTCAGCGTCCGGTGAGGTGGGGTTCGGATCGTGGATCGGTTGGGTCCGCTCCGAGCGGCGGTCGACTGGCCCCCAGTAGGTGTCCCAGGTCCGGGAGGTGGGTGGACTGGGGAGGGAAATGTCCCTTCACGGGGGTGAAATCCTCCCCGGACGACCGGGGGGCGGAGGCGGGCGCAACCCTGGCGCCGAGCACGGGTCCTGGCCGCAGGGGAGGCGCTCAGCTCACTTGGGCGGTCCGGGTGGCCTCGAGCTCCCGCCGGCCCAGCGGACCCAACCAGACCACCTCCCCATACATCGAGCAATAGAGCCCCCTTGTGGGGTCAACCCCTCACTTGGTGGGTTGCCCCCCGGGATTTCGAGAGGGCAACCCACCAGCTCGGGGGTTGACGCCTGAAATGGTCGCTCAGAGGATCGGGGCTTCGGGCTTGGTCGCGTCGGCGGGGGTGTTGTCGTCGACGCGATCCAGCTCGTCGACCTGGATGCGGGTGGTCCAGCGGTTGTCGGGGTCGGGTTGCGGGATCGAGTCGAGCAGGAGCTCGGTGTACGGGTGGGACGGCTCGTGCATCACGGTGGAGACCGGACCGCGTTCGACGATCTGGCCCTTGGTGATGACCATGACCTCGCCGCCGAGGTAGTAGACGGTCGACAGGTCGTGCGTGATGAAGAGCGTGGTCATCCCGTGCTCGCGCTGGAAGTCGAGCAGGATGTCCAGGAAGTGTTTGCGGACCTGGGCGTCGAGCATCGACACGGGCTCGTCGGCGATGATGAACGACGGACGCAGCATGTGCACCCGAGCCAGCATGATGCGTTGCCGCTGGCCGCCCGACAGTTGATGCGGATACCGTCCGAGGACGTTCTCCGGTTCCAGCCGCACCGCCCGCAGGGACTCCTCGATCAGCTCCAGACCGGATGACCGCGTGGAGGCGAGCCCGAACTTCTTCACCGCCTTCCACAGCACGCGATCCACGCGATAGAAGGGGTTGAAGATCGCATACGGATCCTGGAACACCGGCTGGACGTCGCGCCGGTACTCGTCGTACTCCGCGCGACTCAGCCGGAAGATGTCCTTCCCTCCGTACCGCACCGATCCGGCGGTCGGCTTCTGCAGGCCGAGGACGTTCCGCGCGATCGTGCTCTTCCCACTGCCACTCTGACCGACCAGACTCACGATCTGCGGCGGCGACGCGGCGAGCGTGAAGCTCACATCGTCCACCGCGGTCACATACCCGCCGGCCACCCCGCGAGCATGGAATCGTTGCTGTACGCCACGAAGCTCGAGCTCCAACGTCACGATGCCCTCCGTCCCAGTCGTGGGATCGACTCGATCAACTGCCGGGTGTAGGGATCCCGTGGATTCTTGAACACCTGACGTACGCCGCCGACCTCGACCAACTCGCCGTCGTACATCACCGCGACCCGGTCGGCCAGCTGGGCGTGCACACCCATGTCGTGCGAGATCACCATCAGCGTGACCCCGAAGTCGGTGCGCAGATCGGCCAGCGACTGCAGGATCACCCGCTGGATCGTCACGTCCAGCGCGGTGGTCGGCTCGTCCGCGATCACCAGATCCGGTTCGAGCGCGACCGCGATCGCCATCAGCACGCGCTGTTTCATCCCACCGGACAGCTCGTGCGGATACATCGAGGCGACCCGCGGCTCCAGCCCGACCTGTCCCAGCAGCCGCGGGATCAACTCGGACAGCGAGTCACGTCGCCCCGGCGCATGCTCCAGGATCACGTCCTTGAACTGGTCGCGCACCCGCATCACCGGGTTGAGCGAACTCATCGACCCCTGCGGCAGGTACGACAAGGCCGACCACCGCAGCACCCGGAGCTCCTCGCCCTGCACCTTGAGCAGGTCCACCGGCGACCGCCCGGCCGGATGGAACATCACCGACCCGCCCGTCACCTTGCCCGGCGGCTTGAGCAGCCGGAGCAGTGCGACCGCGAGCGTGCTCTTGCCGCTGCCCGACTCCCCGGCGATGCCGAGGATCTCGCCGCGCCGTACGTCGAGGTCGATCCCGCGGACCGCCTTCACGTCGCCACGGTTGGTCGAGTAGGCGACCTCGAGCCCCTTGATCTCCAGCACGTTCGCCGAGTCACTCACCGGCCACTCCCCTCAGTCGCGGGTTGTAGACCTCTTCGAGGCCGATGTTGACCATGTTCAGCGCCGCGAACAACAAGGTCAGCAATGCGATCGGCACGACGAACATCGGCCAGGCACCCAGCGTCAGCGCGCCGGTGCCGATCGCGTTGAAGATGATCTGGCCGAGGTCGATCACGCCGGCCGGCCCGAGGCCGATGATCTCCAGGCCGACGAGGCCGAAGATCGCGCCGAGCGCCGACGCCGCGAACCCGACGCCGATGAAGGGCAGCAGGTTCGGCAGCAGCTCGGTGGTGATGATCTCCAGGTCGCGCGCCTTGCTGACCCGCGCCAGGTCGACGTACGGACGGGTCCGCAGGCTCAGCACCTGCGACCGGATCGTCTTGGCCGCGAACGGCCAGGCGAAGATCGAGATCATCACGCCGACCTGGAACAGACTCACGCTCTTCGCGTACGCCGACAGCGCGATCAGCAACGGGAACGTCGGGATCACCAGCAGGATCCCGGTGAACGTCGAGAGCACGTTGTCGATCCAGCCGCCCTTGTACCCGGCGACGAACGCCACGATCACACCGATCACCGTCGAGATGACACCGGCGATCGCACCGATCTGGAGAGACACCGCGAGTGCCTTCACCACCATCGCGAACACGTCCCGCCCGAACTGGTCGGTGCCGAGCAGGTGGTCCGGCCCGGGCACCAGCCACTTGTCGTACGCCGCCAGCTCGATCGGGTCCTGGCCACCACCGATGGCCTTGGTGATCAGCGGGCTGAACAGCGCGATCAGGATCAGCAGTCCGAGGATGACCAGTCCGGTCGCCAGCCGCCGGCTGTTCCGGATCGTCCGCAGTACCGCGGTCAGGATTCTCATCGTCATCACTTCCAGTACTTGACCCGCGGGTCAAGCAGCGGGAGCACGAGGTCGAGGAGCAGGACGGCGGTCAGGACCGAGAAGATCGCGATGTCGGTCACGCCGAGGATCGTGTTGAAGTCGAGCTGCTGGATCGCGGTGACCAGCGTGGTGCCCAGTCCCGGGTAGTTGAACAGCTGCTCGACCAGCACGTTCCCGTTGAAGATGAAGCCCAGCGAGATCCCGAACGCGGTCACCTGCGGGAGGTAGCAGTTCCGCAGCGCGTACCGGGTCAGGACCTGCCGGCCCTTCAGTCCCTTCGCCTCGGCGTACACCAGGTAGTCCTCGCCGAGAATCGGAACCATCAGCATCCGGGTCGACAGGATCCAGCTGAACGTCCCGATGATCACGATCGACAACGCGGGCAACAACCCGTACTTCAGCACACTGCCGACGAACTGCGGACTGATCCCTGGATCGATGTTCGAGTCGTACGCCGATCTGGCCGGCAGGACACCCATCGAGTACGCGAAGATGTACACAAGGACCAGCGCGACGAAGAAGTAGGGCACGTGCGACAGCGCGATCGACAGATTGGTGGCGATCGCGGAGCCGGCCTTGCCGCGCCGCCAGCCGGCGACCGCGCCGATCGCGATGCCGAAGATCCAGGCCAGTACGGCGGAGATGCCGAGCAGACCGATTGTCCAGGGCAACGATCGCAGGATCACCGTCTGGGCCGGCGTCGGGTAGTTGATCAGGCTCGGCCCGAGATCGCCGTGCAGAATCAGCTTCTGCATGTACGTCAGGTACTGCGTCAGCAGGTTCCCGTCCAGCCCGAACTCGTGCTTGTAGCGGGCGATGATCTCGGCACTCGCCTGCGCGTTGTAGATGTAGTTCTGCTGCAGGGTCTGGATCAGCGTCTGGATCGGGTCACCCGGCATCAACCGGAAGAAGAAGAACGCGATGGTCAGTGCGCCCCAGAGCTCGATCAGATACAGCCCGAACCGGCGGATCGCGTACGCCGCCAGCGGATGCCGCGACAGCCAGGCCCGCACCCCCGAGACGGGTGCGGAGTCCTGGCTCTTGCCGACAGCTACCGCAGGCGGGGCCTCCGCCGTCACGCCGGTCCCTTCTGCCCGGTGGGCTCGATCTTGCCCAGCACGAAGATGAAGTGCTGCCACCAGTTCAGCGGGACCTCGTACAGGTCCTCGTCGGTCGGCCAGCCCTTCCAGAACGTCGTGTTGAAGTACGACGGGTAACCGGTCTGGATCACCGACAGCATCGGCAGGTCCTGGAAGTAGATCTCCAGCGCCTGGTTGAGCAGCGGCTTGGCTTCCTCGCTGTTCGGGTCGAGCTGGGCGAGCTTCTCGGAGATCTCGTCGAACTTCGGGTTCCGGTACCGCAGCTTGTTCTTGCCGGCCGCGTTCTTGCCGACCGGCTGGTACTTGTCGCTGGTCCAGTCCGAGTACAGCTGCTCGGGGTCGACCGCGATCCCGGCCCAGCTGGAGTCGATGTCGTACTGGCCGCGCTGGAACTTCTCGTCGTGCACGTTGCCGGCCAGGCTGCGCAGGGTGGCCGGGACGCCGACCTTGGCCAGCTCGGTCTTCAGCACGTTCGCGATCGCGTACTCACCGCCGTCGACCGGCGAGGGCGTGATGATCTCGAGGTTGATCTCCTTGCCCTTGTAGGTGCGCTTGCCGGCGGCGTTCTTCGGCGCGATCTCGTCGAGCAGCTGGGTCGCCTTGTCCGGGTTGAACTCGAACTTGTACTTGTTCGCGAGCTCGTCGTTCTTCCACTTGTCGTTGGTCGGGTAGTCCGCCCACGGGTACTGCGCCGGCGGCACCGGGACCGGCCAGATCGACTTGCCGATCTTCTCCCGGTCGAGGCAGTAGTTGATCGCCCAGCGCATCTTCGGCTCCGAGATCACACCCCGGGCCGGGTCGCAGTTCAGCCACATCACCCGCGGGTTCGGGTCGTGGAACTGCGTGGTCTGCAAGGCCGGGTAGCCGGTGTTGCGCAACTGCTTGGCGTGCTGCTCGTCCACCGAGCCGACGTCGAACTCGGCCCGCTCGAACGCCAGTGACGCCTGGTCGAGCTGCTTCGACGTGCTCTGGTAGACGACGTACTGCGGCTTGACGTCGAGCTTGTCCTTGTTCCAGTAGTTCGGATCCTTCTCCCAGACGAACATCTTCTGGTTCCGGATCGCCTGCTTCAGCTTGTAGGGACCGCTGTGCACCGGCGGGTTGTCCTTGTACTTCGTCGGGTCCTGCGCCTTCCAGACGTGCTCGGGCATGATCCCGAGCGGCGGACCGGCGATCGCGGAGATGAAGTTGTAGTGGAACCGTGGTCCCGGTTTGGTCATCTTGACCACCGCGGTCTGGGCGTCCGGCACCTCGATGTCCTTGACGAACTCCTTCAGCTCACCGCCGCCGCCGAACAGGTCCGGGCGATCCTTCAGCAGCATGATGGTGAACTTGAAGTCGTTCGCGCCCAGCGGCTGTCCGTCGTTCCAGTGCGCCTTCGGGTCGAACTTGAAGGTCACCTCGGTGTGGTCGTCGTTGTACTTGTACTCGGTCGCCAGCCACGGCCGCATCTCACCGGTGGCGAAGCTGAGGTAGAACAGCGGCTCGGTGCTCAGCTCAACGCCGGCACCCGACGGCGAGCCGTTCGGGATCATCCCGTTGAAGCTGTCGAAGACCGTGTACTCGACCTGGCCGACGATCACCGACTGGTCCCGTGGAACCGGGATGTTGGCCTTGCCGATCTGGATCGACTTGGTGGCAGCGGGTTTGTTGTCGTTGGCGGGCTTGTCGGAGTACGAGCCGCCACCGCCGGAGCAGGCCGCCAGGAAGGCGGTCATCGCGGCCGCGGCACCTCCTCCGACCAGGCTTCGCCGACTCAACTGATAGCGAATGACGTCTTCGACATCTTCGAACTGCGGGCGCGGCCCTTCGTTCATGTCTGGCACCGTGTTCATGACGAAAGTCACCTCCGTTTCCGTTGCGCGTACAGGCCGGTCACTGACTGAGAGGTGTGTCGGACTATAAGTAGCGATGACAACGTTGGCAAGAGTTCATCGCCGCGTGGGAATTACGAAGTCATATCCGCAGATCAGTCGATATACCAACCTATGACAACGATGTTTTGCTCTGCGTGACCAGCGGGAGTGTTGGTCCCGTCGTACGGCGCCCTGGGTCGTCACACGCCGCGTCACACGGTGACCGTTTTGGCTGGGATCCAGGTGGCCAGATCCGGCCACCGAAGTGGTAGTGACTTCCAGGGGGAACGAGATGACGAGTACGGCCGTGGACTTCGAGGCGATCAAGGACAAGCAGCGGGCCGGGTGGCAGACCGGCGACTACCCGCGGGTGGGCAATACGTTGCAGATCATCGCCGAGCTCTTGGTCGAGGCCGCCGACGTCCGGGCCGGGCAGCGCGCCCTCGACGTCGCCTGTGGTCAGGGCAACGCGGCACTGGCGGCGGCCCGGCGATTCGCCGAGGCGACTGGTGTCGACTACGCGGCGAACCTGCTGGAGCAGGGCCGCGAACGGGCCGCGGCGGAGCACCTTCCGGTCACCTTCACCGAAGGCGACGCAGAGAAGCTGCCGGTCCCGGATCAAGCGTTCGATCTCGCGCTGAGCACAGTCGGTGTGATGTTCGCGCCCGACCACCAGCGCGCGGCGGACGAGCTCGTCCGGGTCGTCAGGCCGGGCGGCAAGATCGCGCTGGCGAGCTGGACGCCGGCCGGGATGATCGGCCGGCTGTTCAAGACGGTGTCCAAGTGGGCGCCGCCGCCGGCCGGGGTGCAGTCGCCGACGCTGTGGGGCACCGAGGACCATCTGGTCGAGCTGTTCGGTGATCGGGTCGAGTGGACGGCGCTGACCAAGCGTGACTACGTGTTCCGCTACCACTCGCCGGAGCACTTCGCCATGTGGTTCATGGACTTCTACGGACCGATTACCCGGCTGGCCGGGTCGCTGGACGGCGAGGACTATCGCCACTTGGCCACGGATCTCGCCGACGTACCGCGAGCGTTCGACTACGCAGACGACGGTACGGTCGCGGCGCGCGCGGAGTACCTGGAGGCGGTCGGCGTACGGCGCTGACACAGGTGACGCCCCAGGCGACACTGGAGGTCTCACGCGAGGGGGTGAGATCTGTGCCGCTGATCCGATTGCTCGGACCGCCGGTGATCGAGAAGCCGGGACGTCAGCCGCGGGGGAAGAAGGCTTGGGGGCTGCTCGGGTATGTGTTGCTGGCCGAGCGGCCTCCCAGCCGCCGCCGGCTCGCCGAGCTGTTCTTCGCGGATGCCGAGGATCCGCTCGGTGCACTCCGCTGGACCCTGGCCGAGCTCCGCCGGGCGATCGGCGTACCCGATGTGCTGACCGGCGATCCGGTGTCCGCCGGCCTCGACGCCACGACGGTGGATGTCCTGCAGTTGGACGACTTGTTGCTGATGTCGAGCGGCGAACTGCTGGAGGGTGTGGAGCTCGAGTCATGTCCCGAGTTCGAGTCGTGGCTGCTGGTCGAGCGTCGCCGGGTCGCCGGCGCGATCGAGGCGCGGCTGCGGCAGCACGCGATCGCCTTGCTGGCAACCGGTCAGGCTGCCGACGCGATCCCGTTCGCGGCCAAGGCGGTTGCCGCCCATCCACTCGAGCAGGGCAACCACGAGCTGCTCGTCCGCAGCCTGGCGCAGTCGGGCGACGAGGCCGGCGCGCTGCGCCAGATCACGTTGTGTGAGGACCTGTTCCGGAACGAGCTGGGAGTCGAGGTGACCGAATCCTTACGCGGAGCCGCCCTGATCGGGACCCAGCAGGGGCCTCCGCTCAGCAGTCGTGCGGCGGCCGTGAGCCAGCTCCAGGCCGGACGCGCCGCACTGGTGGCCGGTGCCGTGGATGCCGGCATCCTTTGCCTACGGCAAGCAGCTGCATCGGCCGTGCGGTGCAACGACAAGACGCTGCAAGCCCGTGCGCTCGCAGCCCTCGGCGGCGCGCTCGTGCACGCGATCCGCGGCCACGACGAGGAGGGTGCGATCATCCTGAACGAAGCGCTCCTCGTCGCCGATCAGGCCGGTGAGCGAGCGACCACGGTGCTCGCGATGCGCGAGCTGGGATTCATCGAGGTGCAGGCCGGACGACGCGGCACCGCCGACGAGTGGCTGGGCAAGGCACAGGCGGTGGCCGAAACCGACGAGGAGCGGGCCGCGATCCTCGGTGTCCGCGGCATGAACTCGTCCGACCGGTCCGACTATGCCCTCGCGTTCGAGCAACTACACGCATCGGTCGAGCTCGCCGCCCGCTGTGGCGATCGCCGCCAGCAGGCGTGGTCGTTGTCACTCGTCGGGCGCGCACATCTGCTGCGTTCGGAGTACAGCGAGGCAGGGGCCGCGCTCGCGGAGACACTGGACCTGGTCCGGCAGGAACGCTGGATCGCCTTCCAGCCTTGGCCGCAAGCGCTCGCCGCCGAGCTCGACCTGTACGCCGGAAAGCTCGACACGGCCACGGACGGTTTCGAGGAGGCCTGGGCCTTGGGCTGCCAGCTCGGCGACCCTTGCTGGGAAGGCATGGCCGGCCGGGGTCTCGCTCTACTGAACGCCCGGCGAGGCGACTACTCGGCCGCGACGAAGTGGCTCGACGTGGCCCTGACCCGGGCCAGCACTGAGCCGGATCGCTACCAGTGGGTGCACGCGCACGTGCTGGACGCCGCGATCACCGCTGCCCTGGATCGATCCGAGACCGAACGCGCGCTGACCTTGACGACCAGGCTCTCCGCCCTGGCCGCGCGGTGCGACCTGCGCGAACTTCTGGTCCACGCTCAACTTCACCTCGGCCGCCTGGGCGATCCCCGAGCCACAGCCTCGGCCCAGTCGCTCAGCACCTCGATCGACAACCCCGCGCTGCGGTCAGTCGTAGGCGGCGTCGATCAGGAGTTCTGAACTGCGGTCCGGTTCGTTGAGCACTGCGCGGATCACATGGCGCTGATCCCAGCGGCCGCTCGCCCACGCCAGCGCTTTCGCGAGGCCGTCGAACGTCGCCGCGTGCGGTGCGCCGTCGGCGTCGACCCACCACGACACCTCGACGCCATCGACGGTGAGCTCCTCGTGCTCCCACCACGTCCACGGGACCTCGGGGACGAGCTCGCGGACGATCGCCGGCACGTCGGCCGCCGTACCCGGACCGTCGATCTTGCCCTCGGCAACTTCCTGCGCCATCGGTACGTCGAACAGGTCGCTCAAGCCGTCCGCCGCGGCACCCGACGCCACCACGAAACCGCCAAGATCCGCACGCTGCAACCACATCGGGCCATCGACGACGACCGCGCGACCAGCATCGGTGACTTGGGTCAGGCCGTCGTCCGCGAGGACCCGGACGTGGTCCGGCGCGTCGCCCGGGAACAGCGACAGCGTGCCGAGGTGACGCCAGAGGCGCAGCAGATCGACCTCCTCCACCTCTCGGTCAGGGTCCGCCAGCCGTTCGAGTAACAGGCTGAGGCCGTCGGCGTCGAGATCTCCGACCTCGCGGACCAGGCCGACCGCCGTACGCACCTCGGGGTCGAGGCCGGCCGTCCACTCGGGCGCGTCGTCCAGGAAGGTCGCCAGCACGGGCTCGGCGTCCGGATCGGCCCGCCCGGCCAAGGGCTCGCCGTCGTCCAGCAGCACGCGGTCGCGGATCCACCAGGCCGCGTACGACGGCACGCCGAGTGGACGGTCGTCCGGCCCGACGACGCGGACCTGGGTGACCAGGGCGCGCCGGAGTTCCGGTGACGATCCGAGCAGTTCGAGGACGCGCGGCCAGGCGTCGTCGGTGATCCAGTCGAGGTCGCGGATCGCCAGGAGTTCTCCGACGGTCGCGCCGTACCGGGATCCGTCGGGCGCCACGTCGTACGCCCAATCCTCGATGCCGTCGAGGTCTTTGAGTGCCTCGGGCAACTGATCGAGGGCGACGTCCGAGGCCGTGACGAGGCCGAGGGTCGCGAGTACGCCGACCGCCTCCAATGCGGGCTGTCCGTAGCGGTCGAGCACCTCGCGGGCGACCGGCGCGACCTCCTCGTCGTCGAGCACCGCCTCGGCCTCGGATCCGGGGACGACGAGCGCGTTCGCGGGGACGTGGTCGCCGTCGGCGTCGCGGAGGACCAGGTCGGAGAGCCACCACAGCCCTTCGGCTTGGGACGGGTCGGCGGCGACGAGGCTGAGGACGGCGTGCGCGACGGCGTCGGGATCGTCGGCCTCGATCGAGTGCTCGACGGTCGTGCGTACGGCGCTGTCCTCGAGCAACGTCCGTGGTGTCGCCGGGAGGGCGCCCAATCGCTCGAGCGCCGGGTCGACGGCCTCCGGGTGCACCACGCGGACGCCGTACTCCCCGAAGGCGGCCAGGTTGTCGGTCGGGATCTCCGGGCCCGGGAGGAGCAGACCGCGTGCGCCGCGGACGAGCCTTCCGTCCGCGAGCGGGACGGGCAGAGTGCCGAGAGACTCACGCAGCAAGGCATCCGTCACCATGCCGGCCAGCGAGCCGTAGAGGTTCCGCCACCACTCGGGCGGCTCGTCGGCCGCCACTCCCCCGAGCTGATCCACCACCTCCGCCAGCTCGAGCCGCCGTACGTGGAGCGCATCCAACGCCAGGCGATCCTGCCGGGTGGACCGGATCAGCCCCGGCACGATGGGCGCAAGCACCCCGTTGAACGCGTCGTCCGCGCCTTCCACCACAACCGCATCCCGCGGCCTGAGCAGAGCGCCGTCCTGAACCGCCCGCACCATCGGCGTGCTGGGCAGCACCTGGCCGATCTCATCCCTGAGCGCGCCGTCAAGAGGGCCCGCCGCCAGCCCGGTCGGCACGAGCTGAAGCACGTCGTCGCCGGCTTCGGCCCGCTCCCGCACCAATGCGCCGTACGCCGACGCCGCTTCCCGCACCAGCCGATCAGCCAACGGCCCCTTGGCCACATGCCGCCGGGTCGGATCCAACGGAAAACTCGCCAACAGCAACGCAGGCAATGACAACGGCTCGTCCGTAGGCGTAGGAGCCTGCGCAACCCCTGGCAGCTCCCCTCCGCTACCCCACGACACCGCCTGCTCTTCTTCTCCCACAGCTGCCGCAGGCGCAACCTCGTGGCGTGGAAGGGCCCACACCACCGACCAGCTGGGGCGGGACCGTTCTTCGGTGGGGCGGTCGGCGAGGAGTGCTTCGCGTTCTCGGTCGTCGAACACTCCGTCGGCGCGGTGGATCCACCAGCGGGATTCGGCGTCTTGCAGGACCCGGCGTCCGTCGTCGGTCTCGATCTCGATGTGTTCGAGACCGGGTAGGGCGAGCAACAGCGCGTCTCCCGCCTCAGCCAGCAGTCGACGAACGAGCTCGGCGGCGGCCTCGTCGCGGAGGGGGAGGATGACCGCGGTGTCGTAGCCCTCGGGTGGTTCGCCCTCGGCCTCGAACGGGAGCCGCAACACCGGCACCTGCCCGTCCCGCCGGCGTACTTCGGTGTCGAGGCCGGCCGACCCGAGCCCGGCGATCGCGGCCGCCGTGTCCGCCTTGGAGAACCGCACCCCACCGGTCCCCGACAGGATCACCGGCTCGTCGGTCACCGCGAGTACGGCGGAGAACCCCACCCCGAAACGCCCGACCGTCGGCTCGTCCCGCTTCGCCGAGGCACGCAGCGTCGCAAGTGACTCGACTCCCTCGGCCGACAGCGGCGTACCGGTGTTGGCAACCACCAGCGTGCTGCCGCGGAACTCGTACAGCACTCGCCCCGGCACCCCCGCTCGCGCGGCCGCATCCGCGGCGTTCTGCGCGAGCTCGATCACGAGCCGGTCGACGTACCCACCGAGCGCCAGGTCCTCCTCGGCGTTCGCGTCCTCCCGGAACCGCACCGGCGCCGCCGACCACCCGGCCAGCACCCGCTCGCGAATCCCCGCCGTACCGAACACGTCGTCGCTCACCGGTGCAGTATGCCCCAACGCCACGAGCCTGCCCGCCGCCCCGGTTATCGTGGTCCGGTGATCTCTCCCGGCAGCCGCTACGTCGCCCTCGGAAGTTCGTTCGCCTCCGGTCCGGGGATCGACCCGATCGTGTCTGCCCCGGCGGGCCGATCGGGCAACAACTATGCACACCTGATCGCGGCGGAGCTCGGGCTGGAGCTGACTGACGTCACGTACTCCGGCGCGACCACCGCGCACCTCCTCGACACCCGGCAGGACGAGGCCGCCCCGCAGCTCGAGGCCGTCACCCCGGAGACGGCGCTCGTCACGATCACTGTCGGCGGCAACGATCTCGACTACGTCGGGACGTTCATCCGCGGCAGCTACCTGAACCTGCTGGCCAAGCCTGCCACCATCTTCGGCCGGCGCGTCGCGAACCGGATCCGGGCGCGGGTCAGCTACCTCAAGGACGACGCGGCGTACCAGGCCGTCACGGATTCCCTCGTCGCCGTGGTCGAGCGCGTGCGGGAGCGTGCGCCGGACGCCCAGGTCGTGCTCGTCGATTACCTCACCCTCGTCGGGCCGAGCACTCGTCCGCGTCGCGACGTACCGCTGAACGAGGAACAACTGCCGAGCGTCGCCCTGATGGCCGACGGCCTGGCCGCGGCGTTCGCGAAGGCTGCGGCCAGCACGGGCGCCCTGCTGATCACGGCCTCGGCCGCGAGCCGCGACCATGGCATCGGCTCACCCGAGCCGTGGACGACCGGGTTCAGTCGTGGCCCGCTCGGCCGCCTCCGCGGCTTCGTCCCGTACCACCCGAACGCGGCCGGCATGCGCGCCGTCGCCGACCTGATCGTGCACACGCTCCGATCATGACCGAAAAGGTGCGCCAGGCAACGACCTCCGACATCGACGCGGCGGTCCGGACCCTGACGCAGGCGTTCGAGGACTACCCGATGACCCGGGCCGGGCTCGACCCCGACGATTACCTCACCCGGCTCTCGCAGTACAACCGCCACTTCCTCACCGGCATCGGCATCCCGCACGGCCGGGTCTGGGTCACCGACGACGTCAGCGCCGTCGCCATCTGGACGACGCCCGCCACTCCCCCGAATGCCATGGCCCAGCTCGCCGACGCCTTCAACGAACTCGCCGGATCACGCGCGGCCGTCGCCGCGGAGTACGGCCAGGCGATGGGCATCTTCCGCCCGCGCACTCCGCTCTGGCTCCTCGCCATCCTCGGCGTCGCCCCCGACCGGCAGCACCAGGGTCTGGGCCGAGCCGTCGTCGCGCCCGGCCTGGCCGCCGCGGACCGCGAGCACTTACCGGCGTACCTCGAGACCCAGGACCCCGCGAACCTCTCGTTCTACGAGTCTCTGGGCTTCACCACGATCGCCGAACTGGAACTCCCCCACAACGGCCCGATGCACTACGCCCTCTACCGCCCACCCAGCTGACTCACGGGGTGTAGACGTACGGCGTCGTGGTGGTGACCGCGAGGAAGCCGAGGCGCTGCAGGATCGGGGAACTGTCGTCGGACGCGTCCACGTGGAGGTATTTGTAGCCGAGCTCCACCGCGCGGGCGGCGCGGACCGCGACGAGGGCTTTGTAGATGCCCTTGCCACGCCACTCCGCGAGCGTCGAGCCACCCCACAGACCGGTGAACTCGGTGCCCTTCTTGTAGACCGCCCACGCCGCGGAGACGACGTCGCCGTCCGCCTCGGCCACGTAGATGTCGGTCAGCCCGGTCGCGTGACGGCGGACCAGATCGTCGGTGAGCCAGGACCAGTCGTCGTTCCAGACGGTCGACTCCATCGCCGCGATGCGCTCGAAGTCGGCGTGGTCGTTCACCAGACCGATGGTGATGCCGTCGACGGACGTGCGCCCGCGCAGCCGCTCGACGATGTCCGCGCTCTCCGCGACCAGGACGGTCTCCTGCTCCTCGGGCTCGAACCCGGCCGCACGCAGCCGCTCCGGCAGATCCGCCGGCAGGTCGTGACCGCGCAGCTTCCACTCGACCGACTGGCCCTTGGCCGCGAAGTAGTCCCGCTGGCGGGCGATCAGCGCTTCGACCTCGGCGCTGTCGAGCCCCTCCAGCGATCGATAGCTGACGAACCCACGGTTCGGGTACTCGACCCGGATCACCGGCCCGTCCATGCTCGTCGGCACGTCCGCGCTCTCGCTCGTCCCACGCAACTGGTCGTCGTACACCGCCAGCAACTGCCGGGCCTGCTCACTCTTCGCATCAGTCACGGGAGGACTCTTCCACGACTCCCCGGAATCCGCCCCGTATTTCACTCTGGTGAAATACCAGCCCGTCACCGCGTGGCTAGCCTCGCCACTCCTTCAGCCGAGCCCCACCACCAGTGACCACCGGCTCCCGCCGGTGCGGCTCACCGCGTGGCGATCCTCGCCACTCCCTGCAGCCGGCTCCGCCACCATCCGTGCGCACGCTCCGGCTGCGGACGCTCCGCACCCCGCCGGCCGCGCCCGACCCGGTCACTCAGCCCGTGCTTGTTCTTCGGCTTCTCGTTCGCGAAGTGACTCAGCGACACCATCAGGTTCAGCGGTTCCATCAGTCCGTCCTCCGATTCTCTGGTCCGTACAACCAGAGGTCGGAGCCGCGGACGCGATCTTGACATCCCGTGCTGTGAATCAGCCGTCGGATTTCTCGGTCGCCATGAGCAGCCGGCGGAGGAGCGCCTCGAGGCGGATGCGGTCGCTGGAGGAAACGCTGTGGATCAGGTCCTGTTCGACGTGCTGGATCTGGCCGATGCCGCGCTCCCAGATCTTGTGGCCGGACGGGGTGAGCGTGGCGACCACCTTGCGGCGGTCGTCGCGGTCGTGCGCGCGCTCGACATAGCCGCGGCGCTCGAGTGCGTCCAGGCGGTTGGTGAGGGCCGCCGCCGACATCCCCAACTGCTTGGCGAGCTCGCCCGGGGTCGCCTGGTACGGCGAACCGCCGCGGCGGAGCATGTGGAGCGTCTTGAACTCCCACCACTGCATCCCGAACTCCGCCAGCACCGCGTCCCGATGCCGATCCAGGTAGCGCGCCAGCGCCTGCAGCCGGACCGCGATGCCCTCGACCCGGCGATCGAGCTCCGGCCACTCCGCGGACCAGAGGTCGACATGGTCATCCACCCAATCCTTCACCCGTCCAACTTTTCATCCACTGAAGGTTAGTTGTCAAATATTTCGACGTCGAAATACCCTGCTGCTCCACCGTCCAGCTCACCGTGAGGAGCCACTTCCATGACCCACCTCGCCGCCACCGCCATCACCACCGCCGCCACCCACCTCATGCGCGCCGGCCAATGGACCGCGGCCTCCCACCTCCTTCGCGCGACCCAACCCGACGACCCCGCCGAGCACCGCGCTCTCGCGCTGGCCCGCGCCGAGGTCGCCGTCGACCAAGACTTCGCCCAGCAGACAGACCACGCCCCCGCAGCGCTCACCGCACTCACCCAACTCCTCCACGAGTCAATTGATCCAACGATCACCTGGGACGCGGAGATGCTGCACCTGCGCAAGGCGTACGGCACCGAACTCGCCCGCGCAGACGAGCCAGCCGATGCCGACCAAGGCAACC
The DNA here is from genome assembly GCF_054073265.1 of Kribbella sp. CWNU-51. Taxonomy (NCBI): domain Bacteria; kingdom Bacillati; phylum Actinomycetota; class Actinomycetes; order Propionibacteriales; family Kribbellaceae; genus Kribbella; species Kribbella sp. CWNU-51. The sequence continues at coordinate 81,290 of NZ_JBSXMZ010000047.1, forward strand.
AGGCGCTCGCCACAGGTCCAGAAGGCCGCGACCAGACGGTCGCCATCGGATCGGATGGGGGCGACGTCAGGTCGGCTGGCCGCGACCGGACCACCGCCACGGCTTTGGGCGGGCAAGCTGAGCGTCTTCGGGACGAGGCGCCTGACGATGGTCGGCGTGGGATGGCTTCGTTCTATGCCGGTGTTATTGCCGACAATCTGCAGGGCGCGCCCGAGGCCGCGTTCGCCCACTTCGCGGCCGCGCTGGAGCTTGGCGAGAAGAGGGGCGACGAGCTGCTCGCCTCGCTCGCACTGCGGCATCTCGGGGATCACGCTCATACTGCCGAGGATCTCGTGCTTGCGCGGGAGCAGTGGGAGCGGTCGACGGAGCTCCGGCAGAAGGTCGGGCATCTGCTGGGTGCACTGGCTCAGCAAGCTCTGATCGCCGTACTGCTTCGGGATGAAGGGGACCTCGCCGGATCCCGGGCGCTCGCGACGGAGGTCAACCGCTGGGCCAGGCAGGTCGAACTCCCGTTCCTCGTCAGCCAGACGGATGCCCTGCTGAAGTAGCCCTCACCGGCAGGCCGAACTCGGCAGGCACGCCTGGACTGAAGGCGACATGATCGGGCGGTCGGCCCGGCGCGGTCAGGCCGACCGAGGTCAGGACGTCGTCGGCATCCAGCGCAACAAGCTCGGCGGTGTGGAGGATCCAGGGTGGGTGTTGGTTGGGGAGGTACCAGGTGCGGCCGGCGCGGTGGGTGTGAAGGGCCCAGCGGGCGGTGAGGAAGTGTTCGAGCGGCCCGAGTGCCAGGCGAGCGCCGACCTCGACGTCGATCGTCGCCCCCGCCTGGACGCCGGGCCAGCGGAGAGTCGACGTGTAGGTGTGGTGGTTGCCGTCGCGGTTGTGCGTCATCCGAGCCCAGCGGTATGGCAGGCCGAAGACGGTGCGAGCCGCGGTGACGACAGCCAGGCGGTTCGCGTCGAGGCTGAGGAAGACGACACCGCGCCGACCGGCCTCGTCGACGGAGTACAGGCGGACGTTGGTCTCCAGGAACGTGCTCACATACGGTACGGCGGGACCGTGCGGCAGCCCGGTGTCGACCATCCGGAACGGCACGAGGCCGACGTACGTGCGTCCCTCGAAGGTGTCGGGACGGGTGCCCGCCGGGAAGAAATGCGCGACGTCAGCCGGTTCGACGGCCCAGTGCAGGAACGTCAGATCGAGCCACCGCTGCCGCAGGATCCGCGGCCGCCGCAGCTCCGGCGCCGCCGGCCAGATCGCGTCGGCCATCAGTCGGCAGACCGCAGGTCCCTACGTCGCGGGCTCGCCATCAGTCGGCGGTCGGGCGGACCTCGCACGTCGGGCGCCCGTCGTTCAGCGCGCAGACGATGTACGGCGTAGCGCCGTCGTCGGCCGGTCGCCACGGCATCACGGCGTCACCGCTCAGCAGCGTGTCGAGTGTCTGCAGCTCTGGATCACGCTGCTCGGCGTGATGCCGATACCCGGCCGCGCCGAGCGCCAGCGCGATCGCCATCCCGAGGAGGTTCACCTCGGTCGGCTCCTCCGGCGTGACCGAACCCTCCGCGGGCTCCAGCTTGATGCCGTGATCCGGGACCTCGACGATCCGCGCGACGTACCTGCCAGAAGTCATGCCACTGAGCGTAGCCCCCAGAGGTCAGCGGGCGGCGTCCAGCGTGAGGATCAGTTCCACCTCAACAGGGGCGTCCAGCGGGAGTGACACCACACCGACTGCGGTGCGAACGGGCAGGCCTGCGTCGGGGAACGCCGCCGCGATGACTCGTGAAGCGCCGTCGGCAACCGATACATAGTCGGTGAAGGTCGGCGTACCGGCGACGAAGACGCGCAGTGAGACACAGCCGCGGGCTTCGGCCAGGTCGATCACCTCGGCCGCCGCCGCGAGGGCGTTCAGGGCGGCCGCCTGTGCGCACAATGCTGCGACGCCGGGCTCGACCTCCTGGCCGACCTTGCCTTGGGCAAGCAGTCGCCCATCGGCCAGCGGGACCTGGCCGGAGGTGAACAGCAAGCCCCTGTCGAGGGCGGCGGACCGATACTCCCCGGCGGGCCTGGGTGGGTGCGGGGGCAGCTCCAAACCAGCTCTGGCGAGGTGGTCCTGTGGCCGGTTCACCCGAACGCGCCCCCACTCCACACCGGAAGCGGCCTGCGCCCGAGCGCCACTTCGGCAGCCGCACGGCCGAGGAGGCGGGTCGAGTCCAAGACGGGGATCGGGGAGGTGGAGGAGTCGATCTCCGTGCACACAGCGGCAACCGCGTCGCAGCCTTCCTCGGCCTGCATCCGCTCGGCGATGCCGTGGAAGGTACTCCGCACGCTCTCCGGCACCCGCCCGTAGACGAGCTCGGTGAAGATCGCGTCGTGGATGCGTTCGCGCTCGGCCTCCGCCGGGATCACCGCAGTGATGCCACGCTTGGCCAGTTCGCGCGGATAGAGGGGACCATTCATCGTGAAGCGCGTACCCAGGATCGCGACTCGCTGGTAGCCGGCCGCCTGGGCGGCGTCGGCGACGACGTCGACGATGTGCAAGCCCGGAAGCGGAAACTCCGGCCCGGCGGCCTCGAGCGCCAGGTGCGCGGTGTTGTCGGGGCAGACGAAGAACTCCGCGTCGGCCTTCGCGAGTCTCTCGGCGCTGGTGAGGAGAACGGCCCGCACCGTTGCGAGATCGCCCGCCTCCCAGGCGGGCATCACTCGTTCGAAGGAGATGCAGTCCATCGTGATGTCAGGATGCTGGGGCTGCCCGAGCTTCGCGCTGTGGCGGGCGACCTCGGTCCAGCACAACGCCGCGCCTTCGATCGTGTGGCCGAGGACACCGACGTGGGAGGCAGTGATTGGCACGCTCATGATCCGGAGCCCTTCCGCGCTTGTGTGTCGAACGAGATGTCGTGAGTTGGTGTCGCGGCGGAACGGGTCACCGGGAGTTGCAGGTTACCCAACTGCCCGAAGTCCGCGGTGATCGAATCACCGGCTTCGACGCGAACAGCCCGCGTCATCGCGCCGGACAGGATGAGATGGCCGGCCCCGAGCCGGACGCCTCGGCGCCCCAGCTCGTTGGCGAGCCAGGCAACGGCCTCGGCGGGATGACCGAGAACGTCCCGCCCGGTGCCGCTGGCACGCTCGACCCCGTTGACCAGGAGGGTGCAGGTGACGTCGGTGAGCGTGATGCTGCCCGGGGAGTGCCGGCTCGCACCGAGGTAGACGCCGCCCGAGGAGGCGTTGTCCGCGACGGTGTCGACGATGGTCAGTTCCCAGTTGCTGATCCGGGAATCTACGACTTCGATGAGCGGTACGACGTACGCCGTGGCGGCGAGGACATCGTCGGCGGTGACGCCACTACTGGGCAGGTCAGCGGCAAGGACGAACCCGAGCTCGGGCTCTACCAAGGGCGCGACGTATCCGGCCCGGTCCAGCTCCGCCGACGGCCGATGGATCGAACTGGCCATGACGTGCCCGAAGTCCGGCTCGTGGACTCCCATCTGCTGCTGCATCGCCTCGGCCACCAGGCCGATCTTGAATCCGGCGATCGTGTCGCCGTCGAGGAGCCATTGATCGACCTGGTGAGACTGGATGTCGTAGGCATCGTCGATGTCGAGCGCCGGGTGCGTTCTGGAGATCGGCGGCATCGGCAGGCGTCCGCGCCGGGCCGTCAGTAGCTCCTGGGCGATCTGACTCGCCGCCTGGTGATCGCGCGACGCCACTGTCATCGGGAGGCCTCTCGCCGGCCGGCCAACTCGGCCGCGACGTCGATGATCATGTCCTCTTGACCGCCGATGATGTTGCGTCGGCCCAGTTCCAGCAGGATGTCACGCACGGGTGTGCCGAACTTGGCGGCGGCGCGTTTCGTGGGGTGGAAGAAGGTGGAGTAGACACCGGCGTAGCCGATCAGAAGCGCGGCCTCGTCGATGATCTGGGGAGCCTTCATGCAGGCCGCGACCACCTGCTCGGCGAGTTCGGCGAGGGCGAAGGCGTCGACGTCCAGCTGGAAGCCCGACCGGTCGAGCGCTACCGCCAGCACTTCCGTCTGCGCGTTCCCCGCGCTGGCGCCGAGCCCGCGCAGCGAGCCGTCGATGTAGGTCGCTCCGTTCTCGGCGGCGGCGAGCGAGTTCCCGATCGCGAGACCGAGATTGTTGTGAGCGTGAAAACCCACCGGGATGTCGAGAGCGCCGCGCAGGGCCGCGACGCGGGCCGCCGCCTGAGTGGGGACCAGGGCTCCCGCCGAGTCGACGACGTACACGGCCTGCGCGCCGTAACTCTCGAGCTTGGATGCCTGCCGCGCCAGCTCAGCCGGCTCGATCTTGTGACTCATCATCAGGAAGCACATGGCGGTGAGACCATCCTGGCGGGCCCGTTTCACGGCCTGCTCCGCGCAGTCGGCCTCGGTGCAGTGGACCGCCACCCGCAGCGTGGTGGCTCCGGCCTGCTCGATGTCCTCGAGGTCGGCAAAGGTCGAGATGCCGGGGACGTAGAGGGCGGCGATCGACGCTCCGTCAGCCGCCTGGACAGCGGCCTCGACGTACTCCTTGTCAGTGGCGGCAGCACGACCGTACTGCAGCGACGAACCGCCGATGCCGACACCGTGGGCGACCTCGATGGTCCGGACGCCGGCCCGGGCGAGGCCGCCGGCGATCGCCGCGACCTGGTCTGTGGTGAACTGGTGCGAGACGCTGCTCATGCCATCGCGCAGGCTCGTGTCCACGAGGTGCAAGGTCATCCCACGGTCTCCTTCCGCTCGGATCGGGTGCGGGCGATTCCGTCCGCGACCGCGGCAGCCGCGGCGGTGATGATGTCCAGGTTTCCGGCATAGCGAGGCAGATAGTCGCCGGCACCCTCGACGTTGACCATGCACGTGACGACGTCGCGGTCGACGTCGAGCAGTTGCAGTTCATAACCGGGGACGTACGTCGCCACCGAAGCGACCATCGCCGTCACGGCGGCCTCGATCGCGGATTCGTCCGCGTCGGTCACGGAGGCGTAGACGGTAGCCCGCATCGTCATCGCGGGCTCCGCCGGGTTGATGACCGAGATCGCCTTCGCACGCGGAATGCCGACCACGGTCCGCAGGGCGTCCGCCGTCTTGAGGCAGAACTCGCTGAGGTTCTGCCGGGTCCCGGGTCCGGCCGACGCGGAGGCGATCGAGGCGACGATCTCGCCGTACGTCACGTTCGCCGCGGACTTGATCGCGGCGAGCATGGGGATGGTCGCCTGCCCGGCGCAACTCACGAGATTCACGTTCGGGGCATCAAGGTGATCGTCGAGGTTGACGGCCGGGATCACGGCAGGCCCGACACCGGCCGGCGTCAGGTCGATCGCCGTGATACCGGCGGCGGCATAGCGGGGCGCGTTCGCCGCGTGAACGGCGGCCGAGGTCGCCTCGAACACGATGTCGGGCAGTTCAGACTGGCCGAGCAGCCAGTTCACGCCCTCCGCGGTCGTTTCCAGGCCGGCATCGCGGGCGCGGGCCAAGCCGGCGCTCTCGGGATCGATTCCCACCATCCATCGAGGTTCGATCTGTCGCGAGCGCAGCAGCTTGAACATCAGGTCCGTACCGATGTTTCCCGAGCCGACGATCGCGGCGGTCAAGGTCTTCGTAGTCACCGTATGTCGCTTCCCTCCGGCGTGGCGGTGGTCGGTACGAGGATGCGGGGCCGCGCCCGCGCTCGCGAGCAAAAGGCATGACTTAGCATCTGAGTCATGCCTTACGCCTATACCCTTCGCCTGCTGTCCTACGTGTGCGCGATCGCCGACGAGGGATCGATCACCGCGGCGGCGGATCGGCTCACCATCAGCCAGCCGTCGCTGACCAGACAGGTTCGCGACCTCGAGCGGCGGCTTGGCGTGGCGCTGCTGGACCGGACGCCTCGAGGGGTCACGCTGACCGCCGCCGGGGACGTGTTCGTCGCACGGGCGGCCGACATTCTCCGCAGTGTCGACAACCTCGACGCCGAGGTCCGCGCCGTCGCCCGCGGGCACGCCGGACGTCTCCGGATCGGCTTTGTCGGATCGGCCATCAATGGACCGTTGGGTCCGGCGATCGCGCGGCTGCGCAGCGAGATGCCAGAGGTCGAACTGCAGCTGCGGGAGTCCTTCGACGACATGTCGCTGATGGCGGAGATCAAGGCCGGCGACCTCGACCTCGCGGTGCACCGCCTCCCGATCAGGGCCCCGGAACTCCTGAGCATCCCCTGGGCGCAGGAGCCGTTGAGTGTCTTCCTTCCCGACAACTCTCCGCTGGCGGCCGACACCGCGCCGCTCGCATCAGAGGCGCTGAGGAACTTGGACCTGGTGATGTGGCCGCGCGAATCCGCGCCCCAGGCCTATGACGAGGTGATGGCCATCTACCAAGACCTCGGTACGGTCCCCCACTGCGTTGCGACCGCTCACACGGTGCAGGCGATTCTCGCGCTTGTCGCGGCCAGGGTCGGTGCGGCGTTGATGGCGCAGTCGTATCGCTCGCTCCGACGGGTCGGCGTACGGACCCGGCCGTTGGCCGACTACCACGTGACGCACTTCATCACGATTGCCAACGGCAACAGGTCGGCCGTTCTCGAGCGCTGTCTGACGATTCTTCAGCGGCAGCAGGCCCGGCAACTGACCGCGGCGGCCAGTTCGCCGCCCTGGAAGCCCCCGACCTTGTGATCAGGGACCTCCAGGACTTCTTCGCCAAGCTCTAGGACGAGAAGGCAGCGTCGAAGGACGCGGTGGGCGGGTCGAAGGCGAGCGAGCGGACGAACTGGACGGCTTCGGCTGCGCCGACCAGGCGGTCCATCCCGGCGTCCTCCCACTCCACCGAGATCGGGCCGGCGTACCCGATGGTGTTGAGCATCCGGAAGCAGGCCTCCCACGGGACGTCGCCGTGGCCGGTGGACACGAAGTCCCAGCCGCGGCGCGGGTCGCCCCAGGCGAGGTGCGAACCCATCCGGCCGTTGCGCCCGTTACCGACCTGGCGCTTCGCGTCCTTGCAGTCGACGTGGTAGATCCGGTCCTTGAAGTCCCACAGGAAGCCGACCGGGTCGAGGTCCTGCCAGACGAAGTGGGACGGGTCCCAGTTCAGCCCGAACGCCGGCCGGTGACCGATCGCGTCCAGGGTCGCCGTCGTCGACCAGTAGTCGTACGCGATCTCCGACGGGTGCACCTCGTGGGCGAACCGGACCCCGACCTCGTCGAAGACATCGAGGATCGGGTTCCACCGGTCGGCGAAGTCCTGGTACCCGGCCTCGATCATGGCCGGCGGCACCGGCGGGAACATCGCGACCGTCTTCCAGATCGACGACCCGGTGAAGCCGACGACCACGTCGACGCCGAGCGCGCGGGCGGCGCGGGCCGTCGTCTTCATCTCCTCGGCGGCGCGCTGCCGGACGCCTTCGGGTTCGCCGTCGGCCCAGATGTGCGCGGGCAGGATCGCCTGGTGCCGCTGGTCGATCGGGTCGTCGCAGACCGCCTGCCCGAGCAGGTGGTTCGAGATCGTCCAGACCTTCAGGTTGTGCTTCTCGAGGATGTCGAGGCGGTCGCGCACGTACGCCTCGTCCTCGGCGGCACGCCGTACGTCGAGATGGTCACCCCAGCAGGCGATCTCCAGGCCCTCGTACCCCCAGGACGACGCCAGCCGGGCCACCTCCTCGAACGGCAGGTCGGCCCACTGGCCGGTGAACAACGTGATCGGTCGAGCCATGTGGTCTACAGCCTCCCTTGCCTATCGGACACCCAACAGGTGCTCCATCGCCAATTGGTCCAGCTTCTCGAACCCGAGACCGCGGTCCGCCAGCGCCTCCCGGTCGTACTTCTCGCTGCGGAGTTCGGCCAGCGTCTCACCCTCGGCCAGCGTGGGCTCGGACAACTCCGCGACACGTGCGGCGGCAAGGGCCTCCGCGACCTCGGGGTCGGCACGAAACGCCCGCGCCTTGTCGCGCAGGATCAGGTAGTTCCGCATGCAGGCCCGTGCCGTCTCCCAGACGCCTTCCTCGTCCTCGGTCCGCGGCGGCTTGTAGTCGAAGTGGACGTACCCGTCGTACCCGGGCTGCCCTTCGGATCCCTGCAGGACGTCGACCGTCCAGAAGGCCTCGCGCAGGTTCCCGGCCCCGAACCGCAGGTCCTGGTCGAACCGCGGACCGTGCTGCCCGTTCAGGTCGATGTGGTACAGCTTCCCGTGCCACATCGCCTGCGCGATGCCGTGCGCGTAGTTCAGCGAGGCCATCTGCTCGTGCCCGACCTCGGGGTTGATGCCGACCAGCTCGGGATCCGCCAGATCGTTGATGAAGGCAATCGCGTGACCGATCGACGGCAGCAGGATGTCACCGCGCGGCTCGTTCGGCTTCGGCTCGATCGCGAAGCGGATGTTGTAGCCCTGTTCCCGCACGTACGCGCAGAGCAGGTCCATCGACTCCTTGTACCGATCGAGCGCGGCCCGCACGTTCTTCGAGCCGCCGGACTCGGCGCCCTCACGCCCACCCCAGAGCACGTACGTCGTCGCCCCCAGCTCGGCCGCGAGGTCGACGTTGCGGAGCACCTTCGCCAGGGCGTACCGCCGGACCTGGCGATCGTTCGCGGTCAGGCCGCCGTCCTTGAAGACGGGGTGGCTGAACAGGTTCGTGGTCATCATCTCGACGCCCAGGCCGGTGTCGGCCAGCGCCTTGGTGAACCGCTCGAGCACCTGACCGCGAGTGGCGTCGTCGGGTACGACGTCGTCGTCGTGGAACGTGACCGCGGCCGCGCCCAGCTCCGCGAGCTTCTCCACCGCGTGGACCGGGTCCATCGCGGGGCGGACCGCCGTACCGAAGACGTCGACGCCTTGCCAGCCGACGGTCCACAGACCGAAGGAGAACTTGTCGTCCTTGGTCGGGGTGTAGCTGTTCATTCGGGAATCTCCTGCCATTGTCGTGTCGTGGAACTGGATTCGACCGCGGCCAGCACACGCTGGACCTGCAGCCCGTCGGCGAACGACGGTGCCGGATCGGCTCCTTCGGCGATCGCGGTGACCAGGTCGACGACCTGATGGGTGAACCCGTGCTCGTAACCGAGCAGGTGGCCGGGCGGCCACCAGGCGGCGACGTACGGGTGGGCGGGTTCGGTGGCGAGGATGCGGCGGAAGCCTGCCGTCCTCGAGTCCTCGGTAGCGTCGTAGAAGTGCAGGAGGTTCATGTCCTCGAAGTCGAACGCGAGGCTGCCCAGGCTGCCGTTGATCTCGATCCGGATCGCGTTCTTGCGGCCGGTGGCGAAGCGCGTCGCCTCGAAGACGCCCAGCGCGCCGGAGCGGAAGGTGGCCAGGAACACGGCCGCGTCGTCGACGGTGACCGGTCCGCGTTCGGTGCCCGCCGTACCGGCCAGGCCGGAGTGCTCGGCGGCGACCGGGCGCTCCTTCACGAACGTCTCGAGCCGGGCGCTCACCTCACCGATGGTGTCTCCGGTGATGTACTGCGTCATGTCGATGATGTGCGCGCCGATGTCGCCGAGCGCGCCCGAGCCGGCCTTCTCCTTGTCCAGCCGCCACGACAGCGGCGCCTCCGGGTCGGCGATCCAGTCCTGCAGGTACTGCGCCCGGACGTGCCGGATGGTGCCGAGCTTGCCCTCGGCGACGAGCTGGCGAGCCAGCCCGATCGCCGGCACCCGGCGGTAGGTGAACCCGACCATCGACCTGATCCCGTTGGCCGCCGCTGCCTCGGCCGCGGCGGTCATCGCCTCGGCCTCCTCGACAGTGTTCGCCAGCGGCTTCTCGCACAGCACGTGCTTGCCCGCCTCCAGCGCGGCGATCGCGATCTCGGCGTGACTGTCGCCCGGCGTGCACACGTCGATCAGCTGGATGTCGTCGCGGCCGAGCAGCTTGCGCCAGTCGGTCTCGGTCTCCTTCCAGCCGAGCTTCGTCGCGGCCGCCTGGACGGCCTCGGCGTTGCGGCCGCAGAGCACCAACATCTCGGGGTCCAGGGGCAGGTCGAAGAAGCGCGGCGCGCTCCGCCAGGCCTGCGAGTGGGCCGCGCCCATGAACGCGTAGCCGATCAGGCCGATGCCCAGGTTCGTCATTGCTCTCCTCTAGCTCTCGTCTCAGCTCTCGAATGCGGTGGGCAGGTACTGGTCCACGTTGTCCTTGGTCACCACCGGCGCGTACAGCTGGACGGTGCGCGGCACCTCGACCTCCACCAGGTCGCCGAGGGCCTTCTTCTGCACCAGCAACCGGGCCAGCCGGATGCCGTCCGCGCCCTGCGTGGACGGGTAGATGACAGTGGCCTTCAGCAGCGAGTTGCCGGACTTGATGTCCCGCATCACGTTCGCCGAGCCGGCCCCGCCGACCACGAAGAACTCCTTGCGGCCGGAGTTCTTGATCGCGGCCATCACGCCGACACCCTGGTCGTCGTCGTGGTTCCAGATCGCGTCGATCTTCGGCGCCGCCTGCAGCAGGTTCGCCGCGGCCTTCTCACCGGACTCGACGGTGAACTCGGCGGCAACCCGGTTGCTGACCTTCAGGCCGCAGTCGGCCAGTGCTTCCTTGAATCCCTGGCTGCGGTCCTGAGTCAACGGCAGCGAGTCGATCCCGGCGATCTCCGCGACCACCGCGTCCTTCTTGCCCTTCAGTTGCTGGCAGATGTACGTGCCGGCCGACACACCCATGCCGTGGTTGTCGCCGAGCACCGTCGTACGGGCGGCGAACGGGCTGTCGAACTCGCGGTCCACGTTCACCACCGTAATACCGGCCTCCATCGCCTTGATCGCCACCGGGGTGAGCGCCGCGCCGTCGAAGGGCAGCAGCACGATCGCGTCCACCTTCTGGTTGATGAACGTCTCCACCTGGCTGATCTGCAGGTTCACGTCGTTCGTGCCCTCGGCGACGAGCAGCTCGACGTCGGAGTACTTCTTCGCCTCCGCCTGGGTCGCCTTGGTGATCGAACCCATCCAGCCGTGGTCGGCGGCCGGCGCGGAGAAGCCGATCCGGAGTTTCTTGCCGGGTTGTTCGTTCGTGCCTTGGGCCGCCTGGGTGGCGGCGGGCTCGGTCTTCTCGGCCTCGGGGGTGTTGCTGGTACAGGCGGTCACTGCGATGACGCCCAGACCGGCGATGACTGTGCCGATCAGTGTTCGGGAACGTGCGGACATCTTTGTCCTCCTTCTGCTATGAGCTGCTGCTGCGAGCCAAGCGCTGCTGGAGAAGGACGGCGATCACGATGATCAGGCCCTTCGCCACCGACTGGGCGGAGATGCTGAGGTTGTTCAGGGTGAAGACGTTGTTCAGGGTGGTGAAGATCAGTACGCCGAACACCGTGCCGACGATCGTGCCGCGGCCACCGGACAGCAGCGTGCCGCCGATCACCACGGCCGCGATCGCGTCGAGTTCGTACAACTGACCATGGGTCGAGCTGCCCGTCGTCGTCCGCGCCATCAGCATGACCGCGGCGATGCCGCAGCACAGCCCGCACAGGACGTAGAGGGCGACCGTGTGGCGTTGCACCTTGATGCCGGCCAGCCGGGCCGCCTCGCCGTTGCCGCCGACGGCGAACGTGCGGCGGCCGAAGGTGGTCCGGTTGAGCAAGACCCAGCCGGCCGCGGCGACCAGCAGGAAGATCCAGACCAGCACCGGTACGCCGAGCAGCGAGCCGCCGAAGAAGTCGACGAACGAGTTCACCGTGATGATCTGCGTCCGCCGATCCGAGATGATCTCGGCCAGACCGCGGGCCGCCGCCAGCATCGCCAGCGTCGCGATGAACGGAACCACCTTGCCGTAGGCAACCAACAGTCCGTTCACCAGACCACACGCGGCGCCGACAGCCAGCGCCGTGGTGACCATGACGATCCAGTGGTAGTCCGCGGCCAGTTGCTGGGTGGCCACCGTGGTCGCCCAGACCGAGGACAGTGCGACCATCGCGCCGACGGACAGGTCGATGCCGCCGCCGGTGATCACGAACGTCATGCCGACGCTGACCACGCCGATCACCGCGGCCAGCCGCAGGATCGTCAGCAGGTTGGCCCCGGTGGCGAAGGTGTCCCCGGCGGTGATCACGCCGACGATGCAGAGCAGGACCAGTGCCACCACCAGACCGAGGTTGCGACCGGCGCCTGTCCTCAGCAGGTTCGAAGAGCGTTGTGCTGCCGGCTGGGTGACGGTCGCCTGGTTCGAGGCAGTCTCCGAAGGTGCGATCTCCTCACTCACACAGCACTCCCTTCCATCACCAGGTCGAGGACCTGGTGCTCGTCGATGTCTTGCGCGGGCCCGGTATGGACGGCACGCCCCTCCCGCAGTACGACGACTCGGTCGGCGAGACCGAGCACTTCCTCGACCTCGCTGGAGACCAGCACGATCGCGACCCCGTTGGCGGCCAGCTTGCGGATCAACGCGTAGATCTCTGACCGCGCGCCGACGTCGACGCCGCGCGTCGGCTCGTCGAGCAGCAGCACGCGGCAGTCCCGCAGCAGCCAGCGGGCCAGCACGACCTTCTGCTGGTTGCCGCCGGACAGGTTGCGCACCGGCTGATCCACACCCGCCGGGCGGACATCCAGCGCCCTGGTGAGCTCCGCGGCGGCCTCCCGCTCGGCTCCCCTGTTCAGGAATCCGCCGCGGGCGAACCGCTGCAGGGTGGAGGCCGTGATGTTCTTGTACACGGCCTCGTCCAGCAGCAGGGCCTGGCTCTTCCGTTCTTCCGGTGCCAGCCCGATCCCGGCCTTCACGGCCGCCTGCACCCGGCCCGGCCGCAACTCCACGCCGTTCACCGTGACCGATCCGCTCGCGGCCCGGCGCGCGCCGTACACGGTCTCGAGTACTTCGGAACGCCCGGAGCCGACGAGTCCGGCCAGGCCGACGATCTCGCCCGCACGGACGGTGAACCCGATCCCGGCGAACTCACCCGGCCTGGTCAGGCCGTCCACCTCCAGCACGACGGGCGCCGTACTGAGGATCTCCTGGCGAGGCGGGAAGACGTACTCGATCGAGCGGCCGGTCATCAGCCGGATGAGTTCCTTGGTCGGCGTCTCGCGGGCGTCGAGGCCGGTGGCGACGGTGGCGCCGTCCTTCAGCACGGTGACGCGGTCGCCGATCTGGCGAATCTCCTCGAGGCGATGCGAGATGTAGACGACGGCCACGCCGCGCGTCGTGAGGCCGCGGATGACCCGGAACAGGTTCGCGACCTCTTCGGGATCGAGGACCGCGGACGGCTCGTCCATCACGATCAGGTGGGCGTCCCGCGACAGCGCCCGGGCCATGCTCACGACCTGCTGGCCGGCGGCCGGCAACGAACCGACCGCCCGGTGGACCGGGATCTCGCCGTGGCCGAGGCCCTGCAGGATCTCGCGGGCCCGGGTCGTCGCCTCATGCCGGCGGCTGAAGCCGTAGCGAGCCGGCTCGTGCCCCAGGAAGATGTTCTCGGCGACGGTCAGGTCCGGGACCAGGTCAAGCTCCTGGTAGATCGCCGCGATCCCGCGGTCGATCGCCGCGGTCGGGCTGTTGAGCTGGACCTCTTCACCGTTGATGTGGATCGTGCCGGCGTCGGGCTGGTGCGCGCCGGTCAGCACGCGGATCAACGTGGACTTGCCGGCGCCGTTCTGGCCGAGCAGGCAGTGCACCTCGCCGGCCCGGACATCGAGGTCGACGCCGTCGAGCGCCCGTACGCCGGGGAACTCCTTGACGATGCCGGTCATCGCGAGCAAGTCGGTCATTGCGCGACTCCCGTGGCCGTCCGGCCGATCACGGTCGGGTCGACGAAGACCTGGTCGAGCGAGATCTGCGCGCCACCACGCACCGCGGCGGCGAAGCCGAGATCGGACCGGATCACCCGGCAGCCGCCGCCGTCCGGCGCGATCACGCGGTCGCGGATCGCCTTCTCCAGTGGCTCTTTCAGCCACGGCCCGAGCACGGCGAAGTAACCGCCGAGCACGAGCACGTCCGGGTTCAGGATGTTCACCAGGATCGCTCCCCCAATCCCCAGCCAGATGCCGACGTCCTTCAGCGCGGACAGCGTCCGCGCGTCCCCCGCTTCGGCGCGCCGGGTGATCCCGGCCAGCCGTTGCTCCACGTCCAGCGACGGATCCCGGACCGGATCGTCCCGGTCCGTTGCCTTGTGCAACAGTGCGGTCAGCCCGACGACCGTCTCCCAGCAACCGGTCCGGCCGCAACCACAGGTCCGGCCGGGCGGTGCGACCGGCATGTGCCCGACCTCGCCGCTGTACCCGCGCCCGCCGCGGAGCAGATGCCCGCCCGCAACCACGCCGCCGCCGACACCCACCGCCCCGGTCAACAAGACGAGGTCATGCACCGGACCACCGGCGCCACCCTTGCCGACGCCGCCGTCCGTCCCGTCCTCGGTCCGCCGCAGCTCGGCATAGGCCGCCAGGGCAGCCAGATTCGCCTCGTTGTCCACGTGCAACGGGTACGTCGGCTCGCCCAGCCGGGCGCGCATCTCCTGAGCGACCGAGAGCTCAGCCCAGCCCAGGTTCGGAGCGAGCTTCAGGTCACCGGTCTCGCCTTCGACCAGACCGGGAACGGCGAGCGTCACACCGGCAAGCTGTCCACCGCGTGCGTCCGCGGCCGCGACCGCCTCACGGACCAGGCCCGCGAACCGGTCGAGCGTCGTACCCGGGTCGAGGTGGGCGACGTCGAGCGGGACCCGCTTCTCGAGGACGACGTTGCCGGCCAGGTCGAGCGCAGCGACGGCGAGATAGTCGACGTTGATCTCGGCGCCGACGCCGCAGACGCCGGTGCCGTCGAGCTCGACGAGCTGACCGGGGCGGCCGAGCGCGCGGGTGGAGTCGGCCGGGCCTTCGCGGAGCAGGCCACGCTCGACGAGCTCGGCGACCAGGCTGCTGACGGTCGCCTTGTTCAGGCCGGTGTCGGCGGCGATCCGGGCGCGCGATCGCGGGCCGAGGTCGCGAACGTGCCGGAGCACCACGGACAGGTTGTTGCGGCGGAGCGAGACGTGATCGGCAGCGACCCCACGGTTCCCCGGGCGACGACCGTCGGTCAGCGTCATCTGCCACCCCTCCCCGACTTTGTCTGTTGACCCAACAAACTAAGTTCACACGAGAATGGCGTCAAGGGTTTGCGACGATCGCTTTCTTGCAAGAGTCTGTTCAAGATTTCCTTCCGGCCCCCACAGGAGTCAGTCATGAAACTCTCCCGCCGTACTTTGCTTGCCTCGACTGCTGCCACCGCCCTCGTCGGGACAGTCCCCCAGTTTCCCGCCTCTCAATACGCAGTCGCCGCCAGCCCGCCCGGAGACGTGGTCGGCAAGGTCACCGTTGGCTACCAAGGCTGGTTCGCGTGTGGTGGTGACGGTGCGCCGATCAACGGGTGGTGGCACTGGAGCAACAACTGGGGTCAGCCGCCGTCGCCGACCAACACGGCGATCGTGAGCTGGCCGGACGTCCGCGACTACAACTCGACGTACCAAACGGCGTACTCGAACCTCGGCAACGGACAGCCCGCTCGGCTGTTCTCGTCGTACGACCAGCAGACCGTGAACACGCACTTCCAGTGGATGCAGCAGAACGGGTGCGACACGGCCGCGCTGCAGCGGTTCAACCCGACCGGTGGTGAAGGGCCGACACAGGATGCGATGGCTTCGAAAGTGCGGCAGGCCGCCGAACAGTACGGCCGGAAGTTCTACATCATGTACGACGCCACCGGCTGGACGAACATGCAGTCGGAGATGAAGGCCGACTGGACGTCGAAGATGAGTGCCTACACGTCCTCACCGGCGTACGCGCGGCAGAACGGCAAGCCAGTGGTATGCATCTGGGGCTTCGGCTTCGACGAGGCGAACAAGGCGTTCCCGGCATCGGTCTGCCTGGACGTCGTGAACTGGTTCAAGGACCAGGGGTGCTACGTGATCGGCGGCGTACCGACGCATTGGCTGCCGGGGAACGAGGATTCGCGGCCGGGCTACCTGGACGTGTATCACGCCTTCAACATGCTGTCGCCGTGGATGGTCGGGCGGATCAGCGACATCGCCGGCGCGGATCACTACTACAACAACGTGAATCAGCAGGACCAGGCCGACTGCGACGCCCACGGCATCGACTACCAGCCGTGCGTCATTCCCGGTGATCTGCAGTCCGGGCATCGGCAGCACGGCGAGCTGATGTGGCGGCAGTTCTACAACCTGACGCGGGTCGGGGTGCAGGGTCTCTACATCTCGATGTTCGACGAGTACAACGAGGGCAACCAGATCGCGAAGACCGCCGAGACCAGCGCGTGGGTGCCGGCCGGCTCGGGGATCCGCGCGCTGGACGAGGACGGTACGGCGTGCTCCGCCGACTACTACCTGCGGTTGACCAACGATGGCGGTCGGATGTTCAAGGGGCAGGCACCGGTGACGTCGGTCCGGCCGACGGTGCCGATGCCGAGCCAGGGCACGGGTGGCGTGATCTTCTACGAACATCGCGCTCTCGCCGAACGCGAATGACCAACTGACGTCCTGCCGGATCTCCTAGAACAGCTCCATGCTGTCCGCTGCGGCGGAGATGACCGGGTTGTCCAAGTAGAGGCGGCAGGCGATCGCGTGGCCGGCGCAGGTGAGGAGCGCCGGACCGGCCGCGTCGACCACCCGGTACGCGACGGGGTGCTGACAGCGCTCGACAGCGCCCTCGTTCGTGTGCTCGCAGCCGAGGATGTGGCACGTGACGGTCTCACCGACGTTCATCAGGGTGAGGCCGTGCTTGGGACAGACACCCCAGCCGACACCGCAGGCCTGGCCTTCGTTCGCCGCCAGGCGGATCAGCTGACCGGCGGTGACCTCCAGTTCGCTCGCGATCGTGCGGAAGGTGCTCGCGGCCTGGTCGAGGTCGCGGCGGAACCGCCGCAGTTCGACGGTCTCGGGCATGCCACGGGTCGCGGCCTGCAGGTTCTCGGACAGGGCCATCGCGGCGACGGCGATCTCATCGACCCGGACGGGCGTGTTGAACTGGCCGAGCGTCGTACCGTTCGGCACCCGCGGACGGTCGCGGACCTCCTTGGTCCAGTCGCTGGGCGGCGGACCCTTCCGGCTTGGGTCCTGGGCCTGCTTCTCGCCCGCGTCCTGAGCCTCGCCTTGGCTCACCGGGATCTCGGCGATCTTCTGGTCGGCCTGCCAGCCGGCGCCGGCCGGGTCGTCCGCCGGGACTTGTCCGAGCCGGGCTTCCGGTTGCGGACCGTGACCATTGGTCCCGTTCGCGGCCGCGGTCCCGTTCACCGGGACTCGGCTCTCCTGCGCTGTCCGCCCGTTCATGCAGCCTCACTCGTCAAGTGCCTGGCCATCGCCATGCGCGCCCCCTGAAGTGCCTCCGGTGGCCGATCGTGCCATGCCTGCGGCGCTTGAGACCAGAGGAAATGCCCGCGCGTCACCCACCGCGCCCCCGCCCTTGCACTCCGCAACATTTCACCCCAGATAGAGCAAGCCTCCCCCACGCAGCGTCCGCTGAATCACACGCTCTGCATTCCTCAACGGTGCTTTAACATTTCCGCACTGACAGTCACCGGCAACTGTCAGCCGGTAGCAGTAAGGTGCTGCCGGAGGAATTCGACCATCCGGGCGCGGGCGTGAAAGGCCGTGTTCGGCGGGTCCTCCCGCAGGTCCCGGGTGAGCACTGCGTGAGCGCTCCGGCCGTACCCGTCCGGATTGCCCGGCGCGGAGTCGAGCTCGATCACCTCGAATGCGTCACCCAGTTGCGCCCGCAACGTGGTGAACCGTTCGGACGGCGACATCCGGTCGCGGCTGAACCGCATGCCGAGCACGCACAGCCCGTCGGTGCGGGTCCGCTCCTTGACGACCTCGAGCTCGGCCTGGGACAAACCCGGATCGCGCCGCAGCCGCGCCGACACCGGGAACGGCGTCGAGGGCTGGCTCAGCACCGGCGCCTTGACCGCGTCCTCGACCGCCGTGGCGAGCGCGAACCCGCCGGTGAAGCACATCCCGATCACGCCGACCCCCCGTCCCGGCGTACGCGCCGCCAGATCGTTGGCGACGGCACCCAGGTACTTCGTGATCGGACGCTCGGCGTTGGCCGCGAAGCACCGGAACTCCTTGGAGACACACAGGCGAGCCACCATGCCCAGCGTGTATCCCATGGTCTCGGGGCGTCCCGGCGTACCGAAGGGCGACGGGATCACCACAGTGAATCCCTCAGCGACCAGGTGCTCGCCGAGACCCAGCACCTCGGGCGTGAGGCCGGGGATCTCCGGGATCAGCACGACCCCCGGGCCCGCACCCTTCTCGACGCAGTCGTACGTCAGGCCGGCGCCGGTGAACGGCGCCCCCCGCCAGCCGGCCAGGTCGGAGCTCGGTGCCGCGGTCATGAGCGCAAGCTTAGAGTGCGCGATCGGCAACAAGCTGTTGTCGGGCCGGCGCCGGTCCTCACTCTCGGAGGTCCTCGACGATCGCGCGGATCTCGACCATGCCGAACTCGGCGACCGGGTGCTTGGAGGCGATCTCGATCGCCTCGTCCAGGTCCCGGCAGTCGATCAGGTCGAAGCCACCCATCTGCTCCTTGGACTCGGCGAACGGACCGTCGGTGGTCACCACCTTGCCCGCGCGGCGTCGTACGCCGGTCGACTCGGCCGGCGGCCGGAGGGCGGCGCCCTCGCGGCGGATGCCGCGAGCCGTCACCTCGGCCACCCAGGCGTCGGTCCTCCGGACCATGTCCTCCGGCACACCGTCGGCGTAGTCGTCATCCGGCCGGATCAGCAACATGTACTTCATCGATCACCTTTCGTAGTGTCCAGCGCCGTACGTCGGCACTCAGCCGGGACGTCGTTGCAGGATTGCAGCTTTTGACATCTGGTCCGGCACGTACAGCGGTCCAGACCTCTGACATACTCCGGGCGACTATCACTCTGAGACCCTTGGGGGGGTCCCCTTGTCCTTCCGCCCTGCCCACTTGCTACGCGTGGGCCTACCTGCCGCCCTGGTCGCGGGCGGACTGGTCGTCCTGACCAGTTCCTCCGGTTCCGCGGCCCAAGGCCCGTACCGGCCGCCCTTGACCGCTCACCACACCGCCGCGAAGACCGAGTTCGAGCCGAACGCGGTGATGGTGAAGTTCAAGAAGAAGGCGACGTCCTCGGCCCGGAAGGCCGCGGTCTCCAAGTTCCGCGCCACCACCGAGGACTCCGTCTCGTCGGATGTCGTCACGCTCACCGGCGACCTCCCGGCCCCGGACCTGCTGAAGAAGGTGAAGGCCGACCCGACGGTCGAGCTCGCCTCACTGAACTACAAGCGCAGCATCTCGGCCGTCCCGAACGACGAGTTCTACAGCACCGATCAGAAGACCTACCTGAACACCGTCCGGGTCCCGCAGGCCTGGGACCTGTCCAAGTCGACCGGCAGCCAGATCGTCGCCGTCCTGGACACCGGCGTCGACGCCGGTCACCCCGACCTCGTCGGTCACCTGGTGCCCGGCTACAACGCCACCTCGCCCAACCGCGGGCCGATCGACGACAACGGTCACGGCACCATGACGCTCGGCATCATCGCTGCCGGCGCCAACAACGGCGCCGGTATCGCAGGTGTCGGCTGGTCCACGAAGGCGATGCCGGTCAAGGTCCTGGACGCCAACGGCTCCGGGTACGACGTCGACATCGCCGAGGGCATCGACTGGGCGGTCGCCCACGGCGCCAAGGTCATCAACATGTCGCTCGGCGGACCCGACGACAACGCGGTCCTGCACGACGCGGTGCGGCGGGCCGTGGCCAGCGGCGTGGTAGTGGTCGTGGCGGCCGGCAACGCGGGCAACTCGGACTTCCAGTTCCCCGCGGCCTACCCCGAGGTCATCGCCGTCGCGGCGACCAACGCCGGCGGCGTCCTGACGGACTTCAGCTCGTACGGCGACTGGGTCGACATCGCCGCCCCGGGCTGGGACATCCTCAGCACCGGCGCGCGGTCGCTGACCCCGCCCGGCTTCCTGCCGTACTGGTACTGCACCGGCACCTCCTGCTCGGCGCCGATCGTCGCGGGTGTGGCCGCGCTGGTGAAGAACAAGTGGCCGACGTTCACGCCCGCCCAGGTCGCCCAGCGGCTCAAGGTTCTGGCACGTGACGCCGGACCACGCGGGAACGACCCGTACTACGGGGCCGGCATGCTCGACGCGTACGCCGCGCTCGGCGGCAAGTGGACCACGGACTTCCCGGTCAACCCGGCGGACGGCAACGATCAGCCTGAGCGGGCGATCGCGGTGTCGACCGACACCGGCTCGATCAGCTCGACGATCGGCGTCGAGGGTGACGTCGACTGGTACGAGGTGACCTCGGCGGCCGCGCGCAACCTCAAGGTGTCGCTGACCGGACCTCAGTTCAATTGCGCCTTCTCGTCGAACTTCGGGCCCCGGGTGGCGGTGTACGCCGGCGACCTGCTCCCGCTCACCGATGCGGTGAACCCGTACCCGACGACGCCGATCGACCCGGACACGGGGTGCAACGCGCCCGTACAGCTGACCGCGACCGCGAACGTCAGCGTGCAGGCCGGCAGCACGTTCATTGCCGTGCGCAACGACAACGGGTCGCGGGACACGCGGGCGTACACGTTGACCGTCAGCGCGGAGGGCCCCGGTGGCTCCAGCTGGGGCTCGCCGTACCCCGTGCGTGACGTGTCTCCGGCGGACCTGTCGACGTCGGCAGCGGTGTCCGTCAAGCCGACACTGACGTTCGCACGCGACATGGATCCGGCGACCGTGATCCCGGCCACGGTCAAGCTGCTGAACGGCAAGACGGACGCGGTCGTTCCGGCAACCCTCACGTACGACGCGGCAACGCGGAAGGCAACGATCACGCCGACCGCGCCGCTGCTGGACAACACCGCGTACAAGATCATCGGCGAGACTCTCAAAGCTGCCGACGGCACGGTGCTGCCATTGGTCAGGACGGTGTTCAGCACGGCCGACCTCGCACCGCAGGCGGTGGGGACGTTCGACGCCACTGGCGCCTACCTGGCGGCGAACCTGTCGTGGAAGGTGCCGGCGACGCCCGACCTCGATCAGGTGATCGTTCGGCGGAACGCCGGAAGCAAGGCGCCGACGATCACCACCGGCGTCCTGGTCTACGCGGGGTCCGGGTCCGCGGTGAAGAACACCGGGTTGCTGCAGGGAACGACGTACACCTATGCGGCGTGGGTCAAGGACCGCGGTGGGAAGGTCAGTCCGGTCGCGACCACGCAACTGCTCGGCATGAAGTCGGGGATCGCCGTGACGTCGACGCTGATCAATTACGGCGGGTCGATCACGATCAGGGGCAGCACGCTGCGGATCGACAACAAGGCGTACGCCGGGTTGCCGGTCAACATCTACGTGCGGCCGAAGAACGTGACGGCGTTCAAGTTGCTGGCGGCGTTGAAGACGTCGTCGACCGGAACACTCAGCTACGTGTACAAGCCGGCCGTGTCGTCGGTGATCATGCTGACCTTCCCGGGCAACGGTGACCTGATGGGGACGCGCACCGCGGACGTCACGGTGCAGGTGGCGCCGACGATCTCGGCGACGCTGGCGCCGGCGTCGATCCGGCTGGGCGGTGCGACGAAGTTCAACGGATACGTCGCACCGGCGCATTCGGGCAAGCCGGTATACCTGCAGCAGTACGGGAACAAGGTCTGGAAGTCGATCGCCTCGGTGAAGCTGAGCACCTCCGGTGCTTACGCGTTCGGCATCAAGCCGGCCATCCGTGGCCAGATCGCCTACCGCGTGTGGTTCCCGGCCGACGCCGACCACGCCCAGGCGTACACCGTGAACAAGATCCTCACGGTGAGCTGACAGCTCGACCCACGCACACCCCGGCCATTCCTGGCCGGGGTGTGCTGGTTTATCGGTCAGGCCCGTATCGGCGTTACAGGACTTGCAGCAAGCTGCAGATCAGGTCTCCGTTCGGTCTCGCTGCCTTGACTCCCCTGCGGACTAGGCCTGTATCGTTCAGGCCGCCGCTGTCGACCAATCGTCAACGTGGCAAGGATTTTAACGTTCGAGCTGCGGGGTGGGGGCCTTCCTCACAGTTCTTGTCTGGGGGGAATCACGATGAGACCGAATCGACGGCAGATCCTGATGGCCGGGGCGGTGGCGGCGGTTTCGACTGTTGTAGCTGCCGAGAGCGCTACCGCGGCCGACCTTTACGGATCCGGCGAGCTCGGGGACTGGACCGTCCTGAGCCGGGCGATCGCGAGCGAGGCGACGATCACGTACGTCCGCGACCACGACGGCGTGTACATGTTCGGCGACAGCATCGCGGTCCAGGACGGCAAGGCGCTCGCCAGCCGGCTGCTGAGCCGCTCCGGCGCAAGCTTGGCGGTCAACAACTGGTCGGGGCGGCCGACCGCGCCTGCGGTCGACGCGCTCCAGAGCTGGGCATCCAGGTACGGCCTGCCGCGACGGATCCTGATGGCCACCGGCACCAACGACATCTTCAATCCACCGGCGTTCACCGCCCAGGTGGACCGCACGATGAAGATCGTCGGATCCCACCGCACCGTCGTCTGGGTCAACACCCAGATCGCCCGGACCGCCAAGTCCGCGACCGTTCAGCTCGCGGATCAGCGCAACGGCGCCTGGGTCAATTCCCAACTGTCCGACGCGCAGAAGAAGTACCCGAACCTCCGCATCGTCCGCTGGGCCGAGTACCTCGCGGCCAAGCCGGCCCGCCTCACTATGTACCTGCGCGAAGGCGTCCACACCACGGTGCCCGGCGGGCAGGATGCACGCAACGAACTCATCGTGCAGGCGCTCACAGCCCAGTAGGCCCTTCGGGTCGGACGAGGGTCTCAGGGGGCGTAGTGCTGGACTGCGCCGCCCTTGGAGAGGTCCACGAGGGTGTGGGCCAGGGCTTGGGCGTCCGGCCAGGACATCGTCGAGGCTCATCGTGGTGAGTTGGCGGTCGCGGACGACAACTCTGCCGTCGACGAGGACTGTTACGACGTCGGACGGCCGGACGGAGTAAACCAGGGGTGCTCGGGGGTCGTGGAGCGGCTGGTTGTGCGGGCCGGAGAGGTCGATGAGGGCGATGTCGGCCTGGCGGCCTGGCTCCAGGGCGCCGATGCGATCGGCGAGACCGGCGGCTGCTGCGCCGCCGCGGGTGGCTAAGCGGAGGGTGTCGGACAGGGTCATCCACTCGGCGTCGTGTTCGCGTTGCTTCTGGGTGAGGGCGACCATGCGCAGCGACTCCCAGACGTCGAGAGTGTTGTGCACGGCCGCTCCGTCGGTGCCGACGCCGACCCGCACGCCGATCGACTGGAGACCGTTGATTGGGGTGACCTCGCCCATCGCGAGCTTGAGGTACACCTTCGGGCAACTGGCCACCGTGGTGCGATCGGCGTACCGCTCGAGGATGGGCAGGTCGGACTCGCGGATGCCGCACCCGTGGGCGATCAGTGCACCGGCCTCCAGTACGCCGGTGCGTTCGAGCACCTGCATCGGCGTCACGCCGTATTTGTCGAGTGAGGACCGGGTTTGGTCGTCGGTCTCAGCGGCGTGCAGGTGGATGCGGAATCCCTCGGCTTGAGCGATGTCCGCCGTACGACGGAGGTCGTCGTCGGAGACGGTGTACGTCGCGTGGGGTCCGAGGCTGGCGGTGATCCGGGGGTCGAGGGCGCGGAGGTCGCGGGCGGTGGCAATGGCGGCGTCGATGGCTTCTGGGCCGGCGGACGAGAAGTACGTGGGTGCGAGGTCGGCGCGGATGCCGGACTCGACCGCGGCGGCCGCGATCTGATCGGCGTGGAAGTAGTGGTCCACGAACGTGGTGACGCCGGCCAGCAACATCTCCGCACATGCCAGCCGGGCACCGACGCGGACCCGCTCCGGCGTCAGATTGACCTCCATCGGCCAGATCCGCTGGTTGAACCAGTCGTCGATCGACACATCCTCGGCCGCACCCCGCATCATCACCATCGGACTGTGCGTATGCGAGTTGACCAACCCAGGCACAGCCAGCAACCCAGCCCCGTCAATCACCTCCCACTCCCCCGACGCCGCGATGTCGCCCGCTACCGCGGGCTCGTGGGAGGTGGCGGGCGTCGGCGTGATCGAGGTGATCCGGCCGAGGTCAACGTGAATGTCCTGAGCCTCGTCGACCCGGCACTCCCCGGTCTCCGGCACCACCAGCACCGCGACGTTCCGAATCAGCACGCGTGACATCCGTCCTCCAGTCGGTGGGCGTCGTACGGCAGTCTCGTGGACAGTTGGGCCATTGGATGCCCGATAGCGCCACCCAACCGCCGCTCGGTGACTCCAGGGCGTGCCGCCGGTTGGTCAGGTCGAGTTCTGGTGATCGGCTACCACTTGGTCGATGGCATGCCGACCGGCGGCCGCAAGGACGGGGTTGGTCCTGCGATAGACGCGCACCGCCCCCAGCCCGGCGCTCAACGCCCAGCCACGGCCCCGGACCCAGGTCGCATCATCAACTTCCGCCGCGGCACGGAAGAACTCGCGGCCGCGAGCAGTCAACAAAGTCCAGGCCGGAAGCATGTCCGTCGCTGGATCGCCAAGGCCCAGTAGGCCGAAGTCGATGACTGCTGCCAATCGACCGCGCACGGCGAGCAGGTTGGAGGGAAAGAGATCGCCGTGGATCCACACCAGCGGGTGGTTCCAGCTGGGAGCAGCCCGGGCCGACTCCCAGACCGCGATCGCCGCATCTCCATCGAGGGAGCCTTCTTCGCTCAACTGTCGGATGGTGACGCGAACGACGTCGTCCTCGCGGGCGTCGACCGGAGTAGCCCGTGGAGATACCGGCCCGGCCGCGGCATCGATGCGCTGGAGTGCGGCGATGAACTCGCCAAGCCGGCCGCCCACGTCGCAGAGGTCAACATCCGTCCGGGCGGCCAGATCTTCGCCGGTCAGCCACCGATACACCGACCAGGGGTAGGGGAACTCCCCTTCAGGGATGCCGGCGGCGAGTGGCACCGGTATGGACAACGGCAAGTGTGGAGCGAGTCGTGGTAGCCACCGTTGCTCTTTGGCCACGGTCTCGGCGGCTCTGCCCAGGCGAGGCAGGCGCACAGCCATCGCGTCGCCCAGCCGGTAGATCGCGTTGTCAGTACCAGCCGAGCTGACCTTCGCAAGCGGCAGGTGCGCCCAGTCCGGAAACTGGCTGGTGATCAGCCCGCTGACCAGGGTCTGGCTGATATCGATCTCGTCGGGATTCATCTTGGGCGTCACGACCTGAGCACCTTTCGTTCGAACTAGCGGGACGCGGCTCGAAGGACGCTGTAGCTGCTACTCCGTGGTCTTGTTGAGCGCGCCGCAGACGTAGAGCGGTCGGAGTCATGTTCTGTCCTACGAACGGCCTTTGCGCGGCGGGTCTGGAGTGCTACATGACTCGCTGCTCACCGACCACGACGATCCGCCGAGGTCGCACCTCTCGGTCCGGTCCTCCAGCCGAGATCACCCTCGCGGGGTGGCTCATCTGTGGCACGACTTGCCTACGTTTCAGCCTAAAACCAGGGCACCGGCGTCGCCTGCGGCGGTCTGTGGCAGCGGTGCTCTATCGGGAGATCAGGAGTCTGGGATGGCGGGTCAGAGCAGGGACAACGCGCTTGATCACGTGGTCGTGGTGCTGTTCGAGAACCGGTCACTGGATAACGTGCTCGGTCGCCTGTACGGGCCTGGGGACGGCAAAACGTTCGAGGGCGTGCTCGGCAAGGACCTTTCGAACCCGATCCCGGAGTGGGCCGAGCATGGTGCCGATCGCAAGGTGGTGCCGTACACGGTGGCCACCGACATGGACAGCCCCATTCCCGACTCCGGCGAGGAGTACCCGCACACCCACACCCAGCTGTTCAACATCCAGAACGAGCAGAACCGCTTCAAGCTCGGCGAGGAGATCACCGCGCCGTACAACGCACCGGCGCCCGGCCAGGTGCCGACGATGGACGGCTACGTCACGACTACATCAGTTGCGTCACCGCCGAGCTGGGCCGCCAACCCACATCTATTCGCGTAGCGACCGTCACTGAGTGTCCGTTATCTGGGGTGTTGTCGACGCTCTGAGCGCGGTCGCGGCTGGGTAGTCCAAGTGTGGATCTTCCGGACGCCGGCCTCTCATGGACCGGTCTGGAGGCCAAGTAGTCGGTGGTCGGGCCGGTTGATCGGTTTCTGGCGCATCTGAGTGCGGTGGAGCGCTCAGCCGGTCCGTCGTTGCGGGCCACCGGTGACGCCGCGACGAATTAGCAGCACGGCCACTACGAGTACCCACAGCCAGAACAACAGGTAAGGCAGCAGAAAGACAGGGCTGGTCCAACTGATGCGGCTGAGAGCGAGACCAACGCCGATTGCGATCGCCGGCCAACCCAGCCAGCGCGGGAGGAATCTGGTCGAGACGATGACCCAGCCGCAGCAGACGGCAAAACTGCCACCCGCCACCCGAGCGTTGGCGAACGCGGCCTGGCTCTCATCGAAGGCATACCTGGCGATCTGAGGGTCGAGGTCATCGGCGCGGAATACGGCAGCCATTTCGTTCCCGAGGGACAGCACCAGGGCCGGGAAGATCACACCGGAGACCAGCGCGACTGTGGAGCGCCACGGCAGCTCGCCCTCGGCGCGCCGCAACAGGGTGGTCAGCGCGACGACGAACCAGACGAACGCAATCAGGCCGACGGCCAGGAGGAAGGATCGGGACTCGCTCCCAGCCGTGTTGGGAGATCGGTAGTGGGCGAGGAACTCGGACGCGGGAGCGTTGAAGCTGGGCTCCGGGCGCGTGCCGACGGCCACAGCGACAAGGATGAGGACGGTGGCGGCCAGCCCGGAGATGCCGGTGACCACGAACAGTCGCCGCCGCGCGACATCGGTCGGGCTGGCTGCGGCCGCGGAACTTTCCCCGGTCATAACACCCCTCCAGGGCTTCGTCACAACAGAATCGCAGCAGAACTACTCCCCGGCCATCCCTGGTCGGCGACAAGCCCCTGCGCACCCACTCAGGGCCCCCGGGTCGCGGTCGTCGTCGGCCATCGCGCAGCGACGCGAAGCGTCCTCGACGCCGAGCGGTGCGCCCGGATGATCAAACGCCAGCTCATCCCTCCAAGGTTCGTCACCAGGCTCAACGACTGGCCTCCCCGTCGCGGACACCGTCCACAACGCAAACGCCCAGGTCACAGCGCCATCCCAGCAGTTGAGCTCAAGGGAACAGATGTTCGAATCCCGGGGTATGGTGGGGGCATGGGTGCTGACCTTCAGGGCTCGTTGCTGGATGCGTTCGAGGATCCGGCGTTGGGGTCTTTGGATGGGCTCGGGCGGACCGAGCTCGGGCGCGGTGCGTGGATCGATGTGCTGCCGGGATGGTTGACCGGGGCAGATCAGGTGTACGAGCGGCTTGCGCGGGATGCGCCATGGCAGGCGGAGCGCCGGCAGATGTACGACCGGGTGGTCGACGTGCCGCGGCTGCTCTGCTTCTACAGCGAGAACGAGGACCTGCCGCTGCCGATCCTGGACGAGGCCCGGGATGCGTTGAGTGCGCGCTACGCCGAGGAGCTGGGCGAGCCGTTCCGGACGGCGGGGTTGTGCTTCTACCGGGACGGCCGGGACAGCGTCGCGTGGCACGGGGACCGGATCGGGCGTGGGAACCACGAGGACACGATGGTGGCGATCCTGTCCGTCGGTGAGCCGCGGGTGCTCGCGTTGCGGCCGCGGCCGGGTGGTGGATCCACCGGGCCTGTGGGGTCGACTGTCCGATATCCGCTGGGGCACGGGGACCTGATCGTGATGGGCGGCTCGTGTCAGCGCACCTGGGAGCACGCGATCCCCAAGGCGTCGGGACGGGTAGGTCCGCGGATCAGCATCCAGTTCCGCCCCCGCGGCGTGCGCTGACGGCCTCGCCGCGGCAGGCGGCCGGTCAGGCAGCATGTCGGTCATCATCACGCGCTCCTTCGAGACCCACGTGAGGTCACTCGGTGGGGTCGGACGATTGTCAGGCGGCTGCCGACGCTCGCACGGTTGGTTGGTAGATGTGGGTGGCTGAGGCTATGTAGAAGCCGAGGAGGCGGACTTCGGCGGCGGTGCAGATGTGGGTCGCGGCTTCGGCCCATTCGGTGTCCAGGTCAGGCCAGAGGGCCGGGCCAGGGCGGCCCAGGGCCAGGATGAGGGCGGCGCCGGGGGTGGTCCGGAGGGCGGGGATGATCGGGCTCAGGGCCGAGCCGCAGACGTCACCGCTCCGCAGGGACGGCTCGAGGTGCTTGAACTCGGACGGCAGGTCGACGGCGACCGTGGCGATGTAGCGGTCGTCGTGGTCGCACAGTACGGCAGTGAACGTGCCGCGCCGGCGCTCGCCGAGGCTGACCATCAGGTCGACGACATCGGTGGCGAGCGCGGGGTCGGAGAGGGGTTGAGTGGCCCAGGTCGGTGCCAGGTTTTGGAAGCTCATACTTAACAAGGTGCCGTGATTCCGACGCCCGATCTGAGTTGTCCACAGACCAATGTGGCCCATCATCTGAAGGTGAAAGTGGACCTGCCAGCTGGGCCGCCACTCTCCTAGGCTCGAGGTACACCGAGCCGAGGGAGACCCCGATGAGCCTCACCGCCGACCGCATCCGCAGCAGGCGTGACCGTGGGCCTTCCAGCATCCTGCCGCCGGCCGGAGCGGCCCGGGATCTGGCGATGGCGCAACTGGCCAACTCGGTGGGCGACGGAGCCTTCATCGTCACCTCAGCGCTGTTCTTCACCCGTGTGGTCGGGTTGTCGACCGCCGAGGTCGGACTCGGGCTGACGGTCGCCTGGTTGGTCGGCTTCCTCACGGGTGTCCCGCTGGGCAACCTGGCCGACCGCAAGGGCGCCCGCGGAGTTGCGGTCGCACTGGCGTTGACCACGGCAGCCTCGGTCGGTTCGTTCCTGTTCGTGCGAAGCTTCCCGTTGTTCCTGGTTGCGGCGATCACCTACGCAAGCAGTCAGACCGGACTGACCGCCGCGCGTCAGGCGCTGCTCGCGGGGCTGGTGCAGCCGGCTGAGCGCACCCGGATCCGGGCGTTCCTCCAGTCCACGGTCAACGGCGGACTCGCAGTCGGCGCCGCGCTCGGCGGTATCGCGCTCCGCTTCGACACCTCAGCGGCGTACCTGACGGTCTTCGCGATCGACGCGGTCAGCTTCCTGATCGCGGCCCGCCTGATCCACCGCGTCCCGCCGGTTATGGTCAGCAAAAGGGTCAAGGGCGAGCCGCATCTCGCCGTACTGCGGGACCGGCCGTACGCCGTCCTCGCGCTGCTGAACGCGCTCATGTTGCTCTTCATGCCGCTGCTCAGCCTCGTCGCCCCGCTGTGGATCGTCTCGCACACCGACGCGCCGGACTGGGTCGTCGCCTCGCTGCTGATCGTCAACACGCTGGGAGTCACACTGTTCCAGGTGCGGATCGCCAAGAGCGTGACGGACCTCCACACCGCAACCCGCTCGGTCCGGTACGCCGGAGTCGCCATGCTGGCCGCCTGCGGGGTCTTCGCGATCTCCGCCGCCACGATGAACGCGGCGACGGCTGCCGTCGTGCTGGTCCTCGCCGCCGCGCTGCTGACGCTCGGAGAGATGAAGCTGGCTTCCGGTGCGTGGGAGATCAGCTTCGGTCTCGCACCGGCCGACAAGCAGGGCCAGTACCAGGGCTTCTTCGGCGCCGGCCCCGCGATCGCCCGCACGCTCGGCCCGGCGCTGCTCACCACCGTCATCCTCGGTTGGGGTCCGATCGGCTGGATCGTCGTCGGTGCACTGTTCCTGGGGACCAGTTGCGCAACTGGTCCCGCCGTACGATGGGCAGCACGGACGAGGGCCGTCCAGCCGTTGCCGGCAAAGGAGAACGCCGCCTGATGGAGATCCCCGGACTGGTTGAAATCACATCGCACGACGAGCTGCGGGACGTGGTTCCGCAGCCGCTGGCCGCCGCGGCCGGCAAGGCCCGCAAGGAGTTGCACGACCTGGACCGGCAGTGGCTGGCCGCGTCGCCGTTCTGCCTCATCGCCACGTCGGCCGCCGACGGCAGCTGCGACGTCTCGCCGAAGGGCGACCCGGCGGGGTTCACCAAGGTCTTTGACGACACGACGATCGCGATCCCCGAGCGCGCGGGGAACCGGCGGGTCGACGGGTTCACCAACATCCTGAGCAACCCGCACGTCGGGCTGATCTACTTCATCCCCGGCCGCGGCGACACGCTGCGGATCAACGGGCGGGCCCGGATCGTCAAGGAAGCGCCGTTCTTCGACGAGATGATCGTGAAGGGGAACCGCCCGCAGCTGGCGTTGCTGGTGGAGATCGAGGAGATCTTCCACCACTGCTCGAAGGCGTTCCTGCGCTCGAAGCTCTGGAAGCCCGAGACCTGGGAGCCGGACGCGATGCCGAGGCGCGCGCAGATCTCCAAGACGCTCGAACGGCAGGACACCGACCTGGCCGAGCTCGAGCAGTACTACGGCAAGGCGTACGAGGAGAAGATCTACCAGGTCAAGTACTGACTACCGCGCGGGGAGCAGGCCCGGATACTCCGTGGCGACGATGACACCCGGCCCGCCGCCCTCTACGGTTTCGTACTGTGAGCACGACTGAGCCGATCGACGCAGCCGCCCTCGGGGCCCGGGTGCGCCGGCTCGCGCTGCCGCTGTTCCTGGCCGTTTTCCTGGTCGTCGGCTCGTTCGGAGCGGCCGACGGCCAGCCGGATCGCCGGCCCGCCGACTGGTTCATGGTGCTGCTGCTCCTGAAGGCGTCGCTGGCGCTGTACTGGCTCCGGACCCACCCGATTCCGGTGCTATGGGCAACCGTCGTCGCGTCCCTCGTCTACATGCTGATGCAGTACCCGTGGGGTCCGATCGTCTTCCCGTTCGTCATCGCCGTCTTCACGAGCATCCGGCTCGGGTATCGGCTCGCGGGCTGGTCGGCCCTGGCCGGTCTGTACCTCGGGCACGTCGGCGGGCGGATGGTGCTCGGCATCAACCACGATGGCGTGTACCAGGTCCTCCTGGTCGGCGCGTGCTTCGTCGTACTGGGGTTCGTGGCCGAGCTCTTCCGCGCACACCGCGACCGGGTGATGGCGGCGGCGCGGACCCGGAAGGAAGCGGAGCTGCGGCAGGCCGGTGAGGAGCGGCTGCGCATCGCGCAGGAGTTGCACGACGTCGTGGCCCACCACATCTCGCTGATCAACGTGCAGGCGTCGACCGCGCTGCACCTGGTCGATCGGCAGCCCGAGCAGGCCGGCCCGGCACTGTCGGCGATCAAGGACGCCAGCAAGGAAGCGCTGGTGGAGCTACGGTCGATCGTCGGGATCCTGCGGCAGTACGACGAGTCGGCGCCCCGGCAGCCGGTCACCGGGCTCGATCGGCTGGAGCACCTGGTCAGCCGGACGTCCCGGGCCGGCCTCGAGGTGCACACGATCGTGCACGGCGACCCGGAGCCGCTGCCGATCGGGCTGGACCGGGCCGCGTTCCGGATCATCCAGGAGTCGCTCACGAACGTCGTACGGCATGCCCGAGCGACCGCGGCGACGGTGCGGATCCAGTACGGCGAACAGGCGCTCGTACTCCAGGTCGACGACGACGGTCACTCCCTCACCGGCCCGCCGACGGAAGGCAACGGCATCGTCGGCATGCGGGAACGCGCCACCGCTCTCGGCGGCACCCTCACCGCGACCCGTACGCCGACCGGCGGCCTGCGGATCATCGCGACGTTGCCGCTGCCCGAACGGTCAGGGCAGGCGGACGTGGGACGGGTTGAGGTCGGCGACCCGGGACACGCCTAGCAGAGCCATCGTCCGCCGGACCTCCTTGGTGAGGATCTCGGCGGCCCGGGCCACGCCACGCTGACCACCGGCCATCAGACCGTAGAGGTACGCGCGGCCGACCAGGCAGGCGTCCGCACCCAGTGCGATCGCGGCGACGATGTCCGCGCCCGACATGATCCCCGTGTCGAGATAGATCTCGGCGTCAGTGCCCACCGCCTTGCGGACGTCGGGGAGGATGCGCAGCGGCGTCGGCGCCCGGTCGAGCTGGCGGCCACCATGGTTCGACAGCACGATCGCGTCGGCGCCGGCGTCGACCACCCGGCGGGCGTCCTCGACGGTCTGGATGCCTTTGACAATCAACGGCCCGGACCAGATCGAGCGCAGCCAGGTCAGGTCGTCGATCGTCATGGTCGGGTCGAACAGCTTGTCCAGCAGCTCGGCGACCGTACCGTGCCAGGTGGACAGCGAGGCGAACGTCAGCGGCCGCGTGGTCAGCAGGTTCGCCCACCAGGCCGGGTGCAGCGACGCGTCGAGCACAGTCTTCGCAGTCAGCGACGGCGGGATGGTGAAGCCGTTGCGTACGTCGCGCAGCCGTGCCCCCGCGACCGGTACGTCGACCGTCAGCATCAGCGCCTCGTACCCCGCGGCCGCGGATCGCTTGACCAGGTCCTCCCCCGCGTCCCGGTCCTTCCACACGTACAGCTGGAACCACTTCCGCGCGTCCGGCGCGGCGGCCGCGACGTCCTCGATCGACGTGGTGCCCATCGTGGACAGCGCGTACGGGATCCCGATCTGCTCGGCGACCTTGACGACCGCGCTCTCGCCCTCGTGGTTCATCATCCGGGTGAATCCGGTCGGCGCGAACGCGAACGGCAGCTCCGAGCGCCCGCCCAGGATCGAGGTGCCCAGGTCGATCTCGGAGACGTTGCGCAGGATCGACGGCTGCAGCTCCATCTCGGCGAACAGCCGGCGGGCCCGGCTCAGGCTGATCTCCGCCTCGGCCGCGCCGTCGGTGTAGTCGAACACCGACCGCGGCGTCCGGCGCTTGGCGATCGCGCGCAGATCCGCGATGGTGAGCGCCTTCTCGAGCCGGCGGTCGGTCGGGTTCGCCGTGATCGGCTTCGGCCGCAGCAGCGGCTTCAGCTCGGACCATTTGGGCAGCTGTCGATCGGTCATCAGTACTCCGGAACGGCCGGCGGAGACCAGGCTCCGGTACGGCGAACCGCCCCACCTGATCTGTGGTCGGACCACAGCATAGCCTGTGGTCCGACCACACAGGTAGAGTCGTCCAGGTGCAAAACAACCCACCCCCGTCACTGCCATGGAGCCCGCCGGCTTCGGGGAGGTTTTCTGCCCGAATCGGGGGTAAAACCCTCCCCGGACTCCGCAGGAATCCTGCCCGCACCGGGTTGGGGTGGGCGTGAAGAACTACGAGTTGGTGTTGCACCGGGTCGAGGCCGATCTCGCGGCCGGGCGGCTGCGGATCGGCGGGCGGCTGCCGGGCGAGCGGGTGCTGGCCGAGCAGCTCGGGATCAGCCGCCCGTCGGTGCGGGAGGCGGTCCGGGTGCTCGAGGCGATGGGCGTGGTGCGGACCGCGACCGGGTCCGGGCCGGAGGCGGGTGCGGTGATCGTGGCGGAGCCGGTGTCGCCGCTGACCGCCGTACTGCGGTTGCATCTGGCAACGAATCACCTGCCGATGGGGGACGTCGTCCAGACCCGCCTGCTGCTGGAGTCGTGGGCGGCCCGGGAGGCGGCCGGGCGGCAGGTGGAGACCGCTGAGCTCAGGGTCGCCGAGGAACTGCTCGACCGGATGGACGCGACCGGGTTGTCACCCGAGGAGTTCCATCTGCTCGACGCGGAGTTTCACGTCGCGCTCTCGGGGCTGGCCGGGAACGTGCTGATCGCGGCGGTGATGGCGTCGCTGCGGTCGGCGATTCACTCGTACGTGCTGGCCGCCGTACCGAATCTGCCCGACTGGGAGGCGACCGCGGTCGGGCTGCGCGCCGAGCATCGCGCGATCCTGACCGCGGTCCGCACCGGTCAGCCGGACAGCGCGGCCGAGTTGGTGACCGCGCATATCCGTGGCTTCTACCAGGCTGCTCAGCTCCAACTGCCTTAGCAGCGCTCGGTGGCGGAGAGGGCGGTACGGCGCAGTCCGACGATCACCGCGGCGCCGACGACGAGGTGGAGCGAGGCCAGGCCGAGCTTGGCACCGAGGCCGATGCCGTTGAAGGCCGGGCTGCTGAGGGATGTGATGCAGGCGATCACGGCCACGACCGTCCAGACCTTGCGAGCATTGAGCGTACGTCGCTCCAGGATGGCGAGGAGTCCCCAGCCGGCGAAGGCCACGACTGCCGATGCGAAGAAGACCGAGCCGGCGTTGATGTGCATCCGGCCGCCCTGCTGGGCTTCCAGGGTGATGCCGGCGAGAGGTGCCAGGATCGCCCACACGGCGAGCGCGGCGGCGACGGTCACGCCGACCACAGCCAGCCGACTGCGTCCGGGAACACGGATCGGCCTCGGGTCGTCCGGAGCCTCGGGAAGGCGAGAGTAGGTGGAGGTGAGCCGGGCGGGGGTGACCGAGTCGGGGTGAGGGTGGTTGGTGGGCATGTGTGCCTCCGGGGTTCGGTGTTGTGCGATCAACAGTCCTGGAGGGCAGGGCTGGCGGCATCGGTCCGGTGGCTGCGGTGGGGTGGTCCGAAGTCGGCCAGGCATCGACTTTGGTCGGTGGTGACGGATGAGGGCGGGGCCTAGGGTCGGCGGCATGGAGAGTTGTATGCCGACCCGGCGGCGCAATCGGGCCGCCGAGGTTTCGGGCGTCGTCGCGATCGGGTTGCTGTCGGCGCTGACGATCGTCGGCCGGATGTCCGACCCCGCCCAGCACAAGTGGCTAGCACTGGACATCGTGGTCGGGATCGTCGCCTGCGGGCTGCTCCTCGGGTTGCGGCGCCACCCGATCCCGACAGCGATTGCACTGGCGGTACTGGCCGCTGTCTCCCCTGCTGCGACGCCGGCGTCGACGGCCGCTACGCTGACCGTCGCCCTGCGATTTCCGTTGCGTACGGCGGCCCCGGTCGCCCTCTTTCAGGCCACGGCGCACCTGGTCCAGGGTCTGCTGTGGCCGATCGGCAATCTCCCGTTCCTGTGGTTCGCCGTACTCGACTTCGCCGTCCACGCCGCATTGCTCGGCTGGGGTCAATGGGTCCAGGCCCGGCAGCAACTCCTCTCCTCCCTCCGGGAGCGGGCGCAACGGGCCGAGGCCGAGCAGGGCCGCCGGGTCGCCGAGGCGCGGACCCTCGAACGGACGCAGATGGCGCGCGAGATGCACGACGTACTCGCGCATCGCCTGTCCCTGCTGGCGACGTACGCCGGCGCCCTCGAGTATCGCCCGGATTCGTCACCGGAGAAGCTCGCGAAGGCGGCCGGCGTGATCCGGACCGGCGTGCACCAGGCGCTCGACGAGTTGCGTGAGGTGATCAGCGTGCTGCGCGACACCGAGATCGACGATCTCCCGGGTGGCCGGCCGCAGCCGACGTTCGGCGACCTCCGGGCGCTCGTCGAGGAGTCCCGCGACGCCGGTACGGCGATCTCGTACGACGACCGTGTCGCCGACGCCACGTCGTTGCCGCCGGCAACGGGACGGACGGCGTACCGGATCGTGCAGGAAGGGCTCACCAACGCGCGCAAGCACGCGGCCGGGCATCCGGTCACGCTGACGGTGGCGGGGCGGCCGGGTGACGGGCTGCGGATCGAGCTGACCAATCCGGCGTCCAACGGGACGCCGCTCACCCCCGGCAGCGGGACCGGGCTGGTCGGACTGACGGAGCGGGTGCAACTCGCCGGCGGCACGCTGGACCATGGGCGGGTGCCCGGCGGCGGCTTCCGGCTCGAGGCCTCGCTACCGTGGCCCCCATGAGCGAGCGGAGCGAGTTCATCATCAAGCACAGGGCGACTTGTGCCTCAGCCGCGCCCGGAGCGAAGCGAGGACGCGGATGAGCGAGACCACGATCCGGGTCCTGGTGGTGGACGACGACGCGTTGGTCCGGGCTAGCCTGGAGATGATGCTGGACGGCGCGAACGGGATCGCCGTGGTCGGCCAGGCTGCCGACGGCGACGAGGTGCCGGCCGCGGTGGACGCGCATTTCCCGGACATCGTGCTGATGGACCTGCGGATGCCGCGGGTGGACGGGATCGTCGCGACGCGGCGGGTGCGAGCCCGGACCAATCCGCCGGAGGTCGTCGTCCTCACGACGTTCGACACCGACGAGAACCTGCTGCACGCGCTCCGCGCCGGGGCGAGCGGCTTCCTGCTGAAGGACACGCCACCCGCGCAGATCGTCGAAGCGGTACGGCGGGTGGCCGCCGGCGACCCGATCCTGTCACCGGCGATCACCCGGCGACTGATGGACCAGGCCGCGACCCAGGCCGACGCGCACACCGTCGCGCAGACGTCGCTCAAGCGGCTGTCACCCCGCGAGTACGACGTGATGCTCGCGGTCGCCCAGGGGAAGGCGAACGCGCAGATCGCCGCGGAGCTCTACATGAGCGTGGCGACGGTGAAGGCGCACATCTCACACATCCTCACCAAGCTCGAGCTCGGCAACCGCACCCAGATCGCGCTGCTGGCGCACGACGCCGGCTTGGCCTGACCGATGCTCTAGCGTGAGCGCATGATCAGGGTGCTGCTGGCGGACGATCAGGCGTTGGTGCGGGCCGGGTTCCGGTCGTTGCTGAACGCCGAGGACGACATCACGGTGATCGGCGAGGTGGCGGACGGAGCCGAGGCGGTCACGGTGGCGCGGGCCGAGAAGCCCGATGTGGTGCTGATGGACATCCGGATGCCGGGCACCGACGGACTGGAGGCGACGCGGCAGATCGGCGCGGACGTGGAGCTGGCCGATGTGCATGTGGTGATCCTGACGACGTTCGACCTGGACGAGTACGTCTTCGAGGCACTGCGGGTCGGGGCCAGCGGATTCCTGGTGAAGGACACCGAGCCGGTCGAGCTGCTGCAGGCGGTCCGGGTTGTCGCGCGCGGCGATGCGCTCCTCTCCCCCGGTGTCACGCGCCGCCTGGTCGCGGAGTTCGCGTCCCGCAGCCGCCAACCCCACGCCAGCAAGGAACTCGACGTCCTCACCGAACGCGAGAAGGAGATCGTCGCCCTGGTCGGCGAAGGCCTCTCGAACGACGAGATCGCCGAGCGCCTGGTCCTCAGCCCGGCAACGGCGAAGACCCATGTCAGCCGCGCAATGATCAAACTCGGCGTCCGCGACCGCGCTCAGCTGGTCGTGGTCGCCTACCAGACCGGCTTGGTCCGGCCGGGTTGGCTCGGTTGAGGCTCAGTCCGGGGTGACCGTGCGGGCGACGACCCAGCGGTGCGGGGAGATCGGACGGATCCGGGTGAAGCCGTGGGACTCGAAGGCGGGCATCGGGCCGGTGTGGAGGAAGGAGCCGGAGACTTTCCGGTCGTCGGTTTCCTCGGGGTAGCCCTCCACGGTGCCACCGCCGTACTGGGCGATCTGCGCGAGGGCGCCCGCCAGGGCCGCGTCGGAGACACCGCGGCCGCGGTGGCCTTTACCGGTGAAGAAGCAGGTGATGCGCCAGTCCGGGGGGTCGGTCAAGCCCTTCTCGTACAGGCGTTTGCTCTTGACCTCGGGCAGCTCCTCAGGCGTTCCGAACTGGCACCAGCCGACGCACTGGTCGCCGTCGAAGACCAGTGCGGCATGGGTGCTCCCATCCCGGACGCGTTGCTCCTTCTCGGCGCGGTTCTGGGCCGCGGTGCGTTCCTTTCCCAGCTTCACGTGGAAGCCCATGCACCAGCACCCACCCCAGACCCCGTTGTTCGCCTCGACCAGCGCGGCAAACGCCGGCCAGGTCTCAGCGTCCAGCGGCCGGACCGACAGCAGTGCTTCTCGACGCTCCACGATCACTCAGTATGCTCGGCGATACTCCGAGCGGGGTAGCTGCGGTCAGTCCTCCTGGGCGACGCGGTCGGCAGGCCTGCACCGGCACGCTCTGGGGTATGGATGCGCTAGTCGAGGTCAGCGGGCTGACGAAGAGGTACGGCGACACCCTCGCGGTGGATGGTGTCGACCTGACGGTTCTGTCTGGAGAGGTCTACGGGTTCCTCGGGCCGAACGGGGCCGGGAAGACGACCACGCTCAGGATTCTGACCGGGTTGATCGCGCCCACGAGTGGTGACGTCCGCGTGCTCGGCGGTCATCCTGGGCAGGCCGACGTACTGGGCCGGACCGGGTCGATGATCGAGTCGCCCGCGTTCTATCCGTACCTCTCCGGCTTGGACAACCTGCGTCTGCTGGCCGAGTACGCCGAAGTGCCGCGACAACGGGTCGACGAGGTCCTGGAGCTGGTTGATCTGGCCGAACGGGCGAAGGACCGGTTCTCGACGTACTCCCTGGGGATGAAGCAGCGGCTCGGCGTCGCGGCCGCGTTGCTGAAGGATCCGGAGCTGGTGATCCTGGACGAGCCGACCAACGGGCTCGACCCAGCCGGAATGCGCGACATGCGCCGGCTGATCCGCGAACTCGGCTCCGACGGGCGGACCGTACTGCTGTCCAGCCACCTGCTCGGCGAGGTGCAGCAGATCTGCGACCGGGTCGGGATCATCAACTCCGGCCGGATGGTTGCCGAGCACAACGTCGACGAGCTGCGCGGCGAGCAGGAGCTGGTCGTCCGCGCGACACCGCGCGACACCGCCCAAGCAGTCCTCACCGACTTCCTCGGCACCGGCGCGGTGCACCTGTACGACGACACGCTCAGGGTGAAGGTGGACCCAGGCCGGGCCGCCGAGGTGAACCGGGTGCTGGTCGAGGCCGGGATCGCGGTATCCGAGCTGCACAGCACCGAGCGAGCTCTCGAGGACATCTTCTTCGAGCTCACCACCAGCGGGGAGACCACCGATGCTGGGTAGCTATCGAGCGGAGCTGCTGAAGCTCCGCAAGCGGTCGGCCGTCTGGGTCGTGCGGCGCAGTTCCTCGCACTCGCCACGATGATCGCGATCTGGGTGCTCGGCATCTTCGCGGCCTGCGCGCTCTCCAGCTTCGGCATCGCGGCCGCCGAAGGCGGCGCGATGAACTGGCCCGGTCCGGTCGACCTGCTGCAAGGTCTCGGCGGTGGCTGGCTGGTGCTGATGATGTGGTGCCTGGCCGGCGCGGTCCTGGCCGTTGCCTTCCGCAACGTCGCGTTGCCGATCGGCCTCGGTGTGGTGTGGATTCTCGGCATCGAGACCTTGCTGGCCGGAGTGGTCAGCAGCCTGTTGCCGGATCTGAAGTTCCTCGCCAACGTCTTGCCCGGCACGAACGCGGGCTCGCTGGTGTTCAGCGTCACCGGTATGGCTGCCAACGACGCACCGCCCGGCGTTCGCGATGCCGTCGGCGGGTGGCGCGCCCTGCTGACCCTGATCGCCTACTGCGCGGTGTTCGCCGTACTCGCGGTCTGGACGACGCGGCGCCGGGACGTCACCTGATCCCGGCGTGCACCAGGGCGAGCTCGCAGAACATCGCGTTCGCCCAGGAGAACCACTCGCGGGTGAAGACAGCCGGATCCTCGACGTGGAACGACTCGTGCATCAGACCGGTGCCGCCCGTGGTGTCGCGCAGGAGCTCCAGCAACCGCTGGCGTTCCTCCGCCGATGTGCTCGTCAATCCCTGCACAGCAAGGGCAATCGGCCACACCTGGTTCGGCGGGGTGTGCGGGCTGCCGATGCCGGCGGCGTGCGTACCGCTGTAGTAGTACGGGTTCTCCGGGCTCAGCAGCAGCCCGCGAGTCGCGACGTACGTCGGATCGTCGGCGGCGGCGTACCCGGTCAAAGGGATGCCCAACAGGCTCGGCATGTTCGCGTCGTCCATCACCAGCGCCGCTCCGGCGCCGTCGACCTCGTAGGCGTAGACGTGGCCGTGTTCCGGATGATCGATCGTGCCTTGCCGAGCGATGCCGTCGTCGATGTCGGCCTTGAGTTCCTTGGCCCGCGCGGACAGCGGCTCGTCATCCAGTACCTCGGCCGCGATCTCCTGCAGATAGCTGAGGACGACGGACGCGAACATGTTGCCGGGCACGTTGAACCCGAGCTCGGTCGCGTCGTCACTCGGCCGGAACGCGCTCCACGACATCCCGGTCGGCCGGGTCAGCCGGCCCCGCCCTTCGCGGACCAGCGTGTCCGACGGCAGCATGTCCGGCTCGTCCCGCTGGAACCGGTACGGCGACCTCGCCTCGTGATCCTGCTCGACGGTCCACAGGTCGATGATCGCCGACGCCGCGGCCCGGAAGCGCTCGTCGATCACGTCCGCCCGACCGGTGATCCGCCACAGCCGGTACGCCAGCTCGAGCGGGAAACAGAGTGAGTCGATCTCGTACTTGCGCTCCCACACCCACGGCGACATCTCGGTCTCGTCGGTGGTGTGACCGGCGCCGTTCGCCTCGCGGTTGAACGCGTTGGCGTACGGGTCGAGGACGACGTACTCCAGTTGCCGGTGCAGGACTCCGATGAGGACCGCCTGCAGGCCCGGATCGTCCTTGCACAGCAGCAGGTACGGCCGGAGCTGGGCGGCGGAGTCGCGCAGCCACATCGCCGGGATGTCGCCGGTGAGCACGAACGTCGTCCCGTCCGGCAGCCGTTCGGCGACGGCGGGCAGGTTCTCGGCCATCGAGCGCCGGAACATCTCCGCGATCGTCTCGTCGCCGGTCGCCCGGTGGACCGCCGCGGTAGCCCGGGCGAGGACCTCGGGATCGATCATCAACACAATCACCTATCTGCCACGAGTTCGCGGCTCTGCAACAGTACCGAGGGGTTCGGCGAGAAGGTCTGGTCGAGGACCAGGCTGGCCGCGCCGATCGCGCCGACGTCGACGCCGAGCGCCGTACCGGCGACTTCGAAGGGGTGGACGGAGCGGACCAGGAAACGTCCGTCCAGGGCGGTCCGGACCGCGTCGCCGAACAGTGGCGCGAGCCGCTCCCAGTGCGGGCCACCGAACACCACCCGCTCCAGGTCGAGGAGATTCGCGATGTCCTCGACCACCTTGGCGATCCGGACGGCCAGCGCTGCAACGATCTCCCGGGCCGGCCCCGGATCCGCCGCGGCCAGCGAACACAGCCGGGCGAACGCCGCGTCCACGGCCTGCCGGTCGTCGAGGTCGATGCCTGAGGCAAGCACCCCGGCCCGGACCGCCTGCTGCACCAGGTACCGCGGCTGGCTCGCCTCGCCGACGCAGCCGCGCCGCCCGCAGTAGCAGACCGGCCCGTCCGGGTCCACGATGACGTGACCGATCTCGCCCACGTTGCTCGACGAACCGCGGACCACCTCGTCACCGATCACCAGGCCGGCCCCCACGCCGGTGCCCAGGTAGAAGAACACGAAGCTCCCACCTCCGCCGGCCCACTTCTCGGCCGACGCCGCTGCGGTCACATCCTTGTCGAGGAGCACCGGCAACCCGGTCCGCTCCCGGAGCTCGTCCCGGATCGGAACCAGATGCCAAGCCGCCAGGTTGGGTGGGTCGACC
This sequence comes from Kribbella sp. CWNU-51, assembly GCF_054073265.1. Taxonomy (NCBI): domain Bacteria; kingdom Bacillati; phylum Actinomycetota; class Actinomycetes; order Propionibacteriales; family Kribbellaceae; genus Kribbella; species Kribbella sp. CWNU-51. The sequence goes on from NZ_JBSXMZ010000047.1 coordinate 122,390, forward strand.
ACGAAACCACGCTCGGCATCGATCGGCCCCGGTGCGGCGATTCCGACACCCACCACGCGATCCCGTGGCGCGGCGGCGAGAGTCATGACGTCCTCGATCGTCGCCGCGATTCCGGCGATCAGTACGTCGGGATCGTCGGCGTACGGCGTGTCCACCCGCCGGCGCGCGACCACGTCGCCGGTGAGGTCGAGCAGCACCACGGTCACGACGGCGGGGTCGAGGTGGACGCCGACGGCGTATTGGCCGGTGGGTTCGAGCTCGAGCAGAGTGCGCGGCTTGCCCAGGCCCGCGCTGCGCTGGCGGCCGGCTTCGCGAACCAGACCGGCGTCAAGGAGGCGGCGGGCGATGTTGGAGATCGCCTGACCGGACAGGCCGGTCACCTCGGCGAGCTCGACCCGGCTCAGTTGCTCGCTCCGGCGAATCGCATCGAGCACGACGGCATCATTGAAACCGCCGACACGATCCAGGTTCGTGCCCCGGCGTACAGTCACAACTCCCCCCAGTTAGTCGGAGATCGGGTCCGCACCCCACGGACGTGACCAGTCGTACTGGATCGTCTCGGCGCCTGAGCGCCAGGAGTTCGGGGTCGTGTTCGTCAGCCAGTCCAGCGGCTCGATCCCGGACGCGTCACCACCACTGAGCGCCAACCGTATACCGTCGCTCAGCGCGCGGTCCGACTGCTCGGTGCGGCCTTGTGGATCGATCGACACGAACAGCGCCGTACCGGACCGTGCGACCAGATCCAGGAACCGCTGGTTCAGTTCCCACGGCGTCTGCGACGTGCATGGGACGCAGTCGGCGTCGACGGCGAAGAAGCGGTTGTGCTGCGGCAACCGGAACGCGAGCGTGTTGACGCCCATCTTGCGGGTCCGCTCCCAGTCCCGTCCGGACGTGTCGTCACCGGTCCGCTGCACGTCGACCAGCCCGGCCGCGAGGTGCCCGACGGTGTTGCAGCCGATCAGTACGACGTCGTCCGCGGCCGCCCGGATCTCGCGATAGAACGCGAGCACGATCTCCGCCGTCGTCCGCGACGGATCGTGCAACTGCCAACCGCTGCCCGTCAGTCGCGAACCCATCGCGGGCCCGAACCGGCCGAACACGTCGTACGTGCTGAAGTCGTGCTTCACCAGCTCGAAGCCCCAGTCCTTGAACCGCCGCAGATCGGCGCGGACCAGGTCGAGCACCTCCGGGTACGACGGATCGAGCGCGCGACCGGGTTTGTCGTGCGGCCCGGGGCGACCCCACGGACCGGCCTCGCGAACCAGGAGCGGGCGGAACCACAGCCCCGGGCGGGCGCCGATCGCCGTGATCGCCGCGGCCGTGCCGGCCATGTCGTCGAAGACTCCCGGCGCACCCGCGTCCCACGGACCGCCCGACGCGATGCCGCCCGGGTACCAGCCGTCGTCGACGACGCTGAACGGCTTGACCGGGTGATCGTCGGCGAGCTCCACGATTGTCGCGGCGTCGACCTCTACTGCTTTCTGGTCGAAGTTCTCGCCGTACGCGTAGTACCAGTTGTTCGCCCCGACCACCGGCGCGGGCTCAGGTCGCGCCGGTAGCCGGGTGCTCATGGTGGCGACCGCTGCGTGCAACGTCAGCCAGGGCGAGCCGGCGTCCTCGAACCGACGGACAGTCGCTGCGGCCAGCGTACGTCCGTTCAGCCGGGTCGGACCCCCGCCGTTGCGGAGATCGAGCCAGAGCGTGAAGCCGTCGGCGTCGACGGTCCACGAGCAGAATGCGTTCGGCTGCACGTCGACGCCTGCGCCGGTCGTCGTACCGGTCTGCGGGTCGTGGGCGAGGAAGTACCACGGCAGCAGTCGCTCGGGTTGCTGGTGACGCCACTGCAGGTCGCCGTACGAGCGTTCCCAGGCGTCGCCGAGGATCAGCGCGTCGGCGGGGAGCCGTTCGGACCAGCGGAGCGCGACGCGCGCGACGGTCGGCCCGGTGACGTCGATGGCGCCGTCCGACCAGCTGACATCGATGCCGTCGGCCGACCAGGTCGCGCCGTTCCGGACCGTGCTGGTCAGCCCGTCCGAGAGTCCCGCCTGGACGAAAACAGTGCTCGGTTCTCTCACCTGACTCCCTCGGCGGCGAATTTCCCCACGGACTTTAGTTAATGGTCAGAAGAACCGTCAAGGCTCGCCACCGCCGCGACGAGACGGTCGATGTCTGACTGGTCGGAGTACGGCGCGAGACCGGCGCGGACGGCTCCGGCAGCACCCAGGCCGAGGTGGCGGGCAGCCTCGTAGGCGTAGAACGATCCGGCCGGAGCGTTCACCCCGGCGGCGGCCAGATGCTCGGCCACCGCGGCCGGCGGATGGCCCTCGACAGTGAAGAGCAGGGTCGGCGTACGGCGAGCCGCGTGGCCGTAAAGGGTCACGCCCGGGATGGCGGCCAGCCGTGACTCGAGATCCTCACGCAGGCCGTCCTCGTACTCCTCGACCAGCTGCATCGAGCTGAGCAGGCGCTCGCGTCGGGTGGCTCCAGTTCCGCCGAGACGGGCAATGAAGTCGACGGCCGCGGTTGTGCCGGCCAGCAGCTCGTACGGGAGCGTGCCGAATTCGAAGCGCTCGGGTACGGCGTCCGACGACGGGAGCAGCTTGTCCGGCCGGAGCGTCTCCAGCAGCTCGGGCTTGGCGCTCAGCACCCCGAGGTGCGGCCCGAAGAACTTGTACGGCGAGCAGACGTAGAAGTCGGCGTACGTCGCATCGACCGGGGCGTGCGCGGTCAGGTGCACCCCGTCGACGTAGATCAGCGCACCGGCCGCGTGGCCCTGATCGGCGATCCGGGCGACGTCCGGACGGGTGCCGACCAGGTTGGAAGCGCCGGAGACGGCGACCAGGCGAGTGCGGTCGGTCAGGAGTGGCGCGATGTCGTCCAGCTCGGAGGTCGCGGGGTCGAAGCCGAGCCACTTCACGGTCGCGCCGACGGCCTCGGCGGCCTGCACCCACGGGCGGACGTTGGCGTCGTGGTCGAGGCGGGTCACGACGACCTCGTCGCCCTCCGACCAGGTCTTGGCGAGCGTGCGGGAGAAGTCGTACGTCAGCTGAGTCATGCTGCGGCCGAAGACGATGCCGCTCGCCTCAGTGCCGAGCAGATCGGCCATCGCCTCCCGCGCCCCGATGACGATCTCGTCGGCCCGGCGGTCGGCAGTCGTCAGCCGACCGCGGTTCGCCAGCGCCGACGTCAGGGTCCGGGCCACCGCGTCGGCGACCACCTGCGGGGTCTGCGATCCACCCGGACCGTCGAAATGCGCCGCGCCCTCGTCGAGCGCGGGGAACTGCTTACGGACGGACACGACCTCGAAGGCACCCATGGCCGCCATCCTCTCCCGGCGACCAAGCCCGTTGCCATCCGTTGTCCATTTCTCACCAGGCTTGCCCGATCCCGGATAAAAATCTTCGGAATGTCGCCGCGGTAGTGCAGGATGTCAGGAGTGACTACGGTGACGACTACTGACAAGGCCGCCGCACCAGTGCGGGCCTGGCTTCCGACGATGCTGACCCTGGCTGCCATCTGGGGTTGCAGCTTCCTGTTCATCTCTGTCGGAGTGCGCGAGCTTCCGCCGCTCTACCTGGCGCTCGGGCGCGTGATCGCGGGCTCCGTCGTCCTGCTGGTGATCCTGGCGGTGAAGCGCGAATCGTTACCCCGGGACCCCCGGCTGTGGCTGTATCTGTTCGTCGCCGGCGCGATCGGCTCCACGATCCCGTGGACGCTGTTCGGGTACGGCGAGCAGCGCATTCCATCCCTCCTGGCGGGGATCTGGAACGGGATCACCCCGCTCGTCGTACTGCCGATCGCCGTGCTGATCTTCCGCACCGAGACGTTCTCGCGGCAGCGGGTGCTCGGGCTGGTCATCGGGTTCGGCGGGATGCTCGTCGTACTGGGCGCTTGGCACGTCGACGCCGGTGCGGATCTGACCGGCCAGGCGCTGTGCATGCTCGCGGCGGTCTTCTACGGGCTGGCGATTCCTTTTCAGAAGCGGTTCATCGCCGGCACCACGTTATCCGGGACGGCACTGTCCGCGAGTATGTTCCTGTGCGCAACGGTCCAGCTCGCGATCGTGGCACCGATCGTCACCCGGCAGGCGCCGCCCGCCCCGTGGTCGCTGTCGATCGAGGTCGTGCTCAGTGTGGTCGCGCTCGGTGCGCTCGGCAGTGGGCTCGCGTTCGTGCTCAGCCTGCGGAACATCCGGCTGATCGGGGCCAGCCGGTCGTCGATGGTGACCTACCTGATGCCGATCTTCTCGATCGTGGTCGGCGTCCTCGTGCTGCACGAGCACATCACCTGGTACCAGCCGGTCGGCGGCCTGGTGGTGTTGCTCGGAGTCGCCGTCTCGCAAGGGTTGCTGCGTCCGCCGCGGCGCACGCCGATGGTCGCCGCCGAGGCGCCCGCGACGACCTGAGCGCCGCCGGCGAGGTCAGCCGCGGCGGAGGTTGGGGACGGCGGCGATCACCACGGCGGCGAGGGCCAGCACGGTGCCGGCGACGACCGGGAACGTGACCGCCTTGTCCGCGGCCGGGAGGAACAGGTCGATGAACAGGCTAGCGATCAACTGACCGGCGATGGTGCCGAGACCGAACACGAACACGCCGACCACCCGAACCACAGCCGCCGCCGCGCTGATGAAGATCACACCGCACGCGCCACCGAAGTACAGCCACGGGTTGCTCGGCAGGTGATGCGGCGCACCCCGCAGCGCGAGGTCGGCTCCGAAGACGATCAGCAGTGCGATGAGCCCGACCCCGAAGTTGACCACGCCGGCCGCGACCGCGCCGTACGCGTCCGGTGAGGCGGTGCGTGCGACGCGTCCGTTGATCGCCTGCTGGACCGCGGTACCGACGCCGCCGAGCGCGGGCAGTACGGCGAGCAGCAGGCCATCCGGGTGACTCAGCTGGTCCGACACCGCGAGGACGACGGCCAGCAGGGCGATGACCGCGCCGACGACGCGCAGCGTGGTGAACGGCTGCGGGCCGGCCGGGCCGAAGCCGAGGCGGTCGACGATCAGACTGCTGACCGCCTGACCTGCGACGACCGCCACGGTGAAGACCGCGACGCCGATCACAGAGACGGTGATCGACTGGGTGGCGACGAGGTAGGCGCCGGCGAGTCCCCCGAGGCACTGCCACCAGCGCAGACCGCCGTACCCGCGCCGTGGCTCGCGGATCGCTCGCCAGACGGCACCGAGGGAGCGGCGTACGGCGGGGATCACCGCCGTACCGATCAGCAGGATGAGCAGGCCGGTGGCGAACGAGATCGTCGCGGCCGCGACACCGTCACCGAGGACGCTGCCGAGTTCGCCGTTGATCCGGGACTGGATCGCGACCAGCATGCCGATGCCGAAGGCGGCGGTGAGCCCGATCAGGTGGTGCTGACGGGTCGAGGCCGGCGGGCGGGTCGCGGTCATTGTCACGTCACCATCATGACCGTTCGCCAGATTGCGCCTGACACCGGTCCACTCTATGACCGGCGGATCAGGGCCAGGTACATCGCATCGGTGCCGTGGAGATGCGGCCACAACTGCACGTCGGGACCGTCGCCCAGGTCCGGTACGCCGGGGAACAGGGGGCGCGCGTCCTCGAGGGTCGCGTCGCACCGTTTGCGCAGTAGGGCGTCGACCACGGCGCGGGTCTCGTCGGGGTGCGGTGAGCAGGTGACGTACGCGACCACGCCGCCGGTGCGCGCCGAGGTGATCGCCGAGTCCAGGAGGTCCTCCTGGAGGGGCCGCAGTTCCTTCACGTCGTCCGGCGTACGGCGCCAGCGGGCCTCCGGGCGACGTCGGAGCGCTCCCAGGCCGGTGCACGGCACATCGGCCAGCACGCGGTCGAAGGACCCGGCCGGCCACGTCGGCTTGGTCCCGTCTCCGACGAGAACCTTGTGTTCGCCGGGGATTGCCCGCAGGTTGGCCCGGACCAGCTCGGCCCGATGCTTGAGCGGCTCGACCGCGGTCAGTTGGCCGTCACGTTGTTGCACGAGCGCTGCGAGCAGCGCCGACTTGCCGCCTGGTCCCGCGCAAAGGTCCAACCAGCTGCTGTCCGATCCCTCGATCGGAGCCGCGGCCAGGGCGAGAGCGACGAGCTGCGACCCTTCGTCCTGCACGCCGGCCCGACCGGTGGCAACCGCGTCGATCCGCCCGGGATCGCCACCACCCTGCAGCACGGCCGCGTACGGCGACCACTTCCCCGCAGTGGCCCCAGCCGCGACCAACTCATCGACCTCGGCCAGCCCCGGCCGAGCCACTAGCGTCACCCGAGGCGGCTCGTTGTCCGCATCAAGCAACCGCTCCAGCCCACTGCGGTCACCCAGCGCCTGGGCGAAGGCCTCGATCACCCAGCGGGGGTGGGCTTTGGCGATCGCCAGGTAGCCGTAGGCATCCTCGGCGGCCGGCGGCGCCACCGCGGCGATCCACTGATCGAGAGTGCGTTGGCTGATCTTGCGGAGGACGGCGTTGACCAGGCCGCTGCGTTTCTGGCCGATCTCGGCGCGGGTGAGCGTGACCATCTCCGACACGGCAGCGTACGAGTCGACGCGCATCCGGAGGAGCTGGTGGCTGCCGAGCCGGAGGAGGTCGAGGAGTTCAGGGTCGAGGTCCTCGAGTGGGCGGGACACGCTGCGCGCGAGGAAGGCGTCGTACGTGCCTTGCCAGCGGAGCGTCCCGTGCACCAGTTCGGTGCAGAACGCGGCGTCACGACCGCCGAGGCGCGACTCACGGAGAGCCTTGTTGAGGACGAGGTTCGCATAGCCGGCCTCGCCGTTCACCTGCCGGATGACCTGGTACGCGACCCGGCGCACCCGGTCCGGGCGGCGCTGCGGCGTCCGATTGCGCGGCGACCGGTCGCTCACGTGGAAGGTCCCAGCCGATCCTCATCGGTGAGGCGGACACCACGGGCCCAGTCTGCGGCGGCCATCGGCTTCTTGCCCTGCGGCTGAACCGTCACCAGCTCCACCGCCTTACTCCCGGTGCCGGCCTTCACGCTCGACTTGGTCGCCCGAAGCTCACCAGGCTTCAGCTCCTCGTCGGTCAGCCGTACGGCGAGAACCTTCAAGCGCTCGCCCCGGAACATCGTCCACGCCCCCGGCGCCGGGTTGCACCCACGCACCAGCCGATCCACCCGCTGCGCCGGCGCGGCCCGATCCAGCTCGGCGTCCTCGACGGTGATCTTCGGCGCCAGCGTCACGCCGTCGGCCGGTTGCTCGCGAGCCTCCAGTACGCCGGCCTCGACCCCGTCCAGCGTGTCCACCAGGAGCTTCGCGCCGGACACCGCCAGCCGGTTCAGCAGGTCACCCGAGGTGTCCGAAGGACCGATCGGCTCGGTGAGTACGCCGTACACCGGGCCGGCGTCGAGCGCCTTCACGATCTGGAACGTGGTGGCCCCGGTCACGTCGTCCCCGGCAATGATCGAGTGCTGCACCGGCGCGGCGCCACGCCAGGCGGGCAGCACCGAGAAGTGCAGGTTGATCCAGCCGTGCCGCGGGATGTCCAGGGCCGCCTGCGGCAACAGGCCGCCGTACGCGACGACCGGGCAGCAGTCCGGCGCGATCTCGGCCAGCCGCGCCAGGAAGTCGGGATCCCTGGGCTTCACCGGCTTGAGGATCTCGATCCCACCGAGCTCCTCGGCGTACTGCGCGACCGGCGAGGCGACCAGCTTGCGGCCGCGGCCCGCCGGTGCGTCCGGACGCGTGACCACGCCGACGAGTTCGTGGCGGCTGGCAACGATCGCCTTGAGAGCGGTGACGGCGGGCTCCGGCGTACCGGCAAAGACGACTCTCACAGGCCGAATCCGTTCGTCGGGTGCGGCGAGACCTTGATCTGCGGTGGGCCGGCGAGGCCGGACCAGTCGGCCGCGCGGATCGCCTTCATCGCCTGCTTACGGGTGTCGGTGTCGAGCCGGTCGACGAACAGGATGCCGTCGAGGTGGTCGGTCTCGTGCTGGATGGCGCGGGCCAGGAGCTCGGAGCCCTCGATCACGATCGGGTCGCCGTACATGTTGAAACCCTTGGCGATCACCGAGAGCGCCCGGCGGCAGTCGAACGTCAGGCCGGGGATCGACAGGCAGCCCTCCGGGCCGAACTGCTCGTCGGGCGAGAGCGTCAGCTCCGGGTTGATCAGGTGCCCGAGCTCGCCCTCCACGTGGAACGTGAACACGCGCAGCCCGACCCCGATCTGCGGCGCGGCCAGGCCGGAGCCGGGCGCGGCCTGCATGGTGTCGGTGAGGTCCGCGACCAGGCGGCGCAGCTCGGCGTCGAAGTCGACGACCGGCTCGGCCTTCGTGGTCAGGACGGGGTCGCCGAACAGGCGGATGGGTTGGACCGACACAGACTCTCCACAGCGTTCCACGGACCTGGACCGGCCAAGTCTAGTTGGCCGCGGGCGGCGGTTCAGGGGCAGGGCCCCTCCACATTGTTGCCACAAGCACGTACTGTGGTCTCAGGCGTACCTACAGTCACTGCCGTCACACGCCCAACGGGAGACCCAATGCCCACAGCAGCACGGGGGGCAACTCTGATCCTCCTGGGTGCACTGCTTGCACAGGCACCCCTCACAGCCGCTGCCTATCAACCCCGCGATCCTGAGCCGGCCGGCGTGGCTCCTCCGGCCGAGCCTGTCCCGAGTCCGACCGCGACCCCCACAGCCGCCCCCAGCCAGCCGGTGCCTGAGCAGCCGGCGGCGCGGTCGTGGAGCGAGGTGGTGAAGCAGGTGACCGAGACGTCGCCTGGTGATCTGCAGGTGCTGTCGGCGGAACCGTCCGCGCAGGCGGGGTCGATGATGCGGTGCTTCAAGCTCGAGACCGAGAACTACTGTCTCGGGCTCGGGTTCGTCGACCAAGTCCCGACCGGGGCTCAACTGCGGGCGACGCTCAGCCCGCCGGAGCGGCATGCCGACGGCGAGGTGGGGGTCGAGCAGGACATCCCCACGGGCGATCTCACGCCTGCCGCGTTCGTGGCGGAACGTGCGGCCATGCCGAAGAGCACCCGCGTGAACGCCGAACTCGACGAGATGCAGGCGGCCTGGGACGGACGAGCCAAGGCACGAGAACTGCGCCTGCTCGCCGAGTCCGCTGCACCTACGGAGAACGGGGAGGCGTCGACCACTCAGCCGACTCCGGTCAGTCCGGGGACGCCTCGGCCGACTCCGGTTGGTCCGGGGACCGAGGCGACTCCGGTTGGGCCGGCACCGACTGCTACGCCGCCTACTCTGCCGCCGGCTACGCCGACGCGGACCCCGCCCACGCAGGAGACGCCGACGCCGGTGCCCACGCCGGTGAATCCGCCGGCCGCGCCGGTGAAGCTGCCGGCTTCGGCGTACATCATGAAGGGTTTCCAGACCTCGCAGGAGAGGGGGTACTGGTGTGGTCCGGCCACGTTCCAGTCGATCGACTGGGGGGACGACAACCAGAAGGACACCCAGGCGTCGTGGGCCAAGGATCTCGGCTCGACCACATCCGGGACGGCGATCTCCGCGATGGTCCGGCAGACCAATCTGAAGACCAACTGGGACAAGCCGGCCGGCGCCTACATCGTGCAGAGCGTGTCGCACTGGAACGCGCAGACCTTCTTCACCGTCCACCAGAAGCACCTGGGCGGCTACAAGGCGCCGGTGATCGAGCACGTGCAACTGCTGAAGCGGTACTTCCCGTACCTCGCCTTCAACCACAGCGGCCACTACCAGGTCGGCCGCGGCTACGACCGGGCCAAGGGCACGATCGGCATCTACGAGGTGTTCAACGAACGCCGGTTCAACAGCCGCGGCAACGTGACCGACGGCCCGAAGAACGTCCCGGCAAGTGCCCTCTTCAACGCCACCCTGGCCAACTCCTTCCAGAACATCGGGCTCTGATGCGCCGTACCACCGTTGCCATAGGCACTCTCTTCGTCCTGCTCCTGGCCGGCTGCTCGTCACCGTCGAAGGAGGCGGGCCCCACCAACTCGCCGACGAGGCCGACCCGGACACCGACGGGCAGGCCGTCGACCCCGGCGCCGCCGACAGATTCCGGTACGGCGATCCCTGCCTGGGCGAAGGTGCTACGGCAACCGGTGGACGGGCAGCATCTCGTCACCCAGCAGCGCAAGTACGTCGTCACCCGCGGCAGCGACGAAGCCGGCACGACAACGGTCGCGGACCGGACCACCAGGAAGGTCGTGGTCCGGCACACCCCGGCGGCCGGATTCGTCGCGCAGTCCCCCGTCGTGATCGACGATCACTGGGCACTGATCGAGGACATCCGCTCCGACGGACCCGACCCACAGATCAAGCTCTTCCGCTACGACCTCACCACCGGCCACCCGGCCGCCCTGACCGGACTCCCCCAGATCTCCGAGCCCGAGATCGGCGCGTACGACGCCACCTTCGCCTACTCCTCCACCGACGCGAAGAACCGCTCGTGCCTGATCGTCGCCGACCTGGCGACCCTCAGGTCCCACACCGTCACCTGCGTCGCCGCTCCCGGCTACATCGCCGATCCGGTCGTGTCGGCCGACACCGTCACCTTCAGCGAGATCACCGCCCCCGAGACCGCGCGCCGCTGCAAGCGCCTCCTCACCGCATCGCTCACCGCCGGCTCCACCCAACCGGTGCCAGCGGCAACCAACTGCATCCAATGGAGCGGTGCCTCGCTGCGCGGCGCGACCGTCTGGTCGGAGGTCGCCGCATCCGACCCGGACCAGTACCAGAGCAAGGCGTACGTCCGCCCGACCGGCGACTCCCCCGCCCGTTCCCTCGGCACCGTCGTCACCGCCACGATCCTTGCCTGCGGCAACTGGATCCTCTGGGAGACGCGCACCGTCACCGCCGGCACCGAGACCTACCAGATCAACCGGTGGCGCCCAGGCCTCGCCCAACCCCAGCGCATCTACACCAGTCCGGCCGGTGCCGCGCTCACTCCCCTCACCTGCCAGGACGGCACGGTGTACGTCGAAGCGGCGTACCTCTCGAACTCACCGGCGTACACGGAAAGCATCGCGGCGGCCGTCGCCTGAGGACAGCCCTCAGCGCCACGCGTGGCGGATCCTCAACCGTCCGAACCCCATGGTCCCGGAGATCCGGATCGTCGGCCCGCCCGGGCGGGGCTGCCGCCGCGGCGTGTAGTGCGAGTCCCTCCAGCCGGTGCGCAGACCTTCGAGATCGACGATCGCGTCGCGCGGCACGGTGATCTTGGCGCCGCCGGTGCCGAGGTGCAGCTCGAGGTCGACGACCCGGTGCTCGAAGACCGCCCTGGACAGGTCCAGCTGCACCCGGCCGAAGGCGGACTGAACCTTGAGGGTCCTGGGCACGCGCCACTCGCCACGCCGCTGGATCCGGCCGGCGGCCGCGGAGATCGTGGACGTGGTGCCAGGGTCCTCCGCCGGCAGCGAGGCCAGCGCCGACGCGATCTCGTGGCGGGTCGTGGCGGTGAGCACCCGGTGGAGACGCCGGTCCATCTCCTCGTACGAGATGTACCCCTCGGTGTAGGCCTCCTGCACGCGTCGGACGGCCGTGTCCCGGTCGGTATCCCTGACCAGGGACGAGCGGTCTTCGGGCCGGATGCTCACCGTTCCACTGTAGCTACACGGAGAGGCCGCGGCTGCGGAGCTGCGTGCGCAGTTCGGTGGCGCCGGTGAAGAGTTCGGCGTCGAGGCCGACCGTACGGGCGCCGTCCACGTTGTACTGCATGTCGTCGGTGTAGAAGGTTCGGGCGGGGTCGAGGCCGTAGCGATCGATCAGGATGCGGTAGATCTTCTCGCCCGGCTTGACGGTCTGCTCCGCGCCCGAGACGACCTCGCCGTCGAAGTGGGTGAGGATCGGGAACGCGTCCTTCGCGACCTCCCACTTCTCGGCCGAGAAGTTGGTCAGCGCGTACGTCGGGATGCCGAGAGCCTGCAGGTCGGTGAGAACTGCGGCGGTGTCCTCGAACACGCCCTTGACCATCTTCAGCCAGCCGGTGTCGTAGGCCTCGATCCACTCGGAGTGCTCGGGATGCAGGCTGGTGAGCTCCTCGATCGCCTCCGCCCAGGGGCGACCCTCGTCCTGCTTGTGGTTCCAGGCCGGGGTGGTCACGTTGGTCAGGAAATGTGTCCGCGCCTGCTCGTCGGGAATCAGGTCGGCGTACAGGTAGGTGGGGCTCCAGTCCAGCAGCACCCCGCCGATGTCGAACACCACCACGTCGATCGTCCGCTCAGTCATGCTCGCAACCCTACGAGACCGGGTGTGAAGGGGCCGGACGACTCAGCTCAAACGGTCGCTGCGTTCGCCGCGGCCCGGGCGTGCAGCGCGGGAGCCAGCGAGTACTGCCCGAGGGAGATCACCACGCCGAGCAGGGCACAGCCGATCCAGGTCACGGTCGGGCCGAGGTGCTCGAGAGCGTTGGTCCCGGCCAGCGGCCCGATCACCGTGCCGACGCCGAAAGCCATCCCGGACAGGCCCATGTAGCGCCCGCGCAGGTCGACCGGAGCGAGATCGGCGAACACCGCGCCGATCACCGCGGCGAACCCGATCTCGCCGATCGTCCACACCACGACCGACAGCCCGTAGCCCCACCAACTGTGCACGACCGCGCCCAGCCCGAACCCGAGACCGACCACCAGCATCGACGCGGCGAGCAGCTTCGGCCGGTCCATCTTCACCAGCCACTTGCCGAGGAACGGCTGGATCAGCACGATCACGACACCGTTGAGCGCGATCACCAGTCCGTAGGTCTGCGACGGCAGACCGTCAGCCGCCATCGCCAGCGGCAGCGTCGAGTACCCCTGGAAGTAGATCGTCGCGTACCCGATCTGGATCAGGATCATCAGCAGGAACACGGTGTCGTGCAGAGCCACCGCCAACAGCGGCCGACGAGGCGCGTCCTCGTCCAGCACCGGGCGGCTCTCCGGCACCATCGCCCAGATCACCACGCCCGCGACCACCGACGTACCGGCGTTCAGCCAGAACAGCAGGCCGTAGCCGATCGACGCCAGCACCCCCGCACTCACGGTGGAGACCGAGAATCCGAGGTTGATCGCCCAGAACAGCAGTCCGTACGCACGGACCCGTTCGCCCGGCTGGAGCATGTCGGCCACCGTCGCCTGCACCGCCGGCCGGAACAGGTCACCGAGCAGACCGACCAGGAACGCGGCCAGCCAGATCATCACCATCGCCCGGGCCGACCCGAGCAGGATCAGCGCCGCCGCGGTGCCGAAGAAGCAGATCAGCATGGTCAGCCGGCGACCGACCCGGTCGGCCAGCCAGCCGCCGGCGAGCTGCGCGGCCACGGTCCCGGCACCGACCGCGGCCGCCACGGCACCCGCCGTCCCGGCGGAGAGGTGACGGTCGTGGGTGAGGTAGAGGACCAGGAACGGCTGCACGAAGCTGCCGAGCCGGTTGACCAGTTGGCACACCCACAGCGCCCAGAAGGCCCTGGGCAGAGCAGTCGGAGCGGGGGCTTCGACAGCAGCGGCAGTCGTCATGGGCACAACTCTCGTGGTCCACCCGATCGGTGTCGACGATTAGGCACAGAACTAATCAGCTAGAGTAGGCCCGTGATCACGATCAGGCTGAACGCTGAGGACGTCGGGCGGATCCGGTTCGCGCTGTCGCCCGTGTGGGAGGCCGTCACCAGTGTGCGGGCGCTCAGCAACAACACCGCGCGCAGCGTGCACGGTCCGTGGCTGCAGAAGGTCCGGCCGATCATCGAGGGCCCGGACCTGACGTTGCTGAAGGCACTCATCCCGTCCTTCGGTTACATCCCGGACTTCATCACGCCGGCTCCGCCGCGGCGCTCGACCAGCCTGGAGTCCGGTCTCGCCGCGATCGCGGCAACGCCGCACGACCTGGTCGTGAACGAGATCGGCAGGCTGCACCGGCACAACCCGCACCCGCTCCTGCCGGACCTGATGGGCGATCCGGCCAAGGCCCTCGACCTGATCACGTCGGCACTGGAGACCTACTGGCGGCGCGCGCTCGAGCCGGACTGGCGCCGGATGCGCTCACTGCTGCAGGAGGATCTGGCGTTCCGGCTGGACGAGTTGGCCAGCGGTGGGATCGAGCGGCTGTTCCGCAACCTGCATCCGTCGGTGCGGTTCACTGGCGATCGGATCGAGATTGATCGCCCGTTCGCGTGCGACGGTGAACCGCTGGCCGGCCAGGGGGTGTTGCTGGTGCCGTGCGTGTTCACCTGGCCGGCCGCGCTCCCCGTGTCCGAGGCACCGCACGTGCCGACCATCACGTATCCGCCGCGCGGCCTGGGGCGGCTGTGGGAGAACCGGCAGGACGCGACCGAGTCGCCGCTCGCGGACCTGGTCGGGCGGACGCGGGCCGCGATCGTGAGTCATCTGGATCTGCCGATGTCGACGACGCACCTGGCGCATCAACTCGGGGTGACCGCACCGACGTTGAGCGTGCATCTGAGCATCCTGCGCAACGCCGGTGTGGTCGACTCGCGGAGGGATGGCCGGGCCGTGCTCTACTACCGGACCGCTCTCGGGACGCAACTGCTGACCGCGTCCACTGCCCTGGCCACGTCGGCCTAACCGAAGCTCGGCGGGTCGACCTGGACTCGAACGGAGCCCGGGTTCTTCTTCGCGCTGCGCGCGGACTGACCTTCCTTCAGCGCACGCACCAACGCCGGGCCGTGGGCGCGAGGAGTCCGTACGACGGCCCGGACGGTCTCGTCGTCGACGTCGACTGGCCCCAGGACCTCCAACCCGGTCGTCGCCGGCAGCAGCTCGCGGAGACGGGCGATCAGGTCGGTGACGGACTCCGACGGCCCGGTCAGTTCGGCCAACTTCGCCGCTGGTGCAAGACGAGCGGCCCGGCGTTCCTCGACCTCACGAGTCGCGTATCCCTCAGGACTCCAGCGGACGACCGCCTGCAAAGGCAAAGCTGACGGGTCGCCGACCAGGATGACCGTGCCTGTCGGGCGCACCAGGGCCGCCGCGTTAAACCAGCGCCGCACCGCCTCCTCCGGCGCACGCAGATCAGGACGAGCGAGCATCAGCCACGTGTCCAGCAGCAGCGCCGCGCTGTAGCCGCCGTCCGCGACCGGCTCGGCTCCGGGGGTGCTGACGATCAACGCCGGGCTGTCCGACACGACGTCGAGCACGTTGTCGCCCCCCGACGTACGCACGACCACGCCGGGAAACGCGCGCCCCAACTCCTCCGCCGTACGACGAGCTCCGACGACCGCGGCGCGCATCCGGGTGTCGCCGCACTCCGGGCAGCGATGATCCGTCGCCGGCCGGCCGCACACGCTGCAACTCGCCGGCCCGGATCCACCGGTACGACGCAACGTCCCACCGCACGTCGCGCACCGCGAAGGCGCCCGGCAGGTCTGACACACCAGGCTCGGCAGATACCCGGCCCGCGGCACCTGCACCAGCACCGGCCCCGACCGCAGCCCTTCACGGGCGATCTCGAAAGCGCGATGCGGCAATCGCGCCGCCCGAGCCGCCGGATCGCGGGCCAGGTCCGTGTCCGACTCCCCCGCGATGTGCACCGCCGGAGCCGCTGTCCGGATCACCGCCCGATCCGCGATCAGCTCGTTGGCATACCCCGACTCCACCAGCGCGGCCGACTCCGCCGTACGCGCGAACCCACCGAGCAGCACCGCACACTTCTGCTGGAAAGCCCTGAGCAGCAAGACTTCCCGCGCATGCGGGTACGGCGCCCGCGGCTCGGCGTACGAGTCGTCGCCGTCGTCCCACAACGCGACCAGGCCGAGCTCCGCCACCGGCGCGAACGCGGCCGCCCGCGTCCCGATCACCACCCGCGCACACCCGCGCAGCGCCGCGAGGAAGGCCCGGTACCGAGCCGTCGGCCCGAGGTCCGCGGACAGCGTGACGAATCCCGCCTCCCCGAGCACCGTCGTACAGGCCGCTGCCAACCGCTCGAGGTCACGCGCGTCCGGCACGAGCAGCAACGCGCCCCGACCGGACGCCGCACACACCGCTGCGGCCTGCGCGAACGCGAGCGCCCAATCGGCCCCCGGTACGGCGGTCCAGATCGCGCGTGGTGATTCCGACCGGGTGATCGCGTCGAGGAAGCCGCTCGGGTACGCCGACCACTCGGAGCGCGAGGTGGACAGCGGCGGCGGCGCGGGCTGGTTGCAGCGCAGTGGCTCGCCTTCGACCTTCGCGTGCCGGGGCGGGACGGCCAACCGGGTGACGTCCGCGAACACTCCGGCGTACCGGTCGGCGACCGCGCGGCAGAGGTCGGCGATCTCCGGCGTCAGCACCTGCTCGGGCGAGACGACCTTGCGGATCCGGGCCAGCTTGCCGTCATGGTCGGACGATTGGAGGCGCTCCAGGACGAAGCCGTCCAGGTCCTTGCCGGCGAAGCGGACCTTCACGCGCGCGCCGGGTTGAGCGGCCGCGGCCAGATCCTCGGGAACGAGGTAGTCGAACGGCCGGTCGAGATGCGGCAGCGAGACATCGACCGCGATCCGTGCCACCGGCAACGTGGCGGTGATCCCGGCCGGCTCCTTGGTCCGGGATTTGCGCACGGTGTCCCGCAGCAGCGTCAGTTGCTCCGGCGAGTCCGATGTCACCGGGAAATGCTAGTCCGGCGGGACGACAGTGCGCGGACGCACTGCCGTCCCCCTGTGGACAACTACTTGTTGACGGCTGCCTTCAGCGCCTCGACGCGGTCGGTGCGCTCCCAGGTGAAGTCCTCGCCGGTGCGGCCGAAGTGGCCGTTGCGGGCGGTCTGGGCGTAGATCGGCCGGAGCAGGTCCAGGTCGCGGATGATCGCGGCCGGCCGCAGGTCGAACACCTCGCGGACCGCCGCGGTGATCTGCTCCACCGGCACGGTCTCGGTGCCGAACGTGTCGACGTAGAAACCGACCGGCGCCGCCTTGCCGATCGCGTACGCGACCTGGCACTCGGCCCGCGCGGCGAGCCCGGCGGCGACGATGTTCTTCGCCACCCAGCGCATCGCGTACGACGCCGACCGGTCCACCTTCGACGGGTCCTTGCCGGAGAACGCGCCACCACCGTGCCGCGCCATCCCGCCGTAGGTGTCGATGATGATCTTCCGCCCGGTCAGCCCGGCGTCGCCCATCGGGCCGCCGACCTCGAACCGGCCGGTCGGGTTCACCAGCAGCTTGTAGCCGGCCGAGTCGATGTCGAACTGCTCGAGCACCGGGTCGACCACGTGCTTCTTGATGTCCGGCGTCAGCATCGTGTCCAGGCTGATGTCGGACGCGTGCTGGCTCGACACCACCACGGTGTCGATCCGGACCGCCTTGTCACCGTCGTACTCGACCGTGACCTGGGTCTTGCCGTCCGGCCGCAGGTAGGCCAGCGTGCCGTTCTTACGGACCTCGGACAGCCGCTCGGACAGCCGGTGCGCGATCGTGATCGGCAGCGGCATCAGCTCGGGCGTCTCGTCCGACGCGTACCCGAACATCAATCCCTGGTCGCCTGCCCCCTGCAGGTCCAGCTCGTCGTTCGACGCGTCCGACCGCGTCTCGTACGCCGTGTCGACGCCCTGCGCGATATCCGGCGACTGGCTGCCGATGGCGACCTGCACCCCACAGGACGCGCCGTCGAAACCCTTCAGCGACGAGTCGTAGCCGATCTCCAGGATGCGCGCACGCACGATCCCCGGGATATCGACGTACGCCGTCGTGGTGACCTCGCCCGCGACGACGACCAGACCCGTGGTGATCAGGGTCTCGACCGCTACGCGGCTCTTCGGGTCCTCGGCCAGCAAAGCATCGAGGATGGAGTCGCTGATCTGGTCAGCGATCTTGTCCGGGTGACCCTCGGTCACTGACTCGGACGTGAAAAGGCGCCTCGCCACAGTTCTCCCTCGGATTCCTCTTGTGCCGCGCGACCGAGGCCGCACGATCCCCCCATGCACCGGCGGTTGGCGATGCATCTCGGAAAGTATGCCAGCAGTTTTCCCCGGAGTCCCGGTAACGCTCCGAATTCGACCACTATCCGAGACTCGCGGCCATATATTGGACAGGCGGTCCGGATTCAGGCGTGCGGACCGACCGCCACGTCGCCCAGGGTGAGCGACGGTGTGCAGGCAAGGATCGCAGCCAACCGGTCCATCTCGGCGTCCAGCAGCGTGCGCCGGCGGCGATTCAGGCTGCCGAGGGTCTCGACGGTGACCTGCAGTGTCCGGCCGGCCTTCTTCTGGTGCCAGACCCCGGCGACGATGCCGTCGATCAGCAGGAGCGGGTAGTTGCCGGCCTGACCGCGCGCGGTCGCCCTCGTGAAGGCCTTGCCGGGGAAGAGCAACTCCCTGGGGTGGCTGCCGACGCCGTACGCGTCGAAGTACGGCAGCAGCCGCACACCGTCTGCCCGGTCGTCCGGGAACTCGTCGCCCGGCGCGTGCCACACGGTCTGCCCGTCCAGCTCGGCCTGCGGGAGGTCGTCGAAGTACGGCTTGACGAACGTCGGCGTCGTCTTCAGCCAGCGGGCGAAGTGCTGCGGCGTGGCCGGTCCGTAGGCGTAGAGGTAGCGGTGCAGGAGTTCGGTGAGCGCCTTCTCGGCCGGCAGCCGTTCGAAGGGCTTGATGCGGTGCGGGTTCGAGTACGTCGTGGCGCGGCCGCGCATCGGGCCGTAGCAGAGGACACCGGCGTTCGCCGCATCCGAGATTGACTGCCGCCAGCGCGGCCAGTACCCCTGGAACGCCGGCATGACGAGATCGCCGGCCCATGCGCCAGTACGCCGTACGACTTCGACCGTGAGCTCGTCGACGGTCAGGTCATCGTGCGTGAGCGCAGCACCGATCGCGGCGATCACCTCGGCAGTCTGGCCGGGAGTCATCCGCATCACCTCAGGCGCCTGGGCACCCCGCGGCAACGCGGACAGCGCGCCGGTCCACATCGGCAGGTCGTCGAGGGGCAGCAGATGCACGGTCCCGCGTGGTCCGAACGTCTTCACCAGCCCGTCCGCACGCTGCACGCTCTCCCGGGTAGCACCGGCGACCCGCAGCGCCACCGACAACTCCCCCGCCGCCAGGATCTGCGCATGCGCCCCAGACATCGCACGTACGGCGTCAACCGGTGTCGCAGCGGACTCATTGAGGTAATGCCGCCGCATCCGCCGGGCAACAACGGCCTGCCAGGTGATCTCCATTCCCCCGACCCTAACCACAGAACCGGACAACTCCTGTCCTAACCCCGGCATCCCCTTCACACCCACACCCCCCACGCCCTGACCACCGCCATCCACCCTCCTCGCGTGCCCATTCACACCCCGCCGCGCCCATCCACCCTCCCGCCACGGCCATGTGAGGCTCTTCTGTTCGATGTGTGGGTGGTGGCCCACCTGCCGTGTCGTGGTCAGCGGGCGGACCCAGGACCGGTGACCTGAGACGGCCCGTGGTCCGGTCGCGGCCCCCGGTTCCCGGCATCCGGTCGGCAGCCTCCAGACACTCAAGACGCCGGGGTCCCGACATGCTTGCGCCGCCGGGGGTGTTGATCGGCGCGACCCTGGACAGGTACCGGGGACCTCGGACACCGCACAGCCTGTCCGAGGCCCCCAGGTGGTGTCCCAGGCCACGCGGATCGCCACCGGTCCCACCCGCCGCCACGACGAGCCCGTCCAGCCACTGCACCTGCCCGCCCGTGCGCGGCCGATCCGGCTGCGGCCCGGAGGCTGGGCGTGCCAGCGCGACAGGAGGTGTCCCCCCGGCCCCGGCCTGGCCGGCCAGAGCCAGGCGTGAATGCCTGCTCCGACCAGCACCCCTGGCCGACACCACCTGTCGAGCTGGCACGCCCAGCCGACCTCGCCCACACATCCAGCAGAAGAGTCTGAAATGGCCGCCGGCTGAGCTGGGTGCGCTGCCGAGCCGGTGTGGGCGCCGGCGGCGGCGGGGTGGCGGTGGTTGTGGGGTGGCGGGGGTGGATGGCTGTGGTGGGGAGTCGGCCAGAGAGGCTAGTGCCAGTGGGCGGCGACCAGGTTCCAGATGACGCCGGCCAGGGCGTCCTTCGAGCCTGACGGGACCGGGAGGGCGTTGCCGTTGCGGTCGAGGATGACGGCCTCGTTCAGGTCGCTGCCGAAGACCTTGCCGCCGGAGACGTCGTTCACGACGAGCAGATCGCAGCCCTTGCGCTCGAGCTTGGCGCGGCCCAACTCCATCACGCTGTGCTCCGCGTCGCCGGTCTCGGCCGCGAAGCCGACGATCACCTGGCCGGCGCGGGTGCGGTCGTGCGAGATCGTCTGCAGGATGTCCGGGTTCTGCACCAGGTTGACCGCGGGGACCGAGCCGTCGGCGGTCTTCTTGATCTTGTGCTCGGCGACGTCGGCCGGGCGGAAGTCGGCCGGGGCCGCCGCCATCACGATCGCGTCCGCGTCACCCGCGCGGCCGGTGATCTCGTCGTACAGGTTCCGTGTGCTGGTCACCGGGACGACCTGGACGCCCGCCGGGTCGGGCAGCTCGGAGTTGGCCGCGACCAGCGTGACCTTGGCGCCCCGGGCGGCCGCGATCCGGGCGAGCGCGTAGCCCTGCTTGCCGGAGCTCGAGTTGCCGAGGTACCGGACCGGGTCGAGGTGTTCGCGCGTGCCGCCGGCGCTGATCAGGACGTGCTTGCCGGTCAGATCGGCGACCGACTGACCGGCCGCGCGGGCGGCCTCGTCGGCGAGCATCAACTGACTGATCGCGAAGATCTCGGACGGCTCGGGCAGCCGGCCGCGCCCGGTGTCGGCGCCGGTCAGGCGGCCGACGGCGGGATCGAGGACGGTGATGCCGCGGGACCGCAGGGTCGCGACGTTCGCCTGGGTGGCCGGGTGCTCCCACATCTCGGTGTGCATCGCGGCCGCGAACAGGATCGGGCAGCGGGCGGTGAGCAGCGTGTTGGTGAGCAGGTCGTCGGCCAGGCCGTGGGCGGCCTTGGCGATCAGGTTGGCCGTCGCGGGGGCGACCACGACGAGCTCGGCCGCCTTGCCGATCCGGACGTGCGGGACCTCTTCGACGTTGTCGAACGGATCGGCCGTCACCGGCTGCCCGGACAGCGCAGCCCAGGTCGCCGCGCCGACGAACTCCAGCGCGGCCGCCGTCGGCACCACCCGCACGCTGTGGCCGGACTCGGTCAGCCGCCGGAGCAGATCACAGACCTTGTACGCCGCGATCCCGCCACCGACCCCGAGCACCACATTCGGCCGGGTCCTGGGCACGACGACAGCCCCCGGGCCGGTTGCGGCTCCGGGGGTTTCACCGGTTGCGGACATCTCCGTGGACTCCGTTTCCCGGTCGCCGGGTCAGGACTACTCGGACTTCTCCGCCGCGGCGGCTTCCGCCTCGGCCTCCGGGTCGATGTCCGTACAGGTCAGCACGCCCTCGTTGATCTCGCGCATCGCGATCGACAGCGGCTTCTCCTGCACGTGCGTCTCGACCAGCGGCCCGACGTACTCCAGCAGGCCCTCGCCGAGCTGGGAGTAGTAGGCGTTGATCTGCCGCGCCCGCTTGGCCGAGTACAGCACGAGCTTGTACTTGGAGTCGGTGTGGGTGAGCAGGTCGTCGATCGGCGGGGAGGTGATGCCGATGGCGACGGGCTGGTTGCCAGACAAGTGTCAGCTCTTTTCAGAGATTTTGGGTGATCGAATCAACTTTACCAACTGATCGGCGGCTTCCCGAACCGACGCGTTCACGATCGTCACGTCGAACTCCTTCTCGGAGGCCAGTTCGAGGGTCGCGGTCTCCAGCCGGCGCTCGCGCTCCTCGACCGTCTCGGTCCCGCGGCCGACCAGACGCCGGACCAACTCGTCCCAGCTCGGCGGGGCGAGGAAGACGAACTGCGCCTCCGGCATCGTCTCGCGGACCTGGCGGGCGCCCTGCAGGTCGATCTCCAGCAGTGCCGGCCGGCCCTCGGCCAGCTTGTCGAGCACCGGCTGCTTCGGCGTCCCGTACCGGGCCGCCTTGTGCACGACGGCCCACTCGAGCAGCTCACCGTCGGCGATCATCCGGTCGAACTCGGCATCGGACACGAACAGGTAGTGCACGCCGTGCGTCTCGGCCGGCCGGGGCTTGCGGGTCGTCGCGGACACCGAGATCCAGATGTCCGGGAACCGCTCACGGATGTCCGCGGCGACGGTCCCCTTCCCGACCGCCGTCGGGCCGGCCAGCACGGTCAGCCGCGCGGGCCGCCCACCGCCGGCCGCGGGTCCTCCCGTCGCCGGCTCGTTCGTGGTGTTCTTCGGGTGCGTGGTCATCGTCACACCAGTGTCCAACGAGCCGGTCAGGGTTTCGGTCTGGCTCACTCGGCGAATTCGCGCTCGAGCGCGGCGATCTGGTTCGAGCCGAGGCCGCGCACCCGCCGCGTCTCCGAGATCCCCGCCCGCTCCATGATCTGCTGGGCGCGCACCTTGCCGACGCCGGGAATGCACTGCAGCAGCGCGCTCACCCGCATCTTCCCGATCACGTCGTTCGTCTGCCCCTCGTGGAGCACCTCCGTCGGAGACGCTCCCGAATGCCGGATCCGGTTCTTGATCTCGGCTCGCTCACGCCGCGCCGCCGCGGCCTTGTCCAGAGCCGCCGCTCGCTGCTCCGGGGTCAAAGTAGGAAGTGGCACCGTCTCACCTGTCCCGTTGTATGGCTTCGCAAGGGAACCTAACACGGGTCCAGCCTCTGATCCGGCGCTGGTGAGCGGAGTCGGCGGCCAGCTGGCGGATTGGAACGATCGTATGATCAGTTCAGGGCGGGAACGTCGACCTTGCAGGAGTCCTTGGCGTGGCTGCTGATGGCCTTGTACGCCGTCATCACGCCGCCGGTCTCCTTGCTCAGCTTGGCCAGCTCGACCCGGTCCGAGCCCGCCTTCTGGGCCTTCTCGGCGAACGCCACCACGACGCCCCAGTCGTCCTTCACCGCGTCGGGCGCGGAGTCCTGCAGCTTCTTCGCGTCGTCGAGGATCTTCACGTAGTCGGCCGGCTTCTGCGGGTCGACGTTCACCGCACCGGCGGCGTACTTGGCGAGATCCACACAGTAGGCCTGTTCATCGGTGCAGGCGGTCATCGTGGCGGCACCGGCGATCACGGTCAGGGCGAGGGCGAGTGTGCGCTTCACAGGCCCGACGCTACCGGCGGTCACCAAATCATCCGAAACGAATACTTTCCGCAGCACAGTAGCGGGGCAGGACGGCGGGGACGGCCGCCGTCCTGGCCGGGTCAGGCCCCGAGGTCGACCTTGCAGGTGTCCTTGGCCTGCTTGGTGATCGCGTCCATGGCCGGCGTGATCTTCTCGCCGTCGTTCTTGGCCAGCTCGGTCAGCTTGGCCGTGTCACCCTTGGCGTCCTGCGCCTTCTCGGCGTAGTCGATGACGGTCTTCCAGTCATCCTTCAGGTCGTCCGGCGCCGACTTCGACACGCTCTTGGCCTGGTCGAGCATCTTGCCGACGGCGTCGGAGTCCTTGATGTCGAGGTTCTTCGCCGACTCGGCATAGTTCTTCAGGTCGCCGCAGTAGTCGCCACCTGAGCAGGCCGTCAAGAGGCCGGCGCCGATTGTCACTGCCGCCGCGAGGGCCGCCACCTTGCGCATTCCGATCCTTACTGTGTCGCGCGGGAAGACCGTCGCTCCCCGTCCGCGGACACCTTTCCGAACCGCGGGGTCAACGCCACCGCTCGCACGCCGTGAACAACGTCGCAGCGGCCGACTGGAACCGGGCTGTGATGTAGCGCGTCGCGCCGTACGCCGAACGAGATCGCCACCGCGTTGGCGGTCACGATCACCGCGATCGCCAGCCAGTCGGGCGTCCCGAGGTGCTGGTTCAGCACGACGAGCCCGACGAGAGCCGCGAGAACCGGGTTGACGCTCATGAACACCCCGAAGAACTGGGCCGGCACCCGCCGGAGCGTGAGCAGATCGACGAGGAACGGGACGGCGCTCGACAGCACGCCGGCCACCAACGCGTACGCCGCGGCAGCGAGCGTCGGCGGGTGATGCCACAGCACGACCACGCCGATCGGGACATAGACCAGCCCGGACACCCCCGCCGCCGCGGCCGACCCCGTTGCTCCCGGCAACTCCCGTCCGACCACCCGGTTGAGCAGGATGTAGCAAGCCCAGCACACCGCCGCCAGCAACCCGAGCCCCACACCCAGGTAATCCGTCGTCGCCTCAGGCCGCGTCAACAACACCACTGCAGGCGCGGCCACGAGCGCACACAACAGGTCGAGCAGCCGCCGCGACCCCAGCAACGCCACCGCCAACGGCCCGAGGAACTCCAGCGTCACCGCCAGCCCGAGCCCGATCCGGTCGATCGCCGTGTACAGCGACACATTCATCACCGCGAACACGGCCGCCAGCCCCAGCACCACCCGCCACTGCCGAGCCGTAAAACTCCGCAGCCGAGGCCGTCCGACCGCCAGCAAGACGGCCCCAGCCATCCACTGCCGGATAGCCACCACGCCTACGGGCCCGATGACTGGGAACGCGAGCGCGGCCACCGACGCGCCCACCTGGTTCGAGAGCCCGCTCCCGAGCATCATCAGTACCCCACCGAGCCTGCCTCTGCGCATGCTCCGAGCGTCAGGCCGCGGAGGTCGTGCGCAAAATGCATCGGTGGGGTGATCTATACGCTGGGGTTATGGATCTCGAGGTCAGGCAGTTGCGGTGTCTGGTCGCGGTGGTGGATGCGGGGACGTTTACGGATGCGGCCATCGAGTTAGGGGTGTCGCAGGCGGCGGTGTCGCGCAGTGTGATGGCGCTGGAGCGGGAACTGGGCGTGCGGTTGCTGCATCGGACCAGTCGGTCGGTGACGCCGACGACCGCGGGAGTGCGGGTGCTGGCGCGGGCGCGGCAGGTGCTTGCCGAGGTCGACGAGTTGGTGATCGAGGCAACGAGCGGGCATTCGCGGTTGCGCATCGGGCATGCGTGGTCGGCGGTGGGGCGGTTGACGACGGAGTTTCAGCGGCGGTGGGCCGGCGAGCATCCGGGGATCGAGTTGCAGCTGATCCGGACCAACACGGCGACGGGCGGCCTGGCGGAGGGACTGTGTGATCTCGCGGTGGTGCGGACACACATCGATCTGCGACGGTTCGCGCACGTCACGGTGGCTCAGGAGCGGCGGTACGCCGCGCTGCCCACCGACGACCCGCTGGCCCGGAAACGCTCGCTCACGCTCGATCAGCTGCGCGACCGCACGCTGTCGATCGACCGCCGGACCGGGAGCACGACCGTGGACCTCTGGCCGGAGGAGGCGCGTCCGAAGATCGAGTACACCCACGACGTCGACGACTGGCTGGCCGCGATCGCCTCCGGGCGCTGCGTAGGTGTGACCCCGCAGGCGACGACGACGCAGTACCGCCGCGACGGCGTCGTCTATCGTCCACTCCGTGACGCTCCGCCGGTCGACGTACACCTGATCTGGCACCGTCAGGACCCGCACCCGGCGACAGAAGCCGCCGTCGCCCTGCTCACCAGCCTCTATCAGGAGTCGAGGAGCCCCACCAGCTGACGGAGCTTCTTGCCCTTCCAGAGAATCACGTTGCGGACGTGGTCGATCCCGCCGACCGGCCAGCGTTCGGCGATCCGCCGTACCTCCGGATCCTGGATCCCGGCGGCGAGCGCGCCGGGGAAGTCACCCCACACCACCTTGAACGGCCGGCCGCACATCTGCTCGATCCCGAGCTCCACCGGCGCTGTGATCTCCAGCCGGTTGTGCAACTCCCCCACCAGCCGGTACGCCGCCATCAGCGCCTGCTCGCGCTCCTGCCACGTCTCGGCTCGCAACACGTCGCGCAGAACCGGCTCCATCGTCGAACCACAGGACAGCCGGCTGAACGCCGTACCGAACCACTTCGAGTACGGCGCGTACTCGCGCTCCATCAGGAAGCACAGCCGCATCAAGTCCTGCACGAGTTGCGCGCCGATCACCGCGGACCCGAGTTCGTCGCCGACATATCCGGACCGGCCGACCAGATTCATCTCCGGATGCACCCGCCACCACGCCGCGATCATCAGATAACGCCAGACATCATCCGGGTAGTACGCCAGCCGATCACGGACTGATTGCAGCCCGAGATCGTCGTGGAAGACCGCGCCCGCGGTGAACATGCGGAGCTTGTGCTCAGGGAACGTGAACCAGTCCCGCACCGCGAGGTCCTGGGCCGGATCGAATCCCAGTTGCTGCTCGAAATACGAGCGGATCGTGTGCACCTCGACAAAGGCCGGACGCCCGGCAAAGCGATTCGGCACCTCGGGTCGACACGCGACTCCCTCCTCGACGAAGAGCAGGGCTCGCGCCTCGCAGTTGTGGTCCGTCGACATCTCGTCGTCGAACCCGAGCACCTCGGAGCCGCGGCCCATCAGTGCCGCGCTGTGCGGCACCGTCAGGAGCGGACGCACCACTTCGCCGTAGAACCGCCGGCACAATTCCAGACCCGGAGACATGTCGAGAAAGATCGCATGCGCGATCCGGTAAATGCAAGAAAAAATACCAAATGGCGCGAAATTGATCGCGCCATTTGGTAAATCAAATTCTACCGGATTTCACCGGCCTTTGTCAGTACCCCAGGACGGTCCGGAACCCGTCATTTGCCCGATCGGCCGCATCCTGCAGCGCCACGGCCGAAGGTCCCGCGCCGAGGATCTCGCGCGAGCTCGACGGTACGACGTTCCGCACCGCCGGGCCGAACACCTTGACCAACCCATCCGCCGTGCCGCCCTGGGCGCCGAGGCCTGGCGCGAGGAGCGGACCACGAATGTCGAGGTCTTCATCGGTCGAGGCGATCGTCGCGCCGACGACGGCGCCGAACGACCCAAGGTCGTCGGCTTCCGCATTCAGCGCACGCAGACCGTCCAGCACCGCGCCGGCGACGGTCGGTCCATCGACCGTCCGCGCGGACTGGAACTGCGGCCCCTCCGGATTCGACGTCAGCGCCAGCACGAACAGCCCCGCACCAGCCGAGCGCGCCACCTCGATCGCGGGCTGCAACGACCCGAACCCGAGGTACGGACTGACCGTCAGCGCGTCACACGCCAACGGCCCCTTCTCCGCCAGGTACGCCGCCGCGTAGCCGGCCATCGTCGACCCGATGTCACCGCGCTTCGCGTCGATGATCACCAGCGCGCCGGCCTCGCGCAGCCGGATCGTCGCCTGCTCGAGTACGGCGATCCCGGCCGACCCGAAGCGCTCGAAGAACGCGGACTGCGGCTTGAACACCGCGACCCGGTCGGCCAGCGCGTCCACCACGCCGTACGTGAACGACGCCAGACCCTCCGCGGTGTCCGCGAGGCCCCACTGCTCGAGCAGGTGGGCGTGCGGGTCGATCCCCACGCACAGCGGGCCACGGGTGTCCATGGCCGCCCGGAGCCGGGTGCCGAAGGGTTCGTTCCTCATGTCACTCCCGATGGGTCGGTGGCTCATGTCAGTCCTCGGTTGATGCGGCGGATCAGGCCGGGCCCGCGGTAGATCAGTCCGGTGTAAACCTGCACCAGGCTGGCCCCGGCGTCGAACAGCCGGGTCGCATCGGCGGGCTCGAGGATGCCTCCGACGCCGATGATCGGCAGCGCTCCCCCGGTCTCCGCGTGGATGTGCGCGACCGTCTTGGCCGCGATCTCGGTCAACGGACGCCCGGACAACCCGCCGGTTTCCGACGCCAGCGGATGGGATTCGACCCCCGACCGCCCGATCGTGGTGTTGGTCGCGATGATCCCCGCCACGCCGACCTCGGTGCACACTGCGAGCAACTCGTCGATGGCGGACGGCGTCAGGTCCGGCGCGATCTTGACCAGGATCGGCTTGCCGCCCAGGCCGCCAACGCTCAGCGAGGACGCCTCGGCGTGCAGGGCGGTCAGCAGTTCACGCAGATGCCCGGCGTCCTGCAGCGACCGCAACCCCGGCGTGTTCGGCGACGATACGTTGACCGCGAAGTAGTCGCCGTACGCCGAGAGCCGCCGCAGTGAGGTCACGTAGTCCTCGACCGCGTCCTCGAGCGGAGTCACCTTGGACTTCCCGATCGAGATCCCCAACGGATAGCCCAGCTCGCCGTACGCCGCCAGCCGGTCGGCCAGCGCGGATGAGCCGAGGTTGTTGAAGCCCATCCGGTTGATCACGGCCTCGTCCTCGACCAGCCGGAACAGCCGCGGCTTCTCGTTCCCCGGCTGCGGATGGGCGGTCACGGTGCCGACCTCGACGAAGCCGAAGCCGAGCGCGCGCCAGGCGGGCAGGGCGATCCCGTTCTTGTCCATCCCTGCGGCCAAGCCGATCGGGGAGGGGAAGCGGACGCCGAAGACCGTCCGGGGCGAGCCGGTCGGCAACGCGCCGTACGTCCGGGACAGGGCCGCGACCGCGCCGGGGATCCGGCCGAGGCGGCGGAGGCCGTGCAGCGTCTGCTCGTGCGCGACCTCCGCGTCGCCGCGACCCAGCCGGTACAGGACCGGCCGCACGACCCGGCTATACACCGCGGATCCTCGGCACCCAGTCCTGCAGCGACCGGACACCGATGTCCCCGGCCTGCTGCGCCTCGATCCCCTGGACGGCGGCCGCCAGCCCCTGCACCGTCGTGATGCACGGGATGTTGCGCGCCACCGCCGCACTCCGGATCTCGTAGCCGTCCAGCCGCGGGGACCCGCCCTTGGTGATCCCGATCGGCGTGTTGACGATCAGGTTCAGTTCGCCGTCCTGGACCATCTGCACGATCGTCGGCTCACCGTTCGGCCCCGGACCCTGGCTGCTCTTGCGGACCGTGACCGCCTCGACCCCGTTGCGCCGCAGGACGTCCGCCGTCCCTTCGGTCGCGTAGATCTGGAAGCCGAGATCCGCCAGCCGCTTCACCGGGAAGATCATGTGCCGCTTGTCCCGGTTGGCGACCGACACGAAGACCTTGCCCGAGCTCGGCAGCGGCTGTGACGCCCCGGCCTGCGACTTGGCGAACGCGGTCCCGAAGGTGTCGTCGATACCCATCACCTCGCCGGTGGACCGCATCTCCGGCCCGAGCACGGTGTCGACCGACGCGCCGTCGATGGTCCGGAACCGGTTGAACGGCATCACGGCTTCCTTCACCGCGATCGGCGTCGAGGTCGGCAGCGTCCCGCCGTCGCCCTCGGCCGGCAGCAGACCCTCGGTCCGCAGCTCGGAAATGGTTGCCCCGAGCATCACTCGGGCCGCCGCCTTGGCCAGCGGAGTCGCGGTCGCCTTCGACACGAACGGTACCGTCCGCGACGCCCGCGGGTTCGCCTCGAGCACGTACAGCACGTCCCCGGCCAGCGCGTACTGCACGTTCAGCAGCCCCCGTACGCCGACGCCGCGGGCGATCGCCTCGGTCGACGTCCGGATCTTCTCGATGTCGGCGTTCCCGAGCGTGATCGGCGGCAGCGCACACGATGAGTCGCCCGAGTGCACCCCGGCCTCCTCGATGTGCTCCATCACGCCGCCGAGGAACAACTCGTCGCCGTCGAACAGGCCGTCCACGTCGATCTCGACCGCGTCGTCGAGGAACCGGTCGATCAGCACCGGGTGCTCCCACGAGCCATACCCGGCGCTCAGCCGGTTCAGCGCCGCGGTCAGCTCCGCCTCGCTGTAGACGATCTCCATGCCCCGACCGCCCAGCACGTACGACGGCCGCACCAGCACCGGGTAGCCGATCTCGGTGGCGATCAGCTGCGCCTCGTCGAAGGACATCGCCGTACCGTGCTTGGGCGCCGGCAGCGCCGCCTCGGCGAGCACCTTTCCGAACGCGCCCCGTTCTTCCGCGAGGTGGATCGCGGCCGGTGACGTCCCGACGATCGGTACGCCGGCATCCGCGAGCCGCTGCGCCAGACCCAGTGGCGTCTGCCCACCGAGCTGCACGATCACCCCGGCGACCGGGCCGGCCTGCATCTCGGCGTACACGATCTCGAGAACGTCCTCGCAGGTGAGCGGCTCGAAGTACAGCCGGTCGGAGGTGTCGTAGTCGGTCGAAACCGTTTCCGGGTTGCAGTTGACCATCACCGTGCAATAGCCGGCCTCGCGCAGCGCCATCGACGCGTGCACACAGGAGTAGTCGAACTCGATCCCCTGGCCGATCCGGTTCGGCCCGGAGCCGAGGATCAGCACGGCCGGGGTCTCGCGCGGTGCGACTTCCGTCTCCTCGTCGTACGACGAGTAGTGGTACGGCGTCTCGGCCTTGAACTCGGCCGCACAGGTGTCGACCGTCTTGTAGACCGGCCGGATCCCGAGCGCCTGCCGGACCCCGCGGACGACGTCCTCGGTCAGCCCGCGGATCTCGGCCAGCTGCAGATCCGAGAACCCGTGCCGCTTGGCCAGCTTGATCACCTCCGGTGTCAGCCGCGGTGCGGCCGAGACCTGGAGAGCGGTCTCGTGGATCAGGTAGAGCTGGTCCACGAACCAGGGATCAATGCGAGTGGAGTCGAAGATCTGCTCCGGCGTGGCCCCAGCCCGGATCGCGTCCATGATGGTCCGCAGCCGGCCGTCGTGCGGCGTCTTGATTGCCTCCAGCAACGGCTCGAGGCCGGTCGACGGCGACCCGGCCCAGGAGAACCGGGCCTCCGGCTTCTCCAGCGAGCGGAGCGCCTTCTGCAGCGCCTCGGTGTAGTTGCGGCCGATGGCCATCGCCTCGCCGACGCTCTTCATGTGCGTGGTCAGCGTCGCGTCCGCGGCCGGGAACTTCTCGAACGCGAACCGCGGCACCTTCACCACCACGTAGTCCAGCGTCGGCTCGAAGCTGGCCGGCGTCTGCCGGGTGATGTCGTTCGGGATCTCGTCCAGGGTGTAGCCGATGGCAACCTTCGCCGCGATCTTGGCGATCGGGAAGCCGGTCGCCTTCGACGCCAGCGCGGACGAGCGCGACACCCGCGGGTTCATCTCGATCACGATCAGCCGGCCGTCGTCGGGGTTCACCGCGAACTGGATGTTGCAGCCGCCGGTGTCGACCCCGACCTCGCGAATGATGCCGATGGCAAGGTCCCGCATCACCTGGTACTCACGGTCGGTCAGCGTCATCGCCGGCGCGACCGTGACCGAGTCGCCGGTGTGCACGCCCATCGGGTCGACGTTCTCGATCGAGCAGATGATCACGACGTTGTCGGCCTTGTCGCGCATCACCTCCAGCTCGTACTCCTTCCAGCCGAGGATCGATTCCTCGATCAGCACCTCGGTGGTCGGGCTGGCGCGCAGTCCGGCGCCGGCGATCCGGCGCAGGTCGGCTTCGTCGTACGCCATCCCGGAGCCGACGCCGCCCATCGTGAACGACGGCCGCACCACCAGCGGGTAACCGAGCTCCCCGGCCGCACCCATCACGTCGTCCAGGGTGTGACAGATCCGCGACCGCGCGACGTTCGCGCCGAGCTTCTCGACGATGTGCTTGAACGACTCCCGGTTCTCACCGCGCTGGATCGCGTCGACGGACGCGCCGATCAGCTCGACGCCGTACTTCTCCAGGACGCCGTTGTCGTGCAGGGCGATCGCCGCGTTCAGCGCGGTCTGGCCGCCCAGCGTGGCGAGCAGTGCGTTCGGGCGCTCCTTCTCGATCACCTTCTCGACGAACTCCGGCGTGATCGGCTCGACGTAGGTCGCGTCGGCGAACTCCGGATCGGTCATGATCGTGGCCGGGTTCGAGTTCACCAGCACGACCCGGAAGCCCTCCTCGCGCAACACGCGACAGGCCTGGGTGCCGGAGTAGTCGAACTCGCAGGCCTGCCCGATCACGATCGGGCCGGAGCCGATCACCAGGACCGACTCGATGTCTGTACGCCGCGGCATCAGACCCGTCCTTCCATCAGTTCTACGAACCGGTCGAACAGGTAGGCCGAATCGTGCGGCCCTGCTGCCGCTTCAGGGTGGTACTGCACAGAGAACGCGAGCACCCGGCCGTCGCGGCCGGTGAGCTTGAGTCCTTCGACCACGTCGTCGTTCAAGGACACATGCGACACCTCAGCCGTGCCGTACGGCGTCTCGACCGTCTCGTCGAGCGGCGCGTCCACCGCGAACCCGTGATTCTGCGCGGTGATCTCGACCTTGCCGGTGGCCCGGTCGAGCACCGGCTGGTTGATCCCCCGGTGCCCGTACTTGAGCTTGAACGTGCCCAGCCCGAGCGCCCGGCCGAACACCTGGTTGCCGAAGCAGATCCCGAAGTACGGCTTCCCCCGCTGCAGCAGGGCCTTGAGCAGGTCGGTCGGGTGCTCGGTGGTCTCCGGGTCGCCGGGACCGTTGCTCATGAAGATGCCATCCGGGTCGACCGCGAGTACCTCGTCGAGCGTCGCGGTGGCCGGCAGCACGTGCACCTCGATGCCGCGCTCGGCCATCCGCTTCGGCGTCATCGACTTGATCCCGAGGTCGAGCGCCACGACAGTGAACCGCTTCTCCCCTTCGGCCGGAACGACGTACGCCGCAGCCGTGGTGACCTCGTCGGCGAGGTCCGCCCCGACCATCGGCGGCTGCTCGAGCACCTTCGTCAGCAGCTGGGCGGGGTCCAGGATCTCGGTGGAGATCCCGGCCCGCATCGCACCGCGTTCGCGCAGGTGCCGGGTCAGCGCGCGGGTGTCGATACCGGAGATCCCGACGATGCCCTGACCCTTGAGCTGGTCGTCGAGGGACCGGGTCGCGCGCCAGTTCGACGGCACCCGAGCAGGGTCGCGGACGACGTAGCCCGCGACCCAGATCTTCTGTGATTCGTCGTCCTCGTCGTTCACCCCGGTGTTGCCGATGTGCGGCGCGGTCTGGGTGACGATCTGACGGTGGTACGACGGGTCGGTCAGCGTCTCCTGGTAGCCGGTCATGCCGGTGGTGAACACCGCCTCGCCGAAGGTCTCTCCGGTCGCCCCGTACGACGTACCGGCGAACGACCGGCCGTCCTCCAGGACCAGCAATGCAGGCTGGCTCATGTCTGCTCGGCTCCGATCAGAGTTGCGATGGATTCGGTCAAGGGGGCGGTGTCGGCCTTGCGGCGGGGCCGGAAGCCGGTGTCCAGCGCGCGGCCGTCGTGGTTCCAGGTGACCACCACCAGGCCCGACTTCTCCGCGGTCACCTTGCCGGCGATCCCGCGGTCGGTCCGGACGCCGGTCAGGTGGTCCGCGGGAATGAACACATCCGCCGCACCCTGCCGATGGAAGATCAGGCCGGCCTGACTGACGGCCAGGTCCGCGGTACTGCGGACGCCCAGTTCGTGCACGGCGATCCGGTCCATCCAGTCGCCGGCCGACGTGGTGGCGACGTACACACCTTCCACGCCCCGCGTCCTGTCTTCCGGCACCGCGGGCAGCGGCGCGAGATCGGCCTGCCGGGACTTGCGGTTCCGCCAGCCCCGGTACATGCCGTAGTAGGCCGCCGCCAGGATCAGCAGCGTGCCGAGAATGCCGAGGAACGCCTTCACCTGGCCAGCTTCCCGTCCAGGACGGTCGCCGTACCCTTGCGGAACGTCGCGACCACCTTGCCCGGCAGCGTCATCCCGTCGAACGGCGTGTTCCGCGACAGCGACGCCGACTCCCGGGGGACGATCGTCCGCACGACCGCCGGATCCACCAGGACAAGGTTGGCCGGGCTCCCCGCCTCCAAGGGCCGGCCGTGGTCGCCGATCTGGCCGATCGCGGCCGGCCGGTAGCTCATCCGGTCCGCGACCTCCGCCCAGGTCAGAAGCTTGGTGTCGACCATCGCGTGCTGGACCACGCTGAGCGCGGTCTCGAGGCCGAGCATGCCGGGCGCCGCCGCGCTCCACTCGCAGTCCTTGTCCTCGACCGGGTGCGGCGCGTGGTCGGTGGCGACGATGTCGATCGTGCCGTCGGCCAGGCCCTCGCGAACCGCCTCGACGTCCTCCTTGGTCCGCAGCGGCGGGTTCACCTTGAAGACCGGGTTGTACGACGCGGCCAGGTCCTCGGTCAGCAGCAGGTGGTGCGGCGTCACCTCGGCGGTCACGTCGAGCCCGCGGCGCTTCGCCGCCCGGACGATCTCCACCGAGCCCTTGGTGGACAGGTGGCAGATGTGCAGCTTCGAGCCGACGTGCGCGTTCAGCAGGACGTCGCGGGCGATGATCGCCTCCTCGGCGACAGCCGGCCAGCCGGTCAGGCCGAGGACGCCGGACAGCGCGCCCTCGTTCATCTGCGCGCCCTGGGTGAGCCGCGGCTCCTGTGCGTGCTGGGCGATCGTGCCGCCGAAGGCCTTCACGTACTCGAGTGCGCGCCGCATCAAGGCGGCGTCCCAGACACAGTCGCCGTCGTCGGAGAACACCCGCACGCGAGCCGCCGAGTCCGCCATCGCGCCCAGCTCTGCGAGCTGCGTCCCCTTCCGGCCGACCGTGACCGCGCCGATCGGGTAGACGTCGGCGTACCCGGCTTCGCGGCCGAGGCGCCAGACCTGCTCGACGACCCCGGCGGTGTCGGCCACCGGGTCGGTGTTGGCCATCGCGAAGACCGCGGTGAACCCGCCCAGCGCGGCGGCCCGGGTGCCGGTGAGGACGGTCTCGGCGTCCTCCCGGCCGGGCTCACGCAGGTGCGTGTGCAGGTCGACCAGTCCCGGCAGCGCGATCAGCCCCGTGGCGTCGATCGTCTCGACCCCGCCCGGCGTCTCCAGGTTGGTGCCGACGGCAACGATCTCGCCGTTGTCGATCAGCAGGTCCGCCACCTCACCGCCCAGGATCTTCGCGCCGGTGATCAGGTACGCGGTCATGCGGTCTGCTCCTCAGTCGTGTCGTTGCTGCCGGAGAGCAGCAGGTAAAGGACGGCCATCCGGATGGCCACGCCGTTGGTGACCTGCTCGACGATGACCGAGCGGGTGGAGTCGGCCACGTCGGCGCTGATCTCCATGCCGCGGTTCATCGGGCCGGGGTGCAGCACGATTGCGTCGTCCGGCAGTTGCGCCATCCGGTGGACGTCGAGACCGTAGCGGCGGGTGTACTCGCGGGCGCTCGGGAAGAACGCGTCGTTCATCCGCTCCCGCTGCACCCGCAGCATCATCACCGCGTCGCTCTTGGCCAGCGCGGCGTCCAGGTCGTACGACGTGGCGCACGGCCAGTTCGTCATGTCGACGGGCAGCAGCGTCGGCGGCGCGACCACCGTGACCTCGGCGCCGAGCGTCGACAGCAGCAGCACGTTCGACCGGGCGACGCGGGAGTGCAGGACGTCGCCGACGATCGTGATCCGGCGGCCGTCCAGCGCACCGAGGTGCCGCCGCATCGTGAACGCGTCGAGCAGCGCCTGGGTCGGGTGCTCGTGGGTGCCGTCGCCGGCGTTGACCACCGCCCCGGTCATCCAGCCCGAGGTCGCGAGCAGGTGCGGCGCCCCGGAGGATCCGTGCCGGCAGACCACGCCGTCCGCGCCCATCGCCTGCAGCGTGAGGGCGGTGTCCTTGAGGCTCTCCCCCTTGCTCACGCTGGAGCCCTTGGCGGAGAAGTTGATCACGTCGGCCGACAGCCGCTTGGCGGCGGCCTCGAACGAGATCCGGGTCCGGGTGGAGTCCTCGAAGAACAGGTTCACCACGGTCCGGCCGCGCAGGGCCGGCAGTTTCTTGATCGGGCGGTCGGCCAGCGACCGCATCTCCTCGGCGGTGTCCAGGATCAGGTTCGCCTCGTCCCGGCTCAGATCCCCCGCACTCAGCAGATGCTTCATCACGACCTCACCCCATCCCTTGCGTCCGAAGAACCGTGGGTCCTGAGCCTCGGATCTTCGGACGTTGGCGTCGTCTTGTCGGCGATCAGCACCGCGTCGGCACCGTCGTACTCGGTCAGGTGGACGGTGACCCGCTCGACCAGGGAGGTCGGCAGGTTCTTGCCCACGTAGTCGGCGCGAATGGGCAGTTCGCGGTGGCCGCGGTCGACGAGCACCGCGAGCTGGACGGCGCGCGGACGGCCGATGTCGCCGATGGCGTCCAGGGCCGCGCGGATGGTGCGGCCGGAGAACAGCACATCGTCGACCAGTACGACGACCTTGCCGTCGATACCGCCCGCCGGGATGTCGGTGTGTTCCAGGCCGCGGGGTGGTTTGAGGCCGATGTCGTCGCGGTACATCGTCACATCGAGTGACCCTGTCGGCACACTCTGCCCCTCGACCGCCGCGATCCGGGCGGAGATGCGTGCGGCCAGGCCGACGCCTCGGGTGGGGATGCCGAGCAGGACTACCGGGTCGGCACCGCGGTTGCGCTCGAGGATCTCGTGCGCGATCCGGGTCAACGCCCGGGAAATGTCGGAAGCGTCCAGGACCTCGCGCGGCGCCGGTTGGGGCGCGGCGTTGTGGGCATGGTTCATCGCAACCGTTCCTCCTTTCCCGCCTCTCTGGACGGGTCTTTAAAGCAGGTTCGGACCGCTTGACATGGTATCGGATGTGACACGCCGTCTTGACGCTGGCCTCTGGCCCAGAATATTGTTACTCTGTGTAATCGAGGGGGTTTCACCGACCGGCCCGTTCCGGCGGGCCGGACATGACGAAATCTAGTCGGAGGGAAGAACCAGCGTGCCTAGCGAATACGCGAAGACACTGGGTGGCAAGCTACGCGCCATCCGCCAGCAGCAAGGGTTGTCGCTGCATGGCGTGGAAGAGAAGTCCAAGGGTCGCTGGAAGGCGGTCGTCGTCGGCTCGTACGAGCGCGGCGATCGAGCCGTCACGGTCCAGAAGCTCGCCGAGCTCGCCGATTTCTACGGCGTGCCGATCCGTGAGTTGCTGCCTGGTAACGCCAGCGCGGCCGCCGCGGCTGCCGCTCCTCCCCGGTTGATCCTCGACCTGGAGGCCCTGCAACACCTCGACGCGAGCGAGGCCGGTCCGCTGACGCGGTACGCGGCCACGATTCAGGCTCAGCGCGGGGACTACAACGGCAAGGTGCTGTCGATCCGTCAGGACGACATGCGGACCCTCGCCGTGATCTACGACGAGTCGCCGACGACTCTTACCGAGCGCTTCATCTCCTGGGGTGTGCTGAACCCGGAGGCGAAGGGCGACGTCGAGGAGTCCGAGGCAGCCGGCGCCTGACGCCGGACGGAGGCAGCAGAGACGGTCGGGGCTCGTAGCAGCTGGCCCACGGCCGCCCGCCTCCTCGCAGTACCGCAGTACCTCACAACAGGCACCACCGAGGCCGGGGCCGTTCCTCCCGCGCCACCACCACGGGGACGTACCTGCCCGGCCCGAGACCGTACCGAGACGGTTTCGGGCCTGACTTCCCGGAGGGCTCGCCCCCCTCGTTCCTCAGCTCGAAATTTCTTCAGACGCCGAGGGTGGGCTTCAACTGCAGCAGTCTGGCCAGCAGCCCGTTGACGAACGCCGGCGACTCGTCGGTGGACAGGTCCCGCGCCATGGCCACCGCCTCGCTCACCGCGACCACGTCCGGCACCTGGTCGTCGAACAACAGCTCGTAGGTCCCGATCCGCAGGATGTTCCGGTCGACCGCGGGCATCCGGTCCAGCGACCAGCCCACCGAGTGCGTCTCCAGCAGGTCATCGATCACGTCGATGTGCTTCGCGACACCCTCGACCAGCGCCACGGTGAACTCGTTCACCGGCGGATCGTTGTCAGCCACCCGGTCGGCCAGGGTGCCGCCGACCGGCAGTCCCCTGACCTCCGACTCGAACAGCACGTCCAGTGCGCGCTTGCGGGCCTTGCTACGGGCAGACATGTTCTGTTGTCAGCTCTCTCAAAGCCTCAGGAGGTGACGCGGCCGAGGTAGTCCCCGGTGCGGGTGTCGACCTTGACCTTCTCACCAGTGGTCAGGAACAGCGGGACCTGGATGTCGTAGCCGGTCTCCAGCTTGGCCGGCTTGGTGCCGCCGCTGGAGCGGTCGCCCTGCAGACCCGGCTCGGTGTACTGCACCGTGAGCTCGACCGAGGCCGGGAGCTCGACGTACAACGGGAGGTCGTCGTGCACGGCGACGATGGCGTCCTGGTTCTCCAGCAGGAAGTGCACGGCGTCGCCGACCACCTCGGGCTGCAGTTGCAGCTGGTCGTAGGTGCTCTTGTCCATGAACACGTACGCCGAGCCGTCGTTGTACAGGTACGTCATGTCACGCTTGTCGACCGTGGCCACGTCGACCTTGACGTCGGCGTTGAAGGTCTTGTCGACCACCTTGCCGGACAGCACGTTCTTCAGCTTCGTCCGGACGATGGCGCCGCCCTTGCCCGGCTTGTGGTGCTGGAACCACACGACGGACCACAGCTGCCCGTCCAGGTCGAGCACCATGCCGTTCTTGAGGTCGTTCGTCGTTGCCACGCGGGTATGCCCTTCGAAATCGATCAGCGGTAACACCGGATTGTAGCGGTCACCACCGCTTTCCTCCGATTCCGTGGCGGGCAGCGGCCCTGGCGGCGACTACGCTGGCATTCCCGAGCACTACGGAGGCACCGGTGGCCGAGTTCGCGATCTTCATCGTCATCATGATCGTGCTCAGCGTGATCGGGAAGCTGAAGCAGCGGTCGACCAAGCCCACCGGTACGCCGAGGCCGCGGGTCCAGAAGCTGATCGAGCGGATCCAGGCGCAGCAGGGGACCGCGCCGGGCAGTCAGCAGGTGGCCGCCGCGCTCCAGCAGAGCATGCAGGCCGGCCGCCAGCCGCGCCACCTGGGTGAGCGGACGTCACCCGGCCAGTCCAACCAACTGCCGGCCCAGTCGGCCCCGCAGTACCAGCCGGCTGAGATCTGGTTGCCGGCCAATCAATCGCCCGCGCATCGCCCGCCGCAGAACAACCTGCCCGCACCGAAGCAGGATCTCGACACCCGGGTGCGCGAGCTGATGCGCACCGGCCACGAGGTCGGCGCGATCCGGCTGCTGTGCGACGAGCGGGACCTGGGCATCCTCGACGCACAGAAGTACGCCCGCGCCCTGGTCGCGCCGACCGGCACCACCCCCGGCTCGCCCCAGCCCGCGGACGCCGAGCCGGACGAGGACGAGTCCCGGTATGTCGGCTCGGCCGCGTTCGCCGAGTCGATCTTCGACCTGGACCGCGAGGAGGACGTCTGGGCCAGTGGTTGGGTCGACACCCCCGAGCCCGACGACCGCTCCGACATCGACGAGCTCTGGCAGACCGTCCGCAACCCGCCGCGCCCCGGAGTCACTCCGGCCAGCTGACCGTGATGTAGCTGTGCCGCCGGCCAATGTGGAAGCCCGGCGGGAGCTCGTCGCCGACCGGGTGCACCTGGAACGCCGGTCCGGTACCACGCCGGTGATGGACGTCCCAGATCCGCACCTGGTCGACCATCCGATCGATCAGGTCACGTCCATCCGGGCCGTGACCGTTGCACCCCAGCTCCACGAACGAGGCAAGGGCGCTCCGAGCCTGACGGGACGTCAGATAGGCGATGCTGTCGCGGGTCGCCACCGCTGCGGCTCCCCAGTGCGGCGTCGGCGCGACGACGCCCGGTCCGTCACCGGACAGAACGCAGTACCCAGGCAATGTGGTCGCGAGCCAGAGGTTCAGATCGAACAGCGGCTCCTCACGGTTCACCACCACCCCTGACCAGACCCGCTCCCCCGGTTGCTCCAGCACACCGTCGTACGGATGCGCGTCGACCTCCTGATCCTCGTCGAAGCAGACGCCCACCTCGTCGCCCCTGATCGGGACGAGCCGCTCATAGTTCGCACCGGCCCCTTGCATGCAGACGAATCCGCACCAAGTCATCGACCGGCTGTCCAGGTGACCGCCCACCCGGTCGAACGCGATCGCCCGCGTCTGCCCACGCACCCGCAGCGGTACGACGATCCGCCCGCCGGGCCGAAGCTGGTCGATCCAGGCCAGCGGGATGTCCCAGGCCGTCACGGTCACCACGATCCGGTCGTACGGCGCCTGACCCGGCG
This sequence comes from Kribbella sp. CWNU-51, assembly GCF_054073265.1. Taxonomy (NCBI): domain Bacteria; kingdom Bacillati; phylum Actinomycetota; class Actinomycetes; order Propionibacteriales; family Kribbellaceae; genus Kribbella; species Kribbella sp. CWNU-51. The sequence continues at coordinate 161,992 of NZ_JBSXMZ010000047.1, forward strand.
CACCGTACTCGCCGTCCGCCTGCACGACCAGGACGTCGTCGTACCCGGCCTGGTCCAGAAGTGCACGGGCGCGGGCGGTGACCTCGGGGTCGATGTCGACCGTGGTCACGGACCCCTTCGGCCCGGTCAGCTCCCGCATCAGGGCGGCGTTGTAGCCGCCGGAGCCGATCTCGAGCACCTGGTCACCAGGCTCGATCCCGGCCTGCTCGAGCATCAGCGCGACGATGCTCGGCTGCGACACCGAGCTGATCACCACGCCGGCCTGGTTCCGCTTCATCAGCACGACATCGTCGGCGTACGCGAGGTCGAGCGGCGTGTACGGGACGAACAGGTGCCGCGGCACCGTCCGGAACGCGGCCGCCACCCGCTCGTCGCGGATGGTGCCTTCGGCAACCAAATGCCGGGTGAGGGCCGCACGCAACAACTCCGCCTGGGCCGAGTCGTTGCCGGGGGGCGCCATAGTGGTCAGTCCGGTTTGTCCCCGAGCGATTCCAGCAGTGTCCGCAGCAGACCGGCGAGCTGGTCGCGCTCGGCCCCGGACAGTCCGGCGAGCAGCCGGCTCTCGGTGTCGACGTGGGTCGGCAGCACGGCATCGATCAACCGCAGCCCCTCGGCGGTCAGCGACACCCGGACGCCGCGCCCGTCGGTCTCACTCGGCGCCCGGGTGACCAGTCCGCGGGCCTCCAACCGGTCGAGCCGCTGACTGATCGCTCCGGACGTCACCATCGACGACCGCATCAGACCGGCCGGGGTCAGGCTGTGCTCGGAGTTGCTCCGCCGCAGGGTCGCGAGGACGTCGAACGACGCCCGGTCGAGGTCGTGCCGGGCGAAGTTGCGCCGCAGCTCGCCGTCGAACAGCTGACTCAGCCGGCTCAGCCGGCCGATGACGCCCATCGGCGACGCGTCGAGGTCGGGCCGCCGCTCGCGCCACTGCTCGAGCACCAGGTCGACGTGATCTGCCATCTGTCCAGCTTACGACCAACTCGCTTAGCGGTGAGGTATTGAAAGTTCCTTAGCGCTGAGATACTTTATCTTAGTGCTAAGCAATCGAGTTTCGCTCCTCCTGGTCACGGCGATCACGCCGATGCTCTGGGGCACCACGTATCTGGTCACCACCGAGCTCCTTCCACCACACCGTCCGCTCCTCGCCGCGCTGCTCCGGGCCCTGCCGGCCGGACTGCTGCTGATCGCGATCACCCGCACGCTGCCGCGGGGCAGCTGGTGGTGGCGATCGCTGGTCCTCGGCACGCTCAACATCGGGGCGTTCAACGCACTGCTGTTCATCGGCGCCTACCGGCTGCCGGGTGGCGTGGCCGCAACGGTCGGCGCGATCCAGCCGCTCCTCGTCGCGCTGCTGTCTACCGGTCTGCTGGGTCAGCGACTGTCGCTGCGGACTGTCCTGACTGCGATCGCCGGTGTGTTCGGGGTCGGCATGCTGGTCCTCCGGGCCAACGCTCAGCTCGACACCTGGGGTGTGGTCGCAGCCCTCGGTGGAGCGGTCGTCATGGCGCTAGGCGTCGTACTGAGTAAGCGCTGGATGTCGCCCGCTCCTCTGCTGGCCACCACCGGCTGGCAGCTCGTAGCCGGCGGTGTGGTGTTGCTGCCCGTCGCGTTCCTGGTCGAGGGCGCACCGCCTGCGTTCACTCTGCAGAACATCGCGGGCTACACCTACCTGACGATCATCGGCTCCGCGGTCGCGTATGCCCTCTGGTTCCGTGGCCTTCGGGAGCTGTCCCCCACCGATGTCACGTTCCTCGGGCTGCTGAGCCCGGTGACCGCCACCACCCTCGGCTGGCTGGTCCTCGACCAGCACCTCACCACCGCCCAAGCTATCGGCGGCCTGATCGTGCTGGCCGCGCTCATCAGCGCCCAGGTACGGCGCAGGACGAGGCCGGTCAGTCCAGCGCCGGTCCTCGTGGCAGCCGGAGAGAGGAGCTGACGATGCGCGTCCTCGTCTGGGGCGCCACCGGCGCAGTCGGCAGCCGAGTCGTCCACGACGCCCTCGCCCGCGGCCACCAGGTGACGGCAGTGAGCCGAACCCTCAGCCGCCTCGCGACACTCCCCGCCTCTCCCGCTCTACACATCCGCCGAGGCGACGCGTCCGACCCGGATGACGTCGCCGCCCTGAGCGCCGGCCACGACGTCGTCATCAGTGCGACCCGTCCACAGCCCGGTCAGGAAGCCGAGTTGGTCCAAGCGGCCAAAGGACTCCTCATCGGTCTCCGGTCCAGCGGCGTACGCCTGATCCTGGTCGGCGGCGCGGCCAGTCTGATCGTCCCCGGCACGGACCTCATGCTCGTGGACGCACCAGACTTCCCAGCCCACCTGCGCCCAATCGCCCTTGCCTGCAACGAACAATTCGCCCTGGTCCGCGAAGCCGACGACGTCGACTGGACGTACGTCAGTCCCCCGGCCCTCCTCGAACCAGGCACCCGCACCGGCACCTACCGCAAGGGAACGGACCACCTCCTCACCGATGCCCACGGCAACTCCCACCTCTCCATCGAAGACTTCGCAATCGCCTTGCTAGACGAGGCCGAGCAGCCACAACACACACCCCACCGCTTCACCGTGGGCTACTAGTAGATCGTCGCACCTAATGTGTGGGGTATAGGTGGCGGAGTTTGGTGCGTGCGTCGTGGGTG
>NZ_JBSXMZ010000048.1:0-21732 GCF_054073265.1 Kribbella sp. CWNU-51
CTCGCAACAAGGACTTACCGAAATGGCACCCTTCCGTACCACCACTGAAACTAGCCGCCCGGTACCCCCGACCAAACGGCCTCACGCAACAATCTGGAGCCCTGGATCAAAGGCCGTCACGGCCGCGTCGGAACGCTGCCCGGTACTCGCTCGGACGTTGTCCCAGCTGCCTGGTGAAGAGAGCCGCAAACGTTCCGGGATTCTTGTACCCGATTGCGGTAGAGATGCTGGTGATCGTCCGGTCCGTGGTCTCCAGGAGATGCCGGGCACGACTCACGCGCGACGCCTGAAGGTAATCGAGCGGGCTCTGCCTGGTCTCGGCCGCGAACCGCCGGAGCAACGTGCGAGTACTGACATCGAAGGCGGCCGCCAACGCGACGAGGTCGTAGCGGTCGGCCAGGTTCTGGTCGAGGTGTCGCATGACCCTTCGGGAGAACTCGCTTCCCGGCTGCGGCAGGAGTGTCGCGTCGACGTACGGCGTCTGCGACGTACGCGCGTCATCGACAAGCGCGACCCTCGCGGTCGTCCTCGCGACCGAGGCACCGTGGTGTTCCCGGATCAGGGCCAGCGCGAAGTCGTACATCGCACTGAACGCGGCCGTCGTAGTCACCCCCGTGTCGGTGACGACCAGCTGCTCGGGCCGCACCTCGGTGTCCGGACAGCGTCGAGCCAATTCGTCCGCGAAGAGCCAGGACGTCGTAGCTCGGCGCCCCGCGAGAAGGCCCGCCTCCGCGAGCAGGAATGCACCGACGCAGATCGATACCACTGCGTTGCCCGCAGCAACATGCGAGCGGATCACCGCGATCTCCGGGCCGAGCGGCGCAAGCGTCGCGTCGACATGAACGTCCTGCGCGAGCTCGAACCCCGGCACAACAAGGACATCGACGTCACGTACGGCGGAGACCGCCAACCGCGCACCGCCCGACGCAACGACGTGCCGGCGAGGCGACACGACCGACACCGCGTAGCCGACCTGGTCCGGGCCGGCGACGTGTGTGGCCATGGTCAGCAGATCGGGTACGCCGTACACCTCGGACGCGAAGCATCCCGGATAGGCCAACACGCCAACCCGCAGGACGCTCATCCCTCGGCTCCTCACGTCTTTGGCGAGATTACCGCCAACTATGGCGATCTCGCCTCTCGCGGCCGGCCGATGCATCGCTTCAGGCTGTGCGCATGAGCATCTCGGACTTCTCCCGCCGACTCGTCGACGTGGACGGGGTGGTGAAGACCGTGTACGTCGCGGGCGCCGGGCCGGCCGTGATCCTGATGCCGGAGATGCCCGGCATCAGCCCCGACGTACTGCGGCTGGCGCGGTGGGTGCGAGACGCGGGCTTCACCGTCCAGGTCCCTTCGCTCTTCGGGACAGACGGCGCCTACCCCACGGTCGAGGGAGGCAAGGAAGTTGTCCGGCGCGCGTGCGTCAGTGCAGAGTTCCGTGCGTTCGCCGGGGGCGGCACGAGTCCGGTCACCTCGTGGTTGCGTGGGCTCGCCCGCCAAGCCCACGCGGAATGCGGCGGTCCTGGTGTCGGCGCGATCGGGCTGTGCTTCACGGGCAACTTCGCGCTCACCATGGCGCTCGAGCCGGCCGTCATCGCACCGGTGGTCAACCACCCGTCGCTGCCGCTGGACGACCCGGCCGGACTCGAGCTCAGCGCGGAGGACGCGATCGCGGTCCGGGACCGCCTCACCCGCGACGGGCTGACCGTTCTCGCCTACCGATTCGACAACGACCGCTGGTGCACCGGCCAGCGCTTCGCCGCCTACCAAGCCCTTCTCGGCGACGCGTTCGACGGCCGCGTCCTCCCCGGCAGTACGGCGAATACCAACGCGCCGCCCTTCTTCCGCGACGTCGTCGAGACACCCCACAGCGTGGTAACCGCTCACCTCGTCGACGAGGCCGGCCACCCCACCCTGAAAGCACGAGACGAGATCCTCACCTACCTGACCGACCGCCTGCGACCCGCCGCGTAAACCACCGACCTGTCACAGCATCCGGACTCCGATCGTCTGATTGTCGACAAGCGCCCGAGCGACAGGAGCATCCGAACAGGACTAGGCGACCGTCCTCATTGAGGACTTGGCGGGTTCTGGTGCGAGGGCGGCGAACTGGCGTTCGAGGGCCTTGGCCGCGCTGGAGCGCCAGCTGTCGGCCATGGACGCAGACATCGGGTCCGGGAAGATGTCGTCCTCGCCCTTCTCCACGCCGTCGAGGATGGCGCGCGCAACGTTCTCCGGAGAGGCCTTCGGTACGTCGAGGTCGCGGGACATCTCGGTGTCGACAGGCCCAGTCAGGACAGCATGGACGCTGACACCCCGGCCTGCCAGGAGACCGCGCAGCGACTGCGACAGGGAGAACGCGGCCGCCTTCGAGATCGAGTACGACGGAATCAGCGGCAGCGGCGCGAACGCCATCACCGACAAGACGTTGACGATGGCTCCCCGGGAACCGACCAGCAACGGCAGGAAGGCTTGGGTCACGCCGTACGTGCCGTAGAGATTGACGGCGAGGCTCTGTTCGATCGCGGCCCGGTCGCCGAGGTCGTCGTACAGCGCTATGCCGGCGTTGTTGATCAGGACATCGAGCGATTCGACGCTCTCGACCGCCGCCTGAATCTGCGTCGCGTCGGTCACGTCCAGAGTGAGAGGTGTAACGCGCTCATCCGAGTGGACCAGCGGCCGGCGCGTGCCGGCGTACACCCGTCTCGCGCCTCGCCTCAAGGCGTCCTCGACCAGTGCCTGACCGATGCCGCGATTGGCGCCGGTGACCAGCACTGTCTTGTCTGCGATTGTCATTGCACCGTCTCCTAGTTGAGGATTTCGAGCTGTCGAGGAGGTAGACAGCACGGCGTCGGGAAACTGGTCGCGCGCCGACCGCCAGTTCGCGGCGCGGCCGGTGTCGATACTGGTGAGCGGGACAAGACTGCGGAGACGTGACACGAGGGTGGAGTGGTGACAACCGAGCTGATGATCAAGGCGCGGGCCGGCGACGGCGGTGCGTTCCAGGAGCTCACCGAGCCCTACCGCCGGGAGCTGCTGGTCCACTGCTACCGGATGCTCGGCTCCTTCCAGGACGCCGAGGATGCGCTTCAAGACGCACTGCTGGCGGCCTGGCAGGGCCTCGATGGATTCGAGGGACGCGCGTCGATCCGGACCTGGCTCTACCGGATCGCGACCAATCGGTGCCTCAACGCGCTCCGCTCGGCCAAGCGACGCCAGGCCAAGGAGTGGGACGTGCCCGAGATCGAACCGCCGGAGCCGACCGGGTTCAGCGAAGTCGTGTGGCTCGAGCCCTATCCCGACGCATTGCTCGAGGGTGCGATCGACGGACCGCTCGGCCCGGAGGCGCGCTACGAACAGACCGAAGCGCTGTCGCTGGCGTTCGTGACCGCATTGCAGGTCCTGCCCGCTCGCCAGCGCGCCGCACTCATCCTGCGCGAGGTGCTCGGTTACCACGCCGACGAGGTGGCCGAGATGCTCGACTCGACCGTTGTCTCGGTCAACAGCGCGCACAAACGCGCCCGCGCCGGCCTGCAGCGCCGCCTGCCGACCGGTGAGCACTCGGCCCCGGCGCCGAACTCACCCGCCGAGCAGGCGCTCGTGGCGAGGTTCGTCCGCGCGTACGGCGCCGGCGACGTCGACACGCTGGTTGCGTTGCTCACCGACGACGTTCGCGTGTCCATGCCGCCGATCCCCCTCGAGTACCACGGCCGCGACGCCGTGTCCCGCTTCTACGCCAGCATCATCAGCCACCGCAGGTACGACCTCGTGCCGACGCGGGCGAACGGCCAGGTGGCGTTCGGGACCTACCTCTACGCCCCGACCGACGGCATCCGCCACGGGACCGGTCTCCTCGTCCTCACCGTCACCGGCGACCGGATCTCCGCCTTGACCCGCTTCGACACCAGCGTCCTTCCGTCGTTCGGCCTGCCGCGATCGCTGCCCTGACGCGCGGGTCGAGAGCTAAGTGGTGGGAAGGACGCGGCGCCAGCCGTCGAGGATGAGCGTGGGCTTCATGCCGACCGACAGGTAGAGGGCGAGGGCGCGGGTCGGGTTGTTGGTGTCGACGTGCAGGATCGTCCCGGTCCGTCCGCCGGTCGCATCGAGAGCGAACGCGTCGCGCAACAGGAACGTCGCCAGACCCCGCCCGCGGAACTCCTCGACCACGCCCAGCATGCCGATATGGCCGCAATTCTCGCGCTCGACGAACCCGTCGTTGCAGACCCGGACCGCGACCGCTCGCCCGTCTACTTCGAGCAGGGTCAGCTGGGACCAGTCGAAGCTCGCCTGGGCCTCGAGTGCCACGACCCACTCGTCGTGCGGACGGGGGACGAAGCCGAACTGACCGCGGAAACTGTCGATGATGACCTCGTGTGCCGCCCAGCGGGTGGCGGCGTCGAATGTGCCGCGACGGACCACGACGCCCTCAGGCACTGCGGGATCGGCGACGTCTCCGGTGTGATCGATCCGCATCCGGTGGTACGTCGTACCAACGGCGAAACCGTGGTCGGACAACCGCGCACGTTGTGGCTCGTCGGCCCGGTGAATGTAGAAATCGACGGTGATCTCGGTGTGGCCGCGCTCGCGTCCCATCTCGCGCGCACGGCGCAGCGCCTGCGCCAACAGCCAGTCCGCCACCATGGGGTACTGCGACGTCACCTCGACGTCGACCACCTTCCGGTCGCCCTTGCCGAACGCGGTGGCGTAACCGGCCGGCCGGCCGTCGTCCGCGAGTACGAGCCAGCCGTCGGTCCCACGGTCGAAACCGGGCTCGACGATGGCCTCGGCGACTTGGTCGAGCGTGCAGTCGGCGAATCCGTTCACCGCGGTGTCGTAGGCCGAGAGCAGCTCGAAGATCGCCGAGCCATCACGAGGCTCCGGTGGACGGACGGTGTAGTCGTCCGGCAGATGAACAGAACGCTTGCTGTGAAGAGACTTCACGATGCCCCCTTGGACACCTGTTAGATGCACCTCAGGGGAAGAAAGTTATCGAGCAGCCCAGTGAGCTCTCATTTTTGTTGCGCTAGGCAACGTCTACGACGAGGGCGGTGGCGGTCGCGGTGGCGATGATCTGGTCGTCGGTGTCGTACAGGGTGCCTTCCAGGGTGGCGTTGTCTCCGCTGCGGGTGACGACGCGACCGCGTCCGGTCAACCGGCCGGTGGTGGTCGCACGGACGAAGGCCCGCTCCGTCGACGCCCTGGCCAACGCATTACCGGCCCACGCGGTCGCAGCAGGCGACCGGGACCTCCTCGAGTCCATCTGGTCGAACACCGCCACCACCCTCGCCCGAATCCTGCTACACAACGAATCCGAGCCCATCCTCCGCGCCACCATCACCACGTTCTGGCACTACCAAACCGCCGGCCTGACCGCCCTCCTCCGCCACCTCGCCCACCGCTGACGACCAAACGAACCGTCGCGCCGCATCAGGCTGTTCGACCTGGGTACCGGGAGCGTCACAGTGATCCGAGGAGGTCTGTGGTGCCGAAGGACCGGCAAGTTGTCGTGGTGACCGGAGCGAGCGCTGGGATCGGGCGGGCGAGCGCGATCGCGTTCGGCCGGCGGGGTGCCAAGGTCGCACTGCTGGCGCGGGGCGAGGCAGGGCTGGACGGCGCGGCGCGGGAGGTAGAGGCCGCGGGCGGTACGGCGCTGACGATCCCGGTCGACGTCGCCGACTACGAGCAGGTCGAGAAGGCCGCTGCACAGGTGGAAGCGGAACTGGGGCCGATCGACGTCTGGGCGAATGTCGCGTTCACCTCGGTGTTCGCACCGTTCCTGCAGATCGATCCGAACGAGTTCAAGCGCGCCACCGAGGTCACGTATCTTGGCTACGTCTACGGCACGCGTGCCGCCCTGGACCGGATGGCCCCGCGCGACCACGGCACGATCGTGCAGGTCGGGTCGGCCCTGGCCTACCGCGGTATCCCGCTGCAGTCGGCGTACTGCGGAGCCAAACATGCCGTCCAGGGATTCCACGACTCGTTGCGCAGTGAACTGCTGCACGACAAGTCCAACGTGCACGTCACGATGGTCCAGATGCCGGCGGTCAACACACCGCAGTTCTCCTGGGTGCTGTCCAGACTGCCCAAACACCCCCAGCCGGTGCCCCCGATCTACCAGCCCGAGGTGGCCGCCGACGCTGTCGTGTACGCCGCGGATCACCCGCGCCGCCGCGAGTACTGGATCGGCGGACCGACCATGGGCACCGTGATCGCCAACAAGTTCGCGGCCGGCCTCCTGGACCACTACCTGGCGCGGACTGGGTACAAGTCGCAGCAGACGAACCTGCCCGAAGACCCCCGTGCCGCGAATCTGTGGCATCCGGCCGACGGCTACGACGGCCGCGACTTCGGTACGCACGGCGCCTTCGACGACCGATCGACGAGTCGCAGCTACGAGTTCTGGATGTCCCGGCATCGCACGCTCGCCGGTGTCATCGCCGCCGGTGCCGCGGCGGCAACCGGCATCATCGCCGCCCGCGCGGCCCGCACTCGTTAGCGAGCCTCCGATGGTCCGCTATCAGCGCGAGGAAGAGGACTCCGGCGAGCAGCTGGATCGCCATTGGAACGAGCTGCTGCAGGAACTGCGCCTGGCCCAGACCGGGACGCAGATTCTGTTCGCCTTCCTGCTGAGCATCGCCTTCCAGAACCAGTTCCACGCCGCCGACAGGTTCACGCATACCGTGTACGCCGCCACGCTGGTCGCCTCGGCGCTGGCAGTCGCACTCTTCCTCGCGCCGGTGTCGTTCCATCGCATCGTCTACCGCCAGGGGCTCCGCGACAGGCTGGTCACCATCACCGATTGGCTGGCCCGCGCGGGCCTGGTCTTCCTGGTCGCCGCGATCTGCGGTGGCGTGTTGATCGCGCTCGACGTCGTGATGTCCAGAACGGCCGCGATCATCATCGACGCGGCCGTCCTGGCGTGGTTCGTCACCTTCTGGCTGGCGATTCCCGCGTACGTCCGCGCCACCCGAGAACCCGAACCGCACGACTGACGTGTATCACCCGACCGAGGGGCCCAGGCCCAGGGATTGCGGTGTGCTCGAGTCGGGAGATGGTTGGTGGAGTCCTTCGTCGAGGGCGCCGTACTCGGTCATCAGGGCCGCGCTGCCGCCCCACGGGGTTTGCTCCTCAGCCACCAGGGTGTTCGTGGTGAGCAGCAGACCCGCGACCGAAGCGCCGTTCTGGAGGGCCGAGCGGGCTACTCGCAGCGGGTCGATGATGCCCATCTCGAGCATGTTGCCGTAGCGGCCTTCGAGCGCGTCGAAGCCGTCGTCGACACCCATCTGGGTGGTTCGCTCGAGCACCTCCGCGCCGGAGTAGCCGGCGTTCGTCGCGATCAGGTACGCCGGCTCCCGCAGCGCGCGCCGGACGATCTCGACACCGGTCGCGTAGTCGCCCTTCACATCCAAGGCGTCGAGCGCGGGCGCGGCATGGAGCAATGCCATCCCGCCGCCGGCGACGATGCCCTCGGCCATCGCGGCCCGGGTGGCCGACAACGCGTCCTCGACCCGGTGCTGGAGTTCCTTCAGCTCGGCCGGCGTCGGCGCACCGACCCGGATGACCGCGACCTTGCCGGACAGGGAACCGATCCGTTCAGTCAGCACGTCCTCGTCGACCCCGAAGGTCGCACGCTCCAACTCGGCACGCAACTGCGCGATCCGGAACGCGACTTCCTGCTCGCGCCCGGACGACGCCACGATCGCCGTACGATCCGCATTCACCCGGACCTGGTCCGCGCGGCCCAGCTGGGCGACGGTCATCGTCTCGAGGCTGAAACCGGAGTGCCGACTGTAGACCGCGCCGCCGGTGATCGCGGCGATGTCCTCCAGCTTGTGCAGCCGCCGGTCACCGAAGCCCGGTGCCCTGATCGCGACGCACTGGAACAGACCGTTCACGTGGTTGTGCACCAGCATGCTGAGCGCGGTCCCCTCGAGGTTCTCCGCGATGATCACCAGCGGTCGCGGCTCACGCATGATCTTGTCCAGCAGCGGCATGATCTCCTGAACCTTGGTGATCTTCTCGCTGCACAACAGGATGTACGGGTCGTCGAGGTTGGCCTGCAGGCTGCCCGGATCCGTCACCATGTACGGCGAGAGGTACCCGTTGTCGAACTCGAATCCCTCGACGAAGTCGACGCCCATGCCGTGCGTGGCCGACTCCTCGACCGTGACGATGCCGCCGTCCCCGATCGTGAACAGGGCCTTCGCGATCGCCGCGCCGACGAGGTCGTCGTCGTTCGCCGAGATCGCCGCCACCCGGGCGAAGTCCAGCTCGGTCTCGACCGGGTGGGCGACCTCGCGCAACCGCTCGACCAGCTTGCCGACGGCCAGATCGATGCCCCGCTTCACCAGGACGGGGTTGCCACCGGTGCCGATCGCGGCCATGCCCTCGCGGATGATCGCCTGGGCGATCACGGTCGCGGTGGTGGTGCCGTCGCCGACGATGTCGTTGGTCTTGATCGCCGCTTCCTTGACCAGCTGGGCACCCATGTTCTCGAACTGGTTCTTCAGGAAGATCTCCCGCGCGATCGTGACGCCGTCGTTGGTGACCACCGGCGATCCGGTGATCTTCTCCAGGATCACGTTGCGGCCCTTGGGGCCAAGTGTCGACTTCACCGCGTCCGCCAACTGGTCGACGCCGGCCAGCAGCAGGTCGCGGGCGTTCTCACCGAATCGCAGTTCCTTGGCCATCAGGGCCCTCCCGGGGTCGTGACTCGTCGTTGTCAGGCAACTTATGGAACGAGGATCGCGCGGCCGCGGACCCGGCCGGCGTCGAGATCGGCGACCGCCTCGGCGGCCGCGGCGAGCGGATAGGTCCGGGTGTGCAGCGTGACCTTGCCGGCCTGCGCGAGCGCCATCAGCTCGGTCAGTTCGTTGAACGTGCCGACGATGTTGCCGACGATGTTCCGCTCGGTCGAGATGATGTCGAGGGTCGGGATCTGCACCTGGCCGCCGTACCCGATGACGAAGTACGAACCGCCGGCCGCCGTCATCGCGAAGCCGTCCTGCTCGGCGCCCTGCTCGGCGACGAAGTCCAGTACGACGTTCGCCCCGGCGCCGCCGGTGAGGTCGAGCACGGCCTGGACCTGATTGCCATCGGCAACCACCGTCTGGTCCGCGCCGAGCTGCTCGGCCAACTTGAGCGCCTCGGGGTTGCGGTCGACGACGATGATCCGGGTCGCGGTCAGCGCCGCCAGGCACTGCACGCCGATGTGCCCGAGACCACCCGCGCCGATCACGACACACGTCGTACCGGGTGGCAGCAGCGGGATCGCCTTGCGGACCGCGTGGTACGCCGTGATGCCGGCGTCGGCGAGGGCCGCCACGTCCTCCGGCCGGGTGGTCGGGTCGAGCTTCACGCAGGCGCGTGCGGAGGTGAGGAGGTACTCCGCCATCCCGCCGTCGCTGTCGAGGCCCGGGAACGTGCTGTTGGAGCAATGCATGTCGTTCCCGGCGCGGCAGGCCTGGCAGAGGCCGCACGTCGGTGTCGGGTGCAGGATGACCGTGTCACCGACCTGCACGTTGGTGACGGCGGAGCCGATCTCGTGCACCCAGCCGGCGTTCTCGTGGCCGATCGTGTACGGCAGGGTCGGGTGCATCGCCGCGTCCCATTGCCCCTCGATGATGTGCAGATCGGTGCGGCACACGCCGGCGCCGCCGATCTTGATGATCACATCCAGCGGTCCCTTGACGACCGGTTCCGGTACGTCCTCGACCACTGGCTGCTGGTGGTATCCGTGCAGTCGAACGGCCTTCATCCCTCTGCCTCCTCGCCTGCACCGGTCTCGGCGTACCGGTGCCGCAGCATTCCCCTACAGATGCCGGTGTTGGCCTCGATCCCGGTCCGGGTGAGGCGTGCCATGCCCAGATACTTCGGCGCCCCGGCGCCGGTGATCGCGGTACCGGTGCCGGGGTCGATCAGGAGCGGTGCGGCCGGGTCCGTCCGCAGTCCGAGCTCGGCCCGCCGCCGCAGCAGCCGGTCGAGCTCGGTCGATGCCGGTACGTCGCCCAGCGTCAGGCCGGCCAGGTCCGCCCGATCGGTGCCGGCGGCCATGAGTTGCCGGCACACCTGGTCGGTTCCGGCCAGCATCGCCTTGGTCACGAAGGTCCGCCGCAGCTCGTCCAGTTCGTCGACCGCCTCACCCGCGAACGACGCGACGAAGCCCGCCCGGGCCGCGACCCCGGCGTTGATCTGATCGGCCGCGAAGTGATCCTCGAGCGCCACATCGGCCGTGCGGACCTCGGGCAGCGCGGACACCACGTCGTACGCGTCGGCGACCATCAGGAAGGCGAAGTTCGGCGCACAGAAGTACGTCGGCAGGCGCAGCCGCACGACGGCATCGCCGGCCGCCGACACGACGCAGGTGGACACGAACCCCAGCGTCGTGATCGGCTCGTCCAGCTCCGGATCCCGAACCGCGTCCAGGGCGGTGAGCGCCGCCCTGGACCGTTCCGTCACCAAAGCCGTCATTACTGCGTGACCAGCTTCGCGTCGTCAGGCGCGGCCGGCGTCGCCTCCTTGAGTTGATACTCGTCGGGCACCTTGAGGTCGTACAGCTTGGCCGCGTTCAGCCCGAGGATCTTCTTCTTGCCCTCGACCCCGAGCCGCGGGTAGTCGGTGAACTCGTCGCCTTCGGGGAACTCCCAGTCGACGAAGCCCTCGATCTGCCACTTCGGCTCCCAGATGCCGTAGTCGCTGCCGAAGGTCATCTTGTCCTCGCCGACCCAGAACAGCAGCTCCCCCATCACCTTCGCGAAGAACCGCGGCCGGGCGTGCATCAGGCCGCCGATGACGACGGACAGACCGGCGTACACGTTGGGCTCCTGGGTCGCCATGAAGCAGAAGTCCTCGATCCGCGGCAGCCCGACGTGCTCGACGATGAAGTTGAGCTCGGGGAAGTCCGTCGCGGCGTGGTCGACGTCGGAGACGTCGAACGCGTCCTTGTCCAGCGGCCAGATCGTGGGGCCCTTGTGGACGTGGATGTTCTTGATCCCGAGCTCCTGGGCCTTCTCCAGGTAGCGGTACGCCGCGGGGTCGGTGAGCTTGTAGCCACGCGACCCGGAGTTCCACTCCGCGGTGTAGAGCTTCACACCGCGCGAGCCGTACCGGTCGACGTTGCGTTTCAGGTCCTCCAGCCCGGGGTCGCCGTCACGCGGGTCGAACCGAGTGTTGTGGACGAACATGCCCGGGTGCTTCTCACCCAGCGCGGCGTTCTTCTCGGTGGTGTTGAACCCGTCCTTGTACCACTCCTTCAGGTACGTCGGCTGGAACACCGCGACGTCCACGTAGCCGTCCTCGAAGACGTCCTTCATCAGGTCGTCCTCGGAGTACTTCATGAACTTCTCGATGGTCCAGTGGGTCTCCTTCGGCCCGAGACTCTGGTAGGCGTGGAAGCACTCGATCCAGCCCTTCGCGTACTGTTCCGCGCCCGGCACCCAGTTGTCCGGTCCCGCGTCCCAGAAATGCATGTGGCTGTCGACGACGTAGTACTTCTCACCGTTCTTCTCGTACACGGTCCCCTCCAGGTACAAGTCAGACTGCAGAAAGGTCGAAGCCGATGTACTCGGCCGCGTCCTCCGGATTGGCGAACATGATGGTCCGGTCGTCGAGGTGGACCATGCGCCCGTAGTGGGTCGACATGTTCTCCTCGAACTCGGCCTGGTCGAAGTACCCGGGCTCCTCGCCGAGCGCCTCGGAGATGTCGTCGTAGACGAAGTCCATCCGGCCGACCGCGTCGACGCGGATCATCGACGGCAGCGGCGTCACGGTCACGTTCTCCTTGCCGCGCATCACCTCGGCCACGACCGCGCCGACCTGGTTGTTCATCAGCGTGACGCCGGCCCGGTTGGAGGCGGTGCTGTCGGACTTGAAGGGGCTCTCGTGGACTGCCTTGAGCGTGGTCACAGTGCCAACTCCTTCGGTTCTTCGAGGCCCAACGAGACGAGGATGCCGCTGAACCGGCTCTTGACCCGGTCGAGGCCGTCCTCGAACCGTGGCGGTTTCGCATCCGGCTGCGACCACAGTGGCTGCAGTTTGCGGGCCGCCTCCAACGAACGCGAGGTCCAGTCCGCGGTCCAGTCCTGCATGATCGACTTGTTGTGGTCGGCGAACTCACGGTCGTTGGTGAGCAGCTCGAACATCGCCGTCGTGTAGCGCAGGTCGCGCTCGGCGAAGTCGTACTCGGCGGCGCCGATCACGGTCGGCGTGACGAAGTCGCCGTTCCTGGGCGCGGCCTGCTGGACCAGCTGGCTGCGGAACAGTTCGCCGACGAGCGGCTCGAACACGACGTTCGCGGCGAAGATCGCCTCACACCAGTCGTCGATCGCGGTCAGCCGCTCGGCGAGGTCGCGCACGCCCTGCCAGGCCGGGTCGGACTTCCACGTCTCCAGGTGGGCACTGCCGTCGAAGCCGTCGATCTCCTCGGACAGGGTCAGGTTGTACAGCGCGAGGTCCTGCGCGGCGCGGATCCGGTGCATGCTGTTCACCGAGATCGCGTTGTTGTGCATGTTCGTCGGCGCACGCCGGTTCGCGTTGGCGTACAGGTAGAGGCCGAGACCGTGGTCCACGTGCATCCAGGCGCCGATGTGGTGCTCGACGAAGCGCACCCAGTTGGTGTTCCACTGCTCGAAGGCCTTCGACTGCTTGGCGGCCTCGACGTTCTGGGTGACCTGACGGACCACGTTGGAGTTGTAGCGGTAGAGCGTGAGCTCCCACTCCTCGTTCGGGTCGCGGAACTCGTGCCAGCCGGTCGCCGGCCACTCCTTGACGATCATGCCGCCGGTGCCTATTCCGCGCTGCGGCTCGGGCTTGTCCGAGCCCCACGCCTTCAGCACGGTCCAGTCCAGCGGATACCCGCCGCGCCCGTCGGCGAACCCGTACAGCCAGCCCTGGGTGAGGTAGTGCCGCGGATCCGGTTGGACCTCGACGGTCACGTCCTCGTAGTGGCTCTGCTTGCGCTTCTGCGGCGTGTAGTAGTTGTACCGCCGTGAATCCGAGTCCGGGAACACGCGAGCGCCAGCTTCGGCGTCGGTGAAGACCGGCTTCGGCACGCTCCGCTCTGCGGCGGAGTCTTGTGTGGTGGTCATCGGCTCTCTGCCTCCAGCACCTTCGAGTCACCGGCGTCGCCGGTCGTGGTGAACTTGTCGTAGTAGATGCGCTTCGTGACGACACCCAGGCCCTCGAGCATCGGGATCGCGGCCTCGACCATCGGTGGCGGCCCACACACGTAGGCGTCGGCCCCGGTCAGGTCCGGCTCGTGCCGGCGGACGACATCGGTGATCAGACCGACCTCCCCGTCCCACTCGTCCTCGGACAGCGCCGGCACGTAGCGGAACCGTGGCAGCGTCTCCTCGAGCCGCCGGAACTCGTCGTCGAAGCACAGGTCCCGGCGGGTGCGGGCACCGTAGTAGTACGTCGTGGGTCGGTCGATCCCCCGCTCGGCCATCGACCGCAGCAGCGCCAGGATCGGCGCCATCCCGGCCCCGCCGCCCAGAAAGATCAGCCGGGCGTCGGGGTTGTCCCGCAGGGTGAAGACCCCGAACGGCCCGGAAAGCTCCAGCCGGTGACCGACCTGTAGTTTCCGGTCGAGGAACTCCGAGAAGATGCCGCCCGGGTAGACCTTGATGACGAACTCCAGCTGACCGCTCTCCCGGCTGGACGTGTTCGCCATCGAGAACGAGCGAGTGGCGTCCCAGCCCGGCACCTGGAAGTCGACGTACTGGCCGGGGAAGAACTTCAGCTCGCCGGGATCCACCAGCTTCAGGACGAGATGGCGCAGGTCGTGGGTGACCGGCGTGATCGCGACCACCTCGGCGCTGCGTTCCTGGATCGGCAACCCGGAACGGATCATGTCCTCGTCGTAGTTGAGCAACTCGATCGTGAGGTCCTCGTACGGATGCGCGCGGCACAACAAGGTGTAGCCCTCGTCCAGCTCGTACTCCGGCAGTGCGAACGTCGAGTACCGATCGAGCTCGATGTCATCCCCGTCCAGGACGAAGGACTTGCAGGACGAGCACTGTCCCTCCTTGCAGCCGTGCATCAGCATCACGCCCTGCTCCGCCGCGGCGCGCAGGATCGTCTGGTCCTCGTCGACCTCGATCTCGATGCCGACAGGTTCGAATCTCACGACATGCTTCTCGCCCATGGCTCCTGCTGCTGGTCGAGGGGATGAATCGGGGCGGGCGGGTACCAGGCGCACCCACCCGCCCCTTGGAGGGGTTCAGGCGTCGGCCGGTGCCCGTCCGGCAGGGCCTCCGCGTACGTAGCGGGCGGCGAACGCTGTCCGCTCGTCGTCACTCATCTCGTTCAGCAGGACGTTCGGGCTCGCCAGCGGCGGGCACTTGCGCAGGTGGTCCAGCGTCCACATCTTGCTCGGGTCGAGGTTGAGGTGTGGCTGCGCGACCATCGTCTTGCCGTCGTCACGGACGAATCCCATGTCGGAGACCACGTCGGCCCAGTTCCAGCCGTGGTACAGGGTCTCCCACTCGCGGTGGCCGATCAGCTGGCCCATGTTCGGCGTCTGCCGGCCCTGGTACGTCGGCCGGAAGGCGGTCTCGTCGGTCCACTTGCACATCTCGTGGCAGTAGGTCCGCCACTGGCCGTCGACCTTGGCCATCACCATGTCCTCGCGGACCAGGCACGGGACCATGCAGGTCCAGCACCGGTGCGGGTACTCGTAGTCGACGTCCTCGAACACGATCGGCTTGTGCCCGTTCGGCATCGACAGCCGGTTGTAGTTCTCCCACCACGCGCCGTACTTGTCGTACCAGCCCGGGTACTTGTACTCGAACCACTCGAAGTCCTTGTCCGTCATCGGGTCGATCCGCCAGTAGTTGGCGAGCCAGCCGGTGGCGAAGAACTGGGCGACCTCGTGCACGTAGCCCTTGTTCCAGATCTGGTTCCAGGACTCCTCGATCAGGTCGTGCGGGATCTCGAGGCCGTACTTCTCCAGCGGGACGAGGTAGCTGCGGTAGTAGTCGTCGTAGATCCACCGGCGCCACATCTCGGCGTAGCTCTCGCGGTCCTTGCGCCGGTCCTTCGTGCCGTACTCGATGAACGTGCCGATCGCGGCGTCGACGACGCGGTGGTTGTTCCACCACGCGTACCGCAGGTCGCGGGCGAGCAGCTGGTGGTTGCCCTCGTCGGCGAGTGCCATCAGCAGCGTCGCGTACCCGTTGCTGATGTGCCGCGACTCGTCGGACTGCACCGAGTGGAACACCGTCGGCAACAGGTAGTCGCCGTTCGCGGCCGCCTCGGCCGGCATGGCGACGAACAGCGTGTTCGTGAACGCCGTCTCGGCCACGATGGTCAGGTAGATGCTCGCCGCGGTGATCGCGTCACCGGTGATGAAGCCTTCGGCGAACTGACGCCCGATCGTGCCGCAGTAGTCGCTCTGGAAGTCTCGCAGGCTCGAGTTGAACCCCGCCGGGTCGATGTAGTTGTTCATGTACAAGCGTTTGAGGTTCTGCTGGATCGTCGAGTGCCTGACCTCGTCGATCATCTGGATCGCCTGGCCGTTGTGCAGCTCAGGGTTCGGCACCGTCCGGAAGAGCAGCGGCATCGCCCGGGCGGCGGAGATCTCCGGCAGCGGAATGATGCTGAGGAAGAGCTTCTGCCACTCCAGCCAGCGCTCCTGCACCTGGCGGAACATGTTGCCGCGGATCGCGCCGTCCGAGGCGCCGTACACCCGGTGGTCCTTCTCCTCCTGCATCGGGAAGTACGACCGCAGGACCTGCTTCAGCGGGTCCTTCTTCTGTGCCTTCTGGAACGTGTAGTCGGTTCCGTACTGGGAGACCGGCTCGTGATACGCCGGTTCCCAGGACAACTCCTGGATCTTCTGGTGGGCCCTCGCCACACTCTGGCGACTCATGGCACTCCTCCCGCTCGCGTGGCCGACTGTTCTTGCAGTACATGCCCGCTGCCACCGCGGAGAGGTCTCAAATTGAGATGCGCGTCACAGACTTCACGGCTCGCCGAACATTGCCTGCCGGAGCTCGGCCAGCCGGGCGTCCTTCTCCTGCGCGAGACGCTGATCGCCTTGCGGATCAGGGTGGATGCCGAGGCACCGCAGCAGTTCGGCGGCCGGCTCGCCCGGGTGCCCGGTCGCGCCGAGGACCGGATGGAGGCCGGCGTCGGCCAGGTGTTCGAAGACGAGATGCACGACGGTCCACGGGTTGTACGACTCCTGGCTCGGGATACCGTTCTCCATCGGAACCTCCTGATCGCCCTCCTCGCATCACAAGCCCGGAAACCGCGGCTGGTTGTCTCAATCTGAGACACCGCTTGTGGCTGGCTGTACTAGTCTCGAACTGCGATGTGACTGGGTGGGACCCGAGCGGATCCGCTCTCCCTGCCTGGTGTCGGGAGGCTTCGTGGACGAATTCACCCCTTCGACCGAGGACAGTCGCCGAGCCGCAACGGCCCGGCTGAACTTCCTCACCCTCGAACCGGTCCGGCCGCAAGACGTCCGGCCGCCGATCCTCGCGTCCTGGGTGCGATCGAGCCGGCACTGGAACCTGCCCGCGGACCGGATCACCCTGCCCTTCGTCGAGGACCCCGACCTCGACATCCCACTGACCCGCAGCGCGCTCCCGGTGCTGCAGCAGTTGCACGAGAATCTCGACGGTCAGCCGATCAGCGTCATCCTCACCGACCGGACCGGCCTGGTCCTGCAGCGCCTGACCGCGGACCGGGAACTGAGCCGGCACCTCGACAAGGTCTACCTCGCGCCGGGTTTCAGCTATGCCGAGGAGTTCGCCGGCACGAACGGGATCGGCACCGCGCTCGAAGGCGGCGGCCCGATGCACGTCTTCGGCCATGAGCACTACGCCGAGGACCTGGAGGACCTGGCCTGCGCCGGCGTACCGATCCGGCACCCGATCACCGGCAAGACGGTCGGCGCGATCGACCTGACCTGCTGGCGCAAGGACGCCGGCTCGCTGCTGATGGCGCTCGCCAAGACGACGGCGGAGAACATCCGGTCGGCCCTGCTAAAGGACAGCTCGCCCCGGGAACTGACGCTGCTGGAGGCGTACCTGCAAAGCAGCCGCCGGCTCGGCGACATGGTCCTCGCGGTCGACGAAGACCTGCTGCTGATGAACGCCATGGCCCGGCAGTCCCTCGATACCGCGGATCAGCGCGCGGTGCTCGGGCACGCCGTGGAGATGCTGGCTCGTGGCGGCTCCGACGCGGTCGTCGCGGAGTTGCCCACCGGCAATCGGGTCCGGATCACCTGCCGCCCGGTGCCGGTCGGTGGTCGAGGTGGTGCGGGGATCATCCAGGTCAGCCCGCACAACTCCGGACTGGACCGCGGGACACCGTCTATCGGCCATCGCCCGCCGCCGCGTCCTGTCCTGCCCGGACTGGTCGGCCACAGTGCGCCGTGGCTCGGGAGTAGTCGTGAGGTCGACAACGCATACCGGGTCGGGCAATGGGTGGTGCTCACCGGTGAGCGGGGCGTCGGCAAGGTCGCGCTCGCCCGAGCCGCCCATCACCAGAACAACCCGGCCGGCTTGTTCCACGTGCTGGACGCCGCCCGGACGGGCGATGGTTTCGGCGCCGAACTGGAGGCCGAGCTGGCCGACGATTCAGTGCAGACGCTGGTGATCCGGCACGTCGAGCGACTCGACGCGGCCGGCGTGGACGCGACCGTCGAGGCCCTGTACGGCGTTCTCGAGCGCCGGCCGTCCGATCCACCATGGATCGCGCTCACGCTCACCTCCGACGACACAGAGCCCTCGGACCTCGGGGACCTGCTGACCTTGTTCCCGCTCACCGTCGAGGTGCCGCCGCTGCGGCATCACGTCGAAGACGTCCGCGAGCTGGTTCCGTACTTCCTCAACCAGTTGAGTCACGGTGAGCTGACCTGCGCACCGGAGGCGATGCAGCAGCTGATGCGATCGTCGTGGCAGGGCAACACCGCCGAGCTGTGCCAGGTCCTGAAGCAGGTCGTCCTGCGGCGCCGCCGGACCGGGGTGATCACGCCCGCGGACCTTCCGGCCCGGGTCCAGGCGATCAGCCGCCGCAGCCTCAGCCAGCTCGAGGCCCTCGAACGCGACGCGATCATCCGCAGCCTGGTCGCCAACGACGGGCACAAGGGCCGGGCCGCGAAGTCCCTCGGCATGTCCCGCGCCACCATCTACCGCAAGATCCACGACTACGGCATCCAGCCGCCATAACGATCACATTTGCGCCGTTAATCGACGCTCGGGACAGATTTGATCAGATTTGGGTTGCCCTTAGTGGGTGGGACAGGGTTCCATTGCAGGGGTGACGGAGACGCGTGCCGCCGGACCGGCGGAGGAGCAGGAATTCTCGTACCGGCCGCTCGTGTGGCTGGCGGTCGCGACGTTCTCGATGGGGATCGACGGTTACGTGCTGGCGGGTCTACTGCCGGCCATCGCCGCGGACCTGGGCGTCAGTACGGCGGCCGCCGGGCAGCTGATGACGGTCTTCGCGCTGACCGCGGCACTGGCCGGACCGGTGCTCTCGACGGTGACAAGCCGCTGGGAACGGCGTACAACGATCGTCCTGGCGCTCGGCGTCTTCGTGCTCGGCAACCTGATCGTCGGACTGGCGCAGAACTACCCGATCGCGCTGAGTGGCCGGGTCGTGGCGGCGCTCGGCGGTTCGCTGCTCAACGCCGCCGTCCTGGGCTACGTGATCGCGATGACGCCGGTCCAGCATCACGGCAAGGCGTTGTCCTTCGTACTCGGCGGCTGGATGGTCGCGACCGCGCTCGGCGTACCGGTCGGGCTGGTCATCGGACAGTCCAGCTGGCGGTTCCCGCTGATCATGGTCGCCGTGGTCGGCAGCATCGCGCTCGTCGGCATCATGATCGGGCTTCCCCGCCTGCACCTCCCGGCCGCGTCGCTCGCCGACCGGCTCCGCCCGCTCGGTCAACCCCGGCTGCTCGCCGCGCTGCTCGTCACGACCGGCATCCTCTGCAGCAGCTACACCTGCTTCACCTACGCGGTGCTGATCCTCGGCCCGCACCTCGGCGCTGACTGGATGATCATCGCGGTCATGTTCGGGTACGGCGTCGCCAGCATGGTCGGGAACGCGGTCACGGGCCGGCTGACCGACCGTTTCACCCCTGTGCGCGTGCTCACCGTGGTTCTGACCGGACTCCTGCTGAACTCGGTCCTGGGAATGACCGGGCTGATGCTCTCTCCGGCCGTCCTGGTCACGGTGCTCGGCCTGCTCTGGTTCTTCGTCGCCGGCGTCGGCAACGGGGGCGCCGCCGTCCCCCAGCAGGCCCGCCTCGGAGCGCTCGCCCCCGCGTCCGCCGCGATCGTGATGGCCTTGAACGGCAGCGCCATCTCCCTCGGCTCCGCGCTGGGCAGCGGTCTCGGCGGCGTGGCCCTCACCACCGGCCTTCCCCCGAACGGTCTGCTCGGCGTCGCCTCCGTCGTCCTCGCCATCACCGTCACCCTCCACCTGATCGTCTCGCGCTCCTCCACCGCCGCAAAAGTCGTCGTCGAGTGACGAACACCTGCGCCACGGGAATCGTTGAGGAGCAGGAGTTCTCGTACCGGCCGCTGGTCTGGCTGGCGGTAGCGACGTTCTCGATGGGAATCGACGGATACGTCCTGACCGGGTTGCTGCCGGCCGTCTCCGCGGACCTGCACGTGAGCGCGGCGGCCGCGGGCCAGTTGATGTCCGCCTTCGCGCTGACCGCCGCCTTCGCCGGGCCGGTGCTCGGAACGCTGACGAGCCGTTGGGAACGCCGTACGACGATTGCCACGGCGCTCGCCGTCTTCGCCCTCGGCAACCTGATCGTCGGGTTCGCGACGACCTACCCGCTCGCGTTCGCCGGCCGGGTGGTGGCGGCGCTCGGCGGCTGCCTCCTGAACGCCGCCGTCAGCGGGTACGTGATCGCGGTGACTCCGGTCCGGCATCGTGGGAAGGCCTTGTCGTTCGTGCTCGGCGGGTTGCTGACCGCGACCGCGCTCGGCGTACCGGTCGGCCTGGTGATCGGGCAGTCCAGCTGGCGATACCCGATGATCCTGGTCGCCGTGATGGCAGCGATCGCTCTGGCCGGCATCCTGCGCGGCCTGCCTCGCCGGCACCTCCCCGCGGGAAGGCTTGCCGACCAGCTTCGCCCGCTCGGCCGGCCCCGGCTGCTCGGCGCTCTGCTCGTCACCACCGGCATCCTCTGCGGCAGCTTCATCTGCTTCACGTACGCCGTCCTGATCCTCGGTCCGTCCTTCCCCGCCGCCTGGATGATCATCGCGGTCATGTTCGGGTACGGCGTCATGAGCGCGTTGGGCAATGCGATCACGGGCCGGCTGGCGGACCGCTTCTCGGCACCGCGCGTGCTCACCGTCGTCCTGATCGTGCTGGTGCTGAACTCGATCCTCGGCATGGCCGGCCTGATGCTGACCTCGGCCGTCGTGGTCGCGGTGACCGGCCTGATCTGGTTCTTCGCCCAAGGCATCGGCAACGGCGGCGCCGCCGTACCGCAGCAGGTCCGGCTGGCCGGCCTCGCCCCGGAATCGCCCGCGATCGTGATGGCCCTCAACGGCAGCGCGATCTCGCTCGGTTCGGCGCTCGGTAGTGGACTCGGCGGGGTCGCGCTGGCCGCCGGGACCGCACCGAGCGGCCTGCTTGGCGTCGCGGCCGTCGTCCTCGCCGTCACGCTGGGCCTGCATCTGGTCGTCGTCAAGTTCAGGGTGTCGTCCTGACAGCGGTCAGCGCCAGCCGCGGCGGGCGGCTTGGAGGCCGGCCTGGAAGCGGCTGGTGGCGCCGAGCTGGTCCTGGACCTCGGCGATCCGGCGGCGCAAGGTCCGGCCGCTGACGCCGAGCTGGCGGGCGATCGCCTCGTCCTTCATGCCGCTGGCGAGCAGGTTGATCAGCGTCGTGACCGGATCCGTGGCGGCGGACGCCGTCAGCCGGAGCGGCGAGGCCTGGCCCCACAACTGATCGAACAGGACCTGGAGTGCGCTGGTCAGTGCGGAGTCCGTGACCACGACGGCGCGCGCCTGGCCCGGCGTGGACGCGCCGTCGCCGGCCAGCGGGAGGATTGCCGTCCGGCCGTCGACGATCAGCAGCTTCACCGGGACCTGCGGCAGCACGCGAGCCTGTTCCCCCCGCTCAGCCATCGATCGCAACCGATCGACCCAGCCGGGGTGGTCCAGCACCCCGGCCGCATAGATCGCCCGGAACCGGACGCCACGATCCAGCAGTGCCAGCTCGGCGCTCGACACCTGGTGACTGCCGTCCGCGACGTACGGCGGGGTGTCCGTGCCGACCGCCTGTTCGATCGCCCCACGCAACATGTCGTCGATGCGGGCCTCGATCGCGTCGCGGCCGACCGCGATCTCGATCAGGCGGCTCGGCTCGGCCTGCAACTGCCCGGCGCTGAACTCGCGGGCGAGCTGGTCGGTCATCGCGGCGACCCCGTCCAGCGCCGCCCGCCGCTCGCGCACCAGCATGCCGAGCCCGGAGCGCGGGTCGACCGGTGCCGGCGCGGCCTCGGATCCGCCGCGCACCAGCCCCGCCACGACCAGCCGGCCGACTGCCGCCTGGACCGCCGTCACCGGCACCTCCAGCACCTCGCTGTGCTGCCCGACCGGTACGCCGGGATCGCGCAACAACTGCTGGTACACCCGCGCGTCCACGGCGGACAGTCCTACTGCTTCCCAATCAGCCACCGGCCGAGCCTAGTAGCGTGTCGCTACTTAGTTCTGGGGGTCTGGTTGGGAGGTTTGGGATCGGCAGATCTTCCTT